>JBHJMN010000050.1:0-41420 GCA_042219835.1 Paenibacillus elgii
TCGAAAAACAAGTATCGGCTACCCTTTTGATAATTCAGGACTGACTAAAACTATATACATAATGATCAGTTATGTGGAAAGTCCACCGCATATCGTTACTAGGAGAACTCTATCGAGTGGAAATCTTATCCACAACAGTTCTTTGTGGTACATACATTATTTGTTACAATCAACTTGTTCAATTAATTCATTAAATGATAAATGGAGGAATAATGAATCCATTCAGAATCAACTATAAAAAGTCAGAAGATAAAGTTACTTATCTTTTGGTTCATGTTCTCGAACATTGCCAACTCATCACGGATTTTCTACGCCTCATTAATTGGAAACAACCGT
Source organism: Paenibacillus elgii (assembly GCA_042219835.1). Classification (GTDB taxonomy): domain Bacteria; phylum Bacillota; class Bacilli; order Paenibacillales; family NBRC-103111; genus Paenibacillus_G; species Paenibacillus_G elgii_A. The sequence continues at coordinate 337 of JBHJMN010000050.1, forward strand.
TCAAACCAATTGAAATGAATCAACATTTTACAGCCAATCTTCAGCTCCATAATGATTTTACTTTACCAGTAAAACATGCATACATTTTGGGCATCAGTAATACGGGGCAAATTATAGATGATGCACTACCCGCTAAAGAAGATGAAGGACATCCGGATGCCTATTTTTATGATGAAGAAAATCAGGTTTTAATTTTGGTTGAAGTAAAGGTTGGAAATGGCACCCTTTACAGTTCACAAATAACAAATCACAAATCCAAAGTAAGCCATATACTAGAACAATCATGGATACATTCTGAGATTGCATGGGAAGAGATAAAGATCTTTCTCAAGAGTAAATTGCAAAGTGAACAACGGGTCATGAATTATCAACCTATATAATCAACAACTTCATTGGTGTTTTAAATGAGGAAGTAATCGGAAACGAGTTTGATAGAGATTATTTGTTCTGGTTAGCTGGTGATCACAGAAAAACTGTTCAGAATTTATTTGAATATCTCCACAGCATATATAAAGATTATGCAATCACATTACCAAAGAAAAATCACAATGAAGTACGACTACATATTGGAAACAAAAGGGTTGCAACTTTTGTTCTTAATCAGTCACGTTTCATCCTACATCCTGGTAGACAAATTGGGTTGCAGTGGAGAAGACTGGTGTTTAATAACTATGGGGTAATTTACGATCAAGGTGACAGGTATCCAAACGAATTTTCTATCCCATTCTCTTCGATCGATCCAGACCGCCTTACAATTAAGCCGAAAAAAGGATATACAGATGAAAGTTTTATAGACATTAGGTATTTCACCAATGAAACAGTAGCGAAGAATCTTCAATAGTAGTAAGAATCAATTGATTTGTTGATTGGTTTGGAAAATAGCTACAGGATATCTTGGATGAACTTTAAATCATGCTTTGAGTTATGTCATTTGTTTATCAACAGTATGTACTGATCAAGAGAATTAATTTCTCTTGATCCTTCCTTTGAAGCACCCCCCATGTTCCAAAATATAGTACGGACCACGAATATTGGAAACTTAATGGTGTTGATCACGTTCTATACCTTATTGTTTCTGCGTCAAGCTCCCTTCTTCTCTGCCTAACCGCTTAATCATCCATTCCATTTCTTGACTCCAACTCCTTAACCCGATCCTGAAGAGCAATTAGAATATGTTCAATACTAAGTTCGTTCTTATACCCAGTCTTATTACTTTTATTAGACTCTAATCGCTCGATTTGATAACGAACACCTTCACAACATGAGCATTCATCTTCAGTGTAGAAAGTATCGAATGCCTTAATCATACCATTGTCTAAGAAAAAAATTTCCTTATAAAACTGCCATTTATATTCTTCATTTTCACAAGTATCTTCGAGTGTTGAGTGCACTTTAACCCCCCGTAGAATTACTCCTCTTTCATCTTTACAATAATCAACGTCCGCATATAAATGCTCTTCATTTAAGTATGCTTGTTTATAAATCCCTTCGAATTGTAAAACCCTCACTGCAATCGGAACGATCTTGTTAAGCACCTCTTCTTCATATACACAGATCTCTTTTGTCAATTCCACCAATTCCTTGATTGTAACTTCCATTTGGTGCATTATTTCATTCGAACTGTTCATCATCAATGATTTCATTAAGCTGTAATCTGTTCTATATCCCATTTTTTTCATTCGCCCCTTTCATTTTTTTATATTATAGACAACGACAATCACTGGCTCATCCAACCGTTCTCATTCATACAGACCTCCCTCTCATGTAAGTTTGTAGCAACTTTCACCTATATTTATATTTTACTCATCTACAGGCGTCTGAATATGATTTATCGGTCGAACCTGGCTTGACCCTTAGAACGATGGATGGGGTGAGATCAACGGATAGTTAACAAATCACGTAGTAGCACTAGATCGATCACATATCCTACATGCCCATTGAAAGTAAAATTCCGTAATAATTACCTTTGCTTTAGCTAATAGGACAAGGTACGGTTTTACATAATTTGGTTCCAACAATAAATATATCTTTAGATATTTAGTTTGAAAAACACGACTGGCTTTGTCTAAACTTTTCCTCGCGTTCCTTGAGAACGCCTTGAAAACCATAGTTGTACTTGGAAAATATGCTAAAGAGCTTTAAACCTTTTAGGGAAGTTATACACTTTGATTACCATCAACACAAATTTACAACAGAATAACAGGATGATTTGTAGTCAACAGTTCATCATTAGAATTGAATTTTAACATTTTAAATCGAAATAATATTGATAAATGCAAAAATACGACCACTTAACTAAAAAGGTATAAAATCAACGTCATCTTCGAGTTGTTCAACTGATGGCAGCTCCCTAACTTGATCTATTGCTTCCTTTTCCTTTTTTAATCGAACCTGGTATTCTGGAAGGAATACTTCTCTTGCTTTCTCAATACCAAAAGCCTTCGCTACTCGTTCCTCCGAAATACGGCTGAACCAGAAACCCATTGCTTGCAATTTTTGAACCATCTCCTCCGCAGAGGCTAAAGTAGCCTTGTCGTAGCTTGGAACATTATAAAATGTAATCCTCTTAAATTTTTTTTGCCCTTTTAACATTTGATCAGATATGCCTAGCAAGTGATCCGGCAACTTTTGATGAGGTATCTTAAGAACCATGCCTAATAACGTCAGCAAGTTAACCGATCTCGCGACCATAGACCTCTCTATGCCTAAGGTATCCTTCATATGACTTATGGAGGTAAAAAATGCATGCTCCCCATCATAACTAAACGACCTATAGATTCTCATCTCTACATGATTATTAAAAAATTTCAAAATCGGAACATAGGGTTGCAAAAACGCATGTAAAACAGGAAAATCCCTCTTTAATCCCCCATCCTTATTCTCAAGAACCCTTAGATTGCCCAGATATTTCTCGCATTGTGCCATCTTCCATGGATCCCGCAATTCATCAAGATCGAGAAGTCTTGCAAGTTCCTTCTGAGCATGCTTAAACCCACTTTTCTCCCCTATTCCGACTCCATCAATAATCTCGATGAGATCAAAAATGCTAAGTCCTATCGAATTGCCGCCTTTACGTTTGGAGAAATAGCGATACATACCTTTGCGGTCTTTCGAAATCCATGCAAAATTTCCATCAACGAGTAAGCATGGGGAGAAGTAAATGTTTTCCTTGACACCTCTTATATTCTCGAATATCATCTCAAACATATTTGTTGTGTTGGCCACCTCAACAAGCTCCTGCGTGGTTTGAATCATAGTGGATAGCTGATGGTTGTGTTTGGTTTTGATAAACCATTCAAGTCGTCCTGTCTCAATCAAGTGTTGTCGAATCACTTTTTTCTCCCTAGCCCTGGGTTTAATGTAGACTCCTCCACCAAACCCCTGCCTTTCTCGCTCTTCTTCGCTCATTTTGATTCCGTATGCAGCTCTGGACAGTGCCTTTCCTGTTAAGCCTTCCTTCCGCTTAAGTTCTATCTTCTTAAGTATTCGATTAGTGGTCTCGAATTCTTGTTCATTTGTTGGATCCGGCTTCTTCATAAAAATGCGATCAATATCACCCTTCATACGAGTATCTATACCATCTAAATTACTCCTCATTTTCTATCCCCTCCTAATAATTCGATCGATGACCCTTTCTCAATCAAAATATGTAAAAGCATCGATCGTAACTATTGCCTTATGGTCGAACTAAGTTTGACCCATTACTAGCCCTATCCAGTTTTCAAGGAACAAAAAAAGACTGACTTACTCAACCAATGCATGGGCTTGAACCTGTTTGCCAAAGGGCAGACTTTCCCCTCGGTAGGTTTTCAAGATTATGCTTTCGATTAAGTAAACCAGCCTTGTGATGGCTATAAAAAAATTGAATATCGGACAAAGGCAACAATTTTATTGCCTAGAAAAGATGTCTAATCAATTTACTTCATTTAGTTATATTTGTCAAACTCTTTTTGAATTTAAAAACTGTTTACACACCCCCACTAATAAGGTAGTTGTATTGTTCAGCGTTCGTATCACTGAAGGCTTCCTTCCGTTTTAATAATATGTTTTCATAGACGAGAAAGGAGCTGCGGGTTCATGATTAAAGAAACCTTCTTTACTATGGTGCGTGATAAACAGGCGGAAGAGGTCAATCAAATATTGTAGCCATTAACTTTGAAGGGAGTTCCCGAAAACCGGAAATGAAATAAAGTGCATTTACGTAACAAGTGCAATCGGTGTTAAAAGAAAAGAAACCATTAGACTGAAAAATTAGTATTAGATTGGAAACGGCATTAAGCTAACTGGCAGGATAACGTGATATGATGTTGAACTTCTATGACATAAACCAAACCAATAGAGATTTTAAGGCATTGAGAGAACATCGAAACGGAGAACGATTGATGGATTTTGTTTGAATCTTTTCACCTTTAGAGTTAGTTTAGGAGGGTTAAAAAGACGTGGGAATATTTGATAGATTCAGGAGGAAAGTAGAAAAGAAAGATCACGTAAAAGAGTTCATTTCTAAATTAGGCTGTGAGTGTCATATTATTCGAGAGAACGATGCTCAAAGAATTATGACTAAGTATCGTCAAGCTCTAATTAAGGGGGAGAATGAAGGATATACCCCTCTAATAATTATTCCTTCTGAGATTATGATTGAACTCGTTAATACCATGACCGATAAGTATCATCTAGAATCAATCATAGCCAAAGCGAATGATATCGATGCAATAGAATTATTAAAGAAACGAATTGATGAAGCCATGCCTGAGGAGGAAGAGTACGATATCGTTGGTGAGTTTTCTTTAGAGGGACAGACGAATGATTTTACCTCAATTGAAAATGTGGGAAATCAGAATATAATAATTGCAAAAATTCCTACAAATAAACCTTGGGAAGTGGCCGCTTGGATTCCGATGGGCGGGTTTAATTCTTGTCCTTTACCAGAGGAGCAAGTTGCAGTGTTCAAATACTGGTATGAAAAATATGGAGCCAGGCCAGGATTAGTTACTCATGATGTTTGGGAACTACTTGTTGAGAAACCGCCTAAAACACAGGAAGAATCAGAATTTTTAGCTTGGGAACAGTTTGGGTTTTGTGGTGACATTGTTTGGCAAGGGGTAGGAACAGTAAATTCTCTAGCAGGATCACTTATTAATTCCCCAAGATGGTATTTTTGGTGGGATTAAGAATATTGTTAATATACTGACGAGGAACGATTGCTCCATACATACATCATGAGGCTGCCGCGGGTTCGACGTAAGTAGCCTCATTACGTTAGCGGGCAGGTGCTTGAGGGTTTTAGTGAAAAGCCACCGTTTTAGGTCCACGGGTTCACTTTAAAAATTCTCAGTTCTCCGTACGAAGCATCAAGATGAATGATGACATTTTCGATAATTTCCATACTTACGTATGCAGGTTCTAATTGCCTACTCAACGTTCTATTTTATTGCCAAATACTAAAAGAGCCTCATCGACCTCTGAGGCTCTTCTGAAATAATCTTGTATGTGATATCGGGGATTCCCTTTAACTTCGACTCATCTGCTCCATCTGGTGGTCAAACACCCATTGTACCACGAGGTCTCTCCAGATATCGATTCTTATAATCAAGCCGTTCTTCTAGCAATGCTCCTTATATTCCCTTTTCCGCTGCTTTACATACTGCTCCTGGACTTTATTCAATTTCATTTCCCACTCACTCTACTCCCATAACATTTCGAATTGTAAAGACGCTGTTTAAACATCAAAATCATTTAGCTATATGTTAAGATACTCTGCCAGTCTCTCCTGATTAACTTGGAGTGCATGTTCATCACTTATTTCTTCCGCCAACAATTCAGCTATCCATGGTTCGATGCCAGGCATCATCAACCATTCCCTCGGATTTATTATAATGTCCGTCGTCGGTACTTTCCGGTCTTCCTTCTCGCTTCTTATCTCGCCAAGGTAATAATTAATATTTTTTCTGCCATGAATGATTGGATCAAAAAATGTAACCATCTTTCCTAAGAGTTCACCGATTTGCAAAACTGTATCATCCAGATTCGAAGATGGATTAAATGAAATAATAATACTCCGTTTTTCCATTTTGATTTGAGGATGAATCATCTCTTTCATAAGTGGCTGCAGAGCAAATAATTGTTTGTATTCATCGGAATGGTTTGAATCAAAACACAATTTGACGTATGCACGATTATCCCTGTCTTTCACAGAACATCGAAATGTAATTCCATCTACACCGCCCCCTATTGAGATACTTCGATTATTCTGGTTACATTTCTTCGACTTATGAATGTTCAAAAATGACGGTATGGTGATTCTCAATTGCTCCAGTATGTACTCCTGAATATCCTCAATCCGATTCAGATCATTGTAATTTTCGACAATCGCCTTACCCATGTGTGTCTTTGGAATTCGCTCATGCTTATCAACTAATCGGAATGGCTGGTTAATTCGATCCATAGTATCAAGCTTATCCCACACCTTCAACCTATCAACTTCATTTAAACCTTCTAACTCAAGTATCAACGCTGAACTAACTTCGATTGCATAAAAATTGATGTACTTATGCTTCGATTGATTGAGCAAGTCTTTCACCGCGGCTATAAGCTCCGTATTAAATTTTGAGCTTATCCAAACTACTATACCTTCTTGTAACCCTTGAATGATCGGAAGCACTTTTTCGTTAAGGTGCCCTAGATCAGAGGACGTTTTTTGATTTTCGATAAATACTTGTAAACGTCGCTGGACATTAATTGCCGAAAAATCTATTTTTTTGCGTCCATTTGTTTGTTCAAGTTGGATTTTTTCTAGCTTCAACCCCAAAATACTTTCCAATAGATCCTTTCGTTTCTTCATGTATAAACTCAGGAAAAACTCCGTTTCGTTTCGCCCCATAAGTACCCACTCCCTTTGAAAAAAGGAGCCTGATAATCAGACTCCTTCTCCATGTCCAAATTCTTATACTGCTTCTTTAAATTGATCAATCATTTTCGAAAGTTCGAACAATTCCTCCACCTTCTGATTTCCCCACGAGCAAGTCAGAAGATACTCAATGATTTGGATAAGATGCCATTTAGCTTCCTTTCTAATCTGCTCCTGGTTTATGCAAAAATCATTGGAGATTAACAATTCAGGCAAGGTCATGGAGGCCTCTTCCCGAGCTTTTACCGCTTCACTCAGTGCTGTTTGAAGAATAGCATAGTACGGAATTTCAAGTGCATCGCAAATTTGGAAACATTTAGAGATACTAGGTGACTTTCTATCCCCCTTCTCAAGCCTATTAAGATAACTGGAGCTGACACCGGAGATCTCTTCCAATTCCTTTAAAGTAAGGTTTTGTAAGGTTCTATGGTGTTTAAGCAATAACCCAAAATTCTCCGAAACCCCGAATGTCTGACTGTTTCTCCCTTCATCTTCTTCATGACTTTGTTTACCTGTATTCACATTTTTCTCCCTGCCATTATCCATTTTCCGTTCTCCTTTTCCCTTTTTGCTTCTCCTGATTTATGTTCCAAAAAGCTGAATCCTTTTTCTTGAACATATTGTATTTTAGATATTAGGCTGACATTTATAATTCAACTTCGGTATTATTTTAAGGCTGAGCAATTGCAAATTACTCCTCAAATCCTTCCACATAGTTCCTTGAAACTGCATCTCTTACAAGTTGATATGTTCTCCGTCTGGTCAAACGAATCGATCTCTTTGGGAGTATTATTTTCCTCATCCACTAGGTAAGTGTACATTCGATCCATACTGGTTTGGATTTGGTAATCAATACTATCGAAATCGAAGGACTTAGGGGTATAGTTTACGCTTGTCCCATCCTGCAAGTATTCATTTCTCAGCTCTATTTGCTCAAGTGAATCATCCAGATTAAATATATTTTGGATATATTTTCCATACAGTATAAGCTGTGTTCGATCCCCAAAGCTATTGGACTTCTTACCCGTCTTAAAATCGACGATAATATACTTGCCCTTCTCCAAATCACGGTATACCAAATCCATAACAACCCAAACCTTCGCACCATTTAATTCCATGCATCGAAACTTTTCCGCGGCAATAATTTTAATTTGTTTCCGCCGTTGTAGTAAATCGTGGAACGTCGAACAAGAAAGTAAATTATCAGTAGTAACAAGCAATTTCATTTGAAGCTCTTGAATCAACTCCAATGACAGTTCGTTATCATAATATATTTCCGACAACATTTTGCTGTCGGTAGGCTTTTCATACCATAAGGCTTGTTGATTCTTTGATTCCTGATACGCTTGGTTAAGATCAGAACGTACACCTGCAATAATCTTTTGTTCAGTAGGCATCTGGCTTCCATTGTCAAGCTCGCTGACAATACCATGAATTTGGTTGTGAATAGATGATCCATACAAAATATGGATCGATTGTAATGTCTTAAGTCTAAATATATGTTTTGAGAAGTTTGATGCCCCTTTTTGCCATCCTCCGTATGCGAAGTAATATGCAAATGCGTAGCGGCGAGGACATTCCATCAATGTGTTGTGACGAGACAGACTCCAGCTAAACTGAGGATACTTATTGTGCACTCTACCTCCTCCTATGCATGAACTTCCCTATCCACTTGTTCTGCCTATTCCTCGAACCCGACTCCGATCCCTTACTTTCCTCAATTTCTTCATCTTTTTCTCACTTCCAATGATAATGATGAGTATCAGCCGTCTTTGTGCATATATACATACAACCTCGATCTCCTCTTCAAATTCCCATCTAATACCCCACCCAAACTTGGGGAGCTTCATCATTTTCTTTCTGACAAGGACAGGATTGATACTTTGCCGGAACATCGCATCAAAAATGTTTTGCCATTCTAACCCTCACAGCCAGGACTCTCCACTGTTCTCTGCCTTTATGACTGTGTTGCCTACATAACAACTTTGAAAATTAAAAAGGACATCCGCTCCGGTTCTGGAGTAGAACGTCCTCATTTTCGATAGCCGCTGATTTTATTAATATTTCCCAAACTGCCTTAGATAACATTGATTCCACCTCCGAGTCAGGAACATATATTCGTAATAAAACAAATCTTAACAGGTCCTAAATGTGAAAACAATACTTGCCAATATGTAGTTTTGAAGAGAGAATTGCCTATATTCGATGAGAATAAGTTGGGGATATAGTCGGTTCTAACAAAACAATATTAACAAATCAGCAGTTATCCAGAATTTATCCACACGCTTCATTGTGGATATTGTTGATACAGCTATGATTACTGACTATTGCACGAATCTTCCTCTTCTTTCAAAAAGTAATTATTTGGTAGACCGAGAACATCCGTAATCCTCCTCATTTGCTTATTGAATGCAAGACGATTAGGGCTACTCGCGTGCAATATCTGATCCAGAGTGGGTCTTGAAATGCCAACAAAATCAGAAAATCTCCTTTTTGAATATCGGTTCGCCTTCATATAATTTTGTAATCTTTCAGCCACTAACTCGCGGTACTGGAAGTTATTAGGAACCATTGTGTTCACCTCGAATAAATTGTTCACATTCTCCGCCATTTATTTATTGAAAGCGAAGCACTCGTAAAGCATTTATCGTCGCTTTAATCTCCCGTTGTCCCATTTCTGGAATTTTGGTATCCAGCTCTGTACTTGCATTACTTTTGAACGATTGCTTTCTCAAACCAACTCTTCGTTTCCACTTTACCTCCATCGATCAAGACTCCTTTTATACAGTTCATAGTACATCGCGGCTTAATTATTTCTGTACTTTGTCTTTTTCGGGATCCCCTTCTTGCTCCATCTGTTTATTCATCCACAGCTCTAAATTTGAAAATCCTTATCCATTACTTGTATCTCATATAGTGATGCCGGAGCAGTTATCATACTTTCCGACACATCAAGAAGTGTTGCTTCAGATTCCGGTGTCTCTCTTGATGAAAGAGAGCCGACAAGACATTGTTATTAATGGTTTCGAGATCATACTCCGGTTCCGAAGCCTATAGAAGGTTTCTTTATCTTTTAACATCAATTGCGATACATACCTACTCTTACGATGACTGTTTCTAAATGATCGCAATATTTCTTCTGTTGAAAGCTCCCCGAATAGGTGACCTCGCAATTCCTCAAGATATTTTACGAAAATCTCCTGATCCATCTGATTCTCACCTCTTTCGGGCAAATTTCACCATTAACTCTCGAACTTTTGCTGATTTTACGCGGTATCCCCGTGAACTTTTAACGATTTTTCATATAACCATACCCGCCAATTTAATTTTGAAATTCGTTAATCCTGCTTGTTGGTTTACGTTTATGAGAAACTCATATTAAGCCTAGCCCCTATAGAGGCAAATACCCACCCTGCAAATCCTCCGAACGCTTTTATCCCTGCTTACAGGGTACTACAACTATCAACCATCTAAACTAAAGGGAATTCCATCCTAAAGTTCAAATTTATTTTCATCACTACTGTGATCATTCCATACTTCGCCAGTAATTTTATGCGGTTCCATAGATGATTTCAAAAATGGCTTTTTTCCAGCATACCCTACACTCCCTCAACAATAAATTAGATTTTACACAAAATGTCTTATCTCAGTCTCCTCATCTTTAAAGTTCCCACTAAGCTTCCCCGCATTGCTAAGTTGAATGAGTTTTCCTTCATCCAAATCAATGATAGCAGCGATATCATAATCGCCTTTCTCAAAAGCTTCGGCATCATTGTAAAAGTGAACATATCCATCTCGAATATACTCTTTAACTTTGGCAGAGGAGTCCGGTTTGATACGCCCCACGCCAGGTGCATAAAATGCCTTATCGTTGTTAGTTAGACAACGCATTAGATCGTACAGGAATGTCGAGAACCCCCGAATTCCCCCTTGCTCTACATAACGTTTGAACATAGAGCCGTTGTGTAAATCTTCCGCGGGAGGCATCCACTTAATATCACTCAGAGCCTGTTTTAGAATCGAAAGTGAATGCTTTGTAAAAGCTTCGGCAACTACAGCCTCACTATGATCAGTAAAACGTCTGCTATTAGGACACTGGAAAGACAAGCATCCATACACTTGTCCATGCTCTTTAAAACCAAGGAAAATACGAAGTTGCATATTGATTCCTCCAAATTGGATATTTTTGTATATTACTACAGCACACGATTTATGACGTTAATAATTAAAAATCGATCCTTTTGCCTTACCCCACAAAAACACTTTTGTCCAATAATTACTACAAAATCTTCCTGATCCTGTATTAGCCCCATTTGATGAAATATCGCCTCTTCGACTTTCCGTCTTGTAGCATCATCCAACTGGATTTTGAACTTAATCAGATGCTCAGCTTTCTTGGAAAAATCGATCTCTCGCATTTTATTTACAATGGCAAATCTAGTCAATTCAATCAGTCCTTGATTATCCTTCCCAAACTTGACTGCTTGACAGTCTGTGCATCGATAATGAGGAACTTGATGAACACTGACCTCCTCATCTCCAACATTTAGCCCCACCGTGTCAATTATAAAAACAGCATGCCCACCACACGTGCACTGTGTACTTTGACGTTCTTCAGACATCCTCATCCACATCAACTTTCCTTTCAAGTCTTCAACAGAGTCCAGATGTTAATTCGATCATTCAGAACTCCAATTTGCTTAGCCACGATGTAATCTCCGATTGTAATAAATTCAATCTCACTGTTACTCTCCATTATGATTGCGATCCAAGAAACACTCCATCTCTTCTTCGCTCAAATCAGACGGTTTCTTTCCATGTCGTTTACAATAATCACTTAAGGCTCTTACTTTAACTCGCGGCGATTCAGGTGAAGATGGTACCGCATAAACACCATCCGGAAAAGCGTCTTCAAACTCGATTATTTCTTCAATCATTGCATCCTCATCATTATTAGCTTGAGTCATATCTATACTCTCGTGCAATGCGTTACTCCGTTCGGCTTCTCTATTCCGTTGGCAATCATCGCTTGTATCACCGTCATCTCTTATTACTTTTTTGTAAGTCTCACCATAACGCTCCCCAAAAAGCTCATTGTCTTGATAATTCTTTGTCATTCGATTAATCACTCCAATAAATATCAACTCTCATCATTACTGATAGGCACATCATTTAAGACAGCAGTATTTTAATGTAGTAACCGATAACAAGACCACCTACCAGCATTGTTGAATCACAAACGATTTCAATTAAAATCTTTTGAACAAACTCTTTCTGAGTCAACTTGGCAAACATCTAGCTCACCTCCTCCGTAGCAAACTCGCCATCTTATTCTTAAATTCGCTGATAAGTCCGTTACATTTCGGTAAAATAGCATATAACTCCTAATGCTTATACTAGATCTACGGTTCTTCAATATCGTTAGGGAAGCAACTCAATTAAAAAAAGCCCTAGGAGGCGTGTCCCAGGGCTAGTCATTAAACAGTCTATTTACTATTTGAAAATCCTTGATTACCGTATTCATATTCATCATCCTTTTAAAGAAAATGCTTATAGGAGTCATCATACCGCTCAAGAACTAATGTGTCAATCATAAAAATAATTATTTGTCAATACAGTTATAATAATAATTATATTGAAAATATTAAGCGATGTCCACGATATGACCACGTTCAATTACCGCGGATCAATATTTTAAAGAGACATCTTTTTTAACTCTTCAGTATTTCATCTGTACAATATTACAAGCCATCTAAAAATTCCCCTCGCATTGATCCAACGATCATGCAGATATTATTTACCGATTAGTCCCTCACTTTTGATGATTTTTTCTTAAAACTCTGGCAAAATCTTTGTTTTTCATCGAAAACTTCATCTTGAACGTAATCAACAACCCAGCCAACTACTTTCAATAATAATAGTCCCTCCGTGGACTATCTGGAATCTCAGTAATGTTCAAACTCCTCAACTTTTGCCATTTCTTTCGAAAATCTCTCCCATTATCCTCAAAGAACAACCTTAACTCCGGTATTCTTATTCCTTTTTGAAGTGAAATCCTACCCTCGATCAACACATTCCGTGTATTATGCTGAGTGGTTTATAACGTAATCCAGCCCCACCTCTCCCCACCCTTATATGGAAAACATCAATACTTTCTCTATACGCCTTATACAAATGATCTATATAATGTATATTTTTCATCTGCATAATTTCAATATAAATCGTAATAAACCATCATTTTTCCCGAAACATATGAAGCCAGTTAATTCAATGTACTGAATTTATATGGAAAAGATTTTGACACTATATATAACTTCTATAACATATCAATATCCCTAATTAAAAAATTGCTGAGTAGCCTCCCCGCTCTTCTTGCCCCCAGCCAGTTAAAACCATTCGCAGATCTGATACCAAACCCCAAATTCCCGCCTTTCTCCTTGAAATTGGGCTAATACCTACCTCGCCAACTGCCTACGGTCCTCATTTTGCCAAAATGCGTCTCCAAATTAACGCGAAGTACATGTTACGGTCGGCCAAAGGACCTGCATAAATATGTTATCGGTTCCCATCAATATTCAACTCTGCTCCAATCCAACTCCAAATTTGAGCCATTCCATCTACTCAATCAAATCAATTTTTGCCGCCACTCTGACTTTTCCCTGCCCTTCTTCCCACCTTGACCCTGTCTTTTGCTCGAACCAGCTCGAACCGTTTTTCCATAGTACTAGTCACTATCGCTTACTAAAATTAGGGTATCAACAAATCGAAAAGGGGAACTAGAAATGTACGGACACCTGTTTTATAGAGCATCCATCGGATCAAAAGTGGAATATGTTAACAAAAGGCTTACAGAGCGGTAAGCTTGCCACATTGGACGCGATATGTTTATCGATGAATCCGATATACACGATGAATTTTCGCAAGCGGGCCACTACTATGTGCCTTTGCTTAATCAAATTTATACAGTGCAGATGACAGAAAGGAGTACTTAGGGGAGGAGTATGTTCGATCATCACTCTATCCCCCTCCCCCTCCGAACTGTTTTAAAAAACGCTGTCTGATGTAGTAGCCAATCACGAGGCCTCCAGCGATCATGGCCAAATCTGCCACCACTTCCAACCATGTGATCCGTTGGACAAATTCCTTCGTCTTCAATTTCGCCAGCATGTGTGTCATCTCCCCCAAAAAAGTCCAAGTCCAGTACTTTGGCATAAAATCATCCGTAACTCGATTGTTTTTGTCATTTTCCACCTTAAACTCCGCCACTTTTGACCAAATTTCCGTTCATCTCTAAGTTGATCAGTTTTTTTTGCGAGTCCTAACACTTTTGTTTAAGAATTTCGAGTATCATATATATGACCCCGATGAACCTATTACTAGAGCAAGCCGGAAAATCTCTTGTGCTGCAATGGTTTACTTGTACATTTAGCTGCCCCATTCACGTAATCGTTATGGCAAGCCCTTAAGGTCAAATCCATGTTTCCTCTGAAAAAAAGCGGTTGTTTTTGCTGTTTTCGCTTCAAACTGTGCTATTATTGGGCAATTTTACGGTTTTCCTCGCCCTTTTTCCGAGCCTTTCCTTCTTGCCTGTGGTAACCTATTACGTTGACTTTAGTGTTCATCACCTTTGTTATATTGGCAACGAAATTAAAAAGCCCCAGGATCGCTCCCAGGGCTAAAAAATTTATTATGAAGAATTTCCGGTTTATCGATTATCGCATGCATTTGACTCATTCCTTCATATCAAACAGTAAATATTTTTACCATGATACTGCTAACCACAGCGACTGTCAACCACTTATATCCATAAAAGTAATTCGGTTATGTTGGCAACAATATTGAGAATCTTGGAAACGGTATGATTCCGGAATGCAAACCATTCATTAAGGTATAAAACCGTAAGCTCATTCCCTGATTTCCAAGTGCATATGCGACTATCATACTGCCGTTTCATTAAAATAATCCCTCAGCCTCTAACAAATGAGTGGTTAACTGATCCATCGCGTACCAAGTAGAGACATCTTGCCTATCCATCTCTTCATCTCCGCACTTTTTTTCCATGCCACCACAAAATGAATCTGGCACATCTCTTCTGGCTGAATTGTCGTCATCGGTACCCGCAGTCCATGATCAAAGAAATCAATAAAACCGTATATTTCTTCATCGTTCTTTAACATTAGGGATTCGGGAATCATATCTCCCCGATTTCTCCTTCCCATGAGCATGTGGCCATTGTGAATCCTTTACTTTTAGTTTTCATATTCGGCCGCCTCAAGATGTTCACCGCCAGTAAAATCATTATCATTCCAAATATAGCCTTCACGAAAGGTCGCACGAATCAATGGTGGAATCATTCTTGGGTTTTAACCTGAAGATGATCCCCCGACAATCATCAACATGCATATGGGAGGGAAGTAACGGATACGGTTTGCATATTACCAGCTAAAAATCAAAAAAATCGGATTCATAATCAAATAAGCGTCCGCCATTTATGAGCCGATACAATCGTGTTGGAGTATACCGATGGTTAGAAATACTAAGCAACAAAACTAATTCCCCAAGCGGAGTCTTGATCGTCGGCTTTAAAACTTCAATTTCACCCACCGGATAATCGATGCCGTGAAATAATTTCATGGATTTCACCTTTTTTCTTGCTCTTAACTGCAAATTAGAGCAACTTTCTGCCCTTATAAATATTTTATAGACACAGAGTTGCTTGGTTGATGAGTTAGAGCCACGTTGTTAACGAAAAATACCACTCTCTCGATGAAGAGAGCCCCCCAATCGGATGTGGCTCTCCTGTCTCATAATATTAAGCTCGCGTATCCGTTAGCGTAATGCCCTAATCAGGCAGATATTATTTTAATGATAGCTTTCTTAAATAAAATACTAAAAGAATAGGCTACTTGAACTACACTAAGATCATCCTGATACACGCGGATTACAGCAATAATACTTTTATTAACAGTGGTTGAATTCAGCACATTCTCTTTTAGCAGACAATAGTCTATTGCTTTAGAGCCTGTACTGCTTTTTGTATGAGTTCAGAATTGGATTCAAAAATATAATTTGTTAGCGATTGTTTAATAATTTTCTCCCCATCCAACAAGTCGTCGATTTTCATTTTTCCTTTGACGAGTTTTTTTATCATCGGGTAAAAATTCTCCGCTTCATCGAAAGCATCACGATCAAAGGATTTCATATTCACAAATCTTTCATCGATATACTCCGATATTTCTTTCTTTTTTTTCAGCTTGAATGTATCACTTGATTCTATATGTTTGTACATTTTCGAACGTATTTCATCGTAATCGTCCTTGATACCAAAATACATCATAGGAACATTGTATTTTTTATCTCTTAAAAACGGAAATATATAATTTAAACCATTTGTACTAAACTTAACCTGAAGACCAGCCAAATTGTCAGAGTCAAGTTTAAGTAAAAACTCTTTTTCCGTGTCCTCTTCCCCATTTTGTGGTTTTTTAACCCAAAAGATATCGATTTGGCTATCGTTCGTATTTAGGTCGTTCTCTTTTGATGCGGTTACAGGCAAGTAACTATCTAGCGACTTTGTTTCCCTTTTTCCATTTCTAGCTACCTTTGCGTACTTTCTGTTCATTTTATCTTTGATACATCGGTTAAGGATAATTAACTCAGCTACTTTGCCCATCAATATAGATGCAGAGGTATCTTCTTCATTGGGGTGAGCGTCAAAGTAATTGAACTGAAGTTTCCCATTCTTCGAACTTATTTGTTTTAATTCCATTAAACTCTCAAATAATTTTTTGCCTTTAAGAGAAGTTATGATTTTTATATCCCTTGTTTCCAAATTTCTGAATTCATCATATCTTTGTTTCACTTTTATTTCGCCAGCTTCATCTATTACCGCCACGTATAATATCTTGCAGGGTTCTGTTTTATTGTTCATTCAGGACAGTCTCCTTAAGTAATGCTTCTTAATGAATCACTTTACAAGATTTTGAAAAATAGATATATTACAGTCTTAATGGTAACACATATTGTAACTATCCCGCAGGTTAGTTTAGTTCCCACATGGCACACGATGCCCTGATTCATTAACCCTTAGAATATTTTACGTCGAAATATTCGCCATGAAAGCAATGAAACTACCAAACATGTTTAGCAGCTGTCTTGAAAGCGGTAATTTTACACACGATTACAATTGTTAACTGGAAACTTGGTAGGACTACCTACTCCTGCAATTCACCTAAAAACTGCTCATAGTACCACCCATGCAATTCCTCATCCGACCGAAATTCCGGCACTCTCCCCTCAATCTGCCTCCTCCAGCATTGATCAAACTCTTCGACCGACGCTACTCTAAATGTCATTACTCGCCGCTGCTCCGTGTAAAAAATAAAACCGCCTTCCTCCTCAACCAATACCTCTCCCTCAAAGCCTCTACCGCGATTCGTATCAAAAAAGCCAACCCTTGCCTTACCCGCCTCCCGCCCGATTTGAACGTCCAACGCGAGTAAATAATTTTTTCGAGTATTTATGTCAACAAAATAAAGTTTTCTATCCCCGCTAATCTTCGGCTCATACAATCGATAAAGTCCACGCCCAATACGTTCATAGTCATTATAAGTCACAGCATGGTTCGGTGATGCATTTACAAAACACCTAGATGTAATATGAGTCCGAATGGTCGAAGCATTCAGATCAGGATTTTTATCAAGCATGAAAGCGACCACCTCTCCGACCTCGAAATCATTCGCCCCTTTCCTCTTTAAGAACTCTCGTACAGCAGATAAGATCTCATCGCGATAATTCAACTTTCCTTCCGTATAGCCAATCTGGTATCCCTTCTCCCTTTTAGAATTGCATAATTTTACGCTTTTCGATTTTCTTTTGTGTTTGCTTGTAAACGAAATAGGTCATCTCTGTCAGATTTACAAGCCCTAATCCCCGTTCCTCTATTACCTGGTATGTATTCGACCCCAAGTCGCAATTCAATCTCACGCCATCGAAGTAAATCCGCTCAACCGGTGTATGCCCATGCACGACCGGCTTCCCGTGGGTCAAGGCCAGTAAAGCTTCCTTCGGTACACTATAAAAATCAAATTCACCCATCCAGATAATATCTCGACTTTGTTTATCCAACTGTTCGTGAGGATTCAATCCGGCATGGGTGTAGATAAACTCATCATCCTCAAAATACAGAGGCAACGTATAAGCCCACTCCATATGCTTTTTCCGCTCCGTCTCATCAGGAAACATCTCTTCAAAATGCTTAAGTGTTTCTCGCCCACCGTGATGCATCCAAGTTCGATCCCGACTTCGAATGTAATCACTCATCATTTCCTCATGATTGCCTATCAATGCGATTACACTTTTTGGATATTTGTCTGTTAACGACTTGACTGCCTGCACAACCGATGCACTTTCTTTCCCACGGTTTATCATATCACCGCCGAAAACGAGCTGGTCACGTCCGAAGTCAATTTCCGCATGTTTTAAGAGGGAAATCAAACCTTTGTAATCACCGTGGACATCAGTCATAAAGAATTTTGCCATAGCCTACCTCCATTAAAACCAATTGCGTTAATAGATCGCAAAAAAATATTGACAAACAATAAAAAAGGTGATTATACTATAATTACAATTTTGTTATATAATTTTTGGTTTTTGTTTTTAGGCAACGTCTTTTCATTTAACTTTTTTGACTGATTTATTTAGTAGAGTATTTTTTACTTAGGTCAACATTTTTTCCGATGCTACAAGGGGTTTCACTGTCTTGTTAGCATTCTGACCTTACAAAAATCCTCTGCTAAGTCAATCAGTCTTTTTTTTCAGCTCTTTGAAAATCTAGAAATATTTCGAAATACTTTTCCACATAGGAGGCTATGCTTATGAAAATGTTCAAAAATATCGAAGATGCAGTGATCCATTATAAGAATAAAGTAAAAATGCCAACAAAAATTCAAATTGAAATAGACGGTAGATTACACACTTTTTCCGGAAGTTGCCATGACTACACCACGATTCTCAAATTACAGTCTGATGTTTATTATTTTTTCGATAAGGACCTCGAATTGGAAACAAAGGGAAAGATTAATTTCCTGCTGAAATTTGAGTACCACAGGTTCTACGAAGAAAAATCATTAATTGAGGTCTACTTTATTATTTATGATAAGAATGGTGATTTTACTTTTCTTAGCCCTGTCTATTTTTATAACCAATTTGTTGAACAGTCTGATTATATTCACTGTATCGACAAAGTAACTGATCAACCGAAAAAATGGATAAATCGAATTTGGGTAAATGCAGACAGTTCATCGAATGCATTTTTAGATATTAGACATAATTCATATAAAAAAGCAAGGAAAGATATGTTCTATGACCATCAATTAAGATCTAGGGATTATAGCGAATCTTCTCTTCTAACAACTAGAACAAAAAAACAACTTGTCGATAAAGATGCACAAACGTTTCGAGATAAATGGTTGATTGAAAACATCCCTCCCTATGAGAGTCCCTATTTCGGCGATTTTACAATTCCCGATGAATGGTGAAAACACTTTTGATCAAACTAAAAAGCGAAAGAATATAGTAAAACTATACAATAATTGACTCTCTTGATTCCAATCATAAGTAAGTCTTCATTGATAAATATGAAGTCTTGGAATGCACTAAACAGGATAATAATTGTTGTCCTTAAAGGCAGGGACAAAGCAGGGATCGGAATGGGTTTAGGTTATGAAAGCCTGGGAAAGAGCCTGAGAAACGCCCTCCCCACATCCCCAAAACCCTCGATACGACTGAATTTCCGCTTGGCTAGATATGCGAGATCAATTTGAGGAATCTCTGCCCTGTTTCGCCGCGGCAGATGAAAAAGACTGGAGGTACGCTTGGGGATAAGCACGTACGTTTTCCAGTCTTTAGTGTGTGGCGGACAATAATTTTTATCCTACTTATTACTGTTTATTTATCATCTGTGCCTTTATTCTTCCTATGTATATGCTACCCATGCTTATCGACTAAATAGAGCATATAATTATCCAAGTCTGACAATGCCTCAACTTCTTTGCTCATAAGAATAAGACCTTCCTCGATAAATCTTGTCATATAATCCTCGATTAGTTTATCATCGAGCGGCTCGCCAGCTTTATCAATGATTAGATGTTTAAATATGACAACCTCTTCACCCTTTGCAATTACGCTCTGAGGAAACTCAAACCGGGTTTTACGGCTTACTTTTTCTGGTATACCCTTTGTTTCAGCTAAACCTTTTATAAATGCCAAACGCAAAGCCTCTGGACGTTGTTTCTCGGAAAATTCCAGCTGGCTCATGATGCGAAATAGCTTTTCCTCACCTTCAATTGAAAGATGCATGCTAAATAACCTCCTTACACAAACTCAAAGTATCCTTCTCGAACCGAAGTGGCATTTTCTTCATCTTTATACTCAAGTACATACGATTGCTGGACGTGAGGTTTAATATCCTCTAAGAAGTCCTTAGTGATTTCTGTGTCAGTCGTCAGAATAATTACTTGGTCACTAAGATTAGTAAAGAAATGGTCAACGAGTCTAGAACGATGTATACTGTCCAAACGAGCCAATGGAGTATCTATTACAAACGGAAAGTTTGTCCCAGAGACTTTGGTAAGTGCCCATATCATTGATAGAGCGATCAGCTGTTTTTCCCCTTCTGACCTGGAGTTCAAATCAATCTCATTATTATCTTCATCAAAAACTTTTAAGACAAATTGATTTGAGTCAAATTCAACTCGATGAAGGTCACTTTTCCTAAAAAGCCTAAGAAGAATGCTTTCAATTTCATCTTTCAACTGTTTAGCTTTTAACACTGTCACACGCTCAATAAACTCAGCAGTAGCGTTAATTAGCTTTTTAGTTAACTCCATTTTTTGTTCGAGTGGACCTAAATCATTACGTGCTTGTGTTTTTCTTGATAACTCAAGTTTAAGCTGATTATGTCTGTCGGCTAACCGGGTAATTCGTTCTCTTCTTGTACGTATTTTTGCATTCATTTCCCCAAGTTGAACTGAAATTTCTGCTATACGGTCATCTTCTTCTTTTGTATCGATAAGCTCCGGAGCATCATTTAATTGAGCATTTAACTGGTTAAATTCATTTTGTAGCTTTATTTTCTTATTTATTAGCGACTTGATATCAACCGTGTTGCTTGCTTTCCAATTATAAATACTTTGAAGATCATTCTGTGATAAAGCATTGTAATGAAGGACATTTACCTTTTCTACAGCTACTTGTTGAACGCGATTCATTTGAGCCCATACATCTTTCCCTTTATCTTTTAACTGGCTTTTCTGCTCATCTGACAAAGGAGGTG
The DNA here is from genome assembly GCA_042219835.1 of Paenibacillus elgii. GTDB lineage: Bacteria > Bacillota > Bacilli > Paenibacillales > NBRC-103111 > Paenibacillus_G > Paenibacillus_G elgii_A. Next base: position 21,579 of record JBHJMN010000050.1, read on the forward strand.
CGATCACTTGACTAAGGAAACTGTGAATGAATTTATCATATGGTGCAAATGCCGCTTGATTACGTTGAGATCCTTGTACATAAGTTTGTTCTCTTTTTATTTTATCTTGTAAATTCGCAATCAAGGGAGCTACTACCATTCCTGGCAAAGAAGAACGTCCAAAATGTTCAAGCGTTTTTTTAATCATTTCAAGTTCTTTCTCTATTAGACCTATTGAACGATTAATTTGTCCCTTTGTTTGGCTGCTGCTTGCTAATTTAAGCCTTCTCTTATGTTCAAGTGTCACTTTTTCTGCCTTTAGTTTCTCAATCTCTAACTCATCTGGCTTTTCTTCATACCTACTAAGCTCCAGTTCATTTGCACAGTCCTGTAGGTTTTTTGTAATCGTCTGGATCTCTTCATCCTTTACAGTCTTTGCAATGCTTAATTCGTCATCATATTTTATCTTCGCCAAATCACTGTGTAGTTGTTTATACAGCTCTAGAGACACTATCTTTTGGATAGCTTGAATCGTTTCCTTTTGGTCATGAGATCCGACCAGATCACGAATTTTTTCAGCATCAAAAATAAAGAAAGGTGCTACATCAATTGGAATTCGTTGATCAATAAAGTCATTGAATTCTTCCTCTGCACTGGCAACTTCACGATTTTCCTCACCACGTACAACATATATCTTTCTTTGTTCTATAACTTCTTCTTTATGATTAATCATGAATTGAACTTCTATTAGATAAGAACCGGTGTTGTCAGAGAAGGAAAGTTCAATCTTACTATTTTTCCCACCCTCTCTGAAATACTTGCGATTAATTGCTCCCTTCTTTATCGAATCATATTCATCCTTGGAGAACATTCTTCGACCGTAAAAGCATATATAAAAAGAGTTGATTAAAGAAGTCTTCCCTGCCCCATTAAGACCCCCCACAAGTGTAACATTCTGCTTATAAGGAGAAAAATCCTCAGCTTGTTTATGCAGATTAAGCTGTTGGATTCCATAATATGGACGGTAGTTTTCGAAGCGAACAAAATTAAAAATCATATCATAGCCTGCCTTTCTAACTCTTCCTCAACCCATTCGAGAATCAGATTAGACATTCTCTCGTGAATACCACGACGCTTCGACATATTTTTATCAGCATATTCCTTTTCAATTGAGAACAACTCTTTTAAATATACGGGAGAGACGCCATGCTTCTTGCATATTTCTATAATTAGCTTTTCTTCTTCAATTTTAGCTTGAGACTCCATTGTAATTCCCCTTCCATTTCTTACGAACAATATACAGGTTATAGGGTGTATTGTATAATTTCATTATAGATAGTATGGCCTAGTTTGGCTACAAGTTGGAGGTATGAAATTGTGTTAGTTTACTGCTCTCCACGCACAGAAGATGTGGAAAAACATATTGAAAGTACCTTAATGTCTTCCCTGAGTTCGACAAAATTCCTTCACATAGTACCTACCATGATTTTAAGTAGACGAAGAAATAAATTCTACAGAAAACGACAACTTTCTGAGCGTGTTGACATCTATGAAATGGATGAATTTCTAAAGAAGGTAGTTTACAAAAACTTCCCTAATACCCTTTCCAAATCAGAAAGCTCAGTAATTCTTGAACGTATTATGAAAACAAATCCTGACACTAACAATATAAGCTGGCGGTCCACTTACAGAGACATTCACGCCTTTTTTCAAGACCTAACTTTAGCCGGACTGTTACCTACCGATATATTAAAATTGGAGAACACTGCAAAGTGGACTCTGCTAATAGAGCTTTTTGAATCATATCTAGAAGCATTAAATAACAATCAGAAGCAAGATTTTGGTCAAGCCGCACACCAATCTTTGCGGAACCTTGATATTTCTAACTATGAATTTTTGGTGTTAGATGGAGCCTTTATCCCGTTAACAGCTAAGCACCAATTACTAATAAACAAATTTGTCGATGCGAGCAAACCAGTAATTCTATATCTGCCATACGATCTTGAACAAGCTGAACAGCCAGCTCAAAAAGTAATAGAAACCGTTTATCAAAATTATGTTCCACTTTCTAATTGGGTTTCTATACAAGATGAAAAGAAAACATCTTTTTTTATCAATCAGCTCCCAAAAAAAATATTCAATGAATCCGCTGATCCAATACATCTAGACGGTTCTATGCAACTTCTTAGATTTTCCACAGCTGAAAATGAACTTACTTATATCGTGCAACAAATTAATTCACTCATACGATTCAAGGGTGTTAGTCATCGTCAAATTGCCATTGTAACACCCAACGCTATGGAGCTTCGCCCCTTTGTTAGAGAAATATCTGAACAATTCGAGTTAAAAGTTCAATTGCCCAAAAAGCCTCTACTGCAGTTAACTCAGGGCCGAGCACTTAAGTTTTTTTTCGATGTGTTTAATGATGTACGAAGACGTTCCTCAACATATCTAAACGTAACAATGTTTAAGACGTTCCTTCATGAATCTGTTCTAAAAAAGTCGACAGACCTTCTAAATGATTTTGAAAGAATTGAATGTTTTTTCGTAGATTGTGACTCCATTGATGATTGGAGAAAAATAGTAAGTGAACTGATAATCGCTAAATCCAGCTTAAATACAGCGAGTTATATTCGTCATCCATTAATGCACATTTCAATTGAAAGGCTTCATCAGATAAATGAAGTGCTCGGTGACATAGAATATATCAGTAAAAAAATTATGGATGCACCAGAAAGCTCAGTAAAAAATCATGTGAACCGGCTTGTAAGTTATTTAGAAACCGAAGATCGTCTATGTGACTTCGAGGATGAAGTGTCAGATAGAATTAAGAAAATTGGAGAAGCTTTACAAACTCAAGAACGTCTTACTCTTACAACTGCTGAATTTGGAGAGCGAATTTCGGGACTTTTTACAGAACATGACGATGCTCCTGACGAAGAATACACCTTTACAGAAGATATTGAAGATATAGAAAATGGAATTCTTGTTACCGGACCTAATAACGTCGAATATCAAAGATATCAGTACATTTTTTTATGTAGATTTACCCAGGATATATATCCAGAACCTAAGAGGTTTACATGGCTCCAACCAAAACATATCGAAAGGAAAATTCTTGAATTAACTACACAACAAAAATTTGATACAGATAGAAATCTTGAGTTGTTCTATGCAGACCGAGCCATGTATCATGTGTATTTAACGTTTAATGCTAGTGAAATCCAATTAACAGTATCATATTCACAGTTAGATAATGGTGTCGAACTTTCACCTGCTCACTATCTTCACGATATAGCAAGAGTTATCGGAATTGAGGAAGGAGACCGTTTGAAGGATAAAACATCTCCAACTTTAGAAAAGCTACTTGAGATGCATTATGTTTTAAAGAATCCAGAAAAAATTAATCCTGTAACTGAAGTAAATGATGAGCCTGAAAATCTACTGCATAGAATTACTTCAGAAACCATCTATTCAGTTGAGGATGTAGCTATCTTTAATTACTGCCAGCGAAGATTCTATTATCAAAAGAAGTACCCTGAAGAAGCCAGTTATTCGAATCTATTTCATCTGCAAGCCTATGCTAGTTCATGCCTTTATGAAAAAGTAGTTGAGTTATTTGTGTCAACTAACTCAAGTCCAATTCATGAGAGTGATCAACGTCAAAAGGAACGGGAATTATTAAAGCAAATCATTCGGCTTCGACATGAGTCTGAACCCTCTGTTAGACCAATTTTTCCTGTAAGCACGCGAATCTGGCATAATATAGTCCTTCAGACAGATTTCTTTCTAAGAGGGCTCATTGATAGCATTTTCAATAACCCTTATTTAAAAGAACTTAGAAAAAAAGGGGCAAGTCAAACTTTAATTGAGCTTAGTCTATCAAGCGAACCGAGGGAAATCAAAGTAAATGGGCTTATCTTTACAGCAAAAAAGGAACTTGAAATTCGCTATAATCGTGGGAGAGTTCATCGATACTCGATATCAAATCGTAAAGATTTTCTATACTTCACCTCTAAGGATCGCGACGAACAAGAAACAATGGAAGAACAAAAAATACAATACTTTAATTTATTAAGGCAATTCTATTCCGATGATACTGCCGCGGCAAATCAACTAGTCACCTTCTCCGAACAAATAAAGGACGGAAAATTTGAAAAGAGCACAGGTGGACACTGTAAATTTTGTGCTTTCAATAAGCATTGCCAGGAACGAGAGGTTGAACAATGAATCCTACCAGTGAACAGTTAGAAGCTGTTGAGGCTAATGATCATTTGATTCTTGTAAGAGCTGGAGCCGGTACAGGAAAGACTGAGGTACTCACAAGGAGAGTCGTACGCCTATTAAAAGATGATCCCCAGCTAAGCATACAACAGATAGCTATAATTACTTTTACTAATAAAGCAACTGAAAACTTGATGTCTCGATTAAAGAACTACCTTTATACCCAATGGAAATTTTCTAATACATCTGTTGAAAAGAAACGGTTTAGATACGAGCTAGAAAATCTAAATTCTAGCCAAGTGTCCACAATTCATAAATTCTGTAAATATGTTCTTGATTTGGTTGGACCCATTCATTACGACGATTTTGATTATGCCCCTTCTTTCAATGTGTCAGAGTCTTCAATAAATAGAGCAACCGAGCTTACTCTTGAAGAATGGATTAAAGAAAAAGAATCCAATCAATTACGCATTCATCACGAAGATATTATGCCTATTCATAACCTTAAAGACATTTTGTTAGGGATGTATCATTTACTACGTTCTCAAGGTATTCCAATTGAAAAAGCAATTGAAACTTCGCAAAAGTCTTACTTACTTGAAACAGGGAATTCACGTATTCTTAAAATTGAATTGCTTGAGCTTTTGGAGAAACTGTATAAAAATCATCGTCAATTACGCCTGCAGAGTCTCGATCCGGACAATTTGTTAGAATATTGCTTTAAAGTCCTACGCAGAAATCCCGATGTATCTAGCCATTTAAAAAACACTTATAAGTATTTATTTGTGGATGAATTTCAAGACACATCGATGTATCAAACTGGTATCATAAAGGAAATTTGCGACGGAACCCCCGACAGTCCTAAACTATTTGTAGTCGGAGACAGTAAACAGTCTATTTATCAATTTCGTGGTGCCGATTTAAACTCTTACAGTTCAGTGGAGAAATGGATTCAAAAAAACGGAAAAATATTAAAACTTTCAACTAACTTTCGCTCCACAGGAGAACTAGTTTTTTACGTTAATCTCTTGTTCGAACGCATTAAACTAACAAATCCTGACCTTCATTTTCAGCCTGAGCCTTTAAAAACAACAAGAGTACTAAAGGAGCCAATTGCATTAAATGAAGCTTTTACCTGGCTATATGAGGAAAAGGAAAAAACACAGGCTCAAGTGGTTGCAGAGTATATAAAAAAAGAACTAGAAAGAGGAATTGATGCTAAGAAATTTGCAATTCTTTTTAGAAAAAATTATCCAATGTTAGAATTTGCAGAGGCACTTAAAAAACTTGAAATCCCTTACCAATTAGTAGGTGCAGGTAATTATTTTAATCAACGAGAGATCATTGATACATTTAAAATAATAAATTTGTTACTTCAGCCACACTCCTCGTTGAATCGAGAAGAAGCAATAGAAACAATTTATTTTAAAACCGATATTGAACGGGTAGACCCATTTCTTGAATCAGTCATAGGAGAGTTACAGCATCGCTCACCCGCTCAAATTCTTGAACTCATTTATCAGAACACACAAATCCGAGAGAGACTGATTAACACATCTCCACAAGCTGTTGCCAATCTTAATAAACTAAAAGAACTTGTAAGAAATTTGAGCAAAAAAGAAAGCATACAGCTAGGTGCAATGCAAACCTGGCTTGCCGCTATGATAGCATCGCACAAGGAAGAACAACAATCTGATATACCGGCAAGTGACAATATTAATGCGGTAACCCTAATTACCATTCATAAAGCAAAAGGATTGGAATATCCTATAGTTATTCTGCCTAACCTTCAGGAAAAAGTAAGCAAAAACATTCTTATGCCAAACATCATCTATAATAAGCAAACAGGAATTGAATTTAAGTATACTCCATATTTTCAGGAAAAGAGTATCGATATTCCAAGTGATAATTATATGAGTTCAATAAAGGAGTATGATTTAGATCTTTATTCCGAGGAGCTACGTGTGCTTTATGTAGCTTTAACCAGAGCTGAGGAGCATCTTGTCCTGGTCGGAAGTCAAGAATGTAAGAAAAACGATATTTGTTTTCAGAATTGGCTACAAGTCATTTGACAAAAGCTCCGGGACTTTAAAGTCCGGAGCTTCTTGTTGTTGTGTACACAAATCTTCTTTTATTTATCCGTAGCGTCTCTTCTAGCTGTATTTCTGAATCTAAGTGTCCCTTGGCTGAATTACAATCTAAAATAAACACATGTTCAGCAGAAGACCGTTCAAATAAATTAATAGGCATGATTTTTATTCTTTCATCCACATTCATATCATAAAAAAGTTTCCTTATTACATCAGTGAGAAGTAATGAATTTTTTTGTGTTTTCAAGCGAATTGGTCTATCCCGAATTACAAAAACCACAATATCTTCTACCGGCAATTTATTTCTAAGCAAACTTCTTGCCTCAGTAGCTACATATAAGATCTCATCCACAACATCAATAAACGGTATTATTGTTGCCTCTGACCAAAACCTTGTGCAAGTATCTGAAGGTAACATTACTGTGATTTCAGGATATATCAGGTTTAATACATCATTCACAAGAGATTCATTTAAAGGTTCAATATAAAAGGACTTATTAAACAATGAAATAATCTTATGTTCTAAAACCCCACCGGAGAGTTCATCCATTGCAATAATTAAATCATCTGGAATAACCAACTGAATACCTAGTTCAATTATTTGATCTTTTCTTAATTTTGGAAACACTACGGCGTTCAATACGGGAAAACGCAGTTTCCCTTTATATCTCCCCACTTCTTGTAGGAGTGATGTTCGTGTCTCCAACAAATTTATTAAGGAGTAAGTATACTCATTTACCTGTCTTAATGGTGATTTCACAGTTTTGTTATTTTCGTTATTCAAATGCCAAACATCATGTGAGAAGTAACTGATGCTTGATTTTGTAAAGTCTTTCACCTCAAGAATTACTGCACCGTATAGACCCGAAAATAATACTATATCTGGCCTATATTCACCAATTAGAGGCTCATAAAAAATATACCACGAGTCATCTAAAGCTGATTCACATACTTGAATTACAGACAACTCGCCTTTAGTCCTAGTTTGTACTATTTCGATTTTAGAAACAACTTTGGCCATGTTAGTGTATCCTTGTCGCCGCTTAGAGATTTTATAGTCAAGCCGGAAGAGATCCGCCTAAAAGTATACGGGGCAATAATAATCGTTACTCCTGATTTTCGAAAGCTATCTGGAACCTCTTTGCAGCATAGTCTCTTTCGCTTGCATTTTTCCACTGAGCATCTAATATTAGCTCTGACCATTCTTCAATAGGAATATGAGCATTTTGTAACATCAGTTTTTTTACCATAACCTTTAACTGATGCTCATCGTAAAGCCCATCATAATAATCTAAGTAAATTGCTTCTAGATTACTTACAATCTCTTTATTAGTCATTGAACACCATTTTGTTCAGGATTATCATAAGATAAGTTTTCCTGTACATTACCGCATTCGTTACAAATTCCTTTGCATTTTCTTACATAATACAGCTGTTCCTGTGTACTTAAGTCTTTCGGGAATGGTTCAATTTCCTGAACAAGCAATACTCCTCCGCATTCACACTTAAACAACCGTAACACCCCCAGGTTACTTTCCAGCTAGTACGTCACAAAAAGCGTTTATTTCATCAACTGTATTCGTATGTGACATTGAGATTCTGACAGACGATCGAATTTCATTTAGCGTAAGTCCAATGTTTTCAAGTACATGGGATGGCTTACTTGAACTGCAAGCGGAACCTGTTGAAAGAGCTACTTTGTCAGATAATTTTTTTAGTAACAATTCATTATTCGTGCCTTTAAATTGAACATTGACAATACCAGGGATCTTATTGGTAGTATCACTATTAAACACTATAATTTCTTTGAAATTGTTCACCAATTTATTGACCAAATACTGTTCTAAATTCTCCAAGATGTGTTTGTTTTTTTCTTCATCTCGCAAGGCGATCGCTGCCGCGGCACCAAAGCCAACGATATTATGAACAGCTAGCGTCCCACTACGATATTCGTGCTCTTGTCCGCCACCATGAATTAATGGGGTTAGTTTCGTTTTTAAACCCAATCGATCCTTACGAATCACACAAGCACCGATGCCTTTAGGACCATGTAACTTATGTGCTGAACACGAAAGAAAATGAACAAGACTTCCTTGCTCACGAATGTTTACTTTTCCCAAAACTTGTGTAGCATCGCTATGAAAAAAAACACCTTGTCCCTCGCAGCACTTTGCAATCCTCACGATATCATTCAACGAACCAATCTCGTTATTACCCCAAATAACGCTGACTAATACTGGTCTTTCTGTAACAATTATTTCCTCAAGTTTCTCAATATAAATACGACCATATCGATCTACATCCAAATATGTGACCTTAGCACCCTTCGATTGCAAATACTTAGCTGTTTCCATTACTGAAGAGTGTTCGGTTTTAGATACGACTAGGTGCTCCCCGCGGTCGGCGTAGTAATCCATAACACCCTTTAATACCATGTTATTACTTTCTGTCGATCCACTTGTAAAAATAATTTCTTCAGGCTGACAACCCATTAACTGAGCCACATGAAATCGTGCCTCATCTACAGCATTTTTGGCGTTGACTGCAAGTGAATAATGTTTGCTAGAAGGGTTCCCGTACTCTTCGATAATATAAGGTAACATGGCCTCAACTACTTCAGGCAGCAGTCTAGTTGTAGAACTATTGTCCAGATAAATCATAGCTCTCCACCTTTGGAACTTTAAGAAGGAAGTTCGTAATCATTTTTTCGTAATTTCCGGCATAATTGTATTCATTTTGTAGTAATACAATTCCACGTTCGAGATGTGCATTAAATAAATCAGGAAAATATTCTTCGTCTGTTATCTCACGCTTCTCATGTTGTGCAATTAATACTTTAAAAAGATAATCAAACGATCCAGTTACAACATTCCGTGGAAATTCGATCCCGCCTTTGTCTTTGATCGTCTTCAGTACCGGCTGCGGCTCTTTCAAAGATAAGATCACAGCATATCTTGCCAGTATATTGGGTGTTAATCTTGTGCTTTCCTGCAGCAATTTTAAACGTTCCCCAGTTGCCTTTGATGTGTTAAAACTAAACTTCATGAGCGATCTCCATCCCGAAATAACTGTTCTCTACATTTACTTCGCTCTTATTGGTATCGAAATCAATCGTATATGTCTGAGCAATTAGTTTTCGAATTACTTCATATTGCTCTACGTTTATCTCCGAATCAGTTGATAAGATGATAACTTGTTCTCCACACCTTGGAATGAATTGTTCCATTATTGCCTTTTTGTGTGTCTGGTCAAGCCGTCCAAGTAACGTATCAAATACAAAAGGCAGTCTCCTCTTTGAACACATTGCCATTGCCCAGACCGTAGATAAAAGTAAGATTTGCTTCTCACCAGCAGAAAGTATCTCAATATTTATTTCATCATGATTAGCATCAAATATCTTCAATTCAAAGGTATCTGGCTGAATTTTCACTCGCGTCACAAACAGTTCTTTACGAAAGATCAGTTGCAGCATACGAGCCGTTTCAAACTCTACCTGTTGTAATTTCTTTTTGAGTTGCCGATTCCTAAAAATCCGGCTAACTTCCACTACTTTCGTAGCAATTTCAAAAACATGCCCCATTTTTTTTGAAGCCATAATTTTATTTTTTAAGATTACGTACTGGCTTTCTTGTTCTGCAAGCAACTCACTCATTTCCTTAAGCAAAACGTGCAGTTGTTCTTTTCGAAATTTGGTATTTTTTATTTCAACTTCAAGTTCATTCATATTTGCAAGAAAATCAACTAAATCACCTGATCCATCGTTCTCATCAATCTTCTTTCGAAGCTGCTGAACTTGTTTCATGAGATCAGAATTTGTTTTAAAGTCGTTTAATATCACTTTAGGATCAAAATCAGCTACTTCTTTGTATGTTGAGATGATTTCTGCTCTCTGCACTGTAGAAGCCCGATGAATGGGCATGACCTGTTCGGACGACAAGGTGTTTATAATAGTCTCATAGATCTCAGATGAAGCCTCTTCAGCTGAGCTATTCGCAACGTACGAGGCAAGTATTTTTTCCAAGGATTGACGAGACACAATTTGAATGAACTCATTCTTCAAATCATCTTTCGCTTCCTTCTCCATCTGCTCCGCAACTTGGAAAAGCAGATCCCGAGCCATTACAAATGGGAAGATGGTACTGAGTAGCTCCCTGTTTTTATCCATGATGCCTTGTCGACGAGTTTCTATCTCGCCCATCTTCTTAACCAGTCCATCCCGTTCCTTTTTATCGAGCCCACCAAGGACACTAAACTGGCGGTTCATATCTGCAAGAACTGCTTGCTTTTCATCAAGAGCGTTATCGAGCTCATTCAGCTCGATAACGAGTTCCTCCTTCTTAATGATTAAGTGTCGATTCTCTTGTTCCAACTCAAATAATTTTTTCTCATCTTCACTAAGGCTGGAGTAAACATCATCTTGCTTGATGTATGTCTCCAAATCAGTTTCTAAGCTTTCGAACAAGTCAAGATTAAACATTACTCTAGCCGTTTGTTGCAAATACGAGGATAACGTATCCCTAGAAATGACTTGTGAGATTTTTTCGCCATCAAACAAGCAAAACTCAAGCAGTTGGGGCGGCGTTTCATCCCGAAGTTTTGTTTGAAAAAGCTCAATCTCTCGTGGCTCAAGCGGTTTCCCGTTACAATGAACGATGAATGACTCTTTAATAGAGTTTTTACTTCTTGTCCACATGCGATTTAAAGTGTAAATATTCTTTTTTAGATTTTCTACCATCTCTAAATCAAGAATAATTTGCGATATGGGGTCATTGTTTTTTTTAGCAACTGTATTTAATTTCGCCTCAATTTTCTCATGATAAACCGTTGATTCATTTTTGAGCCCAAATGCGAACGCACCAAAAAGAACAATACGTAAAGAATCTAAGATTGTTGTTTTTCCTGAGCCGTTTTTTCCACCGAATAAAACAACGTTTCTTTGCTTACCTTCTGTTTCAAGGTTAAATTCGCGGCTTCCATAGAAAGCACCAATGTTTCGAAGTACAAGCCGATTGAATTTCATTCTTTATATCCTTCTACTTTCCCATAATGTAGCCAATCTTGTTTGAGTGCCCTTTCGAATTCTTGAAGCAATCCTCTACGAACGCGGTATCCACTATATTTCTTCTCTACAGTGATGAGTCTTTTTAATAGTCGCAAACTCACATCGTTCTCTTCACATAAAAACTCTAGGTCAGTAATCTGATCTTCTTCAAACATTGCCCGCTCGTCGTATTCCCAGTCTAAGTCTTCATCCATAACTTCCCTGTAGATCTGGGGAAGGGTATCAAGCCAGTCCCCATCATCAATCCAAAGTTTACGGATATGTTTGAGCTCTTCTTCAAGAATTAACTTGCAATCCCCGTCATAGGGTGTTTTCACGTTTTCTTTCTTCCCTAGAAGTTCCCTTACTTCCTTTTGGGTCATAAGAAGCTTACGCAGAATCATTTGACGGGCTTCAAGAGTAAAAGGGCCCAGCCCAAGTTCCTTGTCATCGCCTTGTCCGACGAAGTATATAGCTCCATCCATGCGATGCTTCTCACGATAATCTCGGACATCACGAATGTCCGATAACCAATTTCTAAACTCAAGAAGAGGTTGAAGCCATTTATCATCGTTGTCGATGAATCCACGCAAGGCTTTATCCTCGCTTACAACGGTACATGTCCAGCAGCCAAAACGGCTGTTTCCACATGATCCAGCACTTTCCTTGATATCTTTATCTACTACAAGAGGACATTCACCACCTGAGGAGTTTGCATAAAGTGCATAAAGCTCATGGTTATCATTTCCCCAGGGAGATGTTTCATTTAAAAGATATTCCCAAACATCATCAGTAGTAAAATGCCGAATAGGGGCATAAACGTATGCATTATTTAATGTTGAATGCCGCATTAAAGTTTTTCCTTCTATAGTGTGCGATTCCATTACCTGTGCTCTTGTCGCACTCTCCGAATCCCGAACGCCTAGTACCATGATGACTTCTCCAAATTGATCAACCTTGTCCAAAATGAATCGGTTTGCCGGATCAATTTTCATCCGGTCAGTACACCAGCGAAACTTTTGCCTTGGTGATGGGTAGCCTTTTCCAATGATCGAAGACCAGAAACTTTTTTCGATCTCCGGTCTCACTTTATGTGTTTCAATTGGCAGGTCTCTTTCAAAAGCCTTTTCCTGAATATTCTTAAGCGTTTTGTTTATGGAGGAAATAATTAACGGCGTTTCGACAAGTGTATCAGAAGAAATAATGTAAATCTTCTTATGACGCCTTTCAGCAGGCAAACGGTCAATAGCTTGAAAGATAAGCTGCACTAAAACCGTTGAGTCCTTCCCCCCCGAGTACCCAACAACCCAAGGAAGCGAATCCGTTAAATATACAGTTTGTATCGTTTGAATGGTCTCTTCAACCATTGAATTTTCCATTAATCCAAGTATCATATAGCTTCACTCACTTTTAGTTTATGTTCGTGCTCCTCTTCAGCCGCTGATAATGATATTCCAAGTTTAATCTTGATCATGTTAGCCGTTAAGTTGATCGTATCGTTATTTTTATTTATTCTACCGGTGTGACCGAATGCTCGTCCCATCCAATCGGAATTGGAACGACTCCAGTCAATTGATGAAATTCTCGTAATAAATGTAGACCAATTGGTCGGATGATTATGATATAGGTAATTCCCAACTAAACCTATAGCTTCTAAAAAAACACCGTGAGCATTGATATAGTTAGATCGAAGCTCCGTGGGTGAAAGCTCCTTTTTTAAAACTGCTTGCCATTCAACCATGGAACCGCAGAGCTCACTCCAAAAGCTAAATAGGAATTCTTTTTCCAACTCGGAGACAAAATCCCCTTTTTTCTTGTTCAAAATCCGGCTATTAGTATTAAAGAGATTACTTAATACAAATATTTTTGGCGACAATTTCGACAAAGAAGGTTTCTCTTTATCGGTATACCGCTCAAGAAGTGGGATTTGATGCACAATTTCCTTTGTAATATTGGCTAGTTGATCCCGATGCTCGTACAAAATCCCAAGCGACGAAGTCGTGTTTACCGCGTGACGATTGAGATCGGCGAAAATTTGCTGACAACGTTTAAGCCCATCATCTTTAAAAAATACAACAGATATATTTTCCTGCCCTAATTCAGGATTAACTTTAAGTGCTTCTTCGATCGCGGCCCTGCGGTGTTGTCCGTCATTAATGAGCAACCTGGAATCCAAGGAAATTGACAAACGCCCCAAATTGTTAAATTCAGGGTCTTCACTATATGGCTGAAACTTCATGTTGCCATCTACAGAAGCAGTAAGGGAACTAAAGACGTAATCATCTGGGTTATCTAATATATAGGTCGCAATCTCAGGAATTCTAGATCGGTTCAACGTCCGCTGAGCACGATATTCCGGAGGAATCTCTTCTTCATCAAATACAAATATCTTTGGTATCAGCTTGAGTGGGCACATCACGACATAGAACTCATTACCAGATTGAATCCCTCTCAAAGCAGGAAAACTATAGCTAAAAGTTGCTTCCATTTATGTAAAACCTCCTTGCTACGTACGTAGTCGACTAATTCTATGATATTCGATGTGACTTTATCAGTCAATATATTACGACAAGCTGTAATAACTCGTTGGAATATCTTTGAGTTTAGCGACGATAAAGTAAATTGATTAATTTTCAGTCATAAGAAAAACCGCTCTTAGCGGTTAGGTGAAGGAAGGGAATCTACCCCTTGTTAATTATTGAAATAACGTCGTTTTTAAGCCCTGTAAGTGTTCGAACATTCTCTCCCTAGTAAATCTAGGTCTTCTAGGGTGGAGATGACTGGCAAAAAGGAAGTTTTTAAATGACATATGAGGACCGAGTTGTTGTTTATTATCCAGATAAGCAAATATCGGAGCAGAAGAGTTTCTAGATAGCAGTTCCATAAGCATTTCATATTCTTCGATATCCAGATGGAAACAGCCTTTAACAGGCAATTTGAAGGTGCCTATGGATTGACTAATTTTCTCTTCGAATGGCTTGAGGGTAGGGAAGTCACCAAATGTCACTGACATGAGGTATATTTTAGAAACTCCCTTTATCATTGGGTGTGAGAGTGCCTGAAGTTCAGATAACCGTTTGTGCAACTGAATGATAGGCTCCACCGCTATTCGTTGCGTGTCCTCATCAATACTCTCCTTATTTCCAAAAAGGGAGTTCATTTTCAAGCGGTATACCTTTGCTTCAACTGCCAATAAAGTATCACCCAACCTTAACATCACGTCTGGTGAACGGTTAGAACGCTTTTTTCCGTAGGAAAACTCCGGGATAAAAATGTACGGGTTCCTTTTTCTAACTTCCAAGGATTTTCCCGTGCTAATCTCCAAGTATTTTTCGAAGCATCTTCCAAAAAAACTAATGACTTGTGTATTATCCCGTGGAAATGCCTCCCGAATTTTAAAGTATAGCTCACTCAGTACCTTATCAAATAAGAAACGCAAACTTATGGGATAAAAATTTCCGTTGTCTAACCTAAGCAAGGGCTTTTGACGGAATTTCGTAAAATCCCACGGTTTATCAAAATTATTTTGTGACCAAGAGCTTGCTTCCGAAAAGGACATGGATAATTCATTAAGAATCGCTTCGCCCAAAGCTGGGTTTTGGATGTTTTCAAAGAAATTTGATGATTTGTTCCAATTTGGATTTAGGATCGATTTTGAATCGCTTGAAACAAAGAAGCTAGATATCAGTCCAAAAACAACGGCAAGATATTCTCGAATAGTGTAGCCATATGTTTCGGAGAAAGCTGAATGTATATCTATGAATTCTTTTTCTGTAAAGTTTCGGCGATCCTTAGCAATTTCGTCAAATATTAGCAAAGCTCGTGCCAGATCGGATCCAAGGTCAGCTTTATTGTTGAATACCACATTTGAAAATATATAATACTTTGCTTCTTCTTCCGGCACTTGGTCATAAAGGTAATCAGATATTGATATACAAAGGTGAATAATCTGATTAATGCCCAGTACAGGGTTAACCGAAGCACTTAGACTATCTTGAATACCATGTGCAAAGATCCACTTCCATAGCATCAGCAGCCCTTGTTCAGAATACAATACATGGTTCTTGAAAGCCCCTGACAACTCTTCCAACCCAAGATCATTCAAATACTTAAAAAAAAGCTTTCGTACTCTCGGATCCTCTGCTCCAAATGAGCCCATTTGGGAAAGAATAACCAAGATTCCTCCAAGGCTCAAGTTTTGTATAAGCCCCTTTATCTCTTCCTCACTATACTTTCTACCGCCTGCTATATCACTCAATGTAGCGAAAGTATAAACATTCGTCTGCTTGATCACTGGTCTCCCTCCCATTTCATCATAATAATTTCGTGTTAACTAGATTCTTAAGATGTTGGCACGATTGTGATCAAACCAACGGATCCAATTTTCTCAGAACTTTGTTACACAATAGGGTTGGCTTTTTTGATATTTCTGTTTTAAGGGTTTAACCAGAGATAAGTTAAAAAGTAGCCAATTGCATTTTGTTGCAATTGGCTACTTTAGGTACAATTAAGCCAAAATACGTGCCATTTGTTCCGAGAACTGGCAGTAAGGACATACTAAATTACTTTCCTTCGGTGAAGCCGGATGAATACAATTTCTTACATCTTTGCGTTCAACAGAATGCCATAATTGACATTCCAGGTAGTAAGCTTCCCTTACGTCCCTTGCCTCCTGGAAAACAAAATAGTCGTAATTGTAGAGGTAGTTATGGTTCAACAATCGCTTCCGTAAACAACTATCGGATCTTCCTACGTATTTTGCGATAAAGCCCCCCTCATCAATGCCTAGTACGTAAACGCCAGGCAAGTTCGGTTGAATGTATCGGCGAATAACTCTAGGAAGAAATATCCTCGGAACATACAACGTCTTCTCCATAGCTTAACCCTTCTCGACAACACTACTAATTACGTTTCCTAAAAAGATACCCCATTGGTTTCTCACACTGTTAATTAGCTTTTGCTGATCGGAATCCTCAAAAAAGGATTCGGCTTTAGCAAAGCTAAGCAGAAGCAGCATAAACGCCTGACGAATTTTACGTTGTTCTTCAGTCACAGTCCCATCGTTAACATCAGAATCTTCATCCATCGATTCAATTGTGCCGCAAAGAGGCTCAAAAACACTTTTATAGAATGGATGATTAATATTAAGTTTGACGACCGTCTTACCGAGCATATGCACCGTTTCAAAGAAGAACATCTCCGGAAGGTTTACGGCCACAATGCTGTATGGTTTTTCTTCGAGTTCCTTCTTCTTTTCTTCTTTAGCTTTTTTATCGCCAACGGTTTGCTCGGCAATTTGATCAAGCTGCTGTTGGTAATCCTCCTGCGTGACCGTTGACCCTCTTTTGCCTCGGGGCTGCGTTTTATCAGCTTCCGACATTGCATTTTCGGCATCTGCAAAAACGTTGGTTTCTTGTACTTTCTTTTCTTTTTCTTTGTTGAAATCATTTTGAATTTGAATACGAAGGTCTTTTACAATTGGTCCAATTACTCCACGAATTTGTTCTTTCAATGGTTTAATCGGCTCTGCTCCGCGTTTTATATAGCGTACGGTAAAGTACTCGTCCAATTCCGGTGGGAACGAAATCTCACAAGACCACCACCGGTCAATATCGAGGAACTTTGCCTGCCCCCGAGTACCGATAATGTACGGTACCGCATCATACAGTACCTCTCTATTTGCTCGTAAAATGGAGATTCCTTCATTATCAGGAATCTTTCGTTCAACAGCAAATGCTCGATTACCATCACCACGTTCCTTCCGCCATTCCTTTGGAAGTAATGTCATGGTGATTTGGATATTCGCCGTTTTCCCACCGGATCTTGGAATTTCTAAAGGGATTGATTCCGTTTTTCCCCACAAAGTAGCTTTAAGATCTGGCTGTGGATTTTTCATATCGAACCGAGTAGGTCCTAAACGAAACAGCGGGTCGTGCAAGTACACCTTCTCGCCGTTCAAATCTATATTAAGACCTCCGTAAATGAATTTACGATAAGTTCTTCCCAGGTAGTAGGCCAACCCCGCAATTTGCTCCGAGGCTTGAATTGCCTTCCCCTTAACCGGGTCGATCATTAACCGATCGCAATCCTTTAAGATTACAATCGTGCCCGTAGAACCCTCAAGCTTATTTGCATATTCAGCAGGGGGCTTGCTGAATATTGGCGTTGGCACACTTTTCTGCTTTTCTTTTTTTATTTCATTTAGATCAAGGTAAGTAAATGTAAAGGCATTTGATTTTACATCTCTCGTATAAATCTCAATTCGACGTGCCAGTGAAATACCACCAAGTGTGAGTCCAACACCGAACTTGCCAATGCCTCGGCTCCCGTCAGGTTTTGCGGGTCTAAAGGTATCTCCCAAAACCAAGCTTCTGTTTTGAACCTCAGGGCTCATACCGGTACCGTTGTCGATAACAACTATTTCACTTAGCACCTCTGTTTCCTTGCTGCTTGTACCAATTTTGCGTTTTTCGGATTTCGTGTAGATCCAGATATTGCTAGCTCCTGCTTCTACGCCATTGTCAACGATTTCGCTCAATCCGCTTTCCATGTCGTATTCCGCATTGCGGAGCGATTCGAACATGTTCTGAGGTCGAATTAAGAATAGACCTTCCATCGGTGCAGTTTCCGAGACAAACGCCGACATTGACACTTGTTCTACTTCTCGATTTGTTTTACTCATCCTTAGTGCCTCCTACAAATTTGATTTACGAGTCCTCGTCCTCTTCATCAGGTAGCCAATAAAAAAAGACCTGCGAAATCGCAGATCTGTCACTTTAGCTAACTATGGAAAAAGAAGGTCAGATTGGTTGCAGGACCGTAAGCCAATCGATCTGTAGAAGACCAAAGGCTCGTATGTAGTTTATTGAGATAAACTGCATAAATTATCCTAACAACGATTTTTTCGACCATTCTTGCCCCAAAGCCCTAAAAGGTGCCATGACGCCTGCCGAACTCGTTGGATCAAGATTAACATATGATCAATAATTCAGTCAATATTATTATTTCCATTTTTTTTAGGCAATAATAAAAAATCTTCTTGCTAGTTCTTCTCCTCACCACGCTCACTCGCCAAATCACGTAGATCCATTGCTCTTAGAAATCCGATTGAAACGCCTGAGCGAGTATTTGTAGAGTCTTCAAATGGGGATAAGCGTAAGGGCAGCAAGGACTTTTGATCCGGATCCGGTTGGACTCTTTCCTCATCGGGACTAGACAGTTGCTTCTGGATCGGCTCGTAACACAAGATTTAGGCTTAGAGATGACATTGAAAGCTTTCTACAGGACAGTGATCCAGCTGCCGATGATTGGTTACCACCTGGGAGTTTCTTGGACAGAAATAGGTCAAATGGCTGATTCCGGTCGGCTTAGCGGCAAACTTTTTTTGGGCTCAGTGGTAGTTTATTAAATTACGTGTTTCCAGGATTTATGTGACCTTATGTTATATATTACTTTCCGATCTACACTGAACCGTCTTGCCAATTCCGTATTTGTTGATTTGGTTTCTCTGCGAATTTCTATCACATCATCTTCAGATAGTTTTGCTCTTCCATTTTTTGTACCAAATGCAGATCTTCCCCGCATCACTCGATCTTTTACGTTTTCCTGGTGAGTACCCAATAACATATGATCTATATTAATACAACTCGGATTGTCACATCTATGTCTTACGATTTGTTCTGAAAATAATTTACCATGATGTTCTTCATACATGACTCGATGAACATATTTGTTCTTCTTTTGAATTTTGATAACAGGATACCCCCCTTTATCTTTTGCGTGAGACGTACATATAAAGCATCCTTTCTCGTCAACAACATATTTGATTCTATCAGTAGGTTTTCTAATTTTTTTTGCCATCTAGTATTCCCCCTCTCGGTTTTGCTTTGTGTATCATAAGCACCGAGAACAGGTAATATTCAAAGTGTCTTAGCGACAATTTCTGATTGAAAGATTTCAACTATCGGAATAGGATAAAATTAAAAAAACAAATCATTCGAATATCAGAACGGCTTGGTTAATGTATGAGTGCCAAGATGTTTATTAAATAGAGCCACTGTTTTCTAGTGGCTCCTTTTTTGAACTAACGTCCTTTGTTGCGAAATAAGCTATCCAGCAAAACTCACACAATATCCCGATTAATAATCATCATCAGACGGGGTACTAGTTGACGAATCCAGTATGCCATCTTTTGTGTACCAGTCAGTTGTACCAGTTTCCTTATCATCATACCCATAGAATTTTTGTCCATCTGATTCATTTTGAGTAATGCGGTCATAATCCTTCGGATTGCCCATAAATTCTGTCACCTCCTTAATACAGCATAGGAAAAAAACACCATTATTATTACCAGGTAACGCAATTCCATACTTTGCATTAGCATTATCCATCCGTTGAAGCCGCCCTTCTGCCAATAATCCAGAACATAGTTTGTCACGGGTTTATTTGTTGTTTAAACCAGCCTCGGAATCCCCTGAAGATTCTGAAATGAAAAACGAAACCTTACCA
>JBHJMN010000051.1:0-41130 GCA_042219835.1 Paenibacillus elgii
ATGTGGGTTAAATAATTCCAATTATGGAGTTTAATAATATAAAGTAAAAATTTTGCATGAAAATAAAAATCCTATGAATAAATAAACAAGGGTGCGGAATGTGAGAATTGAGGATTTGCAGGCAGAAAAGCGATTTAGTTCCCTTAAGAAATTTGAACGTGCTGAAGATGCGTTGGCTAACAGCCTCCCTGACATCGATGATGTCATTTTACTACTTGGCACTCCCACGTGCCCGCTCTACCAACGCCCTGCGCGCTGTCGTCGAGGCATTTTTTACATATATGTTTTATTATGTGTTTTGTTGATGAATAAACATGCGACAAATAATACGTAGAAGAATATAAAACAAAACGACATCAATAATATAGAATTCTAGCCTGATTTGTGTAGTATGAACGATATCAAATAAATATAAACGATTTGAGGGAAGTTCATGTCCCCTATAAAACAGGAACCGGAAAGGAACACCGAAGGCTTTTGAAATGTTATCCTCAATTTTATAAATATTGATGAACACAGTTAGTAACGGTAATAAGAAACTACTAAAAATAACAATTAGGTGAGCTACCCTAGACATAAAATTCTTCCTTTCTTAATAATCTAATGATAATTGTAGAAAATTATAACACACTACACATAGAAATGAATAATATTCATCGATTGGAAATATATATTGACTTTTTGGTATCTTTTAAGAAGGCAATAAAAAATAATCTAGGATAGTATTGACGGCTCGCCATAAAAGCGTTATCATCAGATTAAAGATTTGCCAACGATGGCATTTCGGGGTGGAGTAGAGAGAGATGAACAGAGTTACGATCAAAGACGTTGCCGAAAGAAGCGGAATTTCAATCCGCACCGTGTCGCGCGTCATAAATGATGACCCGAACGTAAAGAAGGAGACTCGCGCCAAAGTTCAAGCCGTTATTGACGAACTCGGGTTCAAAGTGAACATGGTTGCGAGAAGCTTGAAGGAGATGAAGACGAATCAAATCGTCATTTTCATCGATCGCCGGCAAGGCATGTATTGGGGAGCTTTCCACAATGAAATTCTTCATGAATTGCATCGTTCAATGAAATCAAGAGGGTACCGGATGGTGATCTCCGCCTCCTCGCCCGACAGTTTCGAAGAGGATGAAAACGACGGCTTTTACCTTGTGAAGCACGGATTGTGCGATGGCGCCGTTATTTTCGATCCGAACTTTGGCGATAAACGGATCACTTACTTAAAAGAGAAAGCGATTCCGTTTGTCATTATCGGCAAAGATAAAAGCAACTTCGAGACCTCTTATGTAGATCTGGATAACAAATATGCCGGCTACTTAGGCGCAAAGTACATCTATGATCAAGGCTGGAAGAACTTTGCGTTCCTGCTGGGCAGCGAAAAATCCGTCACGAATCAGGAGAGGGCCAAAGGATTTCAGCAATTTTGCGAGGAGTACAGTCTCCAGAATCCGATCATTTTCGGGCTTACCGATTTGGAATCAGCACATCGCGAAACGGCAAAGCTGCTGGCCGACCGGAATAGAAAAGCGATTTTCATCTCCGGAGACGAACGCGCGTTAGGCGTGTATCGGGCGATTATGGAGCAGGGGTTGAAGGTAGGGAAGGATATCGGTGTGATCGGAATCGATAACCTCAGGATGGGAGAATTTCTGTTTCCCGCTTTGACAACGATTGGGCAGCCCAAGCAAGAGATTTCGGAGCTGGCGCTCGATATACTGGTAGACCAGATTCATAGCAGCAAGACCTTAGCCAAACGGATGCTGATTAGCCCTTCCATCGTAGAGAGGGAGTCAATGAAGAGTTGAGGTTGAAGTCTTGCCTCTTCTTCCTACTTTTTTGCCAACGATGGCAAATACTTGGATGACAAAGCTAAATAAGCATTATAAATGAACTCATTTATAGCGCTTATCTATAAAAACCACACTTTAGGAGGAATTGACATGAGTTTTTTGAAAATTAACGAAGAGGTTAGAACGGCTTTGGCGGAAAATAAACCGATTGTAGCTCTCGAATCGACAATTATTTCTCATGGCATGCCTTACCCGTCCAACGTGAACATGGCGCTTGAGGTTGAACAGTTGATCCGTGAGAACGGAGCTGTTCCGGCTACAATTGCCATTCTGGACGGAAAAATGTGCATCGGGTTGTCCAAAGAAGAGATCGAGCGCTTGGGAACGGACAAAAATGTTTTTAAAGCCAGTTTCCGCGATTTGCCTAAAGTGATCTCCGGCAAGCTTGTCGGCGCCACAACGGTAGCGACAACGGCCTATGCGGCAGAGTTGGCCGGCATTAAATTTTTTGCTACTGGCGGTTTGGGTGGAGTTCATCGCGGAGTCAATGAAACATTCGATATTTCCGCCGATTTGACAACGATGGCAAACTTGAATACGTGCATCGTTAGTGCAGGGGTCAAATCCATTCTCGATATTCAGAAAACGATTGAGTATTTGGAAACGATCGGCGTTGCCGTGTACGGTTTCGAAACAGACCGCTATCCTGGGTTCTATGTGCGTGATTCCGGGTATTCGGTCGAAAAAATCGAGATGCAGCAGCTGATTGATCTGCTGAAGGTGAAAGAGCAATTGAACGTGAAAGGAGCGGTTTCCGTATGCGTGCCGATTCCTGAAGAAGCGGAGCTGGACCCGGCATTAGTCGAGAATACGATTTCCGCCGCGCTTGAAGAAGCAGAACGCTCAGGCATTAACGGCAAGGAGGTAACACCGTTCCTGCTTTCCAAAATTAAAGAATCGTCAGGCGGCAAGAGCTTGGCTTCCAATATTGCCCTCATGAAAAATAATGCCAAAACAGCAGCTAAGATTGCATCCGCCTATTTTAGCCTATGATTACCGTCATTGGAGATTTGCTGGCAGATATTATCGTGAGCAAAGGCGCAACGAACTTTGCTACGGACACGGACGGTTCTATCGACATTTGCCCCGGCGGACAAGCCAATAACGTAGCGGCATGGATTGCACATGAAGGCGTTGCAAGCCGACTGATCGGAAAGGTAGGAGATGATCCCTTCGGGATCTATCTCCTCGATCAAGCGAAGAAGCAAGGAATCTCTTGCGCGGTTTCGGTGGACCCGAATGCCCAAACTGGCAAAATCGTCATTTTGGTCGATCGGGAGACCGGAGAGCGTTCGATGATCCCTGACCGCGGCGCAAACCTGAATTTATGCGAGAGCGACATTCACGGCGTGGAAGAAAGCGACATTTTATATTTATCCGGATACAGCTTCTTTGAAGAAACGACCCGCAAGGCCATCGTCGCGGCCAAGAAAACGGCGATTTCCAAGGGGATTCCGGTAGCGCTCGACCCAAGCTCAACCCATTTTTTGCGGATTTGCAAAGACGATTTCCTGCGGTTTCTGGATGGCGTTACGTTTCTCATTCCCAATTACGAAGAGGGCGTGCTGCTGACAGGAGAAACAGATCCGCATCATATTTTGGCGGCTCTTCAAGAGCTTGTGCCGTGTCCGGTTCTCAAGCTGGGGGCGGACGGTTGTATATTTTATGAGAATGACGTATGTGTGAAGCTGCCTGCACCGAAGGTAACGGCGGTAGATGTGACAGGAGCCGGAGATTCATTTATCGGGAGCTTCCTGGCAACGTATGTGACAACGAAGGACATGAGGAAATCGGTGGAAAGAGCGATCGAGATATCTTCCCAAGTCGTCACGAGAATCGGCGCACGCCCTTGCTGACGACTAGACGCAACGAAACGAATGATGATAACGCTGTTTTGCAAACGCTAACTTTACTACACAAAGGAAGTGTTTTTATGAAAAAAATGGCTGGATTACTGGCGGTAATGGTTTTTGGAAGCGTTATACTTTCCGGTTGCGGCGCGAAAGGGAATCCTTCTTCATCTGCTTCCGGATCGTCCTCCAAGCAATCGGAGCAAGCGACCAAGCGAATCGGCATGGTGACCGACGTTAGCGGCGTCAACGACAACTCCTTCAACGAAGGTGCTTGGAACGGGCTGCAGCGTTTGCAAACGAAAAATGAAGACAAAGTCAAGGTCAAATATTTGGAAAGTAAGTCGAATGCCGATTATGAAACGAACATGAACCAATTCGTTCAGCAAGGCTGGGATTTAAAATTCGGCATCGGTTTTCCGCTGGAGGATACGGTGAAGAAGGTGGCGCAGGCGAATCCGAAATCGCTTTTTGCGATTATCGATTCCAACCTCGGCGGTAAAATTCCCGACAACGTTACGGCCATCACGTTCCGCGAGGAGCAAGGCAGCTTCCTCGTCGGCGTCATTGCCGGATTAATGACCAAAACCAACAAGGTCGGCTTTATCGGCGGGGTCGATTTCGCTGTCATCAACCGTTTTGAAAACGGTTTTAAAGCGGGAGTGAAGACTGTCAATCCCAAAGCGGAAATCACCAGCGTCTATACGAA
This sequence comes from Paenibacillus elgii, assembly GCA_042219835.1. GTDB lineage: Bacteria > Bacillota > Bacilli > Paenibacillales > NBRC-103111 > Paenibacillus_G > Paenibacillus_G elgii_A. The sequence goes on from JBHJMN010000051.1 coordinate 4,416, forward strand.
CTCATTCTCGGCGCCGGATTTAGGAAAACAAACAGCCGCTACCATGTATGACAAAGGCGCGGATATTATTTTCCACGCGTCCGGCGGTACCGGAGACGGGCTGTTCAACGAGGCGAACGAGCGCAAAAACAACGGCCAGAACGTATGGGCCATCGGCGTGGATAAAGACCAGTCCCAAACGTTCGGCACGAAAGCCGTATTAACATCGATGATCAAACGGGTGGACAACGCTATTTTTCAAGTTTGCGAACAATTCATCAAAGGTCAATTTAACGGCGGTAAGGAAGTTGAATTCGGCTTAAAGGATGACGGCGTGGGGATTGCCCCGACATCGGATGTCAATGTCCCCAAAGATATATTAAATAAGGCCATGGAATACCGGCAGCAAATTATTGACGGCAAAATAACCGTACCGCGGACAAAGGAAGAGTTCGAGAAGTTTAAGCCTTAACTATTCATTTGCCTAGGCGATGTCGTCGGGGGGCGTTAGGTTGGTCATCAGCCGCTGCCCCCTCCATATCAGTTAACAACGCAGACGCAAAATCGGGAGTGATACGGATGGCCATTGCCGTAGAAATGAGAAAGATTACGAAACGTTTTCCCGGCATTACTGCCAACGATAACATCTCGTTCAAAGTGCAAAAAGGCGAAATCCATGCCTTGTTGGGAGAAAACGGCGCGGGGAAATCGACCCTAATGAACATTTTATTCGGGCTCTACGAAGCCGATGAAGGCGATATTTTAATTAACGAAAACCGGGTCAACATTACAAATCCCACGATAGCTAACGAGCTTGGCATTGGCATGGTTCATCAGCATTTTATGCTGGTCGAGAAATTTTCAGTGCTTGAAAATATTATTCTCGGCTCGGAGCCGCGCAAAGGCGTAACTGTCGATTATTCGAAAGCGAAAAAAGAGCTGGAGCAGCTTTCCGCCAAGTATGGCCTTAAAGTACAGCTGGACAGACGAATACGGGATATATCCGTTGGCATGCAGCAGCGCGTCGAGATTTTGAAGACGCTTTATAGAGGCGCGGAAATCATTATTTTCGACGAGCCGACCGCCGTTCTAACCCCTCAGGAAATTCATGAATTGTTGAATATTATGCGCAATCTCGTCAAGGAAGGCAAGTCCATCATCCTGATCACGCACAAATTGAAGGAGATTATGTCCATTGCCGATACCGTAACCATTATTCGTCGCGGGAAAGTGATCGATTCGGTAGAGGTAAAACAAACGACGGAGCACGAACTGGCGGCCAAAATGGTCGGACGGGAAGTATCGTTATCGATTGCCAAAAGCGAGCAGCAAACCAAAGAGCTTGTGTTGCAACTGAAAGATGTGGAAGCGAACGACAATCGCGGCCTTCGCGCCTTGAATAAATTGACATTAGACGTATATGGCGGCGAAATTGTCGGTATAGCCGGGGTGGACGGCAACGGGCAATCGGAGCTGATCGAAGTGATTACAGGGCTGCGCCGAACGTTGTCGGGGGAAATTGCATTGCATGGACAGAGCATTGCGAACATGCGCGCTCGCGAAGTGGCCGGGAAAGGGGTGGCGCACATCCCCGAAGATCGTCAGCACAGAGGGCTTGTCCTTGATTTTACCGTCGCGGAAAATATCGTTCTGAACAGCTATTATAAAGCGCCGTACAATAAGCGCGGTTTTCTCGATTACGATGAAATTTATGCTCATGCCGAGCGTTTAGTTGATAAATACGATATCCGCACGCCAAGCGTACAAACGACAACCCGCGCTCTTTCCGGTGGAAATCAACAGAAGGCGATCATCGCCCGGGAAATCGTCAGCGATCCGAAGCTATTGATTGCAGCGCAGCCTACCCGCGGGGTGGATGTCGGCGCGATCGAGTTCATCCATCGCCAGCTTGTGGAGCAGCGGGACATGGGGAAAGCCGTGCTGCTCGTTTCCTTTGAACTGGATGAAATTATGAATTTGTCCGACCGGATTGCCGTGTTGTTCGAAGGAGAGATTGTAGGAATCGTGGATCCGAAAAATACGACCGAACAGGAATTAGGCCTGCTGATGTCCGGCCAAAGAGGGAAGCGCGGTGAACGGGAATGAAATGGTTCGATCGGATTAACAGAGGAACTATCGGCATATCGCTCCTATCGGTATTGCTCGCTCTGCTTTGCGGCGCTGTCATTATGCTTCTTGGCGGATACAATCCGATAAGCGCCTACGCCGCGTTTTTTGAAGGCGTTTTCGGCACCCCTTATTTATTCGGGGAAACCGTGCGGCAAATTACGCCGCTTATTTTCACCGGATTGGCAGTCGCGTTTGCGTTTCGGACGGGATTGTTCAATATCGGGGCGGAAGGGCAGTTTATGGTCGGTCAATTGGCCGCGGTCTCGGTAGGGATTATGTTCCAACTGCCATGGTATCTGCACATGCCCCTCGCCATCCTGGCTGCGGCTGTTGCCGGGGGATTGTGGGGGTTGGTGCCGGGTTACTTGAAAGCGAGGCGCGGCGTTCACGAAGTCGTCACGACGATTATGATGAACTGGATCGGTCTCATCCTCGTCAATCATTTGATTCGGACTTACTTTAAAGCGCAGGCCGAACGGTCGGAAACGATTCACGATACGGCATCACTTTCCTCCGCTTGGTTAAGTGAGTTATTCGGCGGGTCCCGCATTCATCTTGGCATTGTCGTGGCGGTCTTGGCCGCGATCGTCATTTATGTGCTGCTGTGGAAAACGAAAAAAGGATTCGAGCTTCGCACCGTCGGTTTGAATCGTTCCGGAGCGGAGTATGCAGGCATGAACGTGAACAAGAACGTCATGATGTCGATGATGATCAGCGGAGCGCTGGCAGGCATTGGCGGAGCGTCGGAAGGCTTGGGGGTTTACGGTTACATGACCCTTTCGAGCAGTTTTCCGGGATTCGGGTATGACGGCATCGCTGTCGCCCTCATCGGAGCCAACACGTCCATCGGTGTAATCTTGGGAGCGATTTTGTTTGGCGGATTGACGTTCGGAGCGCAAAATATGCAAATGGCCGCCGACGTCCCTTACGAAGTGATCCGCATTATTATTGCGCTCATTATTTTCTTTATTGCGTCAAGCTTGCTTGTATCGAGTTTCGTAAGCCGATGCAAGAAGTGGTTGACGATACGGAAAGGGGGAAAACGGTAATGGATCTGATGAATAATGCCTCTATTATTGTCCACAACGCCGTCGTCTATTCGACCCCTCTGATTTTGACCGCTTTGGGAGGCGTTTATTCCGAGCGCTCGGGCGTCGTGAATATCGGATTGGAAGGCCTGATGGTTATCGGCGCTTTCTCGGGTACCGTCACCACATTGCTGACAGGCTCACCTTGGTTGGGCATCGTTACCGCCGTCGTAGCGGGCGTCTTATTCTCGCTGCTCCATGCGGTCGCCTCCGTGACGTATCATGCGAATCAGGTCGTTAGCGGCGTAGCGATTAATTTTCTCGCGATCGGTTTATCGATCTTTCTGACGAAGCAAATGTTCGACGGAGCCGCCCAAACGGCTACGATCAAACAATTGATTGAAAAATGGGAAGTACCGGGATTAAGTCAAATTCCGTATCTCGGCAAAATGTTCTTTATCGCGTATCCGACTTCATATTTGGCGATCGGGATTGTGCTTCTCTCCTGGTACGTTTTGTATAAAACGCCGTTCGGCTTAAGGCTGCGGGCGGTCGGGGAACATCCTGCCGCAGCGGATACGCTTGGCATTCGCGTTTCCGTGATGCGTTACCTCGGGGTGATGATCAGCGGCGGCCTGGCCGGTTTGGGCGGAGCCGTCATCAGCTTGACGACAACGAGCAATTTTTCTTACAGTACGATTTCGGGTCAAGGCTTTATTGCGCTGGCCGCCGTTATTTTTGGCAAATGGCACCCGGTCGGAGCCATGCTGGCCGCTCTTTTCTTCGGCTTGGCGCAAGCCGTCAACAGTTCCGCGCAGGTGCTTGGCTATTCCAATTATGTTCCAACCGCGTTTATCCAGATGCTTCCCTACGTTCTTACTTTGATTGTACTGGCTGGATTTGTCGGTCGCGCCGAAGGTCCGAAAGCGGTGGGGAATCCTTACATCAAAGGAAGCCGCTAAATCATTGCTGTCTGTGAGAGGTCCATGCCATTTCGCATGGGCCTGTTTGACGCTCACTTTTGAAACAATTATACTTAAAAAGTATAGTTATTATAGAAGGGGTGATAGGATGAGTAAGAACTTTATAATATTTGGAGCAAGCCAGGGGTTAGGCGATGCATTTGTAAAGGGCTTACCCGCCAAGGGAGATACCGTATGGGTGGTATCGCGCACACGACCAAGCAGTTTGGATATCCATGATGGCGTAACCCGTCAATGGCTCCAAATTGATTTATCCAGTCAACAGCAAATTCCTTCTTTAAAAGAAACTTTAAAGGACATAGCTATCGATGTATTGATTTATAATGTCGGAGTATGGGAAAAGCGTGGTTTTGAAGATGACTATACGTTTGATCAGGATGAAGTTGGAGATATTTCGAACTTAATTCATATTAATTTAACTTCCACGATTACATATATTCAGGCGCTTTTGCCTAATTTAAGACAGGCGAAACACGGAAAAATCATTTTAATCGGTTCAACGGCAGGCTTGGATCATACGAATAATGCACAAGTTTCGTTTGTTACATCTAAATTTGGCATACGCGGGATTACAAATGCTTTGCGCGAGCATCTGAGAAAAGATAAGATTTCTGTAACGTGCATTAATCCGGGAGAGCTTGCGGCAGAAGTACCTTATGAAGAAGGGGCGGAAAAGGCAATTGCGTTGTATGAAGGCACACGTATTCCTGTACAAGACATTGTAGCCATTGTCCAATGCGTTATTCATTTGTCGCCTGTTGCATGTGTAAAGGAAATAAATATTCCTGCGATAACCGACTTAAATGCATGATTGTAGAGCATGCCGATATACGTAAAAACAGATCACTTGATGGGCAATAGATTCCATGAAGTGATCTGTTTTTGTTTGAACCATCACCTGCTCAAATACGCTTAAAAGCTGTTTTGGAGTGCCTTCGAAGATGACTTTACCGCCATTGCTGCCGCCTTCGGGACCCATATCTATAATCCAATCGGCGTTTCTTATGACATCGAGGTTATGTTCGATCACAATGACCGTATTTCCGGCATCTACAAGACGATTCATGATAGCCAGCAGATGGGCGATATCCGACCTTTATCACGCAGTTTTTGCAGCAATTCATTGAGCCTGTGCACATCGCGGGGATGCAAACCAACGTTCGGCTCACCTCCGCTATAATTTTTTTGCATAGTTTCTATGCATAATATATATTTCACGATGGGATGGATGGGATGTAAAATTAAGGAAACCGCAGGTTGCAGCGGCACAATTGTCGGAGGGATACGATATGAATAAAACCGGAAATGGTCAAGTCAAGAACCGGCACCAAGCACTAGGTTTATCGGATCAACAGGTTCTTGAAATGTATCAGAATATGGTTTTGGCGCGAAAAGTAGATGAACGGATGTGGCTTCTAAATCGTGCGGGAAAGATCCCTTTTCTCGTTTCTTGCCAAGGTCATGAAGCAGCACAGGTAGGAGCGGCTTATGCGTTGAATCCAATGAAAGATTTTCTTTGTCCGTATTATCGGGACATGGGAATGGTCATTGTTTTTGGAATGACGGCAAAGGAATTGATGCTTTCCGCTTTTGCCAAGGCGGGAGATCCGAACAGCGGCGGACGCCAAATGCCGGGGCATTTCGGGAGTAAAAAACTGAATATTCTTTCGGGGTCCAGCGTCGTAACGAGTCAAGTGCCGCATGCTGTTGGAATCGCTTTATCTGGAAAAATTGAGAATAAAAACCTTGTCGTATTAACGGCCTTTGGGGAAGGGTCCAGCAATCAAGGGGAGTTTCACGAAGCGGCGAACTTTGCGGGGGTGCACAAGCTTCCGGTCATTTTCTTCTGCGAAAATAACAAGTATGCCATCTCTGTCCCTTTTTCCAAACAGGCGGCTTGCGAAAGTATCGCGGATCGGGCAATCGGTTATGGGTTTTCCGGCGTCAGTGTGGACGGCAATGATCCCTTGGAAGTATACAAGGTCACGAAAGAGGCGGCCGATCGGGCAAGAAGAGGAGAAGGGCCGACGCTTATCGAGGTGGTCGTCTATCGTTTAGTTCCTCATTCAAGCGACGACGATGATCGCACCTACCGTTCTCGCGAAGAAGTGGAAGAAGCCCGGAAGAAGGACCCGCTCGTAACCTTCAGCCATTATCTCAAAGATTTGGGGATATTGGATGAAGCCAAAGAGAAGGAAATTCATGACCGGATACTTATGGAAGTCGATGAGGCCACGGAATATGCGGAGAATGCCCCGGATTCGGCTCCGGAAGATGCCCTTAAGCACGTATATGCAGAATAGGGGGAATGAGAAATGGCCGTGATTTCGTATCTCGATGCCGTGTCCCAAGCGCTTCGGGAGGAAATGCAGCGAGATGAAAAGGTATTTGTATTAGGAGAAGACGTTGGGGTACGCGGGGGTGTGTTTCGGGTTACACAGGGATTCTACGAGGAATTTGGCGAACAGCGGGTTATCGATACGCCGCTATCGGAAGCGGCCATCGCCGGTGTATCGGTTGGAGCAGCCGCTTATGGTCTAAGGCCTGTAGCCGAAATTCAGTTTGCCGAGTATATCATGCCTGCCGTCAACCAAATTGTGAATGAAGCCGCCAAAATGAGATACCGCTCAAACGGAGATTGGAACTGTCCCTTGGTCATTCGCGCTCCTTATGGAGGAGGAGTTCACGGCGCCCTCTATCATTCGCAAAGCGTCGAAGCCATGTTTTGCAACATTCCCGGTTTAAAAGTGGTCACACCTTCCACACCTTATGATGCCAAAGGACTGCTCATAGCAGCCATCCGCGATGAAGATCCTGTGCTTTTCTTTGAACATAAGCGATGTTACCGATCGATCAAAGGAGAAGTGCCGGACTCGGATTACATGGTTCCCATCGGGAAGGCGGATATTAAGCGGCAAGGCGAAGACTTCACGGTTATTTCTTACGGACTTACCTTGCATTTTGCGTTGAACGCGGCAGAAAGGCTTGCCCAAGAAGGCTACAGCGCTCACATTCTCGATTTGCGTACCCTCTATCCTTTGGATAAGGAATCAATTGTAGAGGCTGCCCGTAAAACCGGTAAAGTGTTAATTATTCATGAAGACAACAAAGAGGGAGGCGTAGGGGCGGAAGTCGCAGCTGTGCTCGCAGAGGAATGCCTTTTTGAATTGGATGCCCCGATCCAGCGCCTTTGCGGTCCGGACGTTCCCGCTATGCCGTATAGTTCAGCAATGGAGAAATTTTTCATGCTCAATCCGGATAAAGTATACCAGGCCATGAAAGAATTGGCCCAATTTTGATCCAACCGGGAGGAGAGTATGGCTGAGAACATCGTTATGCCCCAGTTAGGGGAAAGTGTAACGGAAGGAACGATTTCCAAGTGGCTCGTCAACATCGGAGATCAAATTAAAAAATACGACCCCGTATGCGAAGTGATTACAGATAAAGTGAATGCGGAGGTTCCTTCTACGTTTAGCGGCACGATATCCGAAATTATCGTTCAAGAAGGCGAAACGGTAGCGGTAGGAACTTTGATTTGCCGTATTGCGGTGGAAGATCAAGCGATTGCGCCGGTTGAAGCCAAGATGTCGGCCGCCGCTCAAGATCAGCAAGCCGACGATGTGACAACGCAAGCAGCCATAAATCCGCGCTATTCGCCAGCCGTGCTTAAACTGGCGCAAGAAAACAATCTGGATCTTTCCCGTATGGAAGGATCGGGCGTTGCCGGACGCATCACCAGAAAAGACATTTTGGCGATTGTGCAAGGAAAGAGGCAGGCCGCAGCCGCAGCCGCTCCAATCGTAGAACCTCCGTCGCAGCCGACCCAACCGGTAGCAGAACCGGCCCGCGAAATTCCGAAGCCGTCCGTTCCGGCCGATGACCTGTCTGCCGTCCATTCTCCGTTACCTCAAGCCGACGAGACGATCCCGGTTACCGCCATCCGCAGAACGATTGCCGCACGAATGGTAAAAAGCAAGCGAGAGATCCCCCACGCCTGGCTTACGATTGAATGCGATGTCACCAATCTGGTACGTCATCGAAGCCAGATCAAAGAAGAGTTTAAGAAAAAAGAAGGCATCCAATTAACGTATTTGCCATTCTTTATCAAGGCGGTTGTAGAAGCCTTGAAGGAATTCCCCATCTTAAATTCGCAGTGGGCAGACGATCACATTATCGTTAACAAAGCGGTTCATCTCTCGATTGCCGTTGCCACCGATCAATCGTTATTCGTTCCCGTCATTAAGGACGCGGACCAAAAAAGCATTTACGGTCTTGCCAAAGCCATAGACGAATTGGTCAAGAAGACGAGGGAGGGCAGGTTAGGGATAGAGGATATCACCGGCGGAACGTTTACCGTGAATAATACGGGCTCTTTCGGCTCCCTTCTTTCAGCTCCAATCGTCAATCCTCCGCAAGTGGCCATTTTAAGTGTTGAAGCCATCGTAAAACGTCCGGTCGTCATCGATCACATGATTGCCGTCCGCGATATGATGAACATCTGTCTTTCCTTGGATCACCGGGTATTAGACGGTCTTGTGTGCGGCCGCTTCTTGCAGAGCGTCAAGCAAAAGATTGAAGGTTACGGCACGGACACCGGACTCTATTAACGATTCAGAATGATTAAGTTAGGGGCGATGACATCATGCAGTTTGATTTAACCGAAGAACAAACGCTGCTCAAGAAGATGATGCGTGATTTTGCGGAAGGCGAGGTGGCTCCGGGCGCAGATGAACGGGATCGCACAAAGCAATTTCCGGAGGATGTTTTCGATAAATTATCGAAGCTGGGCGTCATGGGTCTGCCTTTTCCCGAACAATATGGCGGCGGGGGAGCCGATACCATAAGCTTTGCTATCGCTGTAGAAGAATTAAGCCGGGTATGCGCATCCACAGGGATCACCTATTCTGCCCATGTTTCGTTAGGCGGGGCGCCAATCCATTTATTCGGAACGCACGAGCAAAAGGAAAAATACTTAACCCCGCTTTGTCAAGGAGAATACTTGGGCGCGTTTGGGCTGACGGAACCGAATGCAGGTTCCGATGCAGGCGGAACCCAAACGACAGCGAAGCAGCATGACGATCAGTGGATCATTTCCGGTTCCAAATGCTTTATTACCAACGCAAGCTATGCCAAAAACCTGGCGCTCACGGCCGTAACGGATCGCTCCAAAGGGACGGATGGCATCAGTGCGTTTATCGTACCTACCGATGCGCCGGGGTTTACGGTCATTAGCAATTATGAAAAGATGGGTCTTCACGCTTCGAATACAACGGAGCTGGTTTTGGAAAACGTAACCGTTCCCAAAGAAAATCTTCTGGGGAAAGAAGGAAACGGGTTCAAGCAATTTTTAGCTACGCTTGACGGAGGAAGAATCGGGATCGGGGCCATGGCGGTCGGGATCGCCCAAGGGGCTTATGAAAAATCGCTCCAATACGCCAAAGAAAGAAAACAATTTGGCCGAAGCTTATCTGCCTTTCAAGCCATCCAATTTAAATTGGCCGACATGGCCATGAATATTGAAGTCGCGCGCAACATGGTTTATAAAGCGGCCTGGCTTAAGGATCAAGGAAAAGGCTTTAAGAAGGAAGCGGCGATGGCCAAATTATTTGCTTCGGAAATGGGAATGAAGGTTTGCGATCAAGCCGTTCAGATCCATGGTGGGTATGGTTATATGAAGGAATATCAGGTGGAACGGTTTTTCCGGGACGTCAAGCTTTTGGAGATCGGGGAAGGAACTTCGGAAATCCAACGAATGGTCATTGCACGTCAGATCGGCTGTTAAAGGGGATTGGTTCTATGTTCAAGAAGATTCTAGTCGCTAACCGGGGGGAAATTGCGGCCCGCGTGATCCGTACTTGCCAATCGCTGGGCATTGCCACCGTCTGTATCTACTCGGAAGCGGATAAGAATGCTCCTCATGTCGCGATGGCGGATGAGGCCTTCGGGGTGGGAGGTCCCAAAGTAGCGGAGAGCTACTTGAATATCGACAAAATTATAGAAATCGCCCGTCTTTCCAAAGCGGATGCGGTTCACCCCGGATATGGCCTTCTCTCGGAAAATGCCGAATTTGCCCGCCGCTGCGAGGAGGCCGGTATCGTCTTCATCGGTCCGTCCGCGGATGTCATCTCCCGTATGGGCAGTAAAATTGAAGCCCGCAATATGATGGAAAAGGCAGGTGTGCCTGTCGTTCCCGGCATTTCCTATCCGTTAGCGGATGTGGAAGAAGCGGCGCAGGCAGCCAGCCGTATCGGCTATCCGGTCATGCTCAAGGCTTCGGCCGGCGGTGGCGGGATCGGCATGCAGATCGTTCACAGCGAATCAGAGCTTCACAAAGCATTTGAAGGGAACCGGAAACGCGCCTCCGATTTCTTCGGAGATGGGGCCATGTATGTCGAGAAGGTTGTGGAAAATCCCCGGCACATCGAAATTCAGATTTTGGCCGATTCCTATGGAAATACCGTTTACTTAGGGGAACGGGAATGCTCCATTCAACGCCGCCATCAAAAAGTGGTGGAGGAAGCCCCTTCTACCTATTTGGATGAACTCACGCGCGGCAAAATGGGAGAAGCGGCGGTAAAGGCGGCTACATCCATCGGCTACCGGAATGCGGGAACCATCGAGTTTTTAGTGGACGAGAACAAAAATTTCTATTTCCTTGAAATGAATACTCGTCTACAGGTCGAGCATACGATTACAGAAGAGATTACCGGCTTGGACTTGGTTGCGGAGCAGCTGCGCATTGCGGCCGGACATTCCTTGAATTTCAGTCAATCCGATGTGAAACGCGATGGTCATGCGATTGAAGTGCGGATATATGCGGAAGATCCGAAGACGTTCTTCCCGTCTCCGGGAACGATTACGACGTTTGCCATACCCGAAGGACCGGGAATCCGCCATGAGCTCGCTGTACAGGAGGGCTCCGTGGTCACTCCTTTCTATGATCCGATGATTGCCAAGCTCGTGGTCCAGGGGAAGGATCGCGACGAGGCGATCGATCGACTTCAAGAGGCATTAGCCCATTATCACGTTCAGGGAATCAAAACAAACATTCCGATGTTGCAAGAAGTCATCGCGCATCCCGCATTCCGTTCAGGCGATACGACAACAGGTTTCGTTGCCAAGTACTTACGATCGTAATACAGGAGGTTATTCAGATGAGTAAAATCGTGGCGTTTATGGCGGGGAATGTGTATAAAATTCTTGTCAAGCCTGGAGATCATGTCGAAGCGGGGCAAGATGTGGCCATTTTGGAATCGATGAAAATGGAGATCCCGGTTACGATTGGTTCCGGCGGGACGGTAAAAGAAGTCATCGTGAGCGAAGGCGACTTTGTGGATGAAGGGGATTTATTGATCGAGCTGGATTAATTTGTATGCTGGGGGTCGGGGAGATGAACTGGCCGGCGAGCGTGACGCTCAAAGAGGTTGGTCCGAGGGACGGATTACAGAATGAGAAGGTCTTTGTTTCGACAGAGGATAAAATAGCTTGGATCAACCAATTGTCCGGCGCCGGAATGAAGTCCATTGAAATCACTTCGTTTGTGAATCCGAAGTGGATTCCGGCGCTGGCCGATGCCGCTGAGGTTGCGAAAGGAATCGAACGGATGCCCGGTATCACTTATTCGGCTCTTGTTCCGAATCGTCAAGGCCTGGAGCGAGCGTTGGAAGTCGATGTGGATGAAGCGGCCATCTTTATGTCTGCCAGCGAAACCCATAATCAAAGGAACATCAACAAGTCGATTAGCGCTACTTTTCCTATTCTAAGAGAAGTGGCGCAAGAAGCTCTTTCCGCAGGAAAGTCCGTGCGCGGTTATGTGTCTACCGTCTTCGGTTGTCCCTATGAAGGTCCGGTTTCCATCGACGAGGTGATCCGGGTATCGGAAACGCTGTTCGATATGGGGATTGGCGAGCTATCGCTCGGGGATACGATTGGCATTGCCAATCCGAAGCAGGTGCAAGATGTATTGGATATTTTGTTAAAGCGTTTTGATGCCCGGAAACTGGCCCTGCACTTTCACGATACGCGCGGCTCGGCTCTGGCTAATATTCTGGTGTCGATGGACATGGGGATCACGACGTTTGATGCTTCCGTCGGCGGTTTAGGCGGATGCCCGTATGCGCCTGGGGCCTCGGGTAATGTAGCTTCGGATGATCTGCTTTACATGCTGGATGCGATGGGAATTCAAACGGGGATAGATCAGGAAAAGCTGCTCTCAGCGGCCCGTTTTATTCAGGACAAGATCGGAAGAGCTTTGCCAAGCCGTCTTCTTCAGGTCGGCAGCTCGAACGGATAGACAGGCTCATGATTCGGTTCAGGGAAGGAGGGGGAGCATGGAAAAAGCTGTAGGAGTCACCAACATTGGAAATGGCATTGTGCTCCTAACGTTAAACCGGCCGGAAGCCGCCAATGCGCTATCGATCAAGATGCTGGAACAATTGCGGGCAGCGGCTGCGGCCTGTAAATTTGACCGGTCTGTTCGCTGTATCGTGGTCACCGGTGCTGGAGAGAAAGTTTTTTGCGCAGGCGCCGATTTAAAAGAGCGTGCAGGAATGGACATGAGCCAGGTGCGCAGGACGGTTTCTTTGATTCGCGAGTGCATCCACGAGTTGGAAGCCTTGCCCCAGCCGGTCATTGCCGCCGTGAACGGGGCTGCTTTTGGCGGGGGAACGGAATTGGCGTTGGCCTGCGACATTCGGATCGCCTCCGAAACTGCAGCATTCGCCCTTACGGAAACTTCGCTTGGGATTATTCCCGGCGCAGGCGGGACGCAGCGGCTGCCGAGGCTGATCGGGAAGGGGCGCGCCAAGGAGCTTATTTTCACCGCAAAAAAAATCGATGCCCAAGAGGCAAGGGACATCGGGCTGGTAGAGTATGTGACACCGCCGGAATCCCTTCTCGATAAAGCGCTGGAAATCGCGGGCCACATTGTTCGAAATGCTCCTGTCGCCGTGGCGCAGGCCAAGTTTGCCATCGATAAGGGATTTGATGTGGAGCTGAGCACCGGGCTTGCGATTGAGCAAAATGCTTATGAAGTCACGATTCCGACGAAGGATCGCTTGGAAGGATTGCAGGCGTTCAAAGAGAAGCGTCCCCCTATATTTAAGGGCGAATAACCAGCATTTTGGAAATGAGGAGGAATAGGGGATGACCATAGGAATGAATCCGGAAGAGCTGCAGGAGCGTATTTCACGAGTCCTCAAAGGGGGGGCGCAAAATTATCATCAAAAGAATGCGGAGCAAGGAAAACGATTTGTCCGCGACCGTTTGAAGCTATTGTTTGATCCGGGCTTCGAGCTGGAGGATGCGTTATTTGCCAACTGCGCGGCGGAAGACCTTCCGGCGGATGGCGTAGTGACGGCGATCGGAAAGATTAACGGGAGAACCGTTTGTGTGATGGCCAACGATTCCACCGTAAAAGCCGGTTCTTGGGGATCGCGTACGGTAGAGAAGATCATTCGAATCCAAGAGACGGCCGAAAAATTGAGAGTGCCGTTGATTTACCTCGTCGATTCAGCAGGTGCTCGCATTACGGATCAGGTTGAGATGTTTCCCGGAAGGCGCGGGGCTGGCCGTATTTTTTACAATCAGGTCAAATTGTCGGGTAAACTTCCTCAAATCTGCCTGCTCTTTGGTCCTTCGGCTGCAGGCGGGGCCTACATTCCGGCATTTTGCGATATCGTAATTATGGTGGATGGAAATGCATCCATGTATCTCGGCTCCCCGCGGATGGCGGAGATGGTTATCGGAGAAAAGGTTACGCTCGAAGAAATGGGTGGCGCGCGCATGCATTGCTCCGTATCCGGATGCGGCGATGTGCTGGCCCAAAACGAGGAAGAAGCCATTGCGATGGCACGGCGATATCTCTCTTATTTTCCCGCCAATTATTCCGAAAAACCGCCGGTTATGGAAGCAGCCGCGCCGCAATCCTTTGAGAAATCGTTAGAAGAGATCATCCCGTCCAATCAGAATGCCCCGTTTAATATGTATGACTTGATTGACCGGATTATTGACGAGGGGTCATTTTTTGAGATCAAGAAGCTGTTTGCCGGCGAACTGATTACGGGATTGGCCCGAATGAACGGCAAACCGGTCGGGATCGTTGCCAATCAGCCGCGGGTGAAGGGGGGCGTGCTGTTTCACGATTCGGCGGATAAGGCCGCCAGATTTATTACCCTTTGCGACGCGTTTCATATCCCGCTTCTGTTTCTCGCCGACGTCCCCGGTTTTATGATCGGCACCAAGGTGGAGCGGGCAGGAATTATTCGCCATGGCGCGAAAATGATTTCGGCCATGTCTGAAGCGAACGTACCTAAAATCTCGGTGATCGTCCGTAAAGCCTACGGAGCAGGCCTCTATGCGATGGCCGGTCCCGCGTTTGAACCGGATTGCTGTCTCGCCTTGCCTACGGCTCAAATTGCGGTGATGGGACCGGAAGCTGCGGTCAATGCCGTCTATGCCAATAAAATTGCTCAGCTGCCCGAAAACGAGCGGGCGTCTTTTATCGAACAAAAGCGGGAGGAATATAAGCAGGATATCGATATTTACCGGCTAGCCTCCGAAATGATTATCGACGGGATTATTCCGGCCAATTCGTTACGTGACGAGCTAGTGAATCGATTCGAGGCTTATTCGTCCAAGGTTGTCGTCTTCTCTGAGCGGAAGCACCCGGTATATCCGGTTTAATTCGCTCGCATTCCCGAACAGCACCAAGCGTTTAGCGGCGCATCGGTGCTGTTTTTTGCTCGACAGGCATATAATGGTATAATATTAAGATAAAGGAATTGGTTTGGATACCGCTTTGCCTATAGGGGAAGAAGGAGGCAGATCCGGATCAGATGGATATTCGACAGCTTCAATATTTTGCAGAGGTCGCCAAGTCTAAAAATTTTACAAAAGCTTCGCAGGTCCTGTTTGTTTCTCAGCCATCGATCAGCAAGATGATCAAAACCCTCGAAGACGAATTGGGCGTTACGCTGCTTGACCGTTCCGAGAGGGAGGTTGTGCTCACGGATGCAGGAAAGCTGGTTAACGAGAAGGCTTTGCAAATTTTGCAACTGCTGGAGGAGTTATCGTCTTCTGTTAATGAGCTGGTTCAAGTACAAAGAGGAAACGTGAAAATGGGAATCATGCCTACCATTAGCGCATTGCTTTTCCCACAAATCATTGCCGGATTCAAGAAGAGATATCCCAAGATTGAGATTCAAATGGTAGAATACAGCGCGAAACAAGTAGAGATGCAGATGGAGCAAGGAAATATCGATTTTGGGGTCACGGTGCTGCCGGTGAACACGCGGCTGTATGAAACCGTTTCCTTGTTATCTGAAGAGCTGGTTGTCATTGTAAGCCGTCAACACTGGCTTGCCGGAAGAACATCCGTCAGTTTAGTCGAATTAAAGCAGGAGCCGTTCATTCTGTTCGCGAAGGAATTCGCTCTTCATGACGTCGTTCGGCAATCATGCTTGCAGGCCGGGTTCGAACCCGAGGTAGCTCATATGACCTCCCTGTGGGATTTCTGCTGCGAGATGGTGGCGTCTCAATTAGGTATTTCATTGATCCCCAGATCGATGGCGAGCCGTTTGCATCATCTTGCCGTTCATACCGTTTCGATCTCCCATCCGCAGATTGCTTGGGAGTTGGCGCTTATTTATCCCCGGGATAAATACCTTTCTTATGCAGCCCGGGAGTTTATTACTTATATTCAGGCCAATCCGCCGAATCAACCGGAATAACGAACAGCGTCTGCCCGCAGGACCTTGCCATTGAAAATATAGACATTGACATATCTAAAAAAATAAATATAGTAAAGCTATGGATACCACGATGATATTTAAAGCGTTGTCTAACGAATCCCGTCGTCAAATTTTGGAATGGCTCAAGCATCCGGAACAACATTTTGACCCTCAAATCTACTTGCCCAAAGATGCCAATTTCAAAGGGGGGATCTGTGTAGGCAGTATTCAAGCCAAAACCGGGCTAACGCAATCCGTTGTTTCGAGCTATTTGTCCATGATGCTACAAGCCGGACTATTGGAGTCTAGACGTTACGGTCAGTGGACGTATTACCGAAGAAATGAACAACTGCTGCGGGAATTTACGGAATATATGCGAAATGAATTGTAGGCACGCCTGTTCGCTCAGGCAATGCCTTCTTATTTTGCAGTTATATATCTAGAATTCTGGATATATACATATTGGGAAATTCAGACGAAAAGTTAGATCCGCATTAATATCAAAATGGAGTCCATCCCTACGAAAATTCAGGAGGAGTGAGGTTCATGAACCAGCATTCACCACGCGAAGGTGAGTTTTCTCATCGTTCGCCTTATCTAGAGAATTACCAGTCTTCCCGGGAGCCAATGACCGTTCTGGCCTCCTTGCTGTCCCGCGCCGACAACACGCCGCTGGATCAACGCCGACGAGATCCGAATACGCTTCTTGATCAGGAAGGAAAGGTGATTGCCGACCCTGCGGATCCCTCGCAGAAGCTTGCATTAGCGGGCGATCCGAATACCAGTTATGAAAAATGGGCGGAGTATTGGCGCAAAGTTCACGGCCCCCGCTTTATTTATGCGCAGGACACGGAGGAGGGAAAAATCCGGCACTTGGCCCGCTACGATCAGGTGCACCGCGTTTCCGCGGGTCCGACCCATTTTACCCCGCCGCCTTACGCGGCCCCGACCGATGCAAACGGCGAACTGTACGACACGGTCATCGGTCACATCCCGGAATACAGACGACCGGAGTGGGATGGCATGGCCTATCTTGCTTTTAACACCCCCGACGATTTGAAGGCCATATTCAGCCAAGAGAATCTACGGACGAAAATTGTTCCTGAAGACCTGGCCATTTTCCGCGAGTTGGCCCCTGTTCTTGCGACAGAGCACATTATATTGCCGAGCGCAACACAGCGCGACCCGATCCTGCTCGTCAAGATTCACCGAAGACAAGAGGGCATGAGCCGGGAGGAGTTCCAGGAGTACTGGCTCCGTAAGCATGCGAATCTGGTGCTGGCGAAGCCTGCGGCGCACAACTACGTCAAGCGCTACGTTCAGCTTCATAATACGGGTCCGGTATCCGAAGGGGAGCCGTTCTGGCATCCCGTCTCAAACAGGATTGACGGAATTACGATCATGGCGTTTGCCCATATGAACGATGTCGAGGATTTTCTGATGACCGACGATTACAGCGAAATCGAGAAAGACGAGCGGCAGATCGCCGATCCGAAAGCGTCCGAATATTGGACCGGGCTGAACTACAATGTCGTGAACCGGGTATATCCGGAACACGCGACGATAAGGTAATCTGCCCCGGCAGAGAAAGGAGAAGGCAACATGAGCGACAAGGGGCGGAGCATCCGTGATCTTACCTTGTTTTTGGCTGCCGCCGCAGGGTTCTCCAACGCAAATATTTACTACAACCAACCTTTGTTAGGGCATATGGCTCATAGCTTTGGCGAAGGAGCTAACGGCGTAAACTTCATTCCGGCCGTAACCCAGCTCGGCTTCGCGCTTGGTCTGGTGCTTCTGGTTCCGCTTGGCGATACGCTTGACCGGAGGAAGCTGATTTTATGGCAGACGGCGGGGTTGGTTTTTGCTCTCCTCGCAGCGGCGTTGGCTCCATCGCCTTTGCTGTTGATGACCGCGTCCGTTGTAGTTGGGGCGAGCGCAACGATCGCACAGCACATTATTCCGCTTGCCGCGGAGCTGGCACCGCCGGAAGTGCGGGGCCGCATGGTGGGAACGGTCATGGGTGGTTTACTTGCGGGCGTTTTGCTTGCCAGAACGTTGAGCGGTTTGGTGGGGGAGCACTTTGGCTGGCGCGCCATGTACTTATTGGGCGCGGGGGTCGCTGTGGCAATCGGCGCGATGCTTGCCGTAAAGCTGCCGCGCCTCAAGCCGGAAAAAACATACTCTTACAAACGACTGATGCTCTCGCTTGTCCAGCTGGTCCGGGCGTATCCGCAATTGCGGCGGGCCGTTGTCGCTCAGGGGGCCCTGTTTGCCGGATTTTCCGCTTTTTGGACTACGCTATCCCTGCTGCTGCAAGGGCCTCCTTATCATCTAGGCAGCGATGTGGCCGGACTCTTCGGCATGATTGGACTCGCGGGAATATTGGCTGCCCCGCTTGCTGGACGTATCGCGGATAAGCGGGGCCCGGGCGGCATTCGGGGGCTTGGCGCTTTGTTGACGCTGGCCGGATTTGTACTTTTTGCCGCTTACCCGACGATCCTGGGACTGGTTCTGGGGGTGGTGCTGATGGATGCAGGCGTTCAGACGGCGATGGTTTCCCATCAGTCGGTCATTTTTGCTTTAGAGCCCGGCGCGCGCAGCCGGATCAATACCGTCTATATGACGGGCCTTTTTCTGTTCGGCGCCCTAGGCTCGGCCGCAGGCAGCGCCGTTTGGCATTTGGCAGGATGGCCGGGGGTCGCCAGCTTGGGGTTGGTACTCGCTGCCGCCTCGTTTTTACTCTCTCTTGGCAGGAAAGCAAAAATATAACGAAAATATACGCTAAGCCTGAATTTCTTCCGGCTTGGCGTTTTTTCTTACTCTAAGCTAAACATGTCGGTGTTATCGGGGGATCGGCTAACAACCAATGGGCAAGTTCCACTCACATTCCTGCATTGCAACGGCTTCAAAAATTTAGAATTACAGCAATCGGTACGACTCGAATGGAAAGTGCGGAGAAAAGCGCCTCTCTGTATGGGGTTCCTCATGCATTTGCGGATTCAAGCGAGTTATCTCAACATCCTGATGTAGATATGGTTCTTGTAAGTGGCAAGGTTCCGGGTCATTACGATGCGGTCATAGCCGCCCTCAATGCAGGAAAGCATGTCTATTGTGAATGGCCTTTAGGTTTAAACACTTTGCAAGCTATTGAGATGAATCGTTTAGCATTGGAGAAAAAGGTTCAAACCGCGGTCGGTTTACAAGCCAGACAAGCTCCTGAAGTTAATTTTGTAAAAGACCTGATTGCCCAGGGATATATCGGCAGCGTGCTTTCGTGTCATTTGAAAATCTCTACAACCGCAAAAGGCGGCACAACGAATGAAGCCTCTACCTATTTATTGAAACAGTCCAATGGTGCAAACTTATTACCCATCAATGCGGGACATGCTATAGACGCGTTATGTTATATGCTTGGCGATTTTAAAGAATTATCGGCTACCATTGCAAATCAAATCAAGCATGCGAAAGTGCTGGAAACCGGTGAAATGATTGAAAAGACGACTGCCGATCAAATCCTGATCAACGGAACATTGAAAAATGGAGCGGCAGCCTCGATACATGTACAGGGAGGCATTCCCTTTCGCTTTCGGACAGGGGTCTCGTTTGAAATTTACGGCACGGAGGGCGTCATTGGACTGTCCAATGAAAGCGCATATGGACAGCTCCAATGGGGAAACTTGAAGATTGAGGGGAGGAATATTTCCAATCATGGAAACTCGTCTACGCTTGATGTATTATCCATTCCTGAACAATATCGATGGGTTCCCGATACAATCCCTGGCGGACCGATTCTCAATGTTGCACAAGCCCTCGAAAAATTCGGCAAAGATATTTTGGAGGGAACACAGGATGTTCCTAATTTTGGGGATGCAGTAAAACTACATGTTCTCCTTGATCTCATTCAAAAAGCCGCCAATACGGGTGTGCGTCAGGTTCTTTAACGCCTGAAACCTTCTCCTGGCCGAAAGTTGAGCGGCTGCATGGCTTTCTCCTGCTTGGCAATAAATTTCAGCGCAGGTCTTTTTGTTATATAATCAAAGCAGGAAGAAACTTTATATATCAAGGAGCTGTACCGCAATGATATATTCTCATCAACTGATGAGTGATATGAACATCCTGGAAAATGTAAACGAGAACGAAACCATAGAGTTAAAAAAGCAATATCCTTAGAGCCTTTGAAACATCATTCGGCATTAGAGCACATTGACTTTGAACTTGGTTTAAATAAAACTCAGCACAAAGCCATATCACAACTGGAGTCGCTTAAAGTGTTGTATGTCAAAGATTTGGACGCAGCGCTTCTGGCCCCTAATCCTAAAATGAAAAGATTGTATGTCGAAAGCAATTTGCTCAATCCGGAGAAGTTGGCAGATCTATTTCCTAATCTGGAAGTTCTTTATGTGAAGCGCCAACTCAAAGAAATTGGAGGTATTGGAGATTATCGGTTGCCCACATGTAAAATATGGCTTGGGGCATTTACCCAAATTGACCGGTTTAAGGGGATTTATGATGACGGATTTGGAAGAGTTAACTGCACCTGACTTTAGTTTTCAACCTCAATTAAAGACGCTGAAAGCGGTTTATATTCATTTTAAAAATGACTATGAAACCGAAGCGGTAGAAGCGCTTGTTCAGAAGAACAATTGGGTGTACAAGCAGCCGTGTTTGGCAGGAATAAACATAACGGTATAATGAGGTGTCTCAGATGCGACAATATCCTGCAACCTTCACAGGGCAAGCTCCCGATCACGGATATCCGCTTCAGTCGCGAACGGGATTATGTTGTTGACCCGATACAGGCCGGCTATGCCGCTGGCGCAGTTTGTCGATTGTTTCTGGTATATGGAAGGGTATAGGCCGCCGCATTCGAGGGAGCTTGCTTTGCCGGACGGCTCGGTCGAAATCGTTATCAACCTGCGTGGTGGCGTCATCCGTTTGTCCGACCGGGATCATCGGGCGTTCGAGTACGGCAGCTCGGCCGTGTGCGGACCGCACTCCCAATTTTTCGTAATCGATACAGCACAGGAATGCTCGGTCATCATCCCAAACGGTACGGCTACAATGAACGAGGAACGTTACATTACTGCCAAGGAGGAGAGGAACCACATGCCGAATTCATACATGCCGCGCCATTTTCATACGGTCACCCCTTATTTCACGGTAACGGGGGCGGACCCCTGCCCGGTAACCCTCCCAGCAGCCGTGCACCAATATTGCAACAAGTCATATACCGTAAATTTACGGGCTTTGTCTTCAGAACCTATCATTTGCACAATCGATTTGACTTCTTCAGCACTCAGAATGGATTGAAGAACGGATGGGATCGTGATACAATTTTTCATGAGATCGCCTCTTTCTTGAATCGGTTTGGTGGTACAAACAATTCTACAGAAAAGGCGATCATTTTTCTACCATTTAGTGGATAATCAACAGGCCTGCACCTTGGTACCAAATATGTCTTGGGTTTAACTGCAATCCCTTCCCGAAAGGATGGACATCAACCGATTGTACTCATGCAATGTGGTCCGATTCGAATTAATATAGACGCGAAGTCGCAAGCCCATGCTCGAGGATTGGATCATAAGGTAATTCCTCGCTATACCAATTTCCATATACCTTCAGACTTGAGTTCACGTGGCATTCAGGAGATCTATAAGCTATTGGTCGAAGATGAAGAACGTAATAGTATGATTTTTGATGACTTGCTGAAAGCATTGGATCAAGGACGGTCACCTATCCTGTTGACGAAACGTACTACACATGTGGAGTACTTCGAAAATCGATTAAAGCATTTTGCCAAGAACGTGATTGTTTTGCGTGGTGGAATGGGGAAAAAGCAACGGGATGCTCTAAGAGAATAAATCGCTTCCATATCAGATTCTGAGGAAAGGGACGCTTCAGCAATACGCTGGACGTCTTCATCGAACACATCAAAATAAACGAGATGTGCAGATCTATGATTATATAGACTTGCAGGTGCCGATGATTATGTCCATGTACAAGAAACGTGTCAAGGGTTATAAAGCAATGGGGTACCATGGGATGAGCTTATAGATTTACATTTGATTTTTTGGGGTGTGGGCATTTGAGAAATAAAAAGAAGAGTAAGAAGTTGCTCCTTTCAAATCCAGAATCTTTTTCCATCGAACAAGATGACCATTTTTATTTTATCGCCGGCTATACGGAAGGTGGGGCTCCTTATGGGGTGACTTGGGAGGAGCATGAGGCTCAGTCAGCCCTTGCTAAGGGTTATAGTATTAGCGAAGGAGAATCTCAAATGAAGGAGTTAATTCATTCAGAGCTATTTTCGAATCCCCAGTCGCGAATCTCATGAGGGATATATGGATATGGAGGACTTTGCAGATACAGTACCAAACGAGAAGTTAAAGACCAAGCTGTTTCACGTATTGAGCGGCGGAAAGAAAATATTCCGTAGATTAAAGGACACATTATCCTCGGATGCACGTGAATTGGATCGTTATTATCAATTTGTGGAAAGCAGAAATAAAGAACGTGTCATGGATTGTTAGAATCCATAGACGTTAATTTGAAGGTAAGTATTGGAAATGAAAATCAAGCTGAGAAGATGAGGGAATGAGTGATCACGAAACAAACAATATCGTGTCTTTCGAGCAGTATAGGAGAAACAAGCTTGGACAAGCCTACCATCGAGACGCGCTAAGTGAAATGTTCGAACAAGACCTGAGGGAACAAGCCGCTTTGTTAATGAGGTAAAGTTTCCACCAAACCTTTAACTTTCCTCCGAAAGAAGTCACTAAACATAAGTTGTTTGTCCACACGTTGCTTCATGAGAATCATCAGTTGGAATTGATATTTATTGATACAGCCGAATTTCTGCAGGCTTCATGGGAGCAGATCGGTCCCTGCTTAAATGTAATGAATTGAACGAGATGAGGGAGAGTATGAGTCGAAAGGAAAAAGGAATCAATCCAAAGCTGATTGCCGCGATGACCGGAATGGAGCCGCCGCTAGATGAAACGCCGACTGTAGCGATGCTGCCGGGAAAAGCTGCTGCCATGATTGCCAGGCGGATCAAAAAAGTTGCACCCGCTTATAAACCGAATAAGCAGCGGCTGCGGTGCAAGCAATGCGGCCACGCTTCGGTATACGATATTGGGATGACTGTTTTTAACGGGGCTGGCTGGCTAAAAGTGGTTGAAAACAGCGATTACCCCACTAATCCCGATACAGACTTCGATTTGCCGGGGAAGTTGATTGATAACGCGCAGTTTACCGGTTATATCCGTTGCACAAAGTGCAATGGAGCGGGGGAGTGGGAGTTTACCTCGCCTCTCTTTACGCTGGATTTGATGAGGCGTGTAATGAGGGCGAAGGC
Organism: Paenibacillus elgii; assembly: GCA_042219835.1. Classification (GTDB taxonomy): domain Bacteria; phylum Bacillota; class Bacilli; order Paenibacillales; family NBRC-103111; genus Paenibacillus_G; species Paenibacillus_G elgii_A. The sequence continues at coordinate 27,622 of JBHJMN010000051.1, forward strand.
GGAGCCTGATGCCGGGTTTATGCTTGGACTTATGAAGTTGTACGATGGCACGACTCCGCAATGGGTAAGCGAGGGGGAAGAACGGTTTCTGGAACGGCTCGGGAATGATCCAGCAGATAGTCATCTGTGGAACAAGCTGGGGAATTTATATTATAAGGGTGGTCGGCCGGAGTTGGCAACGGCTGTTTTTGAACATGCGGTCGAAGTCGATGCTTCACATGTGGAATCTCATTATTCGCTTGCCGATTTGCTGCTGCAGATTGGAGAACCAGAGCTTGCAGCGCGGCATTTCCGGCAGGCTTTGGTATATGCTCGTGCATACACGAGGCTAGATGCTTTGAAGCTGCGGGATTTTTTGGCGGACAGCTTATGCAAGCTGCTGGATATTCATCATGAAACGAAGAGCAAAATTCCTTTTCTGCCAATGGAGGAGGAGCTTACACCTATGAAACAGGCAGATGAAACTGCCGCAGCTGCAGCGCAGGAATTGCATTTGTATGAATTTGATTTGCGCGCAGGGGATCGGGAGTCATTCCTGCCGGTGGCGGAGATGTACATGGGAACATTGGCGGAGAACATTCCTGAACATGAACGTAAGCTTCGAAAGCATGAAACCATGCAACAGTTGGAAGGAGGCGGCAGGAAGGCCATGAGTAAAGATAAAGTCGGTTATCCGGATAAAGGCTGGGGGTCCGAGCGGAAGCCCATCATTGTCAAAGTGAGAACGGAAGAGCGGGCGGCGCAGGTCGCGCGGGTATGCGATCATTTTAATTGGCACTACATCATGGGCATGGAGTTTACGGAGGATTTAAGCGATTTAAAGAAAGCACTAAAAGAACGGTTTGCGCCCGCGAATATATATGATCCTTGTCCGTGCGGCAGCGAAGTGAAATATAAGTTCTGCTGTGCAAAAACGATGAAGAACTTCGATTTGAACGATTATTTGAATACATTCGCGATCGGATCGTCATCGTGAGCAAAAAGAATCTGTTGATAAAATGGTTTAAAAGATGAAGCCAATTCGGCCATTAACACTGGTTGTATCGGTAGAAGTACAAGCAGCCAGCAGGCGATTAAACATCCGTGCCGCGACCGCGTTTGCCATCCTCTGTTGGCGCTCCGAAGAAAGCGTCATCCAACCCGACCAAACCAGCCAGTTGGTAGTGGGCGTCGCGATCTCAACCATACGGCGGCGACGGGGACAGCGTAAAAAATATACAATACATCCCGAACGGTACGGGCTACAATGAACGGGAAACGTTACATTTCTGCCAAGGAGGAGAGGAAGCACATGCCGAATTTATACATGCCGCGCCATTTTCATACGGTCACCCCATATTTCACGGTATCGGGGGCGGACAAGCTGATCGAGTTCATGAAAGCCGCGTTCGAAGCAAAGCTGCTCAACCGATCGCATCGCGAAGACGGCTCTGTCCAGCATGCCGAGGTCATGATCGGCGATACGATCGTGGAAGTAACGGATGCAAACGACCGTTTTGCAGCCCGGCCGTCCACGGTCCATCTGTTCGTCGCCGATACGGACGACTGCTACAGGCGCGCGCTCGAAGCCGGGGCGGCTTCGAGCGCGCGGATATGCCGTACGGAGAACGGAGCGCGGGCGTCGAAGACCCGTTCGGTAACAACTGGTACATCGCCACGTTTACGGCCGGAGAAGGCAAAGGTTACTATGACGAGTGACGCTGCGTTCACTTAACCGTCCATTTTTTCGGAGATTTCTGCCATGATGGAAACATATGTTCTTAGCGAGATAAGATCGCCTCTTTCTTGAATCGATTTGATGGTACAAACGATTCTACAGAAAAGGCGATTTTTTTCTGCCATTTAGCGGCGGCTCAACTCCCTAAGGCATTTTCTTTTTGGCATCCGACAACTTGTGATATTGATCACATACCACATATCGGCTACTGAAACAATGACCCGATGGAGTGGTTTTTGCGTTTTTCACCGAGTTTTCGGAAAGTTTTAATTTTTTTTTGAAAGGAGAAGCTTTCGTGAAAAATTGAGTCCATGCTTCGTTATAATAACTCTTACATATCGGCGTGTATTTGATAGGCTCAACTCCGATACGAATGAACAGGTTTGAAAGGAGATAGTCTGACATGGTTTTAGATACGGTGCTGTGGAGCAGATGGTTAACGGGGCTGACATTGTCATTTCATGTTATTTTTGCCACGGTTGGCGTTGGTGTTCCGTTAATGATTGCAATTGCCGAATTCGTCGGTATACGCAAGAAGGACCCCCATTACATGCTCATGGCCAAAAGATGGACGCGAGGATTTATCATTTCCGTGGCAGTGGGCGTGGTGACCGGAACGGCGATTGCCTTGCAGCTAGCGTTGATTTGGCCGAAGTTTATGCAATTGGCAGGAAATGTGATCGCCCTCCCGTTATTTATGGAGGTTTTTGCGTTCTTTTTTGAGGCCATCTTCCTGGGGATTTATTTGTACACGTGGGACCGGTTCCGCAATCCGTATATCCATTGGCTGCTGACGTTACCGATTGTCGCCGGGGCAAGCATGTCCGCTTTTTTTATTACGACGGTGAACGGATTTATGAATCAGCCGGGGGGCTTTGTGATGGAGGATGGCCACTTTACGGCAGTGAATCCGTTGCAAGCGATGTTTAATACGGCAACGCCCTCAAAAGTATTCCATGTATTATCCTCGGGCTATTTGACGGGGGGTGCCCTGCTGGCGGGAATCGCTGCCTACGTTATTTTAAGAAAAGGGGCATCGACGTATTACAAGAAAGCATTGAAGCTCATGATGGGAGTTGTTCTCGTCTTCAGCTTGCTGACAACCATAGCGGGTGATTTGTCGGCTAAGTTTTTGGCGGAGCATCAACCGGAGAAGCTGGCAGCCGCAGAATGGCATTTTAAAACGGAAAGCGGAGCGGATTTGATTTTATTGGGGTGGCTAAACGCCGAGCAGAAAGTAATGGGAGCTATTCACCTTCCGAAGGCTCTCAGCTTCCTGGCCTTTGGGGACTTTGATGCCGAGGTAAAGGGGCTGGAGGAGTTCCCCATCAATGAACGTCCGCCGCTCCTTGTGCACTATTTGTTTGATTTGATGGCCGGGACTGGTTTTGTTATTTTGGCCATTGCGCTCCTGTATTTCCTGTTTTTGTTCTGGAAGAAACGCAATGAGCTCAACAAGTGGCTGCTTCGGGCGATTGTTTTTAGTGCGCCGCTGGCGTTTTTGGGCGTTGAGCTGGGCTGGTTTTATGCGGAAATCGGGCGGCAGCCGTGGATGATCCGCGGATATATGCGAGTAGAGGAAGCAGCGACTTCATCGCCGAATGTGAGGATTCTCTTCTTCCTCTTCCTTCTTTTGTATATTGTACTGGGTATCGTGTGTGTCTTTGTACTCAGGCGGTTGTTCCGCGATAAACCGGCAGAAATTGAGCTGGAACAGTTTGTGAAAAAGAATCATGTTCAGTCCATGGAAAAGGGTGATCCGGTATGATCAGTTACGAGTTGATAGGCATCACCGTGCTTTGGCTGTTTTTGTACGGCTATTTAATTGTGGCCTCCATTGATTACGGCGCCGGTTTTATTGCCTTCTATGCCCGTCTGACGAAACAGGACCATCTTATCAATCGTTTGATATCCCGTTATTTATCGCCAGTCTGGGAGATTACCAATGTGTTTCTTGTCTTTTTCTTCGTCGGGATCATCGGCTTTTTCCCCGACACGGCCTATTATTATGGCTCTGCGCTGCTTGTACCGGGAAGCATCGCCATTATTTTACTGGCCATTCGAGGCTCCTTTTACGCGTTCGAAAATTACGGCTCCAAAGAAAACATCGTGTATCTGTTCTTATATGGGGCAACGGGTTTGTTAATTCCAGCCTCTTTGTCGGTAGCCCTGACGCTTTCCGAAGGCGGTTTTATTGTGGAGCAAGGCGGAGCGGTTTCTCTGGAATATTGGACGCTGATGACAAGCCCGTTGTCGTGGAGCATCGTCGCCTTGGCCATCGTATCAGTGCTGTTCATCAGCGGTACGTTCCTGGCCTTCTACGCTTCCCGGGCGAACGATCAGCCAGCGCTCAAGCTGACGCGGACCTATGCCCTTTTTTGGGGGACGCCAACGATTATCGCCGCTCTTACGGCATTTATTTATCTCAGTCAACACAATGAGCGGCATTTTCAAAACATGATGGATTTATGGTGGCTGCTGGCGCTTTCCGTTGGATTTTTTATGATCGCCTTGTGGCTGCTGTACAACGGGCGCCGCTACGGGCTGGCCTTTATTTGTGTGATGCTGCAATTTTTCTGTGCCTTTTTTGCATACGGTATAGGGCAATATCCATATATTCTGGAACCGTACATTACCATTCAAAGCGGAGCCACGCATGAGTCGATGGGTCTTGCGCTTGTAGTTGCCTTTATCGGCGGCCTGTGCCTGCTGATTCCGTCCCTGATTCTGGTCTTCAGGTTATTCCTGTTTGATGCGGATTATGTCAAAGGCAAAAAATAATCCGGTGCGTGAATGAATGTATAAGGAGGGGAGCCTGCGTGAAGGCGAAAACCGGTCTTATGTCTAAGCTAATGTCCGTACAACGGAAACGTCTTGTTCTCTTGGGAGGGATGTCGCTTGCGCTCGGCACAGCCATATCTGGCCAGGCGGCACTGCTTGCAGAAGCCGTCGAAAGGATTTTTGTGCAGCAAGCTTCCTTTTCGTCGGTTGCCGTTATATTTGGCATTTTGCTGGCCGTCATCGCTGCGCGTACGCTGCTGTCGTACGGAAACGGACGAATCGGCTTGCAGATGGCGGCCAGTGCCAAGACAGAGATGCGGGCAGCGGTGCTGCGAAAGCTGGCCAGTGCTTCCGTACCTTCGGCGCTTCGTGGGCAAACGGGCGGAAAGGTGAGTGTGGCGCTGGATGCCGTGGATGAGGCGGACAGTTATTTCAGCCAGTATATGCCGCGTATGATGGAAGCTGCCATCATTCCGATTCTGATCTTAGCCGTTGTGTTTACCCAGCATATGAATTCCGGCTGGATTATGCTTGTAACCGCCCCCTTTATCCCGATCTTTATGGTGCTTGTGGGGCTGAAAACGAAGAACAAATCAGAGGAGAAATTCGCGCAGCTTGCCGAATTTTCCGGTACGTTTCTGGACTCGCTACAAGGGCTTGTCTCATTGAAGCTATTTGGCCGGGCTCATCGCCAGCAGCAGGAAATTGAACGCAGCAGCCTTGGCTATCGGGATGCGACGATGGGCATTTTGCGGATTGCGTTTACCAACACCTTCATGCTGGAATCCATCGTGATGTTGAGCATCGGCATCGTTGCCCTTGAGCTGGCGCTTCAACTGCTGGTTTTCAAATCGCTTTCCTTCCACACGGCTTTTTTGATCCTGCTGCTGGTGCCTGAGTTTTACAGTCTGTTAAAAAACACGGGAACTGCTTTTCACAACGGTCGCACCAGTATGGGGGCTGTGCGTAAAGTGGAAGAATTGCTTGCAGAAACAAGGGAAGAGCGCGCGATCATGGATAGTCGGGAGGGGGCGGGGAAAACGGATGGGACCGACGAGGTCGATAGGATGGATCAGGCGGACAAGCATGGGGCAGATGATTCGGGTTTGTTCCGGATGCCGCCATCCATCGAGCTGAGGAATATCCGGTTTCGGTATGCGCCGGATTCGTTCGAGCTTGCAGTCGGTTCCCTATCGTTTCTACCGGGGGAGCAAGTCGCCATTGTCGGGAAAAGCGGATCCGGCAAAACCACCTTGCTGCATCTCATTGCCGGGTTGCTGAAGCCGTTATCGGGAGAAGTGCTGGTGAACGGACGTCCGCTTGCGCAACACGATGAGGCTTCATGGTTTGATCACGTTAGCTATATTACCCAGCATCCGTATATTTTTGCCGGTACGTTTGCCGACAATATTGCGATTGGCGCGGGCCGAGATGCCTCCAGAGCCGATATCGCACAGGCTGCAGAGGCCGCCGGCCTGGCTGCCGTTGCAGCCGAATTGGAGCAGGGCTACGATACCTTCGTCGGTGAAGGCGGCAGGGGGTTGTCGGGCGGAGAGAAGCAACGGCTTGCGCTGGCACGGGCTTTTTTAAAACGGCCTGCTGTCATTTTGTTTGATGAGCCCACGGTGGGATTGGATTTGCAGACCGAACGCGTCCTGCAGCGTTCCATTGCGGACCTTGCAAGCAAGGCGACCATGATCACCGTGGCTCATCGCTTGTATACGATACGACATGCCGATCGCATCTTGTTTATGGACAACGGAGTACTGCTGGACTGCGGGAGCCATGAGGAGCTTCTAGTGCGTCTGCCTCAATATGCCGAGATGGTAGATGTCGGGCGGAAGGGAGGATTCGCATGAACGAGCTGGCTATTTTAACAAAGGCGATGATTCAGGAACGGAAGGATATCGCCATCGCGATCATCGGCGGATTCATTGCCGGCATAGCCGGTGTATGCCTTTTTGCCGCAAGCGGGTACCTGATCTCCCAGACCGTGTTTGCCCCGCCACTTTATACCTTGATTGTGCTGACGTCCCTGGTCAAAATACTTGGCCTTCTGCGGGCGGCAAGCCGCTATGCTGAGCGCTTGTATTCCCATCGGGCGACGTTCTCTCTGCTCAGCAATTTGCGCACCTCATTTTTTGCCAAGCTCGTACCTTTGACGCCGGGAATATTGGGCAAAAAACGAAGTGGAGAGCTGCTGGCACGTATCGTTGGGGATGTAGAAAGCTTGCAGCATTATTTTTTGCGTGTCGCTTATCCGCCTGTCATTGTCGTTATGGTTTTTTTGGCTACGGTTTTGTTTACTTCCGCCTTTTCATTCTGGATGGCCTGTTTGTTTGTGCTCGGGATGCTGATAACGGCCTTTGTGGTTCCGGGACTTGTTCTGCTTGGGCAGAGAAAGATTCATAGCCGTGTTCGCCGACAGCGGGCGGTGCTGTCTACTGAAGTGACGGAACTGCTTTATGGCTTCCGCGATCTAAAAGTATACGGACAATTGAATAAGCGCGAGCAGCAGCTGCGCCATGCCTCCGCCGCACTGGCGGACGAACAGCAAGCAGCAGCCAAGCACCTGCTGCGAGGGCAATCGCTCCATGCTTTTGCAACGCATCTCATTTCCTGGGGTGTTCTCGTTCTGGGCGCCTATTTGATTATGGGCGGCTCGCTTGCCGGCGTGTATCTCGCCATGTTGATTATGGCTTCGCTTACGGTATTTGAGGAAGCTGCACCAATTGCTACGCTGCCAGCCTATAAGCAGGATAGCGAACATGCGGCTAAGCGGCTTGCGGAAACGGTTCATGCCGCCGATAGGCAACCGCCTCAACCAAACGGCGTCCTTTCCGTCAATCAGGGCATTTCGATTGAGCTAAGCAGCGTTTCGTTTCAATATAAAGATGAAGGGCGCCCGGCGCTGAGAGACATCTCCCTTCATATTCCAGCCGGTTCTAAAACCGCTATTGTTGGACCGAGCGGATCAGGAAAAACAACCATTATTGAATTGCTTCTCAAGCTTCGTACATCAACAGAGGGCCAGATTCTTTTAAATGGCGCTTCCGTTAAGGAACTGGATGAAGCGAGCATTTGGCAAGCGTCAAATGTGGTGCTGCAGCACAGCCATTTTTTTCGGGGTACCATTCGGGAGAACCTGTTGCTGAATGAGGAACGTCATTCTGACGAAGAGTTGTTGGCTGTGCTGGATAAAGCGCAGCTGCCGAATAGATCGCTGAACAATACGGTGTATGAAAAAGGGGAGAACCTGTCGGAGGGAGAGAAGCAACGTCTGGCCTTGGCCCGGGCGATGTTGAGGAAAGGACGGCTATGGCTTCTGGACGAACCGACGTCTTCTCTGGATTACGTTACGGAGCAACGCGTTTTCCGGAATCTGTTGACACAGGCGGAGGGCGATACGCTTCTTCTGATCAGCCATCGGCTGACCGGCTTGGAAGCGATGGACCGGATTTTGGTCATGGACCAAGGAAGAGTCATTGAAGCGGGAACGTATTCAGAGCTGATGGAGCAAAAGGGATATTTTTATGAACTGAAGCAAATTGAGCTGCAAATGATCGGTGAAGCCTGATCATACAGATCGCGGAAGCGTCGTTGTGCGTTTTATTAGCTCTAAGATATTAAAGCTTTGTTCCCGATGGTTCGCGTGGGCCATTGGGAATTTTTTATAGGAGACGATTTCTGTTATGATAGGAATATATGTTCTAGGAAGAAGGAGGAGAGCAGGATGAACCGCAGATACAAAGTGATCAAGCCCCATCGTTCCGATTACCCCCGGCCGATCCGGTTGGCAGCCGGAGAGCGTGTGATTCTGCGAGAATTGTATGATGGCCCGGAAGACTGGCCTAACTGGCGCTACTGTTATACGCTCGACCGGAAGCAGGAAGGCTGGGTGCCCGAGCAGATTATCGAGAAGCGGGATCGGGAAGGCATCATTCGGGAATCGTATTCCGCCAATGAATTGAATGTGGACCCCGGCGATATCGTGAATGTGCACCGGGAGCTGAACCAATGGGTATGGTGCCAGCGGGAAGGGGAAGAAGCAGAATGGGGCTGGGTTCCGCTGGATCATGTGGAGCCGGTAGAGTAGCAACTTCAAATGATAATGATGCCGAGTAATTGAACAAAGGCGTGCGAAAAAAGGTGGTTAAAATTGTTAAAGGAATTGTACTTAATCAGACATGGAGAAGCGGAACACTTATTGAAAGGTGTAGTCGGCGGATGGTCAGATACCCCTTTAACCGAAAATGGACGTGTTCAAGCGAAATTAAATTGAATGGTCAGAGAGCAAAAATGTTTCAAAATTAAACGATACATGCCATCTTGATTATAACTGTTCATTCAAGTTGAAAAGCATAACTTGTTAGGCAATCGATTGATTCAACTTAACGCGTACGATAGCTCCATAAACGACAAGCAAAGGCTGCCGGCAGATCGATCTGGCAGCCTTTATGCTCGACAAAAACATAGGATGATTAAACACTGCATAATATCGTTTGAGGCCAAGAATATATACCGATTGAAATTGGATCGTAACCATTATGTCGTTGGGATGAGGGGCTTCAGATGGGAGTGAAAAAGTTTTGACGGAACGGGTATCTTAACGTAACAACACGATGAACTGCTCGAAATGCTCTTGCGGGTTTGTCAGAAAGACCTCCATCTCAGCGATGTTCGACCTCGTGACACCAAATCCAGCCAGCACGCGATCCAGGTTCTCCAGCGACTGCCGGGTCTGTGCCTCGATATCGCCCTCGCCAACGAACGCGCCCTGCATATCGTGGGAAAATTGTCCCGAAATGTAGATGGTGCCGTTGACGTTATAACCTTGGGTGACGCCGAAAGCTTCTTCCCATGCAACACCGTGATTATAGATTTTAGCATTAGTCATTTTTTTCTCTCCTTTAGCTTCAAAGTAAGGTTAGTATAAACTGAGCACAAATAAAAAAGTAGTACGCACTTTTTTGATAGGTAATACCCGAAAGGATAGTGTAAATATGAGTATGGCTGAATATAAAGGTAAAGTTAGAAATATTCAAGATACCCCTTTTGGTTATACAATGTCAGTGATTGGAGGTAAATGGAAAATGGTTATTATTTACCTTTTAGCAGAAAACCAACCGATTCGCTTTAACGATCTGAAAAGACAAATAGGAGCTATTACTTTCAAAATGTTGAGTTCACAACTAAAAGAATTGGAAGCGGACGGTCTTATGAAACGGAAAGAGTATCCTCAAGTTCCCTCTAAAGTCGAGTACAGTCTCACAGATAAAGCGGAAACCCTATTACCCGTTTTGGAAAAGTTATGTGAGTGGGGAGTAAAAAACCAAAATAATTAAATTAGATCCAGACATGAAGTTCCGCGCAGTGCGCGGTTTTTTATTTTGTTTACAAACGTTGTTGACAAGACACCAAACGGTGTCCTATAATAAAAATGACACTAAATGGTGTCTAATTAGCGACCATGGTGATTACAGGTTTCATATCTTAGCCAGGAAAGCCCTTGCCTTTAGGCATGGGATGAATCGGCTTAGGACAAGGGCTGTCTTTAGACAGCTTCATTGTCCTACATTGTTTCATGTTGTTGCAGTTTTTAGGTTTAAACTGACGCAATCGGTGTATGGGATAACAATATAGAAGAACGACAACAACCGTATCACTCATCAACTATCATTTTGTGTGGTAAAATTGAAAGGTACGACCTCGCGATGTTTGCGTCAAGAATTTAAGCACTTGGAGCATCTACCAAGCCTTTGAACACGTTCGTATTTTGTCAGCACGGCAGGGAATGTTTCGAGTGAAACCATCCAACGTTATGTTGAAGAACAGAAGACAAGGGGGTGAAACCGTGCAAACCGTAACCGTTCAAATTCGAATATTCCCAAACGATGTTTCCCTGCTTAAGGAGATGGGGAACGAATACATCAAAACGGTCAATCTCCTCACCGAACAAGCGGAAGCATCGGGCACCTTTCCAAAGCTCACCTCCAAGGATGTCGATGCCAAACTGCCATCCGCCGTAAAGAACCAAGCCATTCGAGATGCGCGAAGCATTCATAACAAGACGAAAAAGCAAGGAAAACGTCCGATTCTCAAGCGCCGAGCGTACTACGTAAATAACCAGAACTATTCACTTGGGGACCAAAGCGTTGCATTTCCTGTGATGTTGGATGGGAACGTACAGCGACTCAAGATTTCGGCTCATGTAATGGAACGCGAACAGCGGTTGCTATCCAGCGGCAAGCTTGGTCTCTTAAAAGTGGTTGAGAAGTCGGGCAAGTGGTACGTACAAATTTCTGTTGAAAGAAAGACAGAACAAGCAACTGGCGATGTCATGATGGGCATTGACTTGGGCTTAAAAGTCCCTGCCGTTGTTGTCACCTCAACAGGGAAGACGAAATTTGTTGGCAACGGCAGACAGAACAAGTACATACGCCGCAAATACAAAGAGCGCAGAAGAAAGATGGGCAAGTTAAAGAAGCTGTCTACGATCCGTAAGCAAGAAAATAAAGAACATCGCTACATGAAAGACCAAAACCACAAAATCAGCCGTAAGATCGTGAACATGGCGATCGAAGAACAAGTATTGGTCATCAAGCTGGAGAAGCTGACGAACCTTCGCCAAACGACAAGAACAAGTCGTAAAAACGCAAAAAACTTGCATAACTGGACGTGTTATCAATTGCAAACGTTTATCGCATACAAAGCGGCATTGGCCGGGATTAACATCATCGAAGTCAATCCTGCGTACACCTCCCAAACGTGTCCAAACTGCGAGAAACGGAACAAGGCAAAGGACCGAACGTATGAGTGTTCATGCGGGTATCGTGCACACCGCGACAGGGTTGGAGCGATCAACATCCTGCGCCAACCTGTGATAGATGGTAATAGTCTATCAGCCTAGATAGCTATACGCTCTGATCTAGGATGAGCTAATGAGCTAGCTCTTAACTTAGCAGTCTGCACAAAACAGAAATGGCCTGCGTGCGTTAACTAGCTAAGAATCCCACGGCTTTAGCCGTGTTGGAGGCTCAAATATTATCTTCCCGCTTTTATATGCTGCACTAAATATCGCCTCGCGGGCGCTACGTCCGAAGAACCGCAAACGTTAAGGAGGTGGTGAAATTAACGACCGTTTCTTGGTAATAATATATAGGAGAGAGTGTTGTGAGCGAGAACAACCAGTTGCGGGATGTGTTTGACGCAATTGCAGATCCAACCAGGCGCCGACTGATTCGTCTGTTAGCAGAGAAAGAGGAGATACCGCTTCATGAGTTAACGGAACAGTTTCCAATGGGCCGGACAGCGGTATCCAAACATTTGACAATCCTTAAAGAGGCCGGATTGGTACTTGACCGAAAAGTCGGCAGAGAAACACGATTTAGGCTAAACGCCTCTCCACTCAGAGAAATTCAAAATTGGGTGGATTTCTACAGTAAGTTCTGGAGTACGAATATGTTGCGTTTGAACCAACTATTAGAGGAGGAAGAAGAATGAGTTTATCATTAACCTTGGATTTTCAGTACACAACATCGATCGAGAAGCTATGGTCCGCCTTAACCGATTCAAGTAAGCTAGCCAAGTGGGTGGTCAACATCCAAACCGGTCAGGCGATGGAAAATGATTTTAAGCCCGTCGTAGGACATCGTTTTCAGTTTCGCACTCAGCCGACCGAGTGGTGGGATGGAATTATTGACGGCGAAGTGCTTATCGTGGACGCACCAAACCGGTTGTCCTATACCTGGGCAAGCGGAGGGGAGAAGCACACGGTCACCTGGACGCTGCAGGATTTAGGGGACGGAAAGGTTAACCTTCATCTCGAACAAACCGGATTCTCAAATGCTCAAGGAGTCGAAGGCGCAAGGTATGGCTGGGGTAAATGGTGTGGCGAGCTTGAAAAGGTGTTGGCGTAGTCGTTTAAACTCAGGTCGTTCGCATGAACGTAAAGAGCTCTCCAAGTTTGGAGGGTTCTTACATTTTTATCCACAAAAAAAGGCTCCTTGGCATGATGTTAATAAGAGGATCGACTCCATCAAAATTTCTACCAATCTACTGCAGAAACCTGCCATATAGCTTAACGAAGCTGCCGGAATTATTTCGCGGCAGCTTCATGGTGAAAGGGTATTCAGCTCTCGTTCTCATTAGTCCAACAAACGCTTTTATTTCTTTTTGATAGGTATCCATATTTCGCTTTTAAAATTTGGCGATGTGGTATCTTTGTGCTCATTCCAAAGAATTTCTGGCCCTTTACTTAGCTCGTATCCCGATGACGGAAACCATTCCGAATATATTCGCCCCCAGGTCTCTTGTAGCGCACTCGGAAAAGAGCCGACGACTGTGAATACAGCCCATGTAGAGGCCGCCACTTCCAACTGATCTAAGCCATTCCATGCGTCTTTCGTAGTGGCAACGCCAATATAATGATCTAACTCTCCTTTTTCCTCCATACGCCCTTCAGAGAAATTTGTAGAGGCGCTTATAAACCCTGAAGGCTCAACATCAGAAAATCTCTTCATCTCATCAATCATTTCCGGCGTCAACCCTTCATACATCGACGCAATCTCCGGATTGACCCCTTGGAAAATGATTGGTACCCGTTTTTTTATCCCCACGATGCGAAAAGATTCTTTGTTTTCAATACGGTAATTCATTTCATTTCCTCCTTTGATAGTCAACTGAAACACCATCCGAGGGAAAGCCTTAAGGGAATGTCCATGGGCCCGAGCTTCCGAAGGGCTAACCCCATGCATGCTATGGAAAGCCCTGGAAAAGGAATCAGGCGAATTATAACCATATTTCAGAGCGGCATCGATAATTTTGATATCACTTTGTGAAAGCTCGAGTGCTGCCAAAGTTAGACGTCGACGACGGATGTATTCCGACAGAGTAATGCCTGCTAGGAATGAGAACATGCGAGTAAAATGGTATTCCGAACAGCAGGCTATTTTCACAACCTCCTGATAATCAATAGAATTTGTCAGGTTCTCCTCAATATAGTTTAAAGC
>JBHJMN010000052.1:0-39963 GCA_042219835.1 Paenibacillus elgii
CTGGGTCAGAAAAAGCCCTCCGCTTCAAGCGGAGGGTTTTTTCGTGCGTCTGACGATTGTTTTTGCCCGGACCGTCGGTTTATTATATCGACTTACCGGCTTAAATACGCTTCGAGCTCCTGCCGGAGCTTTGCGCTGATGCCGGTCATCGGCAGGCGGAGAGCCTCCGAGGCGATAATGCCCTGATGAGCCAGAACCCACTTGACCGGCGCCGGATTAGATTCCCGGAAAAGAAGCCGGATGAACGGTAGCAGTCCTTCGAACGTTTGTTTCGCTCCGTTCAAGTCTCCTTCGGCGAACAGCCGGTGCACTTCGACGAAAGCTTCCGGCGCCACGTTGGCGGCGGTGAGAATGCCGCCCTTGGCCCCGCAGCAAAGCATGGCGTAAGCGTAGGAGTCGTCGCCGCACAGCACCGGTTTGCTGTTCAAGCGGGACAATTCCGTAAGCAGCTGAATGCCGCCGGAGCTATCCTTCAGACCGATTACCCCGTCCAGCTCCAGAATGGCTCCGGCCGTCTGTGCTGTCAGCCCCACCCCGGTACGCGACGGGTTGTCGTAGGCGATGACGGGAATACCGACCTCCGCCGCTTTGCGGAAATGGGCGGCGATGCCTTCTTGCGACGGGCGGTTATAGTAAGGGACAACGACAAGCACGGCATCCGCGCCAAGCCGTCCCGCAAGCTCCGTACGCTTCACGGTCGAAGCGGTATCGTTCGTTCCGGTGCCGACGATGATCGGAAGTTTCCCGCCGACTGCGTTCTTGGCGGTCTTCACCAAAGCTTCGACTTCTTCCCATGCTACCGTCGGCGATTCTCCTGTCGTCCCGTTGACGACCAGGCCATGGACGCCGCGGTCCGCAAGCCAGCGAACGTGCCGCTCGAATGAAGTTAGATCTACGGCGCCGTTACTGTCGAACGGGGTGACGATCGGGACGTAAACACCAGTTAGCTGCTCTTGGGTTAGCATTTTTTACATTCCTCCATGGGTTTGAATAATTTAGTTTGGCTCTACTTTACCATGGTTTGAATCATCGGAGTTAGCTATAATAAGTGATAATCATCATCAATAATATTGATCATAGGAGCGAAGAACACATGGAGCTGACGTATCTCCAGACGTTTCGCGAGGTGGCTAAACGTCAGAGCTTTACCCGGGCGGCCGAGGAGCTCGGCTATGCTCAATCCAGCGTCACGATGCAAATTCAGAAGCTGGAGCGGGAATACGGCGTTTCCTTGTTCGAGCGTCACGGCCGGCAGCTTCGGCTTACGCCGCCCGGTGAAGTGCTGCTGAAGCTAGCCGGGCAGATGCTGGATTTGTACGCGCAATCCAAAGAAATCGTCGGGAATCAGGTTGGCGGGACATTGACGATCGGCGCGATCGATTCGCTGGCGGCCTACTACCTTCCTCCCTATTTACATCATCTGAGGGAACGGTTTCCTGAATTGAACATCCATATCCAAACGGAACGCGAATCGCTGATCGTCAGCAAAGTGAAGGAGGGAGAGTTCGATATCGGGCTGCTGCTCGACGGCAAGCCGGCCGACCCGGCTCTTCGCTGCGAGACGATCCGGGAAGAGCCTCTGGTGCTGATTGCGCCGCCCGGCCATCCGCTCACGCAATTATCCGGCGGTGTAGGTGTGGATCATCTGAACGGAGTCGAACTGATTATGTCGGAGGAAAGCTGCAATTACCGGGGCATGTTCGAGAACGTATTAAGAGCGCACAACGTTTCGTTTCTCATCCGTTTTGAGCTGGGTAACCCCGAGGCGATCAAGCAATGCGTGATGAACGGGCTCGGCGTGGCCCTCCTTCCGCAGATCGTCGTTGAAGAGGAGGTGCGGCGCGGACGCCTTCAGGCGCTGCCTTTTGCCCACCCCGATATCCGGTTCGATCTGCAGATGTTCGTTCATCCTAAAAAATGGATGTCGCAGCCGCTGCTTGCGTTTATCCGTCTGCTAAAGCCATGAGCGAATCTATGTAGTTGAAGGATGCAAAAAAGGGAGTTCGCAATGAACCCCCCTTCCCGGATGCCTGTGCTTGGAGAAAAGAGCCCGGGCTGCAGCCTGGGCCTTGTGCCCCGGATTAGATCCAGAGAGCGCAAGATACGATTACCAACAAGATAAACAATACGAGGATTACGCCCGTAGAAGTAAATCCGCCGAACCCTTTTACGAAGCTCATGTATACATCCTCCTTCCGTTTGGCCTAGTATACCTTATGATGGTCATATGCCCCTTGATTGGGTGGGCGGGAAAATGTGCATTAGCGGAGAAGCCAAAGGATAGGGTAGACAGGACAACGGAGAACGGTGGAGGAAGTGACCACGGCGAAGCCCTTCTGCAAAGGAGTGATAGACTCAGGCTGACTGCTTTCAGCCGGGCATTAGCCTCGTCAGATAAGCGGCTGCATACCGCTCTCCAGCCAATCTTCCCGTGTCGGGCCGTAGATGTCCGGAACCCTGAGCCCGGCTTGGCGCATCAGGACGGTCATTTGGCCCCGGTGATGAATCTGATGCTGGATTAAAATCCGCAAGGTCAGGCCATTCGGCCACGTATCGCCGTACATTTCCGTCGTTTCTGCCAGCTTGGCGTCCGTCCACTGGGTTTGGACCGCATTCCCAGCTGCTTGCGAGGCGTTCCGGTAAGCTTCCGCGATCGCAACCGCCGAGGCCGGCGCATGCTGGTCGTCTCCCGCCGATGCGAATTCCAGGCCGGTCCGCGACAGCATCTCGTGCACCGTCGTCGTTAGATGCCAGGCAAGCTGTCCAAGCGTCCGATGGTCCGGAGTGATCGCCTGATCCAGGGCTTCGTCGGTCAAGGTATCCATGACCCTTTGTGTAGCGGCAGCCTCTTGCTGCCATTCGGAGATAAAATCGGATGTTTTGACAAACATTTCTAATTCCTCCCTGCGCTCGCAAATTAGCATTACCACTTTATTATAGCCTGCATTCCCTGACAGCTGTATGTCAGGGTTGCTCGTAGAGCCGCGCGATGGCGAGCGCCTCCTCCCGCACCCGGCTGGCAACGGCTTCCGGCTCCAGCACCTTCACATCGGCGCCGTAAGACAGCAGATGGGCGTACATCCAGGGTGCGTCCGGATGGGAAGCGCGGACGATGAGCGTCCCGTCCGGGCCGTACTCGATTTGCTCGGGCTTGTAATAATCCTCCACGGGAACCCGTACCTTCGAGGTGAATTGCAGCACGAGATTCACGGAATGGGGAGAATTGCGCCACGTCCAGCGTCTATCCAATGCTTCCGTCGGAAGCTGGCGAGGTTCGAACGTCTCCGTTCCGGCCTGCAAGTTCCGCATCCGCGACAGCCGGAATATCCGAAAATCTTCCCGCAATCGGCAATAGCCGTACATGTACCATACGTAGCCTTTAAGCACCACGCTCATCGGTTCGCACTGACGCTCGGCTTGCTCTCCTTTCCCGTTCGTATACGCAAAGACGGTAAGCCGGTTATCCCGGATCGCTTGCCGCAGCGTCTCCAGCTTTTCTTTGTCGGCGTTACCGCTCCTCCAGGGGTTCATATCGATAATGATCTGCTTGGATGCGTCGGTCACGCTTCCTTGCTCGGATTTCGCCAGAAGCGCGCCGACTTTGTCCAGCAAACTGCCGAAATGCCGGTCGTCCAAGGTGGTCTGCATGCCGCGTAACGCAACGATGAGCGACTGAAGCTCGTCGAAGGACAGGAGCTGACGATCCAGCCGGTAGCGGTCCGTAATCTCGTAGCCGCCGGTCTGACCGGCGTAAGAAACGATCGGAATCCCTGCTTGGTTGATTGCCTCGATGTCCCGGTACACCGTCCGCAGTGACACTTCGAAGCGCTCGGACAATTCCTTGGCGCTTACTCGTTTGCGGTTAAGCAGCAGCATGGTGATGGCCAGCAGCCGGTCGAGTTTCATAAAATTGCAGCCGTCCTTTGTTCCCGACTTGATGTCGGTTGGTGATCATGCCTAATTCTCCGTATAGTCAGCCGAATCCTTTTCATAGAGGCGGCAAGTTACTTTTTAGCGAATGTTTGCCGTAGATACCCCTTCCAAGAGGGTGGTTGAAAAAGCGGGCTTCGAGCATCGGCGAAGGGTCACCTTGTCGGATCAATGCGAGTACGATTATTTCGTTTTAAGCAAAGCAAAAGAGCGCCTTTAAGCGCTCTTTCTTGGTCTATAGGCGGAACTAACGGATCGTGATCGTCCCGGCTTCGGACTTCACGTCCGCTTTCAGGATATCCGAGAAAAAGGCCAGCGGCACGTACATTTTCCCTTCGCTGTTGATCACTGGGGCGGAACCCAGGGAGACCGGAGCCATTTTGTTCATGACGTACTCATCCTTGCCCATCCGCACGATCGACCACTGAGCCTCTTTCTGCAGCTCCACGGCTTGCTGCTCGGCGTTCCATTTCAGCTCGTAACCGAGAGATTCGGCGACGCTGCGCAAAGGCACGGTCACGGTACCTTTGGCGTCCATGTTGATGGTTGCATCGATGATGGACAGTTTCTTGCCGTTCACAACAAGCGTATGCGGCTTGCTTCTCGCGTCGGCGCCCGGTGTCTGTGCTTGATTCGGCAGCGGGATGGCGAACTCCGGCATGCCTGTGGAGTACGGCGCGATCTCGTACGGCGCGAAGACGATGACGGCGCTGCCTTGACGAATATAAAACGACTGCGTATCGTCGATGCCTTCGAAGCCGTCTTTGAAGTAATCGTCGGGATGCTTGGCAATTTCGTCCTTGATGTGCTTGTCGATCGTCTGCTTGTAATCCGCGCCGAACAGGTCCTTCAGCTCGATCCGCTTCGCAGCGTTCTGATTCAGCACGTTATATGTATCGGTTCGCGAAATACCGTGGGCTCCTCCCGTATACACGTAGGTTTCCACGGCGATGGAGAACACGTCCGCATCGGCTGCGCCGCCTTCGGCTTTCACTTCGTATTTTACGATGACCTCGTACGGGTTGAATTCGAAGCCGTCTTTTTTGGCCTCGGCCGCTTCGTTTGCCGCTTCCTTCTTCAGCTGCTCCAAGTCTTTCATCGCATGACGCTCCAGAATATCGTTCAACTGGTCTTGGTACTTTTTATCTTTGAGCCCTTCGATTACGGGGATGCTCAGGTCCGCGGAATACTGGTCGGTCTTCTCTTGTACGGCCTTGGCCGATACTTTGACCGCGCCTTGCTGAACGGACGCGGAGATCGGGACGGCTTGAACGGGCACGCTCGCGGAGGAAGGCTCGGCGCTTGCCGGGGAACCAGAGACGCCTGCGGTCAGCAGGCAAGCTCCCGCGATGCTTAGGGTCAGTAATTTGAAAGGTGTTTTCATACAAAGTCCCTCCTAGGTAATAAATGAGTTGATGCTTTAATTATAGGACGAATAGCTTGCAAGAAAGTTACAATCAGGTTACAAACTCCCGTGGCGGTTATTTCGGTAAAGGTTGGTTAGAAGTCTTTTTTTACTTTGATGCGGTCGTTCCGGTTCGTTACACTAAATGGTACAGCAGTTTTGTCGGCTTGAAGAATGGGAGGAAAACAATTGACCGTATGCCAATTGCATGATTGGGGCTGGAACGACCGGCGGGAGGAAGCGTTCGCTCCTTACCGTGAGGCTGGGCATGAGCCCGGGCGCATTATTTTGGAGCATAAGCACGTTTACCGCGCGGTGACGGCTGGCGGCGAGCTGCTGGCCGAAGTGTCGGGGCGTCTCCGGCATCAAGCGGCCGGCCGGGCCGATTATCCCGCCGTCGGCGATTGGGTGGCGCTGCAGGTGCGGGCGGAGGACGGACGCGCGATCGTTCACGCGGTGCTCCCGAGGGAGAGCAAGTTTTCGCGCAAAGCAGCCGGGACGGCCGTCGAGGAGCAGATCGTGGCGGCCAATGTCGACACGGTGTTTTTGGTGCATGCGCTGAATGCGGATTTTAATGTGCGGCGGCTGGAACGCTACTTGGCCTTGTCCTACGAGAGCGGCGCGGCACCCGTCGTGCTGCTCAGCAAGGCGGATCTGTGCGAGGACGTGCCGGGCAAAATAGCCGCTGTGGAAGCCGTGGCGCCAGGCGTGCCGGTGCATGCAATCAGCTCTGCGCGCGGCGAAGGCTTGGATGCGCTGGCCGCCTATCTGAAGCCGGGGCGGACGGTGGCGCTCCTCGGGTCCTCGGGAGCCGGGAAATCGACGCTGGCCAATCTGCTTTACGGCGAGGCCATCTTGGACACCGGGGAGATCCGTGAGGGAGACGGACGCGGTCGGCATACGACGACCCACCGCGAGCTTGTGCTGCTGCACGGGGGCTCGCTGCTGATCGATACGCCTGGGATGCGGGAATTGCAGCTGTGGGAGGCGGAATCCGGCTTGGACGCCGCCTTCCGCGACGTGGACTTGCTTGCCGCGGGCTGCCGTTTCGGCAACTGTACGCATCGGGAGGAGCCCGGCTGCGCCGTCAAGGAAGCGCTGGAGAACGGCACGCTCGACCGGGGGCGGTATCATAATTACGTGAAGCTGCAAAAGGAGCTGGCGTTCCAGGCCCGTAAGGAAAACAAGGGCTTGCAGCGGACGGAGAAGGACCGGTGGAAAAAGCTTAACCAATCGATAAAAAAGCATCCGAAGCAGCCGTTGGATTAAATATGCCGTTCAAGGCGATACAAGGCCCATTCCCTTCCATATCCGGAGAGAATGGGCTTTGCGCTTGGTTTTACCGGACAAGTCTTTCAATTTCGGCCGGTTCGGTATACAATCCAGAGACAGCTTCGAGATAGGGGAGAACGGTATATGTGGACGAACCGGAACGTATGGATTGTCCTGGCAGGGGAATTTATTGCCGGGCTTGGCTTGTGGATGTCGATTATTGCCAACTTGGAGTTTATGCAGCAGAAAGTACCTTCGGACTTTATGAAGTCGCTTATTTTATTCGTCGGGCTGCTCGCCGGCGTGCTGTTCGGTCCGCTGGCCGGGCGGGTCATCGACACAACCTCGAAGAAAAAGGTGCTGCTGCTCTCGGGAGCCGGACGCCTTGTCAGCGTCTGCTTTATGTTTGTCGCGCTGTATTTTGATTCCATCTGGTGGATGGTGCTGTTCGCCGTGACGCTGCAAATATCGGCCGCGTTTTATTTCCCGGCGCTGCAGTCCGTCATTCCGCTGATCGTGAAGGAGCGGGAACTGCTCGCCTTAAACGGCGTCCATATGAACGCGGGTACGATCGCACGTATTTTGGGGACGACTTTGGCCGGATTGATGCTGACAGTGATGAGCCTGCAAGGCTTGTATGTCGCCTCCTTCGTGGCTTATGCGGTGCTGCTTGCGTCGACCGCCTTCCTGAACGTGCCCGAGCCCGGCTTACGGCGGGCAAAAGGGGCTGACGAAGGGGCAACGGCCGTACCGGGCGGGGAGCCGGAGCGGGCCGAAAGCGGCAAGAGCGGCAGCGATCCGGCGGGGCAGGCGCCGCCTGCGGAGCAAAGTGGCTTCAAAGCGCTTCTGCCGCTGCTGCGTTCGGAGCCGACCGTGCTGACGGTGCTCTGGCTGACGCTGGTGCCGACGCTGTTCATCGGCGGCTTCAACCTGATGGTCATCAACATCAGCGAGCTGCAGCACGATGCGCAGGTAAAAGGACTGCTCTATGCCGTGGAAGGGGTCAGCTTCATTCTGGCCGGCTTTCTGGTCAAGTGGATGGCCGACCGCGGCGGCTTGATGAATCGCCTGTTCCTGTTTGCGGTGATCGTAGCGGCGGCGCAGTGTCTGCTGTTTTTTGCCGATTCGAAGCTGTTCGCCTTGCTTTCGTTCGGGCTGTTCGGTTTGGCGGCGGGCGGATTTTTCCCGGCGGCGTCGACCTTGTTCCAGAAGCAAATTCCGAAAGCGTACCACGGCCGATTCTTTTCGTTCCGCAGCATGCTTGACCGCGTCATGTTTCAGGTCGTTCTGCTGAGTACGGGACTGCTGCTGGATTCGATCGGGCTGCAGCTTATGGTGCTGCTGTACGGAGTGTTGTCGTTTGTGCTCGTCGCCGTCTTTGCCGTTCGCGAAGCCAGATCGGCGAAGAAGGATCGTGCGGAAGCTTCATTGTGATTCGAAACAAACGGAAAAAGCCGGCCCTTGCGATTAGGCATGAGCCGGCTTTTTTGGCATTAATTTTTGCGCAGTCCGCGCAACTCGGCATCCAATTCCGATCCCGGATAAGGCGGTCCAATAAACGTACGGTGTCTGCATCTAACATGAGCGTCCCTCACTCTGTTCTCCTCTTGGCGTTAACCGACGATATCTGGAACGCCATCATCGCCAACGGTTCACGCAGGTCAGTCATAACGATCACCTCACGAGCTCGGTATACCCCGGCTGTTCTTGCGATGTAAGGGGGGACGAGTGAGAGCGCAAGATTTCAAAAGCACGGAAGACCGGAGTATGATAAAAAGGGATCATGAAGAAAAATAGCGTTACGTTGGTGGGACAAAGGAGAGAATGGATGATGAACGAAGCACAGCATGGGGCGGAGCTTGCATTTCAAGAAGGATGGAAGGACGGCGGACACGAAGGGGAGCTTGTTCCGCAGGGGCCTTTCCGGTTTTCGGCAGCTCTCGCCTATATGGCGAGATCGGAGAACGAATGCCTGTTTTACGTCGACCAAGACCGTGTATACAAATGGATCAAAGCTGAAAATGAGCGGGTGCTCGTCGAAATCTTCGGCGGTCCGGAGGATCGTACCATGCGTCTGCGGTTTCTTGACGAAGGGGCTCATGAGAAGCCGCATGCTCGTCTGGCGGCAGCCCGCTATGTGTGGGAATGGTTTGATCTGGGAGCGGATCTCGACGCGTTTTACCGGCTGGCTGAGAGGGACTTGCTGCTAGGGCCGTTGACGGACCGGTTTTACGGGCTCCGATGTATCGGCATTCCGGATTTGTTCGAGGCGCTCTGCTGGGCTATTCTCGGGCAGCAGATCAATCTGGCGTTCGCCTACACGCTCAAGCGGCGGTTCGTCGAGTCGTACGGCGCTTCCATGGCTTGGAACGGCCGGACGTACTGGTCGTTTCCGACGCCTGAAACGATTGCCGGACTGTCGGTGAACGACCTCACGCCGCTGCAGCTTACGTCCAAAAAGGCCGAGTATGTGCTCGAAACGGCGGCGCGCATGGCGGACGGCCGACTGACCAAGGAACGGCTGCTGCACCTGGGTGATGCGCAAGCGGTCGAACGCGAGCTGACCGCCATACGCGGCATCGGGCCATGGACGGCCCATTACGTCATGATGCGCTGTCTCCGGCTGCCGTCGGCTTTTCCCGCCGGAGATGTCGGGCTGCAGAACGCGGTCAAGCATCTGTTAGGCATGGACAGCAAGCCAAAGCCGACCGAGCTGCAGCGGCTTGCGGCTGGGTGGAGCGGCTTTGAAGCGTATGCGACCTTTTATTTGTGGAGGGTGCTGTATTGAGTTAAGCTTCCGCAGCGTCCTTGTCCCTGTGCCGGATCGAGGCCAGAAACTTTTCCATCTCGCTGGCGGGCAAAGGCCGGCTGAGCAAATAGCCCTGCACGGCATCGCAGCCGATCTGCTTCAACCGCTCCAGCTCCGCCTCCGTCTCCACGCCTTCGGCGACCGTCTTGAGTCCGAGCGCATGGGCCATGCCAACGATCGCTTGGACCAGAGCGCGGTTGACCGGATCATGATCCAGCCCGCGGATGAACGTCTTGTCGATTTTGAGCACGCTGAAATCGAACTTTTTCAGGTAAGCGAGCGCGGAATGACCGGTACCGAAATCGTCGATGGCCGTCCCAATGCCAATCCGGCGCAGCTCCTTCAGCAGACGGATCGTCGCCTCGGCCTTCGTCAGGCCAGCGCTTTCCGTTATTTCGATCTCCAACTGGGAAGGATCGACCTTGTGCCGCTGGAGGAGCTGCCGGATGCGTTCCGGCAAATGAGGCCGGTGCAGCTGCCGCGCCGATAAATTGACGGCTACCTTGACCGGATAGCCCAATACTTCTTCCCACCGAACGTGCTGCCGGCATACGTTCTCCAGCACCCATTCGTCCATATCCGCAATCATGCCGATTTCTTCGGCCACCGGGATAAACTCCTGCGGGCTGATCAGGCCCAGCACCGGATGGTTCCAGCGCGTCAACGCCTCCAGCCCGACGAGGCGGCCCGAGCGGCAGTCCATCTGCGGCTGGTAGAACACCTCCAACTCGCCGTCCAGCGCGGTAGCGCGCAGTCCGTTCTCCAGCACCAGCCGGCGGGGCAGCGTCTCGGTCCAATGGGGAGCGAACAAGCGGTAGCCGTTGCGCTGTTCCTTGGCTGCGTACATGGCGGAGTCGGCATGCTTCGCAAGCGTTTCCAAGTCGCTTCCGTCTCTTGGATACAAGCTGATGCCGACGCTGCCGGTGATGTACAATTCGTGCGGGTCTACATGGAACTTCCGCGCCAGCTCCTTCAGCACGGTATCCGCGACGTCGGTCGCCTCCTTCGGGTCCAGCAGCCCGGGCAAAATCACCGTGAATTCGTCGCCTCCGAGCCGGGATACGTGCTGAGGCTCTTGAATGCAGCGGCGCAGCCGGTTTCCCGCTTGCACAAGCAGCCGGTCTCCGATTTCATGGCCGAGCGAATCGTTAATGATTTTGAACCGATCGAGATCGATGAAGAGCAGTCCGACCATCGTGCCGCTTTGCTTCGCATCCAACAGCGCCGCGTTCAGCTTGTTCTGGAAATGACGACGGTTCGGCAGCCCTGTCAGCATGTCGTAGTAGGTCAAATGACGGAGGTTCTCCTCCGCCTGAATACGTTCCGAAATGTCCGAAAAAATGCCGACATAGGTGCGGATGTTCCCCTCGTCGTCTTTGACCGCTTTGATCGTCAGCCATTCCGGGTAAATTTCACCCGTTTTGCGCTTGTTCCAGATTTCGCCTTGCCACCTCCCGGTCTCCCGGATGGAGGCCCACATCCTCAAGTAAAACGCCCGATCCTGACGCCCCGATTGCAGCATGCTGGGCTTGTTGCCGATCGCATCCTTGGCGGTGTAGCCGGTCACCGCGGTGAATGTGGGATTAACCGCCAAGATCGTACCTTCCATATCGGTAATCATAATCCCTTCGTGGGACGATTCGAACACGCTGGCATGCATGCGCAGCGTTTGCTCGGCTTTTTTGCGCTCGGATATATCCGAGAAAATGCCTACATAGTTGGCTATCCTGCCCGTCTCGTCCTTGATGGCATTAATGATGAGCCATTCGGGGAACACGCTGCCGTCTTTCCGCCGATTCCAAATTTCCCCTTGCCAGCTTCCTTGTTGACGGATCGAGGCCAACATGTCGTCATAGAACGCTTTGTCCTGCTTGTCCGATCGGAGGATTCGCGGCGTTGCATCGATAATCTCGCTTGCTTCGTACCCGGTCAGGCGGGTGAAGGCCTGATTCACATCCATGATCCGATTCATGGCATCCGTGATCACAATGCCCTCCTGTGCCGCTTGGAACACCCGTGCATACAGCCGCAGATGCTTCTCCGAGCGTCTCCGCCGGTTCGCCTCCCGCAGCAGCCGGGCGTTGTAGCGGAGGAGAATGAAGTAGAACACGATCGAATTCAGAAGAAACAGCCCCCACCTCAGCAACAGCGGCACGTCCGGCATTCCGTAGCCCAAAGCGTCGAGAAAGCCTGACACCTTGTCGACGATCAGATCGGCCAAAAAAATGAGAATGAAATTCGATAGGATAAAAAACATCGTCAAGGAGTCCAAAACGGGCGGCTTGCCCCGGTTGGCGGATTTCATAGCATCTGCCACCTTTGTCATAATTTCGGTCTGCATCCGGGGTGATGCGGCCCTATTATACCAAGGGTAAACCAGCCGCGCCCGGCCGCCTATGATTTAGATCACACCATATCGCGCTCTTTCCAATTTATATGCGATAACTCCAAGTCGATCGACTTGACGGTACGAATAAAATGGACTGGGAAAAGCACACATTTTGCGCATAGTCCAAACGTGTGGAAGAGCAGGACCATACGATGTAACATGTAAACGAAAGGAGGGACCGAACAATGGGTTTTGGCGGCTTTGGAGGTTGCGGCGGCGGCTGCGGAGTTGGTGGCTTTGGCGGAGGGTTTACTAGCATAGGTGTCATTCTCGTTCTCTTCATTCTGCTTGTGATCGTTTCCCGTTCCTTGTTCATCTAATTGCGAGCAGTTCCCTGAAGATCCCGTTGACGGGATCTTTTTTTATGTTTTGCATGGGGGGAATTGGTACACATAGAGGGGACGCAGCAGTTAGAATGGAAAAAGAACAAGTACCGGAGAAAGAGCGGGGAAAGGAAGGGCGATCGGCTACGGCATCGACAAGAAAACCCCCGAATCTACGACTGGCACGGGATGAGCCTGTGTCTGGCCGGCGTCGCCGTCATGCTGTACGCTCCGCGGTCTCAGCGCAGAGCCTTGGGAGGAAAGCAAAAAAGAAGCCTTTCGCAGCGGATTAACCGTCCAGCGATAAGGCTTCTTTGAGCTTGCAGTTATTTTTTCGGATCGAACGAGCTCTTCAGCGACACGATCCGGTTAAACACCGGGCGGCCCTCCGCCCAATGCTTCGGATCGACGTTGAAGTAGCCATGGCGGAAAAATTGGAACTTGTCCTGAGGCTTCGCGTCCCGCATATTGTTTTCGACGAAGCCTTGCACCGTTTCGAGCGACTTCGGATTAATATTGTCGAGGAACGAATCGCCTTCTTCCGCTTGCTCGTCGAGAATGAGCGGCTCGTACAGGCGGAATTCCGCCGGGACGGCTCGCGTCGCTTCTACCCAATGAATCGTCCCCTTCACCTTGCGTCCGGTAAATCCGCTGCCGCTCTTCGTTTCCGGATCGTACGTACAGTGCAGCTCCGTGACGTTGCCGTCCGCATCCTTGATCACGTTCTCGCATTTGATGAAGTAGGCGTGCTTTAGACGCACTTCATTGCCGGGGAACAGGCGGAAGTAGCCTTTGACCGGCTCTTCCATAAAGTCGTCCCGTTCGATATAAATTTCCCGGGAGAACGGAATTTGACGATGGCCCATCGCTTCGTTCTCGGGGTTGTTCTCCGCATCCAGCATCTCCACTTGCCCTTCCGGGTAATTCGTGATGACCACCTTCAGCGGCTGCAGCACGGCCATGGTGCGCGGCGCCTTTAATTTGAGATCCTCGCGGATAAAATGCTCCAGCATCTTCTCATCGACGACGCTGTTGTTCGTCTTCACCACGCCGACTTCGCGGCAGAACGTGCGAATCGCTTCCGGGGTATATCCCTTGCGGCGCAGACCGGAGATCGTAGGCATCCGCGGATCGTCCCAGCCGTCAACGACTTTCTCGTCCACGAGCAGCTTCAGCTTCCGCTTGCTCATCACCGTATTGGTCAGGCTGAGCCGGTTGAATTCATACTGCCGCGGCACGTTCTCCATCTCGCACTCCTGCACGACCCAATCGTACAGCGGACGGTGGTCGGCGAACTCCAACGTGCAGACGGAATGCGTGACGCCTTCGATCGCATCCTCCAGCGGATGAGCATAATCGTACATCGGGTAAATGCACCACTTGTCGCCGGTATTGTGGTGATGCGCATGGGCGATCCGGTACAGCACCGGGTCCCGCAGGTTAATGTTTGGGGAGGCCATGTCGATCTTGGCGCGCAGCACCTTCTCGCCGTTGGCATACTCCCCTTTGCGCATCCGCTCGAACAAGTCGAGATTTTCCTCCACGATGCGGTTGCGGTAAGGACTTTCTTGGCCGGGCTGGGTCAAGGTGCCCCGCGTTTCGCGGATTTGTTCCGCCGTCAAATCGCATACGTAAGCTTTACCCTTGCGGATCAAGCGTAAGGCGCGTTCGTACATTTCATCGAAAAAGTCCGAAGCAAAATACAGCTGCTCCCACTCGAAGCCAAGCCATTTGACGTCTTCCTGGATCGAGCGTACGAATTCTTCGTCTTCCTTCACCGGGTTCGTATCGTCAAACCGCAGATGCGTACGTCCGCCGAATTCGTCGGCAAGCTCGAAGTTCAGGCAGATCGATTTCGCGTGCCCGATATGCAGGTAGCCGTTCGGCTCCGGTGGAAAGCGGGTGACGATGGTGTTCACTTTACCCGTGTTCAAATCTTCGATCACGATGTTTTTGATGTAATTGGAGGATGATGCAGAAGCCGGTTTCGTCGTGTCCAATGGGATCAACCTTTCTCACAAATTAGCTGTCAAAATCTATTACTCTCTATAATACACAAAATGGGGGGCAATTATAAATGGGTTTCTATACGTTTCTTTGAAGAAAGCCCTTACTTGAGCGGACTTTTATGCCTTTTCCGTCAAAAACTTGGGCGGTATCTATGAAAATGGAAAGCTCTTCTTCTTTTGAAAGAGACCTCCCCAAATCCGCACCTTGCGGCCAAGAGAACATAAGGTGAAAAGAAGGGGGAATTGCATAGAAAGGAGAAGTCCTTGTGAAAACGAACCATGGAAAAGAAACGAACCGTCTCGTAACGGTGCCGGTGCTGCGGAAGACACTGGCCGCCATGCTTCCGTTTTACCGGCGGATTGCTACGGACCCCGCTTATGCCGCAGCATGGGCCCGGGGCGTACGCCGCGCGGATCTGGATACGCTGCTTCGACTGCTTCGGAAAGTCGGCTTACCCGAACGGAGGTATGCGTCGTTGTCCACGAACGGCATCGGCTATTTCGTCGATTTCTACGCGCCGAAGCCGATCGTGCTGTATTCGAACGCCACCACGATTCGTCCGGGAACGACGCAATTTTATTTCAACTCCAAGGTTCACCGCGCTATCGCCAAGGCGATTCTGCCGTTCTATCAGGAAATCGTCGCCAACCGACCGTTCGCCTGCATCGTTGTCCGGGCGATCCGAAGCGGCAACCGCTCGCTGCTTGACCGGCTGGTCCGCAGCATGGTCAAGACCCCGCATCTGCGTTCCGTCTCCATCGAAAGCTCAGGCTTCCGGCTCAGCTTCAAATACGCGGCCAGCCTGTTCCGCTTTAACAACCTGACCTTTGGCGGCGAGCCCTGATGGCGGCAAAAGGTCCGCATGACGGCAAATCCCCTGCGTCCGGGCGCGAGGCCGCAGGTCGCAGGGGATGGCTGGCGAGGATATCAGATTAGAGCAGAGCCGAGGACTCCGGCTGCTTCTCCTCATACTGCTGCAGCAGCGCCTCGGCTTTGTGTAAATCTTTGGCGTGCACATCAAGCTTCAAGCGTTCAGGGTGATGGAGATCGACGGCTTCGGCCGCCGTCTGAATCGCGCTCAACGCTGCATCGGTATCGGATTTCACCCGGCATTTGACCTGCTTCGACTTTAAGAAGGCATGCCTCGCTTGAAGGTCGCGGACCTCGGGCCCGGAAGCGGCCATCACCGTCTTCCACTGTACGGAGCGGCTGTATAGCAGGTACATCGCGGTAAGGACAACCAACAGGAACAATAAACCTCCCATAACCATAGAAACACCACCTTCGTCTAATTGGATTCTGCGGACGGAGGGCAGCCGGTAGTCTGGGGCGGGCGCTTGCTTGCCATTACCCGTTTCCGGCCAGGTTGAAACATGGATTTTTTTTCCGCAAATGTCGAACAAGCCGGCTAACGGTTCGGCGACCGATGCCGGCTTGCTGTAAGTCTATTTTAAGGTTTTAAGCATTAGAACGGCTTACACGGTCTGCGCGGCGAAAAAACGCGGCAAAAACGCTTTGTTCTGCTCCAGCATCTCATGAAGCATCGGCTCCGCTTTGTTGACCGAGGTCACGAGCGGATGGTGGGCGAGCGCTTGCAGCGCAAGTCCGCGATCTCCCGAGACGGCGGCGGCGATCGCGAGACGCTCGTACGTTTTCACCGCATGGATCAAGCCTTTGGCGGCTTCCGGCACGACCGAAACCGGCAGCGGAATCGGCCCCTGCTTTGTGACGACGCAGTTGACTTCGATGCTGGCATCGGCCGGCAGGAAGTCGAGAATGCCCTGGTTGCGGACGTTCAGCGTCTGGATGTCGCGCGTATCGTTGTAGAGTGACATCATCAGCATGACCGCGGCCTCCGAGTAGTATGCGCCTCCGCGCTTCTCCAGCTGCTTCGGCTTCTCCGCCAGCTCCGGGTCCTTGTACAGCTCGAACAATTCGTCCTCCAGACGCTTTACCACCTCGGCGCGGGTGCCTTCCCGGGCTGACGATTCGATCTGGTCGGCCAGCATCTCTTCGGCCAAATAAAAATATTTCAAGTAATAGCTCGGAATGGCGCCGAGCGAACGGATGAACGAAGCGTTCCATTCGTACTGAGGGACGTTTTTGGCGGAATGGCCGTCGCGGTTTGCCAGCAGCTCCTCCAGCTTCGATTCGCCGTCGATCCGCACCTGGGTAACCCAG
Organism: Paenibacillus elgii; assembly: GCA_042219835.1. Taxonomy (GTDB): domain Bacteria; phylum Bacillota; class Bacilli; order Paenibacillales; family NBRC-103111; genus Paenibacillus_G; species Paenibacillus_G elgii_A. The sequence continues at coordinate 16,320 of JBHJMN010000052.1, forward strand.
TGCAGGTGATTCAGGCCGACGAACTCCGCATAGATGCGCTCCATCGGCGCCTCGTAGAGGCCGGCCAGCCATTTGTACACCCCGATCGGCGAGTTGCAGATGCCGACGGCCCGAATGTTCGAATGGTTGAGGATCGCTTCCGTCACCATCCCGGCCGGATTCGTGAAGTTTAGCATCCAGGCGTCCGGGCACAGCTCCTCCATATCCTTGGCGATATCCAGCAGCACGGGAATCGTGCGCAGCGCCTTCATCATGCCGCCCGGACCGGTCGTTTCCTGGCCGATCATGCCGTAGCGCAGCGGAATCGTCTCGTCCCGGATGCGGGCTTCCAGCAGCCCGACGCGCAGCTGCGTCGTGACGAAATCGGCGCCCGCCAGCGCTTCCCGGCGATTGGTCGTCAAGCGGACCGTGATCGGCAGCTGCGATTTCTCCACCATGCGCTGCGCCAGCTGTCCGACGATGCGCAGCTTGTGCTCCCCTTCCGGGATGTCGACCAGCCACAGGTCCGTGACGGGAAAACGGTCATGATGCACGATAAAACCCTCGATCAGCTCCGGCGTATACGATGATCCGCCGCCGATCACGACGACTTTCAGTCCTTTGGTTTCAGCCATTTGCAAGCGCTCCCTTCAAATCGGATATGCGTCGGACTTGCTCCTGCACCGGTTCGGAGACGATCGTGCCGTCTTGTTCCATGGCCAGCAAGATCGCCCCGACCACCGGCTCTACATCCAATACCTGAAGCCGGCAGCCCGGCGACTCCGGCAGCACGATATTTACGATATACGGATGAATGAATTGCCCGTCTCCCCGAGTCAGCACACTGCCCGCAAGCACCAGATCGAACGTCTCGCTCTGCATCCCCAGACGCCGGATCACCGCCCGGGCCGCCAGCCCGAGCTCCGTTCCCTGCACGCGGAGAATGCGGGCCGCCACGCGATCTCCCTGGGCGGCGGCTTCGAATAGCAGCGGCGTCAGTCCAAGCGGGACAGGCAGCGCATGGTCCAGAAAATGGTGGAACATGCGTTCGACCGAGGGGTAGCCGAGCTCCTTTGTGACCAACGCGGTCAGCAGCGTCTTTTCCTCGCGGCCTTCCCATGCCCGGATGACTGCCCGAAACGCTTCCGTCGCCAAGTCCCCGCCGCCGCCGAAATCGCCGTAGGAATATCCGAAGCCGCCGCATTGGTACGTCTCGCCCGAAGGGGAGACGCCGACGCAGTTTGTGCCGCTGCCGCAAATCGCCACGACGCCGTACGGCTTCGACGTGCCGGCGCGCAGGGCGATGACGGTGTCGCAGACGACGTCGGAGCCGGGCAATTCCAGCTCGGCGACCATCGGGCGCAAAATGCGGAAGTCGGCTTCGCGGTCGGCGCCTGCCAGCCCGAAGCAGGCCGCGGCAATATCCTGCTCGCGCAGGCCTGCTTGGCCGAGCGCTTGCGCGACGGCTTGGCGGATGCTCTCCGCGGCCGTATCGCGATCAATCTGATGGTTGCCGGGGCCGCCCTTGCCGGCTGCGACCAGCCGGCCCGTTTCGTCGGTAATGACGGCATACGTTTTGCTGCCTCCGGCATCCACCCCCAAGTAGTATTTCAATGTACTCCACTCCCGTCCTTAGAGCCAGCTACGGGGGGAATAGGGCGACGTGGATTCTCTCACGATCAATTCCGGCTTCAAGCAGACCGAAGTGTTCCGTTTCATGGAGCCGTCGATCAGCTTGAGCAGCAGGCGGACGGCCTGCTGTCCCATCTGCTCCATCGGCTGTCTGACGGTCGTCAGACGCGGATGAATATCGGCGGCGAACACTTGGTCGTCATACCCGACGATGGAAATATCGTGCGGGATGCGGTACCCTTCGTCCCGGAACGCATCCATGACGCCGAGCGCAAGGCCGTCTTCTCCGGCGAAGACGGCCGTCGGCACGTTCCCGCTGCGCAGCCATACCTTGGCGACGTTGAAGCCGCTGCGGATGTTGAATTCGGCTCCAGCCACGGCCAGCGGCGTCAGTCCCGCTTCGGCCATGGCCGCTTCGAATCCGCGTCGGCGCTCTCTGACGCTGAGAAACAGCTCCGGTCCGCTCACGTGCGCAATGCGCGTATGTCCCAAGCCGATCAAATGTTTGGTCGCCTCATAGCCGCCTGTGTAATTATCCACATTCACCGTACTGGCATTTGTTTTTTCAATCTGATTATCGATAATGACAAACGGGATTTTCTTCCGTTTGAGCTCCAGCACATACTGCTCTTCTTCCATCGGCGACAGCACGATGATACCGTCGACCCGGTCCTCCTGAAACAAAAAGTTGGTCGGCTTCAAGCCGCCGTCCGGAGAGGAGCACACGTTCAGCGCCAAAAAATAGCCGTTCTCCTCCAGCGCTTCGTTCACGGCATGCACGATGCCGTCGAACACCGAATCCTGCAGGGTGATCAGCGTCAGGCCGATCAGTCCCGTCGACCCCCGCGCCAGATTGCGGGCGGCGGCATTGGGGCGGTAATCCAGCTCCTGAATGGCCTGCAGCACCTTCTGACGGTTGCTCTCCCGGACGGTAGGCGAATTGTTAAGCACCTTCGATACGGTTACGAGCGACAGTCCCGATTTTTTTACGACGTCCCATATGCTTACTTTTTTCATGATTGGATCAAACTCCCGGATCGGTATTCGTATAGATAAGCAATAGTATACCATAGCTCCGTCCGGCCCCTCCGAAGAAGAGGCCGGGGCGCAGGGGAGTCGTTACGCGGCGGGGTCAAAGGCTTGCGCGCCTATGGTTTGGCTTTGCCGGCGTTTTTCTCCTTCAGCAGGTCGTTCACCTTTTTCTCCAGCTGCGGGCTGACTTCGGCCACCGTTTTTTGCCCGTTGTCCACGAGATCCAGCTCGTTCTTGACGATGTTCAAAATCTCGGAGTAGTGGGTGATCAGATGGTTATACGATTCGACGCCGTAGTTCAGGCCTCCCTCGACGACGTTCTTCATGTCTTTGGCGTCGATCGTCGGCGCGTAGAGACTGAAATACTTTTCCGCCGCCTGCTGGTTAGCCGGAGGCGTGCCGCCGCTCAGCTCGACCGACTTTTCCTGGATGTCTTTGCCGAGCTGGAATTTGATCCATTCGTACGCTTCCTTCGGATGCTTAGAATCCTTCAGGATAAGAAGCGGATCGACGTACAGCACGTTGCGGTTCTTGTCGCTGCCGCTGTACGGGACGGCGGCCACGCCGACCTTGAAGCTGTAATCTTTGACCGAGGCGAGAATCCAGGCCCCGGCGACAGACATCCCTACGCGCCCGGTGGCGAACGGATCGCCGCCCTGCCCGGCCACGGCCTTGGAAAATTCCGGCGACGGCATCACCTTATCCTTCAGAATCAAGTCGGACAAGCGCTGGTTGATTTTGACGACTTCCGGCGAATTGAAGTGGAAGGACGTTGCATGGCCGCCGTTCGTCCACGTATCGTCGGAGTACACCTTCGCTCCGAAATACACCGGACGCATATCCCTATCGCCCCAGCCCCAGTCCACGCCGAACTCCACTTTTTCAAAATCGTCGCTCGGCTTGCTCAGCTTCTTGGCGGTTTCGATCATTTTGTCGAACGTCCAAGACTTGTCTTCGTAGCTCGACGGCGGGTAAGGAACGCCCGCTTTGTCGAACATGTCCTTGTTGTAGAGGAGCATCGTCACGTAGCTGTACACCGGGATGCCGTAGTTTTTGCCGTCGATTTTGTAGATGTCGAGCAGGTTGTCGGGAATGCCGTAATCGGACGCTTTGAAGTTGTCCTCTTTCATCAGATCGGTCAAGTCGCGCAACAAGCCCTTATCGTAATATTCGGCGAAGCCGCCATCGCCCCAATGCGAGGTGACGTCGGGAGCTGTTCCGGCGGCAATCATCGCTTGCAGCTTCGAATCGAATTCCTCGTAAGGCGTCTTCATGATCTTGACCTTGATGTTCGGGTGCTTCGCTTCGAATTCCGGAACGAGCTTCTCGACAAAGATTTTATCCGGAACGTCGGGAACGAACTGCGTGATCGTGACCGCGGAGTCCCCCTTGGCCCCGCCTTCTTTTGTGTCGCTTGAGCAAGCCGGCAGCAGTACTGCGCCTGTCAGCAGAATCGCGCCGAGACAAGCCGTCTTGTTTCTTCTCATCTTTCCTCACTCCTTCATTTGGTGACCCCGTAGAAGGGTTATTCATTTCACTCCAGTCAGCACGATGCTTTCTACGAAATATTTTTGTGCGACGGAGAATAAAACCAGGATCGGAACGAGAGCCAGAACGGCGGACAGCATGACAAGATTCCACGGCACCAGCCGGGTGGCGGACGAATACATCGCGGTCATGCCGATCGCCAGGGTGAAATGCTCGGACGAGTTCAGGTACAGCACCTGCCCGAGCAGATCGTTCCAGCCGTACATGAAGGCGAAGATCGCCACGGTCGCCAGCACGGGACCGGAGAGCGGCAGCGCGATGTTCCACCACTGGCGCCACTCGGAGCAGCCGTCGATTTTGGCCGCGTCGTACAGCTCGCCCGACAGCGAAGCGAAGAACTGCCGAATGAGGAAGATGTTATACGCCGAGCCAAAAAAAGCAGGGACGGTAATCGGCAGAATCGTGTCCATCCATCCGAGATTTTTGAACAAAATGAACTGTGGAATCATCAGGGCCGGATACGGAATCATCATCGTGCTGAGCAGAAACAGGAACAGCACGTTTTTCCCTCGGGCGTTATAGCGCGCGAACCCGAACGCAACGAGAGACGACGAAAGTACGGTCCCGATGACGCTGAAGACGGCAATGAACAGGCTGTTTTTGTACCACAGGCCATATTGGTATTGGGTGAACAGGCTCTTGAAGTTGCCCCAAGCGAACTGCTCCGGGATGAGTCTGGGCGGGAATTTGAGCACTTCCGCTTGCGGCTTGAAAGCGGTGGAGAACATGTTGAGCGTCGGGAAAATCATGATGACCGCGATGACGATCAGCAGCAGAAAGACCAGCCACTCGAACGGGGTCGTTTTGCGCTTGCCGCCTGCTTGCCGCACCGGACGCTTCTGCGTTACGGTTGTCGTACTCATACGCCGCCGCCTCCTTCATAATGAACAAGCTTCCGGGATACCCTCATGATCAGGAACGTCATGAGCATGATCACGATGAGCAGCAGCCAGGCCATGGCCGAAGCGTAGCCCATCTTGAAAAATTTGAAGCCGTTCTGCCATAGGTAATACACGTAAAATTGGGTGGCGTAGTGCGGCCCGCCCTTGGTCATGACGAACGCCTGCGTAAACACCTGGAACGAATCGATCATGCCCATGATGAGCTGGAACAGCACGACAGGTGAGATCATTGGCAGCGTGATGCGCCAGAGGGACTGCCACCGGGTGACGCCGTCGATCTTGGCGGCCTCGTACAGAATCGGGGGCACGCCCTGCAAACCGGCGAGGAAGATGACCATGCCGGCCCCGGCGCTCCACATCGTCATGATGACCATGGCGGCCAGCGCCCAGTTGCTGTCTTCGAGCCACTTGGGCCCTTCGATCCCGACAAGACCGAGCGCCCAGTTGAACATGCCGATCTTGGAGTTGAACACCCAGAGCCAGACGAGCGACATCGCCACGCCGGAGATCATGCTGGGAAAATAAATCGCCGTCCGGAAAAACCGCTTGAACGGAATTTTTTGATTGACCAGCAGCGCCAGAAACAGCGACAGCAGAAGCTGGAGCGGTACGCTGAAGATCGTGAACAGCACCGTCGTATTCACCCCGCGCCAGAACAGATCGTCCTGAAGCATCTTGGCGTAGTTCTGCAGGCCAGCCCACTTCGGCGGGCTGATGATGTTGTATTCCGTGAAGCTGATGTAGAGTGAATACAGAATCGGGTACAATGTGAACACCGCCGCTCCGAACAGCCACGGCGAAATAAACAGGTAAAAAGTTTTGGTTTCCCGTCTGCGTGCCCCCTGCTGCATGGGCAATCCCTCCTTAAAATATAAGCGTTTATATTTTTCATCGAAATAAGGCGCACCCCCTGCCGGCCGATGTGAAGCTGTGCGTCCGGTTTCGCGCAACAAAGAATGATTTTTATCAATACGGGTCAGAAAAAGTTTTGCCGGTTAAACTCGGATGTTGTTGAAACGAGGGGGAATTGCGGATGGCATAGAAGCTTTAGAATTATAAACGTTTATAGTTTTATATGCATATAGTAAACGTTTTCAAGAATGGCGTCAACCCTAATTTTCCAGCATTTCCTTCGGTGACCTGCGGGCAGTCGTCCGAAGCCGGAGAGGGCTGGTCCGTACACGAATTGACACGCTGTCGGCACGTAAGTTACCATGAGAAAAATACGCGCTTATCGCCGCAAAAGGGGGAAACCGCGCATGAAGACCCATTCGTCAAGCTTATCGCCAATGTTTAATCATAAACTAGTGTTACTAGACTTGAAATTAATAAATCTTGGATTTTTCGTAGTTTTACTTTCTCAGATTCTTTTATTTTATCCTGATGCATCAGCTCGTTAAAATTCCCATTACAAAGGTGAAGAACAAATGGTGGCGTTGCTCCAAAACCTCCACAAATACAGTCATAAAGACTATCTAAACAAGAACCATAATACCCACCTGGCCCATTCATCGCTTCTCCTAAAGCGCAATAAAAGGACACCGAATCTTTTACATGCGTTATATCCAAGAAATAATTATTATTTGTAGAAATATTATAATAGGTGACATGATGACTACGAACAACTTCTAACCAACTAATCTTCGTCTCTGTGATAGGCTTGACCATGCATTTTTTATTGTTGGTTTCGAGATCATCCATTTATTCCAAATTTCCATCGCTTCGTAAGAGGGTTCTGACCAGAATCCACCGGATAATTCTAGATTAAACATCTCCTGTGTAATTGGATTCTTATGAAAATAATGCGGTTTATCTAGAACAAAGAAAAATGAGCCTATTACAGATCTTAGCCGAGAAAGCCCTTTCCTTTAGGCATGGGATGAATCGGCTTAGGACAAGGGCTGTCTTTAGACAGCTTAATTGTCCTACATTCCTTCATGTTGTTGCAGTTTTATGTTTATACTGACGCAATCGGTGTATGGGATAACAATATAGAAGAACGATAACAACCGTATCACTCATCAACTATCATTTTGTGTGGAATTGAAAGGTACGACCTCGCGATGTTTGCGCCAAGAATTTAAGCACTTGGAGCATCTACCAAGCCTTTGGACACGTTCCTATTTTGTCAGCACGGCAGGGAATGTTTCGAGTGAAACCATCCAACGTTATGTTGAAGAACAAAAGACAAGGGGGTAAGCCATGCAAACCATAACCGTTTAAATTCGAATATTCCCAAACGATGTTTCCCTGCTGAAGGAGATGGGGAACGAATACATCAAAACGGTCAATCTTCTCACCGAACAAGCGGAAGCATCGGGCACCTTTCCAAAGCTCACCTCCAAGGATGTCGATGCCAAACTTCCATCCGCAGTAAAGAACCAAGCCATTCGAGATGCGCGAAGCATTCATAACAAGACGAAAAAGCAAGGAAAACGTCCGATTCTAAAGCGCAGAGCCTACTACGTAAATAACCAGAACTATTCACTTGGGGACCATAGCGTTGCATTTCCTGTGATGTTGGATGGGAACGTACAGCGGTTCAAGATTTCGGCTCATGTAATGGAACGCGAACAGCGGTTGCTATCCAGCGGCAAGCTTGGCCTCTTAAAAGTGGTTGAGAAGTCGAGCAAGTGGTACGTACAAATTTCTGTTGAAAGAAAGACAGAACAATCAACCGGCGATGTCATAATGGGCATTGACTTGGGCTTAAAAGTCCCTGCCGTTGTTGTCACCTCAACAGGGAAGACGAAATTTGTTGGCAACGGCAGACAGAACAAGTACATACGCCGCAAATACAAAGAGCGCAGAAGAAAGCTGGGCAAGTTAAAGAAGCTGTCTGCGATCCGTAAGCAAGAAAATAAAGAACATCGCTACATGAAAGACCAAAACCACAAAATCAGCCGTAGGATTGTGAACATGGCGATCGAAGAACAAGTATCGGTCATCAAGCTGGAGAAGCTGACGAACCTTCGCCAAACGACAAGAACAAGTCGTAAAAACGCAAAAAACTTGCATAACTGGACGTTCCATCAATTGCAAATGTTTATCGCATACAAAGCGGCATTGGCCGGGATTAAAATCATCGAAGTCAATCCAGCCTACACCTCCCAAACGTGTCCAAGCTGCGAGAAACGGAACAAGACAAAGGACCGAACGTATCAATGTTCGTGCGAGTATCGCGCACACCGCGACAGAGTTGGAGCGATCAACATTATGCGCCAACCTGTGATAGATGGTAACAGTCTATCAGCCTAGATAGCTATAGGCTCTGATCTAGGATGAGCTAATGAGCTAGCTCTTAACTTAGCAGTCTGCACAAAACAGAAATGGCCTGCGTGCGTTAACTAGCTAAGAATCCCACGGCTTTAGCCGTGTCGGAGGCTCAACCTCCCATCTTGACTCAACATATTAATATGAATTCTTGCCATTTTAGATTTGGTAGCCAAGCAATGTTTAATGTAGATCTCAGTTAACTGCAAATCCACTAAGATTAATTCATAGAAATTGCTCACTCTATATTGTCGACTACCTGAAAGTCCAACGATATTCATACAATTTCCAATAATTAAATCACTTTCATCATCTACAAGTGAATATTTATACATGATTACTCCTCCACAAAACTATTAGTTCATAAAATATGAGATTTTTGAAATCTCCGTACCAAATCACTACTGTTACACTTAGGACACTGCATTTCGCATCCGCACGTAAGGGTTTGGCCAATTAGCTTTTCATGGGGGGATGTCTTTTGACGCAGTTGAACGTACGGCGGATGCTTGTCCGAAAGCTGGCAGCAGCTTATTTCACTTCTTGGGCAATCGTCCTTTGGGTTACCTTTCCTAGTATAGCGTTAGGAGGAAGCCATTGGAACGCGGGTGAACATTATTTGTCTTTGGCGTTCATCGTTTCGTTATACGCAGTTCCTGCTATTTTTCTCTACGGAGTTCTAGTTTCTTCGCTCCTCGAAGCATTATCGGTTAAGTTGAAAGTGAAAGGTCCCGGTGAGGCGTTGGTATTCGGTTTGCTCCATGCCATCTTTGGACTTTGCTTCGGCTTCGTGCTTCAGTCTTCGTTATTCGGCATCATGGGGGGAGGAGCGGCGATACTTTTCTTTAGTTTCGATCGAATTCTCATTCGTGCGATCCCGATTCTTAAGAGGAAGACCCGAGTGATCGCCTTTATTGCACCTGCACTACTGTTTGTTCTCATAGCGGGTGCGATCCATGCTACATCGCCGCCGAAGCCGCCGTTTACCGCAAAAGATGCCGTACAATTTGCCACCTCCGGCAAGGGTACTACCATTGACCGATTCCCCAAGGAAGAAGGAGTCGTTAAGTTGCAAATTGACGGCTATGACGTTGAGCGGGAAACGAAGGTAGAGGAAACGGGCAAGAAGGAAGTCTATAAAGTGGTGTTCACGGAACGTTGGCGTAAGGGAGAGGAAAACGGTCAATATCAGATGATCTATGAGGTCAGCCGCGGAAGCATGGGAGCCCAAGGAGGAAATGGTGCTGAGCCTCCGTATCTGCGTCCAGCCAAGGCGGCCTGATGGCTTTACATAGCAAAATAAAAGCAGCGGCAGTTTGCCGCTGTTTTATTTTTAGGGCAGACAAGTGGAGTGGACGACTCGGTAGGACAAGGGGCGCGAGGAATAGCGGGCTGACCGCAGGAAAGCGGCATTGTGTACCGTACGGTGAAGCTTGCTTATCCGCCTGGCTCGCGCAGGCTTAGTACCGATCCATAATCAGCTGCGTTTTCAGCGAATCCTGAGCCAGAAACCAGCCTTTGCTTTGCAGATAAGTTACCAGCTCGTCGTGTTTCTGCGAGGCGGTCGTGCGGTCGTCCGTTTTAAACGAAATTTCGACGACGTTCTCCGTACCGGTGCCTGTTGCGCTGCGGATCGGCCAAACCTCAATATACGTTTTCAGGCCGTCCCATGTGCCGGTGTACCGCTTGGCCAGAACCGGGCCGTAAATACGGGAGCTTTGAAGCTGTTCGGTACCCCAACCGGCGAACAGCCAATTTTCGAATTTGCCCGGGGCTTTATCGATCAGCAGCTCGCGGGAATCTTTGACCGAAGGGAGATCTACGCCACTGTAGCCGGATTTTTGGGCTTTTTTAGAGCGCGTGATGCTGAGCGTCTTGTTTTGGTAGCCCCATTCCACCTGTGCCTCGTAGTTGGTGTCCGACGCGTCGAAGCCTTCTTGATTGGCCTTCGTCAGCGCCGCATCGATGTTGCCGTTGACGATCGGATACCGCTTCTTGTAGCTCAACTCGAAATTGCTATCGCCTTCCTTCTTCCGAATGCGTGGACTCCAACCGTTTCCGTAAATGTCTTTGCCGTCTGTATCCAGAAACTGCACGTTCATCTTCGTCACCTTGTCCGGCATGCCGAACGCGCTGCGAACCTCGCTCTTCAGTTTGTCGTCCGAGCCCAGTACGGCACCCGGGGTCATCAGCAGCTTCACCTCGTAATCCGGCTCCATGTTGCTTGCGGCTTTGACAGGTGCGGCAGGAAGCACAGACGATACCGTCAAAGCGGCGGACAGGACGATCGCGGACAGCGCTCCGATCCATTTGGATCGTTTGTTCATCATCGACAACTCCTTCATGTTTTGGAATAGGCTTACACGCTTGACTGTACTGACCGTTTGTTATCTAGATGTTAAGCAGATCTGTTGTTTTTGTAAAGAAAAATTTGGAAAACAATATAAATACTAGATTCATCGGGCTTCTTTTCGCAGAAAATTGATGAACCGTTCCATGACGGCGGACTGCTGCGAAACGAACGATACGCTCTCCCCCTACATGACGACTTGCTTGATCGCTTCCAGCGAATCGTTGTAACGTGACCGGGAAGAGAAAGTTTTGGAAAATGGTTGCTCCTAGCGCGGAAGGAGCTGATTGAAAGCATTTGCGTTTTTGGTGCAGTTGGTGTAAATTGGAATAAACAACATTGCGATAGCTCTAATGCAAGAATCGAAAAGCAACGATCAAGGACATGGATCGTGCGACCGGTTGCGCCAGAGAGGGCGTCCGAGGCTGAAAGACCCCCAACCGCCGTATGCTTCACCCACCTTGTAGCTGCAGCGGGGAACTGAGCTGGACGTATCCGCTGCCGGGCCTCCCCCGTTATCCGAATGAAGGACTGTACGCGCCTGGAATCCAAGGCACATGCGGTTGAACCAAGGGTGGTACCACGACACGTTTTCGTCCCTGACGAAGACGTGTTTATTTTTTATATCCGAACTTGGAGGGATTCCCATGCGACAACAAAATCTGCTTATGCCTACTCTGCGGGAGGTCCCGTCGGATGCCGAAGCGGCCAGCCACCGGCTGATGCTGCGGGCCGGATTGATTCGGCCGCTTGCGGCGGGGGTGTACACGTATTTGCCGCTTGGCCGCCGTGCGCTCCGCAAGGCCGAGGCGATCGTTCGGGAGGAGATGGACCGGATCGGCGCGCAAGAGGTGCTGCTGCCGGCCATGCAGCCTGCTGAGCTGTGGCGGGAGTCCGGCCGGTACGACGTATACGGACCGGAGCTCGTCCGGCTGCGCGATCGGCACGACCGGGAATTCGCGCTTGGGCCGACACACGAGGAGGTCGTTACGGCGCTCGTCCGGGACGAGATCAGCTCATATCGCAAGCTGCCGCTGACGGTATACCAGATTCAGACGAAGTTCCGCGACGAGCGGCGTCCGAGGTACGGCCTGCTGCGCGGGCGGGAATTTCTGATGAAGGACGCGTATTCGTTCGATACGGACTGGGAAGGGTTGGACGCGACCTACCGGGTGATGTACGAGGCGTATCACCGGATTTTCACCCGCTGCGGGCTGAATTACCGGGCGGTGGAAGCGGATGCGGGCGCGATCGGCGGCGAGGGCGAGACGCACGAATTCATGGCGCTGGCGGAGATCGGGGAGGACACGGTCGTCGCCTGCGGCAGCTGCGGCTACGCAGCCAATCTGGAGAAGGCGGAAGCGGCCGCCGCGCAGCCGCAAGCTGCGGCGGATGGGGAAGCCGCGCCGCCGCTGGAGCGATGGCATACGCCGGACATCCGCACGATTGCGCAGCTGACCGAACTGCTCGGACCGGAGGCTTCGCGTCTGATGAAGACGTTGTTGTATCTGGCGGACGGGAAGCCGGTGGCCGTCATGGTGCGGGGCGCCGACGAAGTGAACGAAGTAAAGGTACAGCGGTATTTGGGCGCGGATCAGCTTGAGCTGGCCGAGGCCGATACGGTGCAGTCCGTTACCGGCGCGCCGGTCGGTTTTGCCGGACCGGTCGGGCTGAACGTGCCCCTGCTGGTCGACCGCGAGGCCGCCGTCTTGGACGAGGGCATTGCTGGCGCGAACGAGCGGGATTACCACTACCGCCATGTCCGGCCGGGCAAGGATTTCTCGTTGGCGCATACGGGAGATTTCCGCGAGGTGCGGGTCGGCGACCGCTGCGCGCGCTGCGGCGAGCCGTTGACGCTGCACCGGGGGATTGAGGTCGGTCACGTGTTCAAGCTCGGCACGAAATACAGCACAGCGCTGGGCGCGAGGGTGACGGGCGTCTCCGGTTCGGAGCAGGACATCATTATGGGCTGCTACGGCATCGGCGTCTCCCGCTTGTTATCCGCGGTTCTGGAGCAGCACCACGACGAGCAGGGCATCGTCTGGCCGCTGTCCCTGGCGCCGTTTCACGTGCATATCCTTCCGGTAACCGTGACGGATGACGCCCAGCGGGGGTTGGCGGAGGAGCTGTACGAGCGGCTACAGGCGCTGGGTGTCGAGGTGCTGCTGGACGACCGCGAGGAACGGCCGGGCGTTAAGTTCAAGGACGCCGATCTGATCGGTCTCCCGATCCGCCTCGTCATCGGCAAGAGAGCAGGCGAACGGGTGGTTGAGTACAAGGAGCGCAAAGCCCTGGAGGCGGAGCAGCTTACCGTGGAGGAAACGGTGAAGCGGGTGCTGGAGCTGGTGAGGCCTGCGGCTTCCGGAGACGCTAAGTAGAAGTGATGAATGGTTGTACAAAAATCAGGATGCCGAGGAGGAATTCAAATGCACACCGTTGCGGACTATTTGTTTATCGCCTCATTGCTGACGCTTATTGTGAATTTCGTGTTCGTGGGCGGAGGAGGGCGCGGAATCACGTATAACGGCGGCTCCGCGGAAGCGCACTACGTCACGGATTTGCAGATGCAGCAAGACCCTGGTAAAGTATTCAAACGACAGGATAACGTGGTGAAAAGATATTTCAAATCGAAGCTGTTTTGGATCGCTGCGGCAGGCATCGTCATTTCAGTCATTTTGTCGGAAATGGGGTAAGCCGTACGGCGCAACGAGGCAAGGAGGTACACGTTCATGATCCGAATCGGCTTGGCCGGGTGGGGTGACCATACCGACTTATATGAGCGGGGCCTCCCGGCCCGCGATAAGCTGAAGGCGTACGGTCGGTACTTCTCGCTCGTCGAGGTGGACAGTTCGTTCTATGCGGTGCAATCGCCCGCCAACTTCGAACGGTGGGCCGGGGACACGCCAGACAACTTCGCGTTCGTGGTCAAAGCCTACCAAGGCATGACCGGGCATTTGCGCGGGAAGAACCCTTTTGAGGATGCGGATAACATGTTTCAAGCGTTCCGCGAATCGGTCGAGCCGCTGCGGGTGGCGGGCAAGCTGAAGGCGGTTCTTTTCCAGTACCCGCCTTGGTTCGACTGCAACCGGCTGCATGTCGAGCAGCTTCGGGAGGCGAAGCGGCGGATGGGCGACCTGCCCGTCGCGCTGGAATTCCGTCACCAGAGCTGGTTCGACGGAGGGATGAAGGCGAAGACGCTGGCCTTTATGGAAAAAGAAGGCTGGGTCCACAGCGTCTGCGACGAGCCGCAGGCCGGCGTCGGCTCGGTGCCGACTGTGCTGCATCCGACGAACCCGGACGTCACGATCGTCCGCATGCACGGCCGCAACGCGGCCCATTGGAATCAGGGAGGCGGCCCGAACTGGCGGGAGGTCCGCTACTTGTACCGATATAACGCGGACGAGCTCGCGGAGTGGAAGAACCATCTCGCGAAGCTGCAGGAGCGGAGCAAGGAGATTTGCGTCATTTTCAACAACAACTCGGGCGGCGACGCCGCGGCGAACGCGATGCAGATGCTGGAACTGCTCGGTTTGCCGACGAAGCCGTTCGCCCCGCGGCAGTTGGATTTATTTTGAAACAGGCTCAGGCCCGGATTTTCCGGGGGCTGGGCCTGTTTTTTTGTGCGTGCCCAAACAATGGAGAGAGACGGATGAAAACGCCGACGCAATAAACTAGAAAGTATTGGTCCCCGTTCTGTGGAAATTACCATTTTATTGCTGCAAACCTAAAGTTTTCAATAAAGAAGGCCGATAAAAATGTATAATAACTTACAAAAATGACAAAGCACACCTAAACCTAAGCACGCAGTCGATCATATTGGGAGAGATCAGGATGGGAGTTTCGGTTATCACCTACGGAAACATCGAAGTGGGACCTTTTGAATTGACGAATCTGCAAGATTTGCATGTGGCAAAAGCCTTCAACGATCATGCAAAGCTGACTCTTACGGGGATTGTGCCGGAAGAGCGAAGGGACAGCTACGTCCAAATGGCTAACGCGCAAACGCAGGTCAAAGTCGTCCTGACCGACGATGACGGAGAACAAAAAACGTGGTTTCAAGGCATCATTCGGAACATTCAGGTTCAGGCCGTCCGCGGCATTTATTACTTAACGGTCGAAGCCGCCTCGCATACCTGCTTGCTGGATGTGAAGCTGCATAAACGCTCCTTCCAAAATCCGAAGATGCCGTATACCGAGCTGATCCGAGACATTCTGTCCGGCTACGATCAAGCCGATGTCATCGACTACGCTTCGGACGGCAAGGCGATCGGGACCTTCGTCATGCAGTACGAGGAAACGGACTGGCAGTTTCTGCAGCGCATGGCATCCCGGTTTTATACGGGACTGATTCCGACAACGGGCTTTGACAGCCCCAAGTTTTATTTCGGGCTGCCGAAAAACGAGTCCGTCATCGAAATCCAGGCCGCGCACTATACCTTTAAGAAGCATATCGCCGATTACCGGAACGCTTCGGAGAATCATATTCCCGGCATCGGGGAAGCCGATTATATCGTCTACGAGGTCGAGTGTGCACGGCTGCTTGACGTAGGCCAGGAAGTCATTTTCAAGTCCAGGCCGCTTGTCGTGGGCCAAGCGGTTGCGCAAATGAAGGAGAGCCTTCTCACGTACACATACCGGCTGTATCCGCGTCAGGGGCTTGCGCAGCCGCGGAAATTCAACAACGCGATTATCGGAGCCTCCATCCAAGGATATGTGCTCCAGGTTCGCAAAGATACCGTCCGCGCCAAGCTGGATATGGACGAGCAGGTGGACCCGAGCACGGATTACTGGTTTCCTTATTCGACCATTTACGCTTCCGAGAACAATACGGGCTGGTACTGCATGCCGGAAGTGAACGACCGTATCCGCATTTATTTTCCAAGCAACAAAGAAGAGGAAGGCATCGGCATTAGCTCGGTGCAGCGGGAAAATCCGCCAAGCCGTCCTGCGTCCGCCGCCCGCAAGGGAGATTCTGGGGAGGACCGGATGGGCGATCCGGCCATCAAGACGTTTCGAACCAAGTATGGGAAACAAATTATGCTGGCCCCGGACCGAATCGTCATTTCATCTGGCAAAATGCACATCACCATCAGCGATAAAGAAGGAATCAAAATTAAAAGCGACCACAATGTGATCATTTCAGCCGACGAAGATATCCTCTTGACTTCGAAAAATCTGAAGATCGAAGCGGACAAGCTGGAGCTGAAGGGAAAAGAAAATGCGATCACGATTGAAAACAATATGGAGTTCAAAGGCTCGGAAATTAAGATGAACTAGGCTGGGGGCAGAAGAGAGATGGGCAAGGAGGAAGCGCTGCTGCATTTGCGGGAACATGTGTTTGAACCCGCGCTTACGGAACGAATCTCGGCTCTGGACGCCGACTTCCGCCAACATAAGAGGAAGCTTACGGCCGGATTCCTAACGTCGTTCCGGGAGCTGTGCCTAAAGATCAAGGCGATGCAGGAGCGGCAGGAAAAAGCGCCGATCGCCTACATTCACTATTCCATGCTGCGCACGTCGATAAGGGAAGGCTCCAACACCTACTTGATCGAGGCGTATTCGGACGATTGGTATTGGGATACGGCGTATTGCGACGCCGCATACGATGCGGGGTGGGCGTTTCAAGGGATTCGCCCGTTCTTGTCGGTTCTGGACGACAGCCGCAAAGCCTATATGAATATCCTTCATACCGCCGATATGGAGCGTCTTGTGATGCAGGAGATCGGCTATTTCAGCCAATTTGTCACGGCTCTCGCCCGCCGGGCAATCCCGGAAGCGGTGAAGCTTCCCGAATTTCAGCAGATCGCCAAGGCCAATCGCCTGCAGATTCGGATCGGCGAATTCAAGGATATCAGCGAGCCGCTTTATGTGGAGGACCGGGGGCAGCGGGACGTGAAACAGATCAGGCGGCGGCTGGAGCAGAAGCAGGGAGCGGATTGCTCGTACGAGAGCTTTCGGGGGCTGCCGCTTTCCCCGGGCCATTACGATGAACTGGATTTGCGCTATTCCGACTTCAGCGGCAGCGATTTGACGTCCTGCACCTTCAATGGCTGCGTGCTCATTGGAACGCGCTGGGCCGGCTGTCGGCTGCGCCATGCGGACTTCAGTTACTCGCAGCTGTGCGATGCGGACTTCCGGGAGTGCGACTTGAAAGGGGCGAATTTCCACATGGCGGACGGCCAAGGCTTCGCCGACAAGCTTCACCGATCTCCGGGGCTATTGGGCGTAAACTTCGCCAACGCCGATCTGGAAGGCGCCAACTTCGTGCATGCAGACTTGCCAGAAGCAAGCTTCGAGGGCGCCAACCTGAATCAGGCGGTCTTTGCGGAGCGGGACCGGGAGCGGTTGCGGCCGTGGCTTAGCGAAGCGCAAATCGCATCGATCCGGTGGGTGTCCGGGTAGAGAGGGGCTGATGGAATGCGGGAATATTTTTTGCTGCTGGATGACGAACGGATTATCGATAAAGTACAACCTACCGGGCTCGGAAACGTGAAATTCGAAGAGCTTCCGCCGGTTTCGGTCCTGCCTGTCGATGCTGGCCGGTCCTGCGAGTATGTTGATTGGCTGGGAAAGCCGACGCGCATGGCATCGGACCAGATGAAGAGCTTGATGGAGAAATATAACCGTCACATCCGGTTTAAGCGGGTGGAACTGATCGATATGAAACAAAGCGGGCAGCATTCCTACTGGATCATGCAGGTGCCGGCTGTCGAGTGCCTATCCCCGCAAAGTGAGTTTCACCCCGGAGGCACGCTGAAACGGCTCGTATTGGACCGCGAGCAAGTCAAGGGGCACCATGTGTTCGCCATCCGGGGCATCCTGGAGCCGTATATCGCCGTCAGCCTTGATGTGGCGGAGAGTCTGCTGCGCAGACATTGGACGGGATTTAGTTTGCAGAAAATCGAACAAGCCTAACGGAGGGTCGGATGACGACCTATTGGGACGAATTGCTGCTGGATATCGATCATAAACGGCAAATTCAAGAGCAGATGGAGGAAAGCGCCGGGAATAACGGCTCGATCTCACAGGAAGATTGGGATCGCGGCGTGCAGGAGGGGAGGATCGAGCTGTCGGATCAAGTGATCGAATTCGACGAACACCGGCTGCTCGGGGAGCGGGTAAGCCTTCGTTTGCCGCGTTTATTGCTGCCCGTTCCGAGAGGATTGGCGGCGACGGAGTACGGCATGAGCGGGAACGACCAGCACTTGTTCCGGGACAAGGGGCGGCAGATTCTTTTTGGCTTGAAATGGACAACGCACGCTCTGGCCATGGACCAGGTCGAGCCGTATCAGGACGCGCTTCTCAGGCAGCTGCAAAGCTTGAAGTCGGACATGCAGATCATGGAAACCGTCATGCTGGAAGCGGACGGACTGCAGGTGAGCTGCTGCGAATCGTTATTCCAGCTCTCGCCAGGCTACGGCTACCAAGTGCTGTTCATGACATCGTTGGAGGAAAGATTATTGATTGGCAGCTTTCAGTTTCCTTTGGAAGAAGCGGAGCTGTGGCAGCCGTTGTCAGCCGCCATGATCCGAGCATTGCGGCGCCTATAGACCTAACCGGATGGAGGAGATGATGACATGCTAAACCTGCTGATTGGAGCCGTGATCAAAGGTCTGCTGCAAGGGGAGCAGAAGTACGTCGTGCGCGGCGCAACGCTGAAATGCAGCCTGGGTACGGACCCCGGCGTCTTGAATTTGCCTAAAAGCCACGGTGTGTACATTAAGAAGAAACCCGTGATGACGGTCGCGGACTGCACGCCTGACAATATTGGCTGCTTCGGATTTTGTCAGGCGAAGATGGGGGGCGTTCTCGACCATATCGCCGGCTGGAGCCGGACGGGCAGCAACAGCATAGCTGTGCAAACGAACCCGTTGCTTAAAGGGCTTCTGGAGTTCGGGGCGGATCAGTTGAATGCCATAACCGCTCCGCAAGCTGTATGCACCCCGAGTCTTTGCGGCAAATGGTCGGGCGGTAAGGAAGATCTTCTGATCAATAACGAGCAAGCGCTGCTGAGCAAATCGACATTAACTTGCTCTATGGGAGGCACCATCACGATAGAACATGTCGGGCAGGATTAACGGACGGCGGCCGAACGAAGGGGTGGAACGATGCAGCAGACAGAGCGCGTCATCGCGTATTCGGATTTAAACGTCCATTGGCCGTACGGAGCGATCCGGCTCGATGCCTTGGAGTTGGTTCAGCAGATGGGCGATCACGCCAGACTGTATTTTACGGGAACCGTGGATGCGGAGCAGGAAGAAGCGATCGCCATGGGCAGCGGCCATCACGACCGGATCGAACTGAAGGTATTGGGGCAGGAGCGTCCGCTTTTTATGGGGCAGCTGCAGGAGATTGGGCTCCAGGTCGTTCGCGGCATGTGCCGCGTAAGCGTAACGGCGGTTTCGCATACCTATGAACTGGACATCGGGAAAAAGACGCGGTCGTTTCAAAAGGTCGATGCGCGGTATATCGATGTGGTGGATCACATTCTGGAGGCGTATCCCGGCTCGGCCGTCATCGATCGAAGCTTTGACAAGCTGGAACAGGGAACGTTCATGATGCAGTATCAGGAGACGGATTGGGCCTTTCTGAGACGGCTGGCTTCTCATGTAGGGGCGGATGTGGTGCCGGATATGACGGGGCACAGCAGCCGGTTCTGGATCGGGATTCCCGAAGGGTGCAAGCAGGTGACGTTGGAAAACGTCCCGTATACGATACAGCGGGAGATGGACGCATATCGGGAGACGAGCGTTAACGGACAAGCCGCCGTCAACGAGAGCGATTATACGAGCTGCCGGTTCGAGCTGGAGATCGTGCTTGAGATCGGGGATGAAGTGCTGCGGGAAGGGCAAGCCTTCGTCATTACGAGCCGGCGCGGGACGATCGGGCAGGGGCTGCTCAAGTGGGAGTACGTGTGCGCGCTGCCGCAAGGGCTCAAGCGGAAGAAGACCTATAACCTGCCGATCATCGGGGCAGCGATTGAGGGAAGCATTATCAAGGTCAGCCGCAATCAGGTGAAGATCCATCTGGATATCGACGAGGCGCAGGGCGCGCAGGACGCCCGCTGGTTTCCTTACGCAGCGGAGGGCAATCAGGTATGGTATTTAATGCCGGAGATCGGCTCGAAGGTCAAGCTGTATTTTCCGAGCGCGGAGGAAGACGACGCGATGGTCATCCAGTCGGTGCGCCATGCGCCGCAGGGTGAATTCGTCGAGAAGAGCGGCCGGAAAATGCAGGACCCGGGCGTGAAGTCGTTCGGGAATCCGCAAGGCAAAGAAATGACGCTGGGGAACCACGATTTGACGATGACGGCGAAGGAGGGCTTGCTATATATCACGATGCAGTCGGGGATCGGCGTCTTTATGGACAGCGCCACCTGCATCCGGGTGGATTCGAGCGCCGATTTGGAGCTTACAGGCCGCAGCGTCATGCTGTACGGAGACAAAAGCCTGCATATCCAGACGATGTCGGACACGCTGGAGCTGGGCGACGGCTTCAAAGCAAGCAGCGGCCAAATCAAGATGGAGCTGGCCTCCTCGCAGTCGTATGCCCCGATCAAAAGCGCATTTGAGCAGGAGCGGGACGAACTGGGACTGTCCGGGTTGATCGAGAAACGGGCGAAACGAAACAAGGCCGTCCGGGCACAGGGAAAACAAGAGGCGTTGATCGAAGGGGCCAAAGGGTTGTGGAGTTTTGTTGTGGACGCGGTGGAAATTGCATCCCCGCAGTTCTTCTTGGTGAATAGGCCTACGAGAAAATCAGCGGAAACAAGCTGGCGCCGCTTGCAGAGCGAAACAGCATCGCCGAAGCTGCGGTCTCGGGGACGAAGTATATCGCTGAGCACGTGAAGAACGATGCATGGGGCGAGATGGCTAGCGATGCCGTGGAGCATGTTAAGAGACAGCTGTATGAGGATTATGTCGAGCCGATTGAAACGATGTACAAGGGGGACTTTCAGCACAATCCGCTTGTGACCAGCGAGGAAGAAAACCGCAAGCTAGGCGAGGCCGACTTCAAGGGAATGATGATCGTAGTGGATGTCGGATTGAGTTCCCTTGGGATCAGCGAAGTGAAAGCGGCGATCAAGACCTTGAGGAGCGCGGTCAAAAGCGGGAAAAAGATCGATATGACAGACCTCAAAAAAGAGGCGAGCGAGAACAAAGCGCAGGAATCGGATCACGGATAAGGCGCAGGAAAACGGCCTCGCGGCAATGCGGAAGGCGATTCGGCCTCAAGCGGACCGCCAAAGGACGGGATGCTGAAAAGCAACGGTTCCGGTTTTACGAATCCGACGGACGCGATGAAAGCCTTGCTGGAGAAGATGATGAAGGAGATGAAGGATAATTCTCCTTATGTGATTGTGCGCACGGAGCGGCCCGTACCCGCTGGACTCGGTATGCATAACGGCCCCAGATACACGTTTACAATCATGAAGCGCGAGGATTACAATGTTCTATATAGCAGTGCAAACGATCGCACGGGCGGCGGTGGCGGTTCAGGCTGGCATGATCGGGATAAACACAAGCGCCGGGATGAAGAAAAGGAACGTAAGCGCCACGATGAAGAAGAGCGTAAGCGTAAGGAAAGGGAGGAACGTGAGCGCCGGGAAGAGGAGGAACGCAGGCGTCGCGAAGAAGAGCGCAAGCGTAAGGATGAGGAGGAGCGCAAGCGCCGGGAAGAAGAAGAGCGTAAGCATCGGGAAGCAGAGCGCAAGCGTTTGGAGGATGAAGAGGGGCCTGAGGGGACGGGTAAAACTCTCACACCAAGACCAGTTGAACCAAGGGGAGAGCCTATAAAATTTGAGCCTATTATTAAGCAAGAAAAAATCGCTCAAAAGACATATGATAGATTAAGAGAAACGGGACTAGATATGAATGAACTTGAGTTTTTCTCCAAAAACACTGGTCTTAGTTTGGAAGAAGTTATAGAACTAAAGAAACATCTTTTTTTAACAGAGCATGTTAATTTACCGGATACCATTACTGGAAAATCTTATTATACAGGTTATTTCCATCCGGATATGCATATTGCCTATGGGTGGGAAAAGGCACTTAAAGGAGAATTAGCACCTACAGAAAAAGCATGGTTCAGACAGTTAGCAGACCACGAACTAGCGGAAAGTAAGATGATGCAAGGTGGAATGCCGTATCGTAAAATTGAATCATGGAACCCAAAAGAAGGATTAACTGGGAAACCGCCTAACGAGGGAGCGCATGATCTAGCACCCCTTCCACCAAAAGATTTTCCAGATTTTGAACCGGATGAAACTATATTATAATTCTAAAAAGTACATCTATTTAAGGAGGGTGTCTAATTGAATCAGGTATTTGAAGATGCTAGAACCATTATAAGAGACATTAGTTGGGAAAATGATGAGCCCAATAGGCCTTCACACGGTATATTATTATATGAGTTTTTAAGGAGAGGCTCTCAATTTTATGACTATATAGATAAAGAACCTAGCAAGAGGCTGGCGGTTTTTAGTGCTGCGGATATGTGCGGCATAAAGTTGCCTATTGAAATATATAAATACTGCGATGAATTAAATCTAATTAAAGATGAGTCGTTGGTCAAATCAGCTTGTAAAAATTATTTAGAATGGGCGTATTTATCCGGCGAGAAAGAAACTGTAGCACTTAAATTTCAAGGACTATATGTTCCAATTATAAAGCTGTTTAGTAGGGGGGGGAGGATAAGATACCATAATGGAGAGTTAACCTATGGAAGGGCTGCACGTTCTCGAATTATATCCGTAGAAATGAGTACAGTTGAACCAGAGGATATTAGTGACAAAACTTTGGATAAACTTGACGCAGATTGGAGTGAGAAAACACCTTAGTAATTGGTGAAAATAGGTATTAGTCAACTTTCGGTCGCCGTTATAAATGTGTATGTCAAGTTTCGTAAAAGAGCCTTGTTCCCTTGCTCGAATTGTGGGGCGCCGGACCAACCTGCCCGGGATATTGCCAATCATGATCGTACATGGCGTGATCTCAACTTCTTCGAATATCCGAGTTGTGGCCAAATGCTGCAAAATCACTTCAATGGCGTTGTCCGATGGTATTCATCCAAAATGACGAATGGTCTGCTTGAAAAAGCTACAAAGACGAAAAAAGGGAAGTTTTAGCAAGACCTAAGAAATATCTAACATTCATAAAAACCCCAAACGAGTATTTGCTTTGGGGTTTCAATATATTTTCTAAGCACTAACAAGCACAAGATGGTTTTGGAGGGAAGAATAGCGTGGAATTATCTTATTATTTCTACACTGATTTTAAAACCAGAGAAGAGATAGATGAATTTTTATTGGAGCAAGCGAGAAAGGTAGTTGGGGATCGGGGAGATATTAAAATTAGCAGGCAGGAAGAGAGTGAAGAGGGCGAAGGGGATACGCTGGATTTTAGCTGCAAATCCTTTTGGATTAGCACGAATTTAAGCTTCGTCCAAGATATAGCCAAAGAATTTGATCTCGATGTAAATTTTGTTTGTTGATCAGCGTTTATCCAAGTGGAGGCGCGAAGTTTATCCAGTTCATAGGTAATTTACTGAGTGGGGCAACAGGAGATGTTATATTGCTAGACGAACATGATATGAAGGTACTGGAAAGAAGACACGAATCTCTCATTGTGAATAACTATTTTTTCGATGGAGATTTCAGCAACCTCGGACTTCCTTATGCAAACGGGTTTTATCAAAAATTCGTGCTGCAGATAGACAGTGGTAATGAAAGTAATGATATTATACAAATTGTAAAACATGAAATCATAACTATAGCTAACCACTGTATCGATGAAGGTAAAGTGACTCTAATCGAAGATCCAGATATTCGATCCGAGTTCGGGATTTGTTGGAATGATTTCAAAGTATTTGTGCAGAAGTGGGGAAATGGAATAAATCATATCGGTCAAGTGATAAGTATATCCGGGGG
>JBHJMN010000053.1:0-39750 GCA_042219835.1 Paenibacillus elgii
AAAATTGCTGAATATTTATTAGCGAATGGGGCGGATTATAAAAAAGAGACAACCCCTAAATCAGAGTTGTTGTTTTGGATTTGCGGTTTAGGATATAAGGAGATCGTTCAACTATTGTTAGAACTAGGTGTTGACTTTAAAACAAAGGTAAAATTTAAAGGTAAAATGCTATCTTATAATGGAAGCCCTCTGGATAGAGCTATTGAAACAAATCAAATCGAAATCGTAAATCTGATTCATTCTAACCATATATAATGGTGTAAACCGCCCGACGAAGAGTCTCCGGATACGGGGGGTATGGAGAGGAATAGGTCCGGAGTTGCAGGGGATGGCTGTTTTCGCAGTTTTTCAAGAGAGATCGTACATCATGCTGCTGAATGAGGGGGATTCACTTGGTCAAGTGTGAGCGTTGTGGAAATGAAGTATTGGACAATCGTTTGTTTTGCAATCACTGCGGTTCAAAAGTAGGGCAAACGACAGGCAAACCAAGTATGATGAAGCAAGTACGGTTTACTTTCAAAAAATAAAAGGAGATTTGGAAAAGGAAAAGAAATTGAAGAATATCTCAAGACCGAGTTGGCGACCGTCAAGCAGGAATTTAAAGCTAATAAAATCGAGTTCCAGAAGGCAACAACAACGGTAGAAACCATTAAAAAAGTAGGCTTGCTCAAAGAGGATGCCGAGAGCGCATTAAGCGAGATTAACAAGCTGAACGATTCGAGAACTTCTTTTAAAAACAGCGGAGAGTATAAAACGAACGTATTGAAGGAAGCGGAGCAGCTTTCAAGCAATACGGATTACAACAAAGCCATTGGCTTGTTGAACGAGGCGCTTACAATCTTGCCTAAAGATTCGGATATGACAGCTAAACTATCATCCTATGGCAAATTAAATGAGGAAAAGAAAGCGGCCGAACGCAAACAAAAGATGGCGGAGTTAGAACAAAGTCAAGAAGTTTCCGTAGAAAAAATTAGAACCTTTACAGATTGGTTAGACGACACTTATCTTTCCATAGCAGTTAAAAACAATACTTCTAAAGTTGTAAAAAAATATGTAGTCGGTTGGCTGGGATATGATAAGAACGGTTATCCGGTAAAAACGGGATGGCTTTCTCCGGATTTTCTGAAGCAAGGCAACTCGGAAGAAAATATACAGCCTGGCAAAATCGGCGGTGGAGACAGCGGGTGGCAGTTGACGGGAGGATTCAATAAAGGAACGGATGGGGTTACGTTTAAGGCCAGTGTGAAGGAAGTTGAGTATTACGACGGTTCCAAGTGGGAGTATCCGTATTATCGAGATGGAGGTGTGGATCTGTCTCCGCTGACCGGATTGGTCAAGCAGCAAGGTCGTGAATTGCCCAAGTTCTTGGGCGCGGACGAGCGCATCTATACCAAGCCGCCAACAGCGGATTTACTCGATGACAAACCAGGACTTTTGGAGGAGGACGATCTTGGCATCACGACCAAATCTTGAATCCCAAATTGATGTAAATGCTCATGGGGTAGAGCCTTATGTTTGGTTTTTTCTTGCAGATTTGTATTATAAAAAAATCTATTTCGAATCCTTTAACATAGAGAATCCGGAATAGAGAGGGGAACGTCGGTTATCGACCCGAGTTTTCATTGGATGATCCTGATTCCTATGTGGTTGATACGTTTAAAACCAAAAATAACGGGTTATATTACTATCAACAAAATCAAATGTTTTACTTTACGATGTCGAAAGGGTCTTATGTACTATGTTTTCATTATTCTTTAGAAGATCAATGGGATAATGAAAAATTTGAACAATATCAAGAAGATGTGAAAAATGCTCTTATGAATTCACAAACATATCCCATCTGTTCATTTGCAATTTATTTATTCGGCGGGATGAAAAATCAACCAGAAGAAGACAATTTGATAATCAAGCAATAACTTTCTAAAGAAAAGGGCAGATTAATTAATTGCTGTCCTTTTCAGAATTTAACAAAAATGCAGCAATCACGAGGACTATAGACACTCTACATATATCCAATTCCTTCAACCAATTCTAATGTCTTAATGAGATGCAGGTGAAACAACATGAAAGTTTGCATTATCGCAATAGAAAAAGAAGTTGACGAGGGGCTCATTGTAAGCTTTCATTCCTCATATGGTGATGGTATTGCCACTGATTGGGCTCAAAACCTAATTGGTACTAATGGAGCAGTTCTAATCATATCTTTATAAAAGAAAAAAATAGGAAGGAGGGGTAAGTTAAATTGAGAAAAGTTAAGGTTAGTTTAAGGCCCATTGTAAGTAAGATCAATTTACCTACGGTTTTGAAAACAACTATACTTCCGGGTGATTCCATTGAAAGCTTATTTATTACAACCCAGGTAGGCGAGATCTTTTACATACGAAACGGAGTTATAAGAACTTTTTTTGATATTCGCCCGCGAATTATAAAACTAGGTCTTTCTAGCGGCGGATATGATGAACGGGGATTGCTAGGGCTGGCATTTCATCCCAAATTCTATTCTAATGGTTTGTTTTATCTGCATTATTCGGTAACTGGAACCCAAGGTCCAGGAGCTATTCCAGGTGCTCCTCCCGAATCTTTTAAGCCTAACCCTTGTGATTCCAGAACCTTAAACCTAAAGTGGATAAATAGAGAAGCTCAATACGATCATATTGATACAGTTGAAGAATATATTCTGCATCCGAATGGTCAACCTCAAAAACGGCGGACATTACTTCATATAAGAAGACCATTTTTAAACCATAATGGTATCAATAGCTTAAACTTTTCACCTGAAACAGGAAATCTTATTTTGACAACCGGAGATGGCGGATCAGGCTATGACCCATTTAATTTAAGCCAAGATGATATGGAAATCGCAGGTAAAATAATCGAAATTGATGTAAGTAAGAATACATATATCGATAATCCGCCCGTAGTTACACGTTTTAATGAGCTGCCCGTACCTATTCAGGAAACGCTTACGGTCATCGCCAAAGGAGTTCGCAATATACCAGGCATTTCATTTCAAAGGTTTTATAATCAGTATATCAAATACGTAGGTAACGTCGGACAGGATCTCGTAGAGTCGATTTTTTCGTTTATTCATTATAAGCCAATACCGGTTACTCGGCTTATTCAAGCTTCTTTAATGCAATCTGAACCAGAGCACGAAGGATTTATTAACTTTGGCTGGCGAGGGTGGGAAGGTGCTTTTCCTACTTCGACAATAACAGGCTGCTCTGCAAATCCGACTTTGAATCAGAAAACAATTGCTTATTACGATGAAGCAGTAAAAACTTCAGTGAGGCGTCTTCTGCCTCTAATTAGTTATTTTCATGAAGATCGCCGAACCGATAAGTTTAGAGCCACAGCACTTACAGGAGTCCAGCCCTATATGGGAAATGAAATCCCTGATTTAAGGGGAAACGTTGTGTTTACCGATCTGGCTCAGAGGAAAGAATCTCAACTTCCCGTTAGAGGGGCTTTAGCTTATACGAGGGTAAGAACAGATTGTAAACGAAATGATTTTAGCGTTATTGAAACCGATTATAATTTTGGTTCTCAATCAGCTTATTATGTTAGTTTGGGAACGAATCTGAATCAAACCAAACTATATTTAGGGGTTCATGGTTCTACGAAAGTGACTGTTTTGAACCAAGGTACCGTTTTTGAAATTATTCCATGATGAATAACGATTGGATCGTTTTCAAATAATGGGACAATGTTCTTGTCGCGAGCGGCATAGACATTGTCTCATTATCAATTTCGGGCTTCTCCCTACCCATTGACATAAAGGACAACCCCCTGTTCATATTACTTATGAATGTGTGAACAAACTGGGATGAGGGGTGAAGGAATCCTTTGCAGACGCTCCCTAATAAACTGGTCATTCGAGAAGTCATTTGGGAAGAGATTTGCGCACATTTGTTCTGGAGGTTTCATCATGTCGTTGGGAATGGCCCGGAAGCTACGACGCTTTGGCGGCTCCAACAACAGAAAGCCCAAATCCTTGAAAACCTGTTGAATTCACTTCAAATCCGCCGACCTCAAGCACCGATTAATTTAATGCTGTTTCATCGAAACCAAGACCTGCTGTTAGATGAATTGATAGCAAGGGAAAATGAACTTTTGCTCCTTTATCAATCCTATCCATACTTTTTCACCGCATATCCGCATCTGGCGTCCGCGTTTCAAGACCTTATAACTTTGCAAACCAATTTCATCAATACGCTAATCGCGTTAGCCACTCCATTTCAAACCGACTTGCCGCCATTGGCGCCGGTTTTGGAAGGTCCGGTCGGCGGCCCGGATTATTGGCTAGACCCCAGATACAGACTGGAGCCGGTTATTTCCGGACTCACCTATCCAACAAGCTTGGCGTTTGACGAGAATGGCGAAATGTATGTCGCCGAATCGGGCTATTCTTACGGCCCGGCTTATGCTAAAGGTAGAGTGCTGCATATGGATAAAGCCGGAAAAGTCCATGAATTTGCTGCAGGGTTTGAAGGACCATTAACTGGCATGTCCTGGTTCAGAGGAGATTTATATATTATTGAAGGCAGTTATGACGGTAAAGTATACAAAGTCGACCGCAACGGTCAAAAACAAGTACTTATTCACGGGTTACGAGGCGGAAGCGACCACTTCACTTCGGAAGTGGCATTCGGCCCTGACGGAAAAATGTACTTTGCCGTTGGTACCGTGACAAACTCGGGGGTCGTAGGCGTAGATAATGCCTATTACGGATGGCTGGGTCAAAGACCAGATTACCACGATATTCCAGCGCGTGACATCATACTTGCAGGACAAAATTTCCCATCGGATAACCCATTAACCAAAATGAATCCGAACGCTAAAGCAATAACCGGCGCATTTCATCCGTTCGGAACACCAAGCTTCCAGGGGGAAGTTATCCGTGGCCAGCTGCTGGCAAACGGGGTCGTTTATCGCGCGAACCCGGACGGGAGCGGCCTGGAAATCATCGCAGACGGTTTCCGGAATATTTTTGGCCTTGGATTTTCGCCGGAAGGCAAATTATACGCTACCAACAACGGCCTCGACTTTCGGGGCAGCAGGCCCATCGAAGGAGACTGGGATACGTTTTACGAAATCACTCCCGGTTGGTACGGCTGGCCCGACTATGCGAGCGGACTCCCGGTCACTTTGCCTTACTTTAAACCGCCGGGGAATGTGCAACCGCAATTTTTGCTCGCGGAACACCCGCCTCTGGCGGAACAGCCGCTCATTCGTTTTAAGCCGCACTCCGCCACACAAAAGTTTGATTTCAGTACCAGCGATTCTTTTGCGCCGAGAGGCGAAGTGTTTTTCGCTCAATTCGGAAGCGCATCGCCGATCACCACCGGAGACATCAGACCAGCCGGTTTTCGGGTAGTCCGTGCCAATCCGTATACCGGTCAAGTACACGATTTCATGATCAATCTCAAACCCGGTAAAGCCGGCGAAGGTCCGGAACGCCCGGTGGCCGTACGTTTCTCGCCTGACGGGCAAAGTCTCTATGTCGTCGATTTCGGCATTCTTGGCGCCGATGTGGCAACGGTTATTCCATTTTCTGAAACCGGCGCAGTTTGGCGCATTGTAAGAGCATAAACTTTTTGCCGGCCTGCCGATTTTTCTATCATCGAGGAGGGAGCTGCGTTTTGAATAAATGGAAGGCTTGTCTGGAACTCATTCGTTTCCCCAACTTATTTACAGCGATGGCCGATATTATGGCGGGCGGATGGATTGCTTATGGCATTTGGCAAAATTTTCACATCGGTACTCAGCTTTCCTTGATCGTTTCAAGCGCTTGTTTATATGCAATGGGTGTAGTGTTGAACGATTACATGGATCACACTCTCGATCAAATGGAACGTCCCGAAAGGCCGCTGCCTTCCGGGCGCATAAGCCGCTCATTTGCGCTGGCGTTCATTTGCACGTTGGGAATTTGCGGACTTGGTATCGCGTTTTTCGTCGGCTGGGTCAGTTTCATGATCGCTTGCGCGTTGGTGGCATGCATCTATCTGTATAACGGTTTTTTGAAAAACGATCATCTTTTCGGACCGGTAACGATGGGGATATGCCGCGGTTTAAATTTATTGCTGGGTATCAGCCTGATCCCTTCGCAATTATCGGCCTTTTGGTGGATGTCCCTCGTCCCTTTTGTGTATATTGCCATGGTCACGGCTTTGTCCAAGGGAGAAGTAGGGGAGGCTCTTTATCCGAAACGCGTCTGGACGATGAGCGTGACGATTCCGGTTTGTTCGATTGCGGTCCTATTCTTTGGAAGCCGGGAGACGCTTCTCGTAACCCTGATCGCTGTTTTCCTTTTCCTCGTCTGGACGTTTAAAGGGATGTATGCTTCCATCAAGCTTCCGAATGCCATACATATTCGCAAAGCGGTGGGAACTTGCATTATCGGCTTGTCTCTTTTGAATGCTGCAATCGCCACGTCCATTGGGGGAATGGCGGCATGGCTGACCGTAACGATTTTCATGCTGTTAAGTTACGCTTGGTCCCGAGTATTTTCCGTTACATGAAGGAGGGGAGAATATGAAAAAACAACATGTGCTTGTGCTCGATATCGTCAGCTTGTGTCCGGAGCATTTGCAAGATGCAGCGTTGTTGCCCAATATTCGTCAGCTTCTGGATGAGGGGCATCATATTAAAGTGAATCCTGTTTTTCCGGCGGTGACCGGGACGGTTCAAGCAACATACATAACGGGAAAGCCTCCCGCGGAACACGGGATTATTTGCAACGGTCTTCCGGACCGGGATTATAAAGAAATGACGATGTGGAATCAAACGATGGTTCCAATCCAGGGCGAAAAGCTTTGGGAAACGTTGAAGAAAGCGGACGCAGAGGCGAAGACCGCAATCTTTTTTTGGCAATTCAGCAAATTGAGTTCGGCTGATTATGTCGTAACCCCTGCGCCAATCCATTTGGAGAATCGTATGATCCAGTGGTGCGCTTCCAAACCGCACGGGTTATATTCGCAGCTCCGCGAACAGCTTGGGGATTTTGATTTACGAACATTTTGGGGACCTCTGGCATCCATCCAATCCAGCGATTGGATTCTGAAGGCAGCTATTGACGTGTTGGAGAGCTATAGACCCAAGTTGTCGCTCGTTTACTTGCCTAATGTCGACTACAATGCGCAAAGATTTGGACCCGATAGCGCACAAGCGAAGCAATCGTTAAAGGAGATTGACGGGCTGATCGGATATTTGGTGGAAGAGCTGAAACGCCGGCGGCTTTATGAAGAGACGAGGATCGTTTTACTGTCGGAGTATGCTTTCAAACCGGTTCGGCGCCCGATTTATATTAACCGATTTCTGCGAAATCTGGGATATCAGGTTGTTGACAGGGTAGAAGAGATGGAATTTATCAATATGGAGCACTCCAGGGCTTTCGCCCTTGCGGATCACCAGCTGGCTCATGTCTATATCCCAAATGCCAAGGATATCCCTGAAGTGAAACGGGTTTTACAAGAATTGCCGGGCATCGCCGGGGTTTGGGGCGAGGACGAGAAAAAGCAGCATCGCATCGATCACGAACGGTCCGGCGAATTAATCGCCATCGCGGAGCCTGATAGCTGGTTCGTTTATTATTGGTGGTTAGAGGATGAGCGAGCGCCTGAATTTGCTCACACCGTAGATATTCACCGAAAGCCCGGTTACGATCCGGTCGAGTTGTTCGTCGATCCGAATACGTACCGTATTCCTTTACAGCCGGAGTTGATTCGAGGATCGCATGGATTGCCGGTAAGAGGAGAACACGATCAAATCTCGATGATTGTAACCGGTCGAGATTTAGATTTGCCGCAAGAATTGGATGCGACGGAAGTTCACGACCTTCTGTTGCGGCTTTGTTTAAGCTAAAGGACGAGGAGTGAGGATGATGAAATTTTTTGATCCGCATATTCATTGCTATTCCCGCACGACCGACGACTACGAGCGGATGAGTTTGTCCGGTGTGCAGGTGGTTGTCGAGCCCTCATTTTGGCTTGGAAGCGAACGCCGCTATCCGGAGTCGTACTTCGATTATTTTCGGCATATCCTCGAATTTGAACCGAAGCGGGCGAAGGAGTACGGGATTGACCATTTCAGCTGCGTGGCGATGAATCCGAAAGAGGCGAACAACCTGGAACTCGCCCATCGGGTGATTGACGGCCTGCCGGAGTATTATCGGCATGAACGCTGTCTGGCCGTAGGCGAAGTCGGGTTCGATCTGATCACGGATGCGGAAGAAGAAATTATGCGGCGCCAGCTCCTCATGGCAAAAGAAATGAATATGCTTGTCATGGTGCATACCCCCCATCGCAATAAAAGAGAAGGCACCGAACGTACCATCCAAGTATTAAAGGAAGTCCATCTCGATCCTGATCAAGTTTTGATCGACCATAATAACCTCGAGACGATTGACCTCTCGATGGATTACGGGGGATGGAGCGGTATGACGATTTATCCGACCAAGGTTTCCCCTGAGACCGCGATCGAAATATTCGATCGGTACGGGACGGAGCGTATGCTGATTAATTCCGCGGCCGATTGGGGTCCGGCCAACCCGCTTAGTATCGTGAAAACAGCCGTTGAAATGAGAAAGAAAGCGTATGGGGAAGACGTGATTCAACAATTGGTATGGGATAATCCGATCCGCTTCTACTGCCAGTCGGGCAAGCTGCGATTGGGACAATGGATCAAGGAGAAGCACGGATGAGCGACGTTAGGAAACCGATGACCGGCAAAGAGTATTTGGACAGTCTATGCGATGACAGGGAAATTTGGCTGAACGGTCAGCGTGTACAAAATATTGTGAACCATCCGGCTTTCCGCAATTCCGCGCGTTCCGTCGCACGGCTTTACGATGCATTGCATGACCCCAAGGATCACGATGTATTAACAACGCCTGTCGATATCCCGGGAGGCAGTTACACCCATCGCTTTTTTAAAGTTAGCCGAAACGCGGAGGAATTGTTGGCGTCACGGGAGGCCATAGCCGCTTGGGCGCGTCTTACCTACGGATGGATGGGCCGGACCCCGGATTACAAGGGCGCTTTTCTTGGAACTCTCGGCGGCAATCCGGAGTTTTATGCCCCTTTTGAGAATAACGCCCGCCGGTGGTACGGGGAAGCGCAGAGGAAGGTATTATTTATCAATCACGCCCTCATCAATC
Source organism: Paenibacillus elgii (assembly GCA_042219835.1). Taxonomy (GTDB): domain Bacteria; phylum Bacillota; class Bacilli; order Paenibacillales; family NBRC-103111; genus Paenibacillus_G; species Paenibacillus_G elgii_A. The sequence goes on from JBHJMN010000053.1 coordinate 9,158, forward strand.
CGCCGGTGGACAGAAACAAACCGGTGCATACCGTGTCCGATGTTTTTATCAACGTAGAAAAGGAAACCGATGCCGGGATCATTGTCAGCGGCGCTAAAATGGTAGCAACGGGCTCCGCGCTGACCCATTGCCATTTTGTCGCTCATAACGGGACGCTACCCATTCAAAAAGAGGAATTTGCGCTCGCTTTCTTTGCCGCCCACGATACGCCCGGAGTGAAGATGATTTGCCGCCCTTCCTATGAACTCCATTCCGCCGTATTAGGCAGCCCGTTCGATAACCCGCTTTCAAGCCGTCTGGATGAGAATGATGCTGTTCTTATTTTTGATAAAGCCTTGATTCCGTGGGAAAATATTCTGGTTTATCGAGATATTGAAAAAGCGAATGCTTTCTTCCCGCGTTCCGGGTTCATCCATTTGTTTATATTTCACGGTTGTACCCGTCTGGCAGTCAAGCTTGACTTTATCGCCGGCCTGCTGTTAAAAGTCGTAGAATCTTCGGGAACCGGCGATTTCCGCGGGGTCAAAGCAAAAGTCGGAGAAATGATTGCCTGGCGAAATATGTTCTGGGCCCTAAGTACCGCAATGGCTAAAGATCCGAATCCGGGTCCGAATGGAACGGTTTTGCCGAATGTCGAACACGGAACGGCTTACAGAGTGTTTTCTCCCATGGCTTGGACACGTATCAAAGAAATTATCGAAGACGTGGCGGGAGGAGGGCTCATCGTACAGCCTTCCAGTTCGGCGGATTTTAAAAATCCGGAGCTTCGTCCTTATTTGGAGAGATTTTACCGCGGCTCGGGCGGGTATGACAGTATGGAGAAGATTAAGCTGAATAAATTGCTCTGGGACGCGATCGGGAGCGAATTTGGCGGCCGTCATGGGCTATACGAACGAAATTATACCGGCAATTTTGAAGATATCCGCATTCACGCGCTGATGGAAGCTGTAAACAGCGGATCTGCCGAGGCGTTCAAGCGCATGGTGGAGCAGTGTATGAGCGATTATGACCTCGATGGCTGGACGGACTCGACCTGGATCGATCCGCACGATGTCAATCTGGTGCAAAGATAAGAATGGTCCTAAACCCAAAGAACGCTGACCGTCATCGGATCGGCGTTCTTTTGGCTTGTTTTAATCCAAGGAAATGGCGGAGGTGGCAGAAGAGCATGAACGAAAAATCGGCGACTTGTATCAGGCCATCGGACGAACCCCTTCCGGGCTTCGTCCTGCGGTAGGAGAATGGATGGCGAAGGCGGAGGAAGCGATGGCAAGTTTTCAGCACCTGTGCGCGGAGCGACAGGGTCCTGGAAGCATATTCATCAGCTGCTGCTCATTAATTTGAACGCTTTAGGCGCCTTCGCGATCGCGGAACAGCTGGGACTGGCTTTGGGGCTGAAAAAAATTATCGACATCACGTTCCAGATTATTCTGGAGAAACAGGCTTCTCAGCTTGTCCTTTAGGAATATATGCTGGAAACCGCACCGATCTCGATTCTCTACCAGTTATCTGTATGATTCATTCGGCAAATCGGACAAATCCGTGCCGAATGATCTCGATTCATCCGAATATAATGGAAACGAGTCAAAGGGAATGGGGAATTGGGATGAGCGCAGCCGCACAGCTCCGGTTATTAGCAAATTAAGAAAATCCGTACACGGATTATAAAAAGCGAAACGGCTCTGTGGCACTATCGACCATCATGGACATAACGTCCGTGCGCGGGGATAGCCACTCGATCGAATTTATCGGCCAATGCAACTAACCCCTTTGCCAATTCATCACCAAACATTGGTAGACCATGCCCGGTTATGACTGACGATGGCTTTAATTTCTCAAGTTTTTTAACAGATTCCCATGCTGCATCCCAATCGGTTGTAAAATATCTTGGGGGGCCCGTCAGTTGTTTCTTTTGGGTTATGACTTTATATAGCGAGTCTTGTTCTACTGTAACAAAAGCATCCCCTGCGATTAGCGATCGATCTTCATCCCGGAATAACGAAACATGACCCGGTGTGTGGCCTGGCGTATGAATCCAGCGCCAGCCACGCATTCCAGGAATGCTTCCATCCTGTGGAAGAGCTGCAACATGATTCCCCAAATTGATCGGTTCGTTAGGAAACAAAGGAGATAGTTTGGCTATGAGTCCCCCTTCAACGGACCCGTCCGGCTCAGGATAACTTAATTTGCCCGTTAAATAGGGTAGTTCCATCTCATGAGCGTATACCGGCACATTCCACGCTTCAACAAGTTTAACAACACTGCCGACATGATCGAAATGTCCATGTGTCAAAACGATGGCTTTCGGTTTGGACCCGACTCCAAATCTTGCTTCCGTTAATTCTATAATCCGTTCGGCCGAGTGTGGCATCCCCGTATCAACTAATACCCATTCTTTATGGGTGCCAGCTATTGCAATGTTTACAATTTGGATCGTGCAGCAAATGAGATCGGAACTAACATCCTCTACCGTTCCGCTCCGTACAGAAGTAATGGGCAAGAATTCGTCTGACATCGAATCTTCCATTTGCGTATCCAATATTTCACCACCTTATAAGATGTAGTAATGTTCATTTTAGCTCAAAGTGACTCGATTACCGGCCAGAGCATACATAATAATTCCCTCTTCCAATGGGAAGAGGGTGAGGATATTAGCATTCATGCGGGGAACGTGACATAACTTAACCCATTATCAAGCTTCTACAAGTTCAGGTTTCTGTACTTGAAGCGGTGGCGGGATGAGCCAGCCTTTTTCTTTACTCATTCTTAGAATTTTAAGGCCAAGAGCAGCTTTAGTAGCATGGTACTTTGCAAACAAGGCACCTATATCCTCACGAATGCACTTGCCCATAAGCTGACTGCAAGCGACCAGACCGGCGGAGGAGTCGACAGCTATTAAAGATGCAATCTCCGGATCGGACAGTCTAGCTCCGATTGGAATATCTTCAAGCTTGGCCTCCGGTCTTTGTGGTAATGCGGGGGAAGGGGCTATTCCGTTATTTGTAAGGATAGTATCACATTCGCTAATTTCTAATTCCGCTTGATCGATTAAGTCGCCCAATAGGTTTTTGAGATCTTTGTCTCCTGCGTGAAACTGATAAGCACGATAAACCGAAACGCAGCCTTTGGCTTTCATTGAGAATTGCCACATATCATGGATTTCCCCGTAATGCAGCGGCTCATTTTTCGGGTTTCCGCTTAAAATTCCCATTTCAACAACTCCTCATTAAAGTAATATTAGCCATTATGCAATGTGTAATCCGCAACTTTTGAATTTTCAAGCTCATTAATGAATCACTGATACACTGCAGCCGGCTGTTGGTAGGGAACCTGTTGAAATATTTGACCCATAGCTTGCATAACGTTCGGTTGAGCCATTGCAACAGGATACCAGCCTTTACGCGCCATGTAATTCCACACTTCGAATGCTTGATGAGAACACATTCGAAAAGCATCCTCAAGAAACACTCTTAATTGTGGAGTGGAACATTCAAATGCGGCCCATGCGTATTCGCGGCCTGCCCGTTTCAAAGTTAACAAATAAGAGGTGGCTATAGATCTGTCATCTAATTGGGATAGCTTTACTTGCGGCTGAACCGCCGGGTATTGTTGCTGGAAATTCGGTGGATTTCCTTGGATTTGTTGCAGTTCCGGGACGTTAAGCTTGTCCATAGACCCTGTAGCTTGTTTTGCGAATTCAACTTTCATGTTGTAATCTTGAATATGGGCGGGGTATTGACGCGCTATCATATCGCGAAGCTCGGGGTCCGTGGCTTGATTGAGGAATAACGCCATACATTGTATTGAATTTGTGCAGCTCAGAAGCAGCTCGTTTAACTCATGCGCCTCATGCGAAGCAAGTCTCATTGAATATCAGCTCCTTTAAGTTGTGGGATCTAAGGTATTATTCCATCTAGAGGCTTGTTTATTCAGATCATGCATCCACTCAAGTGCTAAGCCCCCAACTAAAAGTTTTATGGTCAAGCCAAATCCATGGTCTCCTGTGAGCAATGGCTTGAAGCGCATAATCGGGAGCCGATGGAATTGCTTCATGCAGAGTTGTATCAGTTTGTCATTCTTAAGATGAATGACCGGGAAATATGCTGGGGTATAAAAATGCATCATATGATCTCCGACGGCATTTCCATGAATTTGATCGCCAATCAAATTATGCAAACCTACTCGGAGTTGGTGAAAGGAGCTTGCCCTTCCGGTGAGGTGAAGCACTCGTATATCGATTACATCAAGCCGAAGAAGAATACGTACAATCGGAACGTTACAGTAAAGACCGCATCTATTGGCTGGAGAAGTTTGATACGCTTCCGGAGACGGTAGGGCTGAAAGCCTACAATCCTTTGACGCTAAGTACGGCAGCCAGAAGGGACGGCGTAATCATTAGCGACGATTTGTACAGCGAGCTGAAAACCTTTTGCCAGGAGCATCAAGTTGGCGTATTTACGTTTTTTTGGATGCCATGTATATCTACCTGCATAAGGTAACGAACGAGCGCGATGTGACGATCGGAACGATCTTCGGCAACCGGACGACGAAAAAAGAAAAAGATACGATCGGGATGTTTGTAAGCACCGTCGCAGCACGGGTAAGACGTAAAACTTACCTTCGATTGGTTGCTAATCTGTGAAGGAATCGACATGGTAATCCTCACCTCGAATGTTACGGTAGCCGCCGCGCCAAGAGCAGGGTACCGATACGGGCTCTTTAATGACAACAAAATGGTACATGATCTCCTGCACAACATTGGCTTGCAGCGTCTTCAAGACTTCCAGTTCCTCAAGCTCATAGAACGGCGGGACAAAAGGCACCTGGTAAAACAACTCCATGCACAGCAAACGAAAGTCGTAGGGCAGAGGCGTTTCCGGCCAATAAGCGTACAGGTAGGGACAAACAGCTCCCTGAGAAGGCTGGAAGAAGGAAGTGGTAAGATAACGCGGTGTATACTCATCAAATTTGTGCTTGAACAATGGATTGGATATATGAGCAAAGCTATGAGCGTAAGGCGCCAAAATACAGACTACGGCTTTATGAACGCACAATTGGTATAACTCTGCCATGAGGGATTTAAAGTTATTATGAACATAGGGGAGGGAGCGGCTGGCCATGACGAATTCGACAGAATGATCGGGGAGGGGAAGGGGGCATTCAAATCGCATACCATGTCGACTCCGGGAAGAACTCTGTTATCGATTCCCCAAAAGCCCGGATGCTTGTTCAGACCGCAGCCAATATCGATTTTCATCAGATCACTCTCCGATTTGCGAATTTGTTGGAGGACGGTTCCATAACGGAGTGTACTTACCCTATTGTACGTTTGCACTTCATGAATCGTATGGATGTTTGTCGCTCTAGCTCAACATTGTGACCGGTTTATCATAGGTAAAACTGAGTCGCTGATCAAGGAGGTCGGCGACAGCTTCATGTGACGCCGGTTTTGTCAGATTGCGATCGATGAAGACATGCCAACTACCAGCAGTAGCTGGCATGCTCTGCTATACAAAAATATCTTTCATATATTCTCCCGGCCCGGTATCATTTTCCCTTTCGATATCGTGAAGATATATTTGGGTCGTTCTGATATCGGCATGGCCTAACCAATCTTTCACCTTGATTATGTTAGCACCCCCCAATAAGGAGTAGCTTGCCGCGCTATGTCTAAACCAGTGTGGGCTAATTTGCTTGCTTACACCTGCCCGAACGGCAGCTCGCTCAATCATTTTTCGGACCACGCGATCGTTTAATTGATTGCGCTTAGAATTGGTAATAAGCCACTGGTCCGGTTCTTTCCCAATGATAATGCAATCCCCACGTTCGCTTCGGTAGCGAAGGAGTAATTGAAACACCGTTAGATCTATTCTCAGATGACGTTCTTTGTTCCCCTTCCCGATCACTTTCATAAAGATTTGCCCGTTGTTCCCCTCGTACAGATCTCCCCATTTGGCAAAGCAAAGTTCTGATATCCGTAAGCCCATCATAAGTAGAAAAGCACCTATCAATCGATTCATTGGTTTTTTACGAAGCTCTTCGAGGATCAAAGCCATTTCTTTCTTAATTAGCTTTCGTTCTTGGCGAATCATACGAAGCTTTGGCGGACGTAAATATACACTCAGATCCCTATCAAAGAATTGAAATTCAACCCCATACTTTAATAAAGCGCGAATAATCGTTATTTTCCTACGAGCTGTAGCAGGGGCATATTCACTGGCATCCATTTTTCCCTTGATAAATTTTTGGTAGCCTTCGAGTTGAATAAACCCAACTTCTGCTAAAGAGCAAGGGGGAAGACCAGCCGCAGAATGCGACCGGCCATAAATAAAATCTAAAAACTCAAAAATAGCTTGTTTGTAGATCTTCAAAGAACTACCAGTCAAAGCTTCTGACTTACGTATAGTATTCTTAAACAGAAAAAAATAAATAAAAGATAGGTCTGTGAGAGCCGGGTCCTGATCTTGGTTTTTTAACTTGGCGAAACTGAGATATTTTCCATCCTCCAAAAACATAGCCCAATTCGGCTCAAAATTACTGAATTCCGAAAATGATGGAGCAGAAGAGGTTGCTGTTTTTTCTAACAAACTGTATCACTTCTTTCGTTTAGACTTTTAAGTAGGGGAGAGGCCTTCATGAATTAAAAATTTTATCGGCCAATACCCAGAGCTGAGCAGGCTCACCAAGCAAATTTTATTCAATTCCTGGCCGAATACTAGGTTTTCCCGCTCAATTTTTGGTCTAGTCAACTTCATTTCTTCTTGAACTCGCTGTTCAAAACCACTTTTTCTTAGTATATCATCAAGGATTTTTTGCCGCAGCGCTACTTATGGATTTTTTTCAAAAACCTTTGAAAGAACTTCTTCATCAGGCATAATTTTGCTTTTACCGTGTTTCTCAAGCTTGTTTTCTAGCCATTGAATGAATAGCAGAGTACTCATCGCATTTAGTTCAACACGATTTTCTTGCAGCTAATCTCCCTATTTCCCAGTAAAGATAATTTGCAACAGGTCGACGACGATTACTTTCAAAAGTCTCGACTTGAAGGCCCATTTCAATACTTCTCCGGGGTCCAAACCAAGGTTTCCGTAGAAATGGAGACTGGAAGGGAATCGTTTTTCCCGGAAAATAGGAATGCCCCCGGCAAATAACTGGGAGGCCATGTCTGAAAAGAAAGCTTCGGAAAAATGGCGCGGGAACGTTGGCATTGCCATATTCGATACACCAATGTCGTGCCGCCGTCCACAACAACGATCTGTCCGGTTGAATGTCTCTCGCGCATCAGCTACTCCCTGAATTGTAGCCAAAATGTTCGCGCCTTTTATCATGCTTTTTACGGTACTCTCATATAAATCTGATGCAAATGAATGCCAAATATCGAACATAGGGTGGTAATATTGCGTTTGCCGGACGTTAAGCCTTATCTTGTTGCGCGACGATTGATCCCGGAAAATCAAGAAAGTCCGATCCATTTTATTTCTGCGGACGTTACCCCGGAACAGTACTTTTATCGAAGAAATCATTTTCCATATCCAATTTTATCTGAGCAGTCGTTTTGGTTTTCGGTAGGTGGAGAAGTTCTGAGGCCGCTGACTTTTCATTACCAAGACTTGCTCCGTATGCCGTCAAAAGAGGTCATGGTTGTTTTAGAATGCTCCGGCAACAATAGAGGACACTTTGTCCCGAAGGTTTTTGGTGAACAGTGGGAAGCAGGAGCCATTAGCCAGGGCGTCTGGAGAGGAGTCGCATTAAGAGATCTGCTTAAGTTGACGGGGCTTCATGCGTCTGCAAAAGAAATTGTATTTGCTGGATCCGATTGCGGCTGTCGTACCGATCTGGAAGGCCAGTTCGTATTTGCAAGAAGTCTTCCTTTAGAAAAAGCGATGCATCCGGATACATTAATTGCGTATGCGTTAAACGGAAAACCGATTCCATACAAGCAGGGGTATCCGCTTCGGTTGATTGTTCCGCAGTGGTATGCGATGGCCTCGGTTAAATGGCTCAGAAGCATTACTGTTATCCACAATCATTTTAACGGGCCTTTTCAAGATATCGATTATATGTACTATCCGGAAAAAGACAGCGATGCGGGGAAAATGCCCGTTACAACGATCCATGTCAATTCCATCATTCAGCAACCGCTAAGCTGGAGCGTGCTCAGGGTCGGGGCGCATCAAATTTACGGATTGGCCTGGACGGGAACAGGATTCATTACAAACGTCGAAATCAGCATAGACGGGGGAAAACATTGGGAACAGGCTGCCATTCAAAAATGTCCTGGAAATCCGTACCGCTGGATCACTTGGACCTACGCATGGGTCGCCGCTCAAAAAGGGGAGTACACAATCATGTCCAGGGCTTCGGATTCGGTAGGATTCGTTCAACCGGCGGAAGCAAGATGGAACCGGAAAGGATATGGGTATAACGCCTATTCCACGGTACATGTCAAGGTTGAGTAAATGGAGCTGGTGATGATCAGCGCCGCGCCCACAATTTCGCCGAAGTTAATATCGAACTTGACAACACGATTTGCCCATGTGCATTGCAAAATTGCAAACGTTAATCCATTGGGATGACCGTCCGCTGTGTGAAATCGATGGCCTTCTCATCAGGGCGAAAGGGGTACGCTGTTTTTGGGAAAATTCGAATACGCCAACAGACGCCGGAGCGGGAGCCGTTATTATCTTTAATCCCGACGGAAGCGTAAATCTGCTTTGCGGTGCGGTAGAAATCGGTCAGGGAACGAGAACGGCGCTTACTCAACTGTTGGCCGAACGGCTGCGAATGGATGACCGGATGATCCATATTTCGCCGGACGTGAACACCGAAACCGATCCGCAATTCCAGTTAGGCATGTGCTGAAAGAAAAACTGATGAAAAATCGAGATAAATGAGGGTTCATATGAGATATGGAAGACGGTTGATTTCAGAAGATCTTTTCAATCTTAAGGCCGTGAATGATCCGCAAATCTCGCCGGACGGTTCGAGCGTTGCTTACGTGGAAACGATCATGGATCACAATACGAACAAATACAAAAGTCGTATCTGGGTTGTGAGCACCTCTGGATTCGATAAACCCCGCTTCCTTACTTCCGGGTCAGAATTAGACTACGCGCCGCGTTGGTCGCCTGATGGAATATTTATCGCTTTCATATCTACCCGGTGGGGATCGCCCCAGCTATGGATCATGAAGAGCACTGGGGAGGAACTGCAGTTGCTTTCCCATATCCGAAACGTTGCTGGTGCGCCGGTATGGAGTCCTGACGGCCGGACAATCGCTTGCATTGTTCGTCTAAGTGAGGAGGACAAAGAAAGAGAGGGGGAACAAGAGTTAAGTCCAAGAGAACGATTTTCCAAAGATGTGCTGGTCATTGACCGGCTCCGATACAAGTTGGATAATGTAGGATTTCTCGTGAATAAGAACTGGCATTTGTTTACCGTTCAAGCCATAGGATCGGAGAAAGGCGCATTTCAACAATTGACTTTTGGCAACCACAATTTCTCTTCTCCGGCGTGGTCCCCCGATGGTCGGTTTATCTCGGTTGCTGGTAACCGGATATCGGAGAGGACAGAATTGGATTTAGTCAACGATATTTGGGTCGTTCCTTCCAGCGGAGGGACATTACGCCGGCTGACCCGAAGTACGGGACCTGCCAATTATCCGTCTTGGTCGCCAGATGGGCGGTTTATCGCGTATACGGGTCATGATCGACGATCAGGTTATTATACAAACCGTGGGATATGGATTGTTCCATGGGAAGGTGGGAATCCAAAGGAACTGACAGCGGGTTTTAAATACCCCGTGGGCGATTATGCGATAAAAGATGTCCTCGGGATTAAACAGCCGGGCGTAACTCCATGCTGGGGGCCAGATGGGAAATCGATCTATATGAACGTCAGCGCGAATGGTGCGGTTCATCTCTGGCGTTTTTCCGTTCCGGAAGGGCGGGGGAGTCAAATCACATACGGTGAACTGGTTATCTACAACCTTAGTTTCAATGCTGATGTCCGCAGGGTAGCTATGGCCGTGACTAGTCCTACTCTGCCTAACGATATCTGGGTGGGCGAGATCAACGGAGAATCTGTTCACGAGCGGCGGCTTACGAGGGTAAACCATGAATGGTTGGATCGATTCAAGCTCGCACGGCCGATTCGATTTGCCTTCCGATCGCCAGGCGGTCCGGATGGAGAAGGTTGGATTCTACATCCACCTTATTCTACAGCGAAAAAACCCCCGGGCATTTTACAAATTCATGGCGGACCTACTATCATGTATGGCTACGTGTTCTTCTTTGAGTTTCAATTGCTTGCAGCGAATGGATTTGCAGTTATCTATACGAATCCTCGAGGAAGTATGGGGTACGGTCAGACATTCGTCGATGCGATCCGGGGAGATTGGGGAAATCATGATTATGCCGATCTTATGACGGCAGTGGAAGTTGCCCTGTCACAGAAAACTATGGATCCCGAATGTTTAGGAGTGGCTGGCGGTAGTTATGGCGGGTATATGACCAACTGGATTGTGACCCAAACCAATCGGTTCAAGGCAGCGATTTCCATGAGGGGAATCAGCAACCTGTATAGTTTCTTCGGTACATCGGATGGAGGATTTTTACATGCCGAGGAATACGGAGGTCCGCCTTGGAAGCTACCACAAAATTATCTTAGTCGATCTCCGATCAGCTTCGTTGATAAGGTTGAAACTCCTTTATTGCTCATCCACAGCGACCGCGACTTCCGGGTTCCCATCGAACAGGGGGAACAATTTTACACCGCTTTAAAGTCATTGGGCCGCCATGTTCGCATGGTTCGATTTCTTACAGAAACGCACGAGCTATCCCGCGAAGGTGAACCTTGGCACCGGGTGATTCGGCTCGACCACATACTCCGTTGGTTTCGAGAGTATTTGAAAAAAAACGACGGTCAGGGAAACACTTCCCCCTAAAATGGGCCAATATCCGACACCGGAAAACTTTTAGGCACATATCCTAATGATGTAATTCATCGAGAGGAGCTATTATATGTCATTTGCAGAAAATGGTTACTCAGTTCCTAACTACATTTTTGAAGCCAGGCCGCAACTTGACTTAAGCGATGCGAATGCGGAAATGAGTAGATTACAGCCTGTACTACAACGAGTACCCCTGACTTCATCTGCGTTTCGACAGGCAATGGGTTCTGTGCTTCAACACCTTCACATCGTCAGTAGAGCTCTTGCCTTGGGATGCGGAATGAGTTCCGAATTTCGATACCTTCCCGAAGCGTGGGGACTTCCAGAACTGCACATTGTACATTCTCGTTATCTCACACCATTGAGCTACCATCTTTATTCCGCCATGGGAGCAGCGGAACTTTTGGCAGCCGGACGAGGTCGTTATTCGCATTTTCCTTTGGCGGTCGGCTGCATGCTTTCGATTATCAGATTGTGGCAAACGTTTCCGGAAGCCATCGCAAATCTACGGCGTGCGGCGGGCCCTCATTATGGGGCTTCTATTGATCAAGCGGAGCGAACCTTAAGGCAAATGGTTCCACCGACCCAACAGGCTTTGGCCATCTGTCGTTCTTTAGTAGAGCCGGCGATTTGGGATGCGACAGTTCGAGCCTCGCAACTAGCATACGAGGTTCGAGGAAGAGTAGCTAAATCCATGGGACAGGAAATGTATTGATAAATACGATGAATCGTCCAGTAACAGAGAAACAGTCATTAACCCTGCTGCTTCACGACGACGTCTTTCCAGATGAAGCAATCTAGCTTGGACAATCCAAAGACCTTGTACCGAAAATCTTTTTCCATGATTCTCATGAAATTCGGGGTAACATTATCCAACCAATTTTTTTCATACTCAAAACCAACTGATTTTTCATCGTAACCAGCCCTTATTGCTTTTGCTTTAAAGAGATTCCACTTTCGTTTGTAAAGCCTTAATGAGAGCACGTCTCATCAGGACCTCCACTTTCTCCTTTTCAGCCGCCATCCATTTATCCAAATTCCTGATGGTCACGGACCGAGATTTGATGTAGATCAATCTCGAATTTCCTTCTTCTTTGACATTTATGCATCTGCCTTTAAGTTGATAGTTCTTCAACGAGCTGCTTGTTTGACATCTGCTTAATTCGCATCGACTCATCCTCCTGTAAACGAATTCTTGTTCCCTTTTTTTGTTCGTATCCGAAAATAACTAGTTTTCGGATACTTTAATTTGAGCACTATGTTACACCATAATTTTCTATTATGTCATTGTTTTTTTCTTTCTTTTTTATTTTTAGCAAGATTATTCCTTTTCTTAACAACGAAAAATACGTATTCTGGACGTAGATAAAGTTCTTGTCAAAACCAATTGACAAGAACTTTATCCCATTCCCGACGGCACCTGATGTTCAGCATTTAACCGCTGCGGGGAGCTTATTCCTCATTTTCGCGTTCGCACATGACTTCAGTGAACAAATTTAATGGAAACAGAGTAGGAACTACCGGGCCCGGGAGCTTGACAAACTCGACAAAATCTTTTCCGACGCGGATTAATTTGCCGCGCAGTTCTCCTATATCTTCTGCGGTGGCTGTCACATCAAAGGGCTTCTCGATTTTAACGCGTTCGTTCAGGACGATAAAGAAGGATGTTTTGATAACCAGTTCCGTTTGCCCCACTGTAAAAGAGGACGACGTCACGTTGGAGAGCTTGCCTGTCGTTTTTGTCAGCTTTGGAAATCCTGGTTGGAACACCGTTACCCTCCGACCCACAATCGGTTGTAAGCGTTGAACCAACGTAATGTTCTGAGGGGCTGGACAGCCGTGAATGCTGATATCACTCATAAAATCTCCTCCTGTAAGAAACTGATTAACACTTAATTTTATGTTGAGCCCGAGATTATGTTTGGGCGGATCTTACGGGGGACAAAAAAGATTAACTAAATGTTGTTCTCAATCGGGAATAAACCTTCCTCTCTTGCCATCAATTTACGTACGGACCGGATCTATGCCGTGACTTCAACGAAGGCTGGCACTGTCGCCGTCGTCGATGGGCGCAATAATAAGCTGATTAAGATCATCTCAGGTGTTGGCAGCGTTGGTACCATGGCCATCAACCCGGTCACAAACCGGATCTATGCACCGGATGATACGACGGGCAGCCGAAACGTGGCTGTCATCAACGGCGCCAACAACAAAGTGATCGCTACGGCAGTGAACGGTGAATCTCCGGTGCTGGCAGTCGTGAACCGGAAACTGAATCGCATTTACGTAGCCACCGCCATTGGGGACACGTCTCGAGAAAGAGTATTTGTCATTAACGGGGCAAATAACAAGATCATAGCCAACGTCCGAGTCGGGCTCAGCACATTATCAGGTGTCGTCAACGAGAAGAACAATCGCGTTTACATGGCGAATCAAGGCGAGAACACGATATCGGTTATAGCGGGGTAGTACTAGTGTAAACCCTTAACTTTAGAGTTTTATGCTGGCGACATGGCACAGAAAAATCATAATCTAGAAGCTCCTAGACTCTCTGTATCAACTAAATTCATGAATTTTTATCGATAATTGTAATGCTTACTTTGGAGATAAAGCCCCTAATAACAGGAGGCGTCAATTTGCAAACACACAAGTAAAGTTCAAAGACTTGCCAGAATGACGAACCATTTCGGTTACGAAGTGGACTAGATGGGGTACAGAGTTACCGATCATAATATAGTCTGATTAAATACCGCGTAAATCGCGGATTTTCTATTTTCTCGGAAAAAATCGGATAAAAGCTAATAATGATCATCTTCAAATCCCTCGTGAAATAAACCATTGGATGTACTACCAGTTGTTCGCGCTGAATAATAGTATTAAGAACAACTGCATGTTTTTACACATGCGCTTGCACCAATGAGGGTATGGAAAGCCAAGAGGGGGGTATTTATGAAACAGCAACGTATGGGAAAAGGAACTAAGAAAAAAGCGCTGCATCTGTTAATGGGGTTCACGCTAGCGGGACTCGTAGCGGGATGCGGAGGGACACAAGGAAAGACGGGAAAGTCGGGCGAAGCGGCAGTAGGGGACGTTATTAAAATCGGAGCCAACTTAGAGCTTTCCGGTCAGGTAGCTTCATACGGTCAGTCGATTGCCGAGGGTATCGATCTAGCTGTCGAAAACTTGAACAAAAGCGGTGGCATTAACGGTAAGAAATTGGAAGTCATCAAAGTGGACAATAAGTCGGATGCGGCTGAAGCAACCAATGCGGCGATCAAATTGACCAGCCAAGATAAGGTGGCAGCTATTATCGGCGCGGCCACTAGCGGCAATACGGTTGCGCAGGCGCAAGTCGCAACCAATAACAAAACCGTGCTTCTGACGCCTACAGGCACCAGTCTGAATATCACTGCGAAAGCGGACGGGAGCGTCAACGATTATATGTTCCGGACCTGCTTTATCGATCCGTTTCAAGGTCGCGTTGCCGCCAACTTTGCGGCCGGCGAATTGAAGGTGAAGTCGGCGGCGATCTTTGCAGACAGCGCCAGTGAGTATGCGAAAGGGCTGGCAGCTTCTTTCAAAGAAACGTTCACGGAGGCCGGAGGGAAGATCGTTGCCCAAGAAGCGTATGTCGCGAAGGATATCGATTTCCGCGCGACATTGACTCGCATTAAATCGCTGAACCCGGATTCGATCTTTATCCCCGGCTATTATGAAGAAGTAGGCTTGATCGTGAAGCAAGCGCGCGAATTGGGAATTACCATACCGCTTATCGGAGCTGACGGATGGGATTCTCCCAAATTATTGGATTTGGCTGGCGCCGCTGCTTTGAATAATACGTATATCGCCAATCATTATTCGTCCGAAGACCCGGATAAAATGATTCAGGATTTTGTCCAAGCGTACAAAGGCAAGTACAGCGGCAAAGCTCCGGATGGGTTTAGCGCCTTGGGCTACGATTCGGTCTATTTGTTGGCGGACGGCATCAAGCGCGCGGGCTCGACCGAAGGAAGCAAAATTAAGGACGCTTTAGCGCAAACGAAAGATTTGCTGTTGGTTACCGGCAAAATTACGGTCGATAAGCAGCACAATCCGATCAAGACGGCAACTGTGCTGGAATATAAAGATGGGAAGCAAACGTTCAGAACGAAAGTGAATCCATAAAGCATTCGACAGGGCCGTGGGGGGGAGGGGCCTCCTCCCGTTGCGCTTTTTTAAGATCAATCCAATTCGAGTCTGAGCGGTTCGGAGGTTGAATGTGATGGACTGGGCACAGCAAATTATCAACGGCATTTCGCTCGGGAGCATTTATGCGTTAATTGCGCTGGGATACACGATGGTTTATGGCATTATCAAACTGATTAATTTCGCGCATGGCGATGTCTTCATGATTGGTGCGTTTGTTGGATTCTATGCCATTAAGGGGTGGGGTATGGGCATCGTCCCCGCTTTGCTGCTCTCGATGGTGGTGTGCGCAATTCTTGGCGTGCTGATTGAAACGGTCGCCTACAAGCGGCTGCGGAACGCGACGAGAATCGCTGCGTTGATTACGGCAATCGGCGTATCGCTTCTTATTGAATACGGCACGATTTATGTTCGTGGCGCCCAACCTGAAGCTTACCCGAGCGCATTCCCGAATCAGTTTTTTACTATTTTTGGCGCCTCGATCAGCAGCCAATCGCTGTATATTTTGCTGATTTCTATCGTCTTAATGATCATTTTGCAATGGGTGGTGTATCGGACCCGAATTGGCAAGGCGATGCGCGCCGTATCTCATGACGCGGAAGCAGCACGTTTGATGGGCGTCCATGTAGATCGGACGATATCGGCTACTTTCGCCATCGGTTCTGCACTGGCAGGAGCTGCAGGCGTTATCTTCGGGGTTTACTATACGAAAATAGAACCGTTGATGGGCGTCATCCCCGGGCTCAAAGCTTTCGTTGCCGCTGTTCTGGGCGGCATCGGCATTATTCCCGGTGCTGTCATCGGCGGCCTCGTGCTGGGAACGGTAGAAACTTTTGTAAGCGCTTTGGGTTATTCTCCGTGGAGGGATGCCGCAGCCTTTATTATTCTTATTTTGATCCTGATTTTTAGACCGTCTGGCGTGCTGGGGAAAAATATGCGAGAGAAAGTTTAGGTGACGCATAGTGATGAAAAATAAGGCAGCATTTTTGTTATTTCTCATTCTATCTGCAGTCATTTATGGAAGCGTTCAATTGCTGATCAGCGTGGAATGGTTAACCCCTTTTTATACGAATGCCTTGATTTTTATCGCGATCAATATGATTTTAGCCGTCAGCCTGCATCTGGTCATTGGGGTAACGGGGCAGTTTTCTATCGGACATGCCGGTTTTTTAGCTGTTGGCGCCTATGTCGCTGCTATGGCGACCATGAAATTTCAGCTTCCGTTTCCTGTCGCATTGCTGGCCGGAGGAGCCATGGCTGCCTGTTCAGGCTTGCTGGTCGGCATACCGAGCTTGCGCCTGAAGGGCGATTATTTGGCGATTGCCACGCTGGGCTTCGGCGAGATTATTCGGGTCGTATTCATTAACATGGAATATGTCGGGGGCGCGGCCGGCATGCAGGTGGCGCATTTGACAACCTGGACAACGACGTTTTTATGTCTCTTTATGACCATGCTGGTCATTATGAACTTTACGAATTCAACACATGGACGGGCATGCATATCGATCCGTGAAAATGAAATTGCCGCCGATGCGATGGGGATCAACACCACGTACTACAAAGTGGTCGCCTTTACGATCGGTTCTTTTTTCGCGGGAATTGCCGGCGGGCTGTATGCCCATAACTTTTATATGATTCAACCGACAAATTTCGGGTTTTTGAAGTCGTTTGACATCTTAATCTTTGTCGTTCTCGGGGGGCTGGGCAGTATGTCGGGCGCTGTCTTGGCGGCGATATTGCTGACCATTGTGTCTACTTTCCTGCAAGGCTATCCGGAAACGCGAATGATTATTTACAGCGCTATCCTGATCGTTGTCATGCTGTATCGGCCGCAGGGATTGATGGGGACCACGGAAATAACCTCATACTTGCGCAAGTGGACGGCGATGAAACGGAGGGATGCGTATGGAAAATAACCCCTTACTCCACGTTCACGGTGTCGGTATGCAATTCGGCGGGTTGAAAGCCGTTTCCGGTCTTCATATGGAAATCCGCAAAGGCGAGTTGGTAGGGCTTATCGGACCGAATGGGGCCGGAAAAACGACCAGTTTTAATTTGTTGACCGGTGTGTACGTACCGACAGAAGGCGAAATCTTACTTGAAGGAAAGCGGCTGAACGGTCTTGCTCCTTATCAGATCACCCGCATGGGCATTAGTAGGACTTTCCAAAATATTCGCCTTTTTAATGAGATTTCCGTATTGGACAATGTGAAAATCGCCTACCATTCCTTGGCCAAGCATTCGATGGTGAGCTCTATTTTGCGGCTTCCGTCCCATTTTGCCGGTGAGAAAGAAATGGAAGAGAAGGCGATTCAGTTTCTGCGGATGTTCCAATTGGAAACTTGCATGCATGAAACGGCTAAAAACTTGCCTTACGGACAACAGCGCCGTCTGGAAATCGTCAGGGCGTTGGCCGCCGGGCCCAAGCTGCTCTTGCTGGACGAACCTGCAGCAGGCATGAATCAACAAGAGACGCGCCAGCTCATGGAATTGATCGCGTTTATCCGCCATGAATTGGATTTGACGATTTTGTTGATTGAGCACGATATGAAGCTGGTCATGGGCATCTGCGAGCGGATTTACGTACTGGATCACGGACAGCTTATTGCGCAAGGAACGCCGGAGGACATCCGCAACCATGTCAAGGTGATCGAGGCCTACTTGGGAGAGGAGGTAGCAAGTAACCATGTTGAACGTGGAGCAAATTGATGTGTACTACGGGCATATTCAAGCTCTGAAAGGGGTCACGCTGGAAGTTCGTCATGGAGAAATTGTTACCTTGATTGGAGCCAACGGGGCAGGCAAAAGCACGCTTCTGAAAACGATTTCCGGTCTGCTAAAGCCTAACCGGGGTTCCATCCATTATACCGGCGTTTCGATGAACGGGAAAACGGCGCAAGATATTGTCAAAGCGGGAATTTCCCATGTACCGGAAGGCCGCCGTGTGTTTGCGAATATGTCCGTGCTGGAAAATTTGGAATTGGGCTCCTACGTCAGAAGAGATACAATGGGTATTCGGCATGATTTGCAAAAAGTATTCGAACTCTTCCCGCGTCTGCATGAGCGTCGCAAGCAGCTATCCGGGACGCTGTCCGGCGGTGAACAGCAGATGTTAGCTATGGGACGGGCGCTGATGGCGCGCCCCAAGCTCCTGCTGCTTGACGAGCCTTCCATGGGGCTTGCGCCGCTGCTTGTGAAAACGATTTTTGCCATTATCGAAGAAATCAATCGCAACGGCACGACTGTTCTGCTGGTGGAACAAAACGCCAATCTGGCGTTATCCAT
The DNA here is from genome assembly GCA_042219835.1 of Paenibacillus elgii. GTDB lineage: Bacteria > Bacillota > Bacilli > Paenibacillales > NBRC-103111 > Paenibacillus_G > Paenibacillus_G elgii_A. Next base: position 27,579 of record JBHJMN010000053.1, read on the forward strand.
CGCCACCCGCGTTTATGTCATTGAAACAGGCAGCGTCGTCCTTTCCGGCACGCCGGAGGAGCTAGCCTCCAGTGAGCAGGTCAAGATGGCTTATCTTGGCAGTTAGCTGCTGCTGTCGTTGGATGAGTCGATAATTCCGTAAAATGAAATCTTTTACACCATTACGATAAGCTTATTATATCGCCGGCTAAGGCGATGTTTTTTTGTTCACTCATATTCAGCTTAAATGTGCCGTAAGGGTTCGAATTACTCCGTCCGACTTGCTGTCAATTAACCCCTCCAATTCCCAATTTCGCTTCACTTAATCCCCTCCAAGAAAAGTTCCTAAAATGGTCAGAATCGGAACAATGATATGAGATTGGTATATATTTCCTATCAAAAATAGACAATAATCTAATGCAACACCCGCAAGTTCTAATGCCAAAAGTATTTTCGGAACTTGGGAAAAGCATTATGCAATATCTACCGCCCCAAAAGCGTAGCTAGTTTGCATCTCCATTAATGAAGTTTGTTGGCAATATAGGATTGACACATATATTAGAAACCGCTAATATGATAAACATATTAGCAATTACTAATATGAAAATGGAGGTAAATCCTTATGAAACTGAATGATGTAAAAGCGAAATTCATGCGTGGATTCAGCGATAAAACGAGGCTTCAAATCCTCGAAAGCATCAAGAACCAGGAAAAAACGGTATCTCAAATTGTTGATGATCTTAAAGGGAATCAGTCCAATATCTCACAGCACTTGGCTTGTTTAAAGGGCTGCGGCATTATCGTCGGCCGACAAGAAGGCAAGTATATCTATTACAGTTTGCGCAATGAACAGATCGCACAGCTGCTTACGGTCTTGGATGCTGTTTTTCATCAAGTGGAGGAAGAAGTTGCGGCTTGCGAAAAAAATGATGCATTGGATTGCTGCCCCGCAAAATAAAGGAGGAATTGCAAATGACCCAAGAAAAAGAGAAAGCCGGTTCCTGCTGTTCAGATCAGAGCTGCAGTTCAAATGCGAAACCAGCGCCTGATGCCGCCAGCCAAGCCCCGAAGTGTGAAGATTCTTGCTGCCAAGATGAACCGAATCAAGTGGCAAATGACGAACACTTTTCTGATGCTGCGGGCCATAAAAGTGAATTCATGGTTTACGGCATGGATTGCTCTGCATGTGCTGCAACCATTGAAAAAGCCGTAGGACGAACAGAAGGAGTTTCTCATGTTCAGGTCAATTACAGCACAGGCAAAATGAAAGTTGTCACTGCAGCACCTTCGGCTATTGATCAGCTGCCTGAAATGGTAAAAAAACTGGGCTATACCTTAGAAAAAGTGGAGCAAAAGGGAAACGCCCGGACTTACAATATCGAGGGTATGGATTGCAGCTCGTGCGCGTTAACGATTGAGAATCACTTCAAGAATCACGTAGCTGTAAAACAGGTTAGGGTCAATTTCTCCACCGGAAAAATGACCATTGAACACGATAACTCTGTCGAAGAAATCATCAAAGAGGTATCGAAGGCCGGTTACAAAGCATCGCTCGTTTCAAGCAGGCGAACCGGCGAGGCGAAAAAAGATAAGTCCGGAACGACTGCATTCGTTCTGTCCGGTGCGTTGCTGCTGTTCGGTTTTGTTGGCTCTTATACCAGCGCGTCCACCACACTGATTAACCTTCTTTACGCGCTGTCCATTGTGATCGGCGGATATAAACCGGCCAAAAGTGCCTTTTATGCGGTCAAAAGCCGTTCGCTCGATATGAATGTGCTCATGACCGTGGCGGTGCTGGGCGCCGCGGCGATTGGTGAATGGTTGGAAGGGGCGACCGTTGTATGGCTGTTCGCCTTAGGCAATGTGCTGCAAACGAGATCCATTGAAAAGACCCGTAATTCGATTCGCAGCCTAATTGATCTAGCCCCTCCCGAAGCGTTTGTGAAAATCGGTGGGGCGCTGGTTAAAAAGCCGGTGGAAGAGGTTGGGGTCGGTGATGTGATTGTCGTTAAACCAGGCGACAAAATCCCATTAGACGGACAAGTCATTGCGGGAGAATCGAGCGTGAATCAAGCACCGATTACCGGGGAATCCATTCCGGTCGATAAGCAGAGCGGTGATCCCGTTTACGCAGGGACGATCAATGAACATGGTTCTTTGGAGATTCAGGTCACGAGGCTGGTTGAAGATACGACGATTGCCAAAATTATTCACCTTGTCGAGGAAGCCCAGGAACAAAAAGCGCCAACGGAAGCTTTTGTCGATAAATTCGCTCGTATTTATACCCCGATCGTCTTTATTCTTGCCCTTGTCGTTATAGTATTGCCGCCTGTCTTTGGTTTTGGAACATGGGGCGAATGGTTTTATAAGGGACTGGAATTACTCGTTGTAGCCTGTCCTTGCGCACTCGTCATTTCAACGCCTGTGGCCATCGTATCGGCCATTGGGAATGCCGCAAGGAACGGCGTTCTGATCAAAGGCGGCGCCTTCTTAGAAGTTGCAGGCAGGATTTCTGCGGTTGCTTTTGATAAAACCGGCACGTTAACCGAAGGAAAACCGAAGGTCGCGCAGGTGATTCCCTACGGATCTACTCAAGAGGAATTATTGTCGATTGCCAAAACACTCGAAGAATACTCCACACATCCGATTGCAAAAGCGGTTGTTGACTATGCCTATGAAGAAGGGATCGATGCCCGTCAAGGCGACAAATTTCGGAACATCGTCGGTAAAGGTGTTGGCGCGGTGATCGGTGGCCATGAATACTTTGCAGGCAACATGAAATTGTTCGAAGAACTAAACACCGATCTTGGCGAAATCAAATCCCGGATCTTATCGCTGCAGCAAGAGGGGCAGACGATTGTCATTGTAGGAACAAAAGAAGTGATATTAGGCGTAATCGGCGTAGCCGACGCGGTTCGTGATACTTCGGTAAAAGCTCTTGCCGCTCTGCAACATGCTGGGGTGAACCAAGTTGTCATGTTGACCGGCGATAACGAAGGAACGGCTAAAAAGGTCGCTTCACAGACCGGGGTAACCCGTTATATTGCCGAGCTGCTGCCCGAAGATAAAGTAAAAGTGGTCAAACAGCTGCAGGAAGAAGGGCATGTTGTGGCCATGGTGGGGGATGGCATCAATGATGCCCCGGCACTTGCAACCGCCAATTTAGGGATCGCAATGGGGGGAGCCGGTACCGATACGGCCATGGAAACGGCCGATATCGTGTTAATGGCGGATAATTTAGAAAAACTGCCCCATACCGTTAAACTTAGCCGGAAGGCGCTGCGCATTATTAAGCAGAACATTTGGTTTTCGCTTATTGTGAAGGCTGCGGCGCTGATCTTGATTTTTCCGGATTTGCTTACGTTATGGATCGCGGTCATTAGCGACACCGGAGCCGCGCTCATCGTCATTTTGAATAGCATGCGATTACTCAGGGTTCGGGGGTAAAACGAAGGAAATTGAGTGTATGGGTTATAAATTTAAATACATCATCCATGAATTAAAGGACCGGGACTCCGTGTAACATGTAGAGTCCCGGTTTAATTGTTAACAACATAGTAAAATCTAACGAAAGGTGAAGAAAGTTCACTGAGCGAGTTGTCGGATGACAAGAATATAGTCCGATTATGATCCGCAGAAATTGCGGATTTTTTATGAGCGGCGGGCAGTCGTAACTGTAGCGAGTTAATCGCTACGAGTAATCCGTAGCGGTTACGTTACCATAGGTAAACACGAACCGAGAGCTTGGAAAGATGATTTCTCGAGGGTGAAAGTCCCTCTCAAGTGCGCTGGTGCGACTTGGGAATCGCGAGGTAGTTGTCTGAAGGAGATGCGGACAATCCCGCAGGCGGATGAGCAGACCCAAATGCGAAAGCCTGCTCAATCTGGATTTTACGACGAAGCGTTTTATGATGTGTTCCGGAAAATAATTTGCTGATTGAGAAGGAGTTGAGGCTGTTACGGCGAAATGGGTATGAAACCCAGAAAGGAGATAATATTTCATGAAACTGAAGAACACAGTACCTTTACTTGTCGTGACAGCCATAGTCTTCTCAGGATGCGGAAATGCTGCGCTGAAAGAAGATACTCCTAAACAGGCGGCCCAAGAAAAAAACGCAGAAAATAAAGAAGCGGAGAAAAAATCAATTGAAGTCCAAGAAAATCTGCTCAGCGTTGAAATAACTATTCCCGCATCTTTGGTAGGTAAGAATATAGATAACGCGGTAGAAAACGCTAAGAAAAAAGGTGTTTCTGACATAAAGAAGAATGATGATGGTTCGTTAACCTACAAAATGTCAAAACGTAAACATAAAGAAATGCTTGACGAAATGAAAGCGGAAATTGTTAAGCAGGTTGACGAAGTTAAAGACGGAACTAAGTTCAAATCGGTTAAAAACGTAGAGTACAATAATGATTTGACAGAGTTCACAATTACGGTCGATGAAAAAGCATTTTCTAAGAGCATGGACGGAATGGCAGGTATGGGGCTCGGACTTACTTCGAGGTTCTATCAAATAATGAGTGGTGTAAAACCAGGTGAAGATAAGACGGTAATTCAATATAAGGATAGCGATACAGGAAAGGTAATCAAAACCGTAACGTATCCTGTAAAATAACCGTGTTTAAAAGAGGGTGTCCCAAAAGCCAAAAAGAAGAAAAGATGTCGAGTGTCAAGAATATAGTCCGATTATGATCCGCAGATATAGCGGATTTTTTTGTTTTATCGGAACATAATCTTGTCAATTCTGTGTGTCAACAATATGTTCCGATTGCCAATCTGTACCAAGAATCTGTTCCGAATACCGCGGAGAAGAGAAGACTAGATAGGATGCGCCGCAGAACACAGTATGGCGTTACGGTGAACCACAAGAAGGTCTTGCGATTGATGCAGGAGATAGGCATACGATCTATCATACGGGTGAAACGTCCCTTCTTCCATACATACCAGATTGCCAAGTCCGACGGACGAGTCGCCGACAATCTGCTGGAACGTAACTTTACCGCCGATAAACCTAATCAAAAATGGGTTACGGATGTTACTCAATTTCGTGTAGGAGAACAGCGGCTCTATCTCTCGACAATTAAGGATTTATACGGTAAGGATATTGCTGCATTCCACATCAGTGAGCGAAATGACAACGAACTCGTACTTCGTACGTTTGAAAAAGCTTTTAAACAGCACAAAGACGTGTCCGGACTGATCGTTCACAGCGATCAGGGATTCCAGTACACGTCCCATGCTTACCACGACATGCTGCCTACGGTTGGCGCCCAAATCAGCATGTCGCGTCGCGGTAATTGTCTAGACAATGCCGCTATGGAGAGGTGCATTACTTATGGTTCAGGATAGACGCTGTACTGCGCCGGATTATGGAGCCTTCCTTCTCCATTTAGTATGATCTCACATTGAAGCAAGCGCTCGTCGATTTTTACGTTTAGAAAAAGGAATATCTTGATTCAGTCCTCGGGGACGGTAGTCAGGGGAGAACTGGAGGTGTTGAACAATAAGCGAAGCTATGGCACTTTTATCGGCGGTCACCACATTCAGCAGGTGTAACGCTGTCTCCCGTCGGATTACGCGATACACCTTTCGCTGGACATTTGAATAAGATAAGGCTGTGAAAATTTTATGCTCATCGGGGGTGTGGAAGAAAAAGGTCTTTCCTTGGCCGGACGTTGTGATTGACCGTACCTTCCGTTGGGATCGGGCGTTTAATCGCTTTCGTTGGAAGGATTGGTTCTAGTATGCCAATAGTCGCTTTACCACAAAGTCAAAGGCCATGCAGCTATTTAAGGAAACGGACACAGCCTGAATCAATGGATTCCGGAAACGGTAACTTTTACACCGGCGAATTTTCAGGTCATGTTGAAAAAATATACGCTCCTGTTCATGAAGCCAAGCAATGGTATGAAGGGCAGCAGCATCGTACGAATCACCGCGAAGAATAAACGGTTTGTGGTATGGGCCCGTTCCCGCAGCTACGGGCTGATTCATGCGGAATTGCTGAACGAAGAGTCTATGACGGCGTGGCTTAAGGCATGGAAGAACCGGCAAAAGATCAGAAAAGGCCGTTTTATACTCCAGCAGGGATTGAATCTGGAGCTACTTCCAAATCGTTTCTCCGATGTCCGGATTTTAATCCAGAAGGATGGAAAAGGCGAATGGCAAATCACCGGAATGGGTATTCGTGTAGGCGAGCCTAAAAGCCCGAACTCCAATTTAAACGGCAATGCTCGAGGAAAAACGTTTCCGTTCGACCTGTTTATGAAAAAACGGTTCGGCAATGAAAAAGCGGTGTTTATCCGACAGGAATGTGAGAAACTGGCCCATGAGGTTGTAAAAGTCATCGAGAAACGCTACGGATCGATGATGGAATTCGGACTGGATGTCGGTGTGGATGTGAACGGCCATGTATGGCTCATTGAAGCGAACCTGAAGCCCGGCAGAACTTTGTTTACGAAAATGGGAGCGTATAAGGTATACCGCGATTCAGTACGAAGACCTCTACAGTATGCCATGTATTTAAGCAAAACCCAAGGAATGCGGCTAAAAAGGCATGAAGATCTTGTATGTTCCTCTGGGATAGGCAAACAAATAAAAGCTGAAGTATAGTTTACATGACAGAAATTGAAATTGCCGCGGTAGGTGACTGGCTGGTCGGCACGCAATTTAATCTCCACTGTAGCTTATTACATTTTGATAAACAGCAAAAAATCAAGGGACTGCTCGCATTTTGTGAAAGTTGGATGATTGGTTGGTTTGAGGTGGATAGGGTAATCAGCTAAGAAATAAGGTGATGAGCTATGAGCAAAAGTAAAATGATAAAATACAAATGCATGATTGGGTCTAAACAATTAGCGCCCCACGTTCCGGAAACTCGATGGATGACACCCGGCAATGTCTGGGGACTGCTTGCGAAAAATGGCCAAGTGATTCTCAAACCTCTAGGCGGAAGCCGGGGGGCCGGGGTGATTTTGGTCTCGTCAATCAGAGGGGATCGATACGAAATTCACAGTGAAAATAAAAAGAAGATTTTTCACGAAAAAAAACAGACATACAACTATGTAAAAACGAAAACCGGAACCCGCGAATATATTGTTCAGCGTCGGATTCCTCTTGCAACAATAAATAAACGCCCTTTTGACATCAGGGTTATCGTGCAATGTAAAAGAAGATCAAGTTTTTGGAAAGTAACCGGAAGAATCGCCAAAGTAGCAGGCAAAGGTTACATCATTACTAATATTACAAGGAGCAAGGGTACTTTACTTCCGATTCAAACCGCTATTCGAAAATCTTCTATAAGAAAGCGCTCTGTACCAGTTCTTCTCTCCAACATCAATAAGATTGCCTTATTGACAGCAAACAGGCTGCGAAAAATATATCCGCTGCATCGTATTTACGGCATGGATATAGGATTAGATCGAAATGGGCATGTATGGATCATTGAAGCGAACAGAAAACCGTTAATGTCCCATTTTATGAAACTGAAGGATAAAACAATGTATCGTCGAATTATGGAATATAAACGCTTATAAGAAAAACTGCTATCGAAGTCCTTCTTAGATTAACTGTTCGTCCCGGAAAAGGTTCTAATTTTGATTGGGAATGAGGGCTTATTAGAGCAAAGTTATTGATTTCCCGCATACCGTCAGTTACCCTTACCCGAAATAAACAGAGACAACATCCCGCCAAATCGTTCATTGGCGGGATGTTGTCGTTAATGGTGTCCGCCAGCGGCGGAGTACCTGAAAAGGAGGAACACCCTCAACCTAAAAATGTTGATGATTACGTATATGTAACAGACTATGTTTGGGATCAAATTTGCAACAATATGGACGAGATTGAACCACAATATGTTCCAATATTACTTTTGATGGAGGCCAGCGGATTTCGGTTGGTGGATATCTTAAACCTAAAGCAAGACGCATTAATCGAAATTGCCGGCGAGTATTGGGTTAGATCTGAAAGAACAAATTCACGTTAGGCGAGTATTGGGTTAGATCTGAAAGAACAAATTCACGTTATCAGTACCCAATGGTTCCCGAAAATTTCATGTTTTTACGATATTCTGGCACAAAGGGAATCGGAAAACCCTTTTTGCAACTATCAGTTCTCCGGTCATTAGATCGTTTTGCAGAGAGAGTCAATATAATTGACAAAAGTGGATGGAAGTTCCATTTTAAAGCAACAGCTTTTAAACATAGATTTGGTCTTAAGATCATGAAAGCTGGACTAAATATGGCACAAGTGCACCAATTAATTGCGAATGTAACCTCAGAGATGCCAATGATCTATGCAAGAAAAATCTTAAAGGAATCGCTACAAAATAATGGGTAGTTCCCAAAGGCTCAAAGGGTTAGATTTTCACATTGTTGAAGATCAACCCTTTTTTTATATAATAAAGTTAAGAGACGATTCGGTACAAATTCTCATCCGACACGAGTCGAAGTTTGGCTAAAAGAACAGTGTTTGATATTTTTATATACATATGTACAAAATACTATATATTCTTTAGTTATAAGTTCCATTGACTATCCCATGGTACGACTGTATTCTTCTATAATGTGTCACATGATATTGGCGCGTCCCGATTTTATAAAAGGGAGCGGCCTTTTTTTATTGCCTTTGAGCAGTTGTTAAGGGGGAATTATGGGAAGTTATTTTCATCAATACTGTCCTGAGGGAACCGTCAGCAAGTATCGTCTCATTGTATTCGATGATGAGAAGCAGGCGTTTCTTCCTCTCACTGATTACTATCATCATCAGATCACCAGGATTGGAGAAAAGTCTGTAATTGCTTATCTAAATGCATTGGAGCCTTTTTTCTATTGGCTAAAACATAGGAGCCGGTACCAGGATAGATTGGTTCAATGGAATGATGAAGTAGCAGCTATCCAAGTCGCCATTAGAGAGTACTTAATCTCGAAAATGAGATGTAAAGTTCGAGGTCGTGACGGGTATGAAGGAATCTACCTTACAAGAAAAGTTCAAGGACGGTAAAGCTGTTCTTAGCTGCCACCAAAGGCTTTTATAAGACAATGATTCATCTTAAGCAATATAGCCACTCTAATCCTTTAATCGACATTCATTTTGAAGATCGAGAGGGGATGAACCCAAGTGATCGTCCGAGAATGCCTCAAGAAGCAGGTACGGAAGATCCTCTCACACACCGTAAGCAAACAGACTCTTATTTTAAAGTTATTAATGATGAATGGGTTCCCGAAATAATCGGCGATTGGGATCTTCCATATCGCATTTACAACGCAGGCGAGAACAGTAATTGGTGCCTCCGAGATGAAGTCATCTCACGATTTTTGTTCGAGACTGGCGCTAGGATATCGGAAATATTAGATCTAACTGTTGGCGACTACAGGAAAAGAAGCGATATCCATGAGCTAGCGGCGATGAATAAAGGCAGCTTTAAGAGACGGATCAAGTTCGTCCGGATATCACCAGAGACACTCAAATTATTAATTAAGTACGTAAATAAGGAGCGACGTCTGTACTCAAGCACCCAAACGAAATTCAATGATCTTCCGGATGAAGAACCATTATTCTTATCCTCTCGGGGTACTACGTACACGTATACCGCGTTTTATTGGAATTGGAGTAGGATCATGAAAAATGCCGGAATTAAACTGAATCCGCATAAAGCTCGGCATTGGTTCGTTACATCGATGTTGAGAGGCATTTATGAAACGTCTGATACAGCCGGTCAGATTGAAGATAAAAAGAAGCAATTGATTGAGTATATGAAGTGGAGAGATCCGGAAACTTTAGCTATATACGAGCATTACTACGATGAACAAAAGTTCAGAGAACTGCATGAACAACTGCAAGAGAATTACTTGAAGCGTGAGAAAGAGTTTAAAGACAAGAGTAAGAATAAGCAGCCCTTAAACGAGGGAGTTAACGTATTTGCAGATCTAAAGCCAGGCAGCAAGGACCATACTGAAAGTTGGTTAAGTGAGTTTTACGAGGGGATGGATTCATAATGAACGTAAACAACAAGATGCCAGCCGAGGGTACAACAAGAATCCTCCAATTAGAAAGTAAGATTGCTGATGTCCTATTACACTTATGCGATTCAGAAGAGGAATCGCTTTGGGATAAGGTCTATAGCACAGTATCTATCAGGACAGATTCTAAAAGAGCACTCAGATCGCCAAAGACAGTCCTTTTTAACGTTCTATGGGACATTCACATTTAATCTTAATAAATGGATTGCTTCTAAATTTACGCTTGATAAACAAGCTGAATTAACTCCATTTGCTCTCTCGACATTGCCATTCGATAATCGGGATTTCTCCGTGCGTGAGAAAGCAATTTCGAACGCCAAGAATAAACGAAAAGAGGATACTTCTGCTGTAACACCGCTCCTGCCCGAAATACGGGCAGAAGGCCACCTTCGCTGGAACCAGGTTAAAAGACTTCGAGAGGCCTTCAGAGACGCAATTAAGAGGGTACGAGCAGAGCGTACACCACTGCCAATTGAGTTTAATTATGACGAGACTGAATATGCCGGAGAGCGGTGGTACTTTCAGCTTGTTAATTTGAAAGGACTTGGCAGCTATCAAGGGAGATCGAAATATTATCGAGAGTTCCTTGATGAGGACGTTGTGCTCGAATTCGTGAAAGCAGAGAATCTCGATGACGGCTCCGTTGGAGATGGTCCTTGGTTTTTAGACTTACTCCGGATGAGATTATTGGGCAACTGGGCAACGGATTACATTTCAGAAGAACATGAGAATAAATGTATCGAATATTTAAATCAATGGGGATACGACATAAAGGAAGACGGGGAAATCCCATCGCCATTCCTGCCCCGGAATAAAGGGATTTTGATTCAGGGCTTTGAGACGACACGTACGGCTAGACTCACTAACAGACTCCTTATCAATATTGAGCCGATTTTTATTGCCTGCATGTTTGCAAAATTCGCTTTAGATATTATTACTTCGTCTGGAGCTAGAATGAATGAGCTCCTTCAGATTAGCTACGATAAGAATTGCTGTATTGTAACAGTTGATAAAAGCGTGAGCCCCCCGAGGAACAATTACATTCTCCGACTCATTCCTAAGGGAAGAGAAGAAGCAGAAAATTACTATGTGCCCGAAGACGTTTTTAAAAATTTATGAGCGAAATCTTGAATACGTTGAAGGGGTCTTATAAATCGGATACGTTGCCTGAAGTAGAAGTCAGATATAATAATCGAAAGCACCTGGGCTCAGAAGACAAGAAGTACATCTTCCAGTACCAGAATCAACACATAAATGAGTTCACGATCAATGCAGTTCTACGGTTCTTGTTACATGGCATTGTAGTTCAAACTACTGAGGGAAACCAGGTTGTATTTAAAGCTCACTTACTCCGTCATGCATTTGCAACCCATGCCGTTCAGATAGAAAAAATTCCGGTTGATATTGTTAAGAGCTTACTTCATCAACGGGATATCGAGGTTACAACTTACTACTCAGCGCCGACAAAACAACAAATCTCATCGTCTATCCAATCGTTGCATGAAAACTGGATCTCCTTTATTGATATTCAAAAGGGGATCTTACGGGCGCCGGACGAGCTCAAAGAAGTGTTTGAAGATTACCGTGAGAAGGTTGGAACTTTATCTAAAGTCGTCGGTGGTATTTGTACGATCGATAATGTTTGTCCAACAAAGATGGCTTGTGTTGGATGCGGCGCAAAGGTTCCACGACCGGAGTTCAAAGATGAACTACTAGCGTACTTTAATTGGGCAGATGAAAGCGAGAAGAGGTTTGAACAGCAAGGTCTACCTCTTGAAGCAAAGAAAATGAAGATTGCCAAGAACCGTGCCAAACATGAGCTAGATGAAATTCGACTCATTCAAAAATATCAAAAGGACGATCTGTATGAACCGGGAATTCGATACTCCAACACTTGATTGGTTACATGACGTTTATGAGGAAAGGAAGAGACGTGCCTTTGAGCTAGGAAAACAAGCGACTGATCTGTTAATTAAGGAATCTAAGAAAGTCTCTCACCGAGCCGTTGCACAGAGGTCAAAAGAAATAGATCCGGATGGCAATGGAATACACGTTAATACTATTCGTTCAAACAAAGAGTTACATGAATACATCTCTCAGCACTCGGCTAAAAAGTATTCGGCAGCTCGGAAAACGGCTATAGTGCCGCAAGAGGAAATCTTTAAACAAGTAA
>JBHJMN010000054.1:0-38376 GCA_042219835.1 Paenibacillus elgii
TCGCTCGGGGTAGCTCCTCCCTCGTTATAAATTCCGGGAACTTAGGTTATATCACTGACGCAAGTTGCATTCACTGCTAGGCATGATTCTTCTCGGGGGCTTTATTCTAACTTAATGACAAACCCATTATCACCATCTGCTGTTTTATTCTGGTACTCATGAGTCATAATTATTGTCCACTTCAATGTTTGATCAAATACGTAAAAATCAAGTGGAAAAGCGCCTAAATTATCAATTAAAAATTGCTTTGAACAAGTAAACAACTCATTCCGCCCCAAATTCATAATATCTTGTATTATGTGGTGGTCCCAAAACAGGAACACATCAGTCAAGATTAAATAATAATTTTTTATCCAACAATGCTAGTTCCTCCCCCCGGTGCCATCCTTGGTTCCGCTATAAAATAGTGAGTTTGATTATTTGGATGTGCAACCAATGTTTTCGTCTGAGTAGGCGCTGGAAATAGTGGTGGTGTTGATGCGCCAGTTGGTGAAACTTTCCTAGTAAAAGGAACGGCGCATGAAAGAGTAGATATAGAGGTTATTAAAGGAAAAGCGTTTGTACCTGATATAATAGATGATGTTGGAGGTGGCTGTCATGGAAAGTAGAAATAGTCTTCATTGTTTTGATAATTTCTTGGATGATGAAGAGGTGTATGTTGCTTTAGAAAAATATTGGATTGACATGTTTTTTATGTTGTTAGACAGAGAGAATATTGATGGTCGTAATTGGATAAGCCCTTATTATAAAACTACCTTCGGTAATGGAAAAAAAATGATGGATGGAAATCCTATATTTTCGGCAAAATCTAAAAAGAATGACAAAGTCACTTGAGTTTTGCAAAAATATCGCTGTCGAGTAGGCGTAGATAAAGTCAAGGTTTTAGAACTTTTGTCGAACAAGTGAATAAAAGAAGGACATCGACCCTTTATGGGAGAAATTTTGGTTACCACGCCAAATTTCCAGATAAAGGAGATGTCCTAATCCTATGTTATCCCTCTACCTACCTATCGTCAAGTTCATTTTAGCGCTGAAGTTGGAATTTTCGAAACCGCAGCTCAGGCATTTGTTTACTCTGGTCCATGGCATCATTCTCTGTGCTGGACGTAAAAATATCACACAGATTCAACACGCTGCCAAAGACCACCGTCATCTGAGCAGTGTTACGAATTTCTTGAATCATGCACCATGGTGTATGAATCGTATGCAGCGCAGACGGATTCAGGCGATCATGAACCGAATTCGGAAATCACAACTCAAAAATACCAGAAGAATCGTTTTTCTAATTGTCGACGACACCTGTTGCAAGAAAGACCGAACGACCAAGAAGATGGAGGCACTTAGCTTCCAATATTCGCATGAAGAAGGCAAGTCTGTTTGGTGTCACAATCTTGTTACTACACATGTAGTCAGTGACGGGCAGTCATATGCTTTTGATTTCCGGCCTTACTACCAGCGAATATTGCGAAGCAAGGCGGATTCCCTTCAAGAGCAAGAACGATTTGGCCGTCGAAATGATCGAAGCCTTTCCGGCAAACGACGACGAGCGCGTTTACGTCCTGATGGACAGTTGGTATACCAGCGAAAAGGTTGTGAATGCTTGCAACCGCAAGGGTTTCCATGTCATTGCTGCCATCAAGACAAACCGACTCATCTGTCCATCAGGCATGCCGATCAAGATTAACGATTTCGCCGAGCAGTACATTCGCAAATCCGATCTCCGCTCTGTTACGGTGGAAGGTCAGGGCGTGTACTGGGTCTACACCTACGAGGGACCGGTCAGCGAAATCGAAAACGTCAGGCTGCTGCTATCCTGGAAAGACGATTACACCGCATCGAGCAAACCACAGGTTTGTCTCCTGTGCACGGATTCGTCGCTGGATCTCGTTACGATTCAACGATATTATCACGTACGCTGGAACATCGAGACGGGGTATCGCTATTTCAAGGAGCTGCTAGGCTTTGACCAATACCAATTGCTTTCGTTTACGGGGATTCAGCGATTTTGGGCCATTCAATTCTTAACGCAGAACTTCCTTGAGTTTCAGCGGCAGGATTGGATGAGTGATGGTGCAGATTTGACGCTTGGCGATGTCGTACGCCGCATCAGAGAAGAGTGCTTCGGGCAAATCGTTGTTTATGTTTACCAACAAGCCTTGGAGAAGAAGCCCCTTATCGACATTTTGCGTCATCTCAAGCTCCCGGCCTAACTGCTAATTCACCGATCACGCTACAGGTCTGCCCTTTAGGCAAAATGCATCGGAGTTTCGCAAGACTCAAGAAAGTCATAAAGATTATTCAAGAAAGCCCTATGAATGAGAATGTCCTTTCTTATTGGAATAATAGTTCTATGGACAACAAACATAAACAGAATGAGTTGGTAATAGTTTGTACATTAAATAATCAAAACTTGGAAAAGATAAAAGAAATAATAATAAGCTGGATTATAGGGAAATAGGGAATTTAAAAGATACAATCTAACAAAGGGCTCTTGGTTGAATCTTCTCGTAATACTATAATCCCCTTTATCGGTTCTGATTGTTCAATTTCTTTGATCCATCTCATAATAAAATCCTTTCTATTTGTAAGTTGAATATCTTAGATATCTTAGGAGGTTACGTCAAAGTCCATTTTATTTTTTGAGTCCTGAGTCAACAGAAAAATAAGTAATGCTTATATATATAAGTTGAACTAATGAATTCATTAGAATTAGAACCTAACACAAAGCCGATCTATGATCGACCACCGAGATTTCATGATTTCGTCCATAAACTGCTGAACATTGTTACGGATTTCGGCCACCGTGTGATAGAACACATTGTTAATTACATCGGACTTCAGCCATTTCCATAATAATACTTTATTTTCTATTACCACTATCCCCATAGGAACCGGGATTACTCGGTTGGTAATACCCGTTTTATCGAGAGGATATTCCAGCGTCATAACTAAACAAGCGGCTAAAACGACTTTCCAAAAACCCGGAATTGCCAAGCTTGACATGAAATGCATGACGCTCAAAAAATTCCGAAGCTCAAAGGATATTTAAGACTCAATGTCATCGTCCCCTTCTTCTCTGACTCCGGTTGGAACGAGCCTGATCCCGGCAATTTACCGCATAAGACTGGTATCGGGCCATAATTGTTCAACCTTGTGCATGGTGATTCGTTCAGGAATGTTAAAATCGGTATGAAGCTTTCGCACATTCTCCACGCTTGACTTCATGGATTCACTTTGTCCTCTTTTGTATCCAGAACGCCGACTTCTTCTAAATTTCCATCTGTTCTTTTAAAGAAAACATAACGAACATCCCAGCCTACCGCGTTGTTCCTTTTCCATACTTAGGATCCCAATGTAACCGAGTAGAAAAAATCCTGCGATCAAAACAATGCCTCCAATCAATACCGAAGCGATAACAACGCCGACCTTGCCGCTGTTATCTTCCTCCATCTGGCCTCCCCCTTGTTAAATACGATAAGTTAATAATACCAGAAGTCATGATTTCTGAGGAAATAACCGGTAACTGGATCTGGAACGGGAAGAGAAAAAACGCATAGCTTCCATCGTTGTCTTACAACCGTTCGTCCAATTCCTACTCTAGTCGAATTCCGAAAAAGGCCTATACAAAAGAGGTGTTCGAATTGATTGTTGGAACTAATCGAAGTTCATTGACTTAAATAATACACCCACATGATGAATGTAAATGTAGTGTTATCAGTAGGCAATTAAACTTAAACCATTCATTTTTTACGCTCAGATGAAGTCATTAATGGGGTCCCATCAACCGGACTTACCCGTACATAAATTTGATCATCCATGCGAATGGAAAAAGTTTGAGTTGCATCACCATATCCAGAGTTATTGGAAAATTATAATTTTTAATATGAATAATGGGAATACCAAACGTACATAATAAGTGGGGAGTGTAGATTGTACATAATAAAGATTGGGATCATTTCAGGGTGCCAAGGTACTCTTCGCTCCCCCACGTATAGATTACGATCAGATAGGAGGTGAACCGGGATGATAGCCTATCAGACCCCAAAACTGGTTCTAAAGTACGAGCCGCCCATCCTTCTGGATGTGGCCGAGTTCGTGTCGGTCGCTGGCACTTGTGCCACTGGTGGTGGTTCCTGCCCTGACATTCTAGAAGAAGCAGAAACAACAGAAGTACCAACAGAACCAACCAAGTAACAACGGAACCATGAGGCTGAGGGTGAGTTGGCACATGGATAAATGGCTGACTTGCCCTCAGCTTCTAAAGGAGTATGCATGATCGAGAAGATGAAGCCCAACTATCAATCTAAAATCGGCGTTCAAGTTGAAATTATGCCGCGGTTCCTGGGGGAAGGGTGGGGGCGTAAGCTCTACCGCGTGGAACCTGGTTTTCGTTTCACGATTCCTTCCAATGGGGGCGCACATGCCCACGGGACGGAGGATTATCTGATTCCGTTGAGTGGTACTATCCGTGTAGCCTATTTACGCCCGAGTGGTGTCGTGGAAATGATTCACCTGGAGCCTGGTTACCACTACCGTATTCCTCCTAACCTGCCTCATCAGGTCGAGATTTCCGGTGGTATGATGGAGGCGTACTTTCCAACCGTCGTCTTCGAAAATAAGATTCTTATGCGACAGTTCCGTGACTTTTTCGAACAAGCCGAGAAAATGGAGGTTAAGCGACAATGAACATCTCTGAAGCGACCCTTGCGAAGCGGTCGCGATATGCGGTTATCAATGTGGATTCTGGTGGGGTTTTCAGTGTAAATAATCCTGTTACCGGACGTGTTTTTGTCCTCAACGACGTTGGTCGGCGAATCCTTGAGCTTTCCGATGGTGCTACGCCGTTCAACGACATGGTGAATCGGATTTGTGCTGAGTTCTACGGCGCCCAGCGAGACCAAGTTCAGGAGGAGATTGAGGAGTTTCTGAAAGCCTGCACTGGCGCTCAACTGATCGAGTGTTAACGATAATTATTAAATTATGGTTGTAATGGAAGGGGCTTACCCGTCATGGAAAATCTAATAATTGAACATGTCGTGGACGGCAGCGGGCAGTTTCGCCCCCTCGTTTACTGGTATGTGAGCCTGAGGTGTAATTTGGCGTGCAAGCACTGCTGGGTGGAGTCCTCGCCCCAAGCCGATACCAGTGCTGACCTAAGTATCGACGAGATGCTTCAAACGATTGAACGCCTAAAAGAGATCAATCCGAGCATGGTGGTCCTTTCGGGCGGGGAACCGCTGCTGAAGCCTGGATTTACAACAATCATCCAGAAGCTGATTGATTATGGTATCAATTTCAGCGTAGAAACTAACGCGGTGCTCCTTTCACCGTCGATTGCGGAGCTCTTCGCTTCCGCGAAGGAACGCGGTGTCTACTGTTGGATCAGCGTCAGCCTAGACGGTGGCACAAGGGAGGCCCACGAACAGATCCGCGGTCCAGGTACGTTTAACCGCACCCTTGGGGGCATCCGCAATCTGCGGGAGCGGGGAGTCCCCTTTGGGGTACAGATTGTGATTAATAAGGTGAATATCCATACAATTCCCGAGCTATTCCAGGTGGGTAAGCAGTTAGGGATGAAGAGCAAGGACAATCTGATTTCCTTTGCAATTGTTAACCCTGTTGGTCGGGGTGCGGAGAAGTCCGGTGAACTCTCTCTTAGCTTCAACGACTATGTTGAAGCGTATCGGCTTATTGACTCAAACCTGGACGCGTTTGAAGGAATGGTCCTGGTGAAGGTACCACCGGCAGCCATTCCTGTCGGTTACATACGGAGCCTCATGAAGCATCCTCGGGTCCGGTTCCTCACCACCTGTAGTTTCCCCCTGCTTGGTATCCTCCCGGATGGGACCCTATCGGTGTGTGCTCTAACTGGTCGGGACGGATCACTTACGCTGGGTCACTTGCGAGAGGACTCCTTAAAGGATGTGGTCCGTGAGAAGATCGAACCCTTACGGGGTTCTTACGAACGGGCGGAACTCACCGGTATCTGCGCGGACTGTGTGTTCAAGGAGAGTTGTAAGGGGAGCTGCCGTGCGTTTGCCTACAGCGAGACCGGGTCGTTCCTTGGGCCCCACCCGCTGTGTAACACACTGGAGAAGGAGGGGCTGTTCCCCCACGTTTACCGGATTTCCAATCGCAATCAGCTTGTGACCCGTTCGGCTGAGACTGTAAGGTTGAGGGAGGCGGTTGACTAATGGCGCAACTAGTGATTCCGCCGTGGACGAAGCTGATCTGGCCGGATCACCCTTTGATTCGGAAACATATCGAAGCCCTGGCCACTCTCCAGCCGACACTCGACTCTCTGATACGTCGATTTAGGTGTTATCGTTGGGTAGGGACACGAACTGTATCCACCTTTGAAGAGGTTGATCAAACCGGTAAAGGGAACTGTCTAGCGCTATCCGCGATGCTATGCTCGGCGGCTCTGACGCTAGGCTGGCACCATAGTTGTGTCCTGGTGAGCGGAGGTGGGTCCATGTCACGAAGCCTAATTGTTACTTCGGACAAGGACAACACTCAAGCGGTAACAGTACATGCGTGGGCAATCCTAGTATCACCGAACCAGGGAATTGCGATCGTTGATCCCGTTACGATGCAGGCCGAACCGCTGGAAGGCGAACTGAAGTTCGTTGAGCGTCTGCAGCTTGCTTCACCGGTGGATCGTTTATTTCCCGTAGTTTTCAGCAACGCTATGTTCCGAATTTTTGCGACTCCAAATCAGGCACATACGTATCTGGAGCAACTATGGAAGCAGTAATGTACGGTACAATCCCTGCCGCTGTCCAGGAGGGCCTTCCGCAACTGGTTCAGATGTTGGCGAAGAAGGAGGATCTAAGGGCTCTGCCTCCCTCTGTTTTGTCACCGCTTAACCGCTTTGGTATCCTCCAGTTAGAAGGCGAAAGCAGTGATCTACTCGGACCTAACGCCGCCTTTGTCTCGACATCGCTATACCAACAATGGCATGCTCAAGTGCAGGCAATTCTGCCAGGTTATCGCGAGGCATTGGCGCAGAACCTGCCGAGAATCGAGCAGTGGCTGGCGCGCTACTGCCCCGACACCGCAATTGGCCAACGGTGGACAGTCTTGGCTGGCTGGTTGCTGGACCTTGGGTTGGCTAGAATTCTCCGAGAGGTCGGTTGGCAGGAATGTGAGCCCTCACGCTTCTGGATCTGGTTCTTTGAAGCGCCTGATCCGGAATTAATCCGTTTTGGCGTTAGAATCCAAGCGGATTCGGAAACGCAGACGTATTTCGGGGAACTATGGATGGACAATGTCCGCAAGGTTCCGCCGCTGCCGTTGAACCTCCGCGCTCAGGATATTCGGGCGCTCTGGACGCTTCAATCCGGCGGGTCATTACGTCCCCCTGTGGCTGACCTTATGCGAGCCCGTTACTTTGGCCTGGTGCAACGCCAGTTCACCGGAGATGAGGTGGTAATTCCTTGCATTGACCCGCACTCTCTGGACGGTCTGGACGATGCCATAACCAAGACAGCACGTGGCATTCTGGCCCGAACGCTGCTCCGGTCTGACTTTGCGCCAGTGATCCCAAATGGAGACGAAGCCCGTCGTGCCATTTACTTGCACGCTTTTGCCCGACTGTTTATGCAAAGCGGGCTGCGAGAACTGCTCCGTACAGGGACGCTCGTCTTGCCCGACTCGCCTTTGCCGGCCAGTTGGGGTACGTGGTTGGCCAGTGGAGACCGGGCATGTCAGCATTTTAAACTTCCCTTTCCCAAGCACTTTAATGATTAGGGGTGCGAAAATGATCGACATTGATCTTAATGGCCAGACCGTGCTAATCACCGGGGGGGCCTCAGGCATTGGCTGGGCCACTACCCAGGTGCTGGCGAAGGCCGGTGCTAGGTGCATCATCTTTGATAAAGAGACACCCGCCGACTTAGGCATCCAAACGATCAAGGTGGACTTGGCGAACCCAGACGAGTTGACTGCGGCCCTGTCTACCCTAACCGATGTGGATATACTCGTGAACAACGCTGGCGTCCTTGGAGAACCACGCCGACTGCATGAGACTCCGATCGAACATCTTAATGCCAGCTGGGCTGTCAATCTCAGGGCGCCCATGCTGATTGCTCAG
The DNA here is from genome assembly GCA_042219835.1 of Paenibacillus elgii. Taxonomy (GTDB): domain Bacteria; phylum Bacillota; class Bacilli; order Paenibacillales; family NBRC-103111; genus Paenibacillus_G; species Paenibacillus_G elgii_A. The sequence continues at coordinate 8,096 of JBHJMN010000054.1, forward strand.
GCTCTGGTGCCACGAATGCGGGATCGGGGTCAAGGAGTTATTGTAAACATCGCATCCATTGCCGCCTTTCGCGGATCTGGAACAGATCCCGCATATGCGGCGATGAAAGCGGGCCTTGTGGGCCTGACCAAGAGTCTCGCCCAGCAGTATGGCCCGTTTGGTATCCGTTCTCTAGCTGTATGTCCGGGGTCGGTTCGTGGTACCCGTTTGCTTGAGCGAGCCCGTGGTTACGCGTTAACCCGAGAAGAGAGCATCGGGATCTTGCAGCGGCTACCCTTGAGACGAACCGTAATGCCCGAAGATGTGGCGACCCTGGTGGCCTTTCTTGTTTCCCCGTTGGCCTCTTCCATGACTGGCGTTGCAGTGACAATTGATGCAGGTGAGCGATCAACATAGGAAAGGAAAGATTCAGTATGCTGTACCAGTCGACTTAGGTCAGGCACGTCTGTTCCTCGCCAACATTGCGGAAACAATGTTTCTGAAGAAGCAGGTCGGGATAAGTGGGGTCACCGCATCCAACACCCCACCTTTCCAATGACTTCCGGCTTTCATGATGCGGTTGTACGAGTACAGAAACGGTTTGAGATGTCGAGTTTACCTTCTCTGTGGGCTGAAGTCCGATGTAATTAACAATGTGTTCTATCACACGGTGGCCGAATCCGTAACAATGTTCAGCAGTTTATGGACGAAATCATGAAATCCCGGTGGTCGATCATAGATCGGCTTTGTGCCAGGTTCTAATTCTAATGAATTCATTAGTTCAACTTATAGAGATTCATAAAGTGCTAACTCTTGAACTAACAGAAATTTTCCATATGTATAGAGGTTCGGAATTAAGCAGATATTCCGAAGCGGCATGTATGAAAGTTGTTTTAAAAAAATGCGTATGCCAAAGAACTCTTCACAGGTGTTGAAAGATAATTTTTCCCCATTAAGCTGACCATGTGTTCGAGGAAAACGCTATGGTCTAACTTAAAGGGGAATAAATCGGTTCTCTATCCCAAGTTCTCGTAAGTATCAGGTGACAAGGAGTCTTAACATGGCGGACAACGCCCCGATATCAACCGTAAGGTCGGAGGATACATGCCCGACCAAGCCGATGTTTTCGTTTTCGGTGAGCCGTCTGCCATGACCGATTAAATACGAATAGCGAAGATCGTAATAGCTGCTTATGTGCCAAAAACAAGGATACATATACTCGGGAGGATATATATCAACAACCTGCGTCCCGGTTCGGCAAAACATAATATTTGTGAGACTAGCGCCATGTGGGGCAACGACGATTTTAGCCGAATAAAAAAGACGCACCTGGTCGGCTACCGACATCCCATCCAGCGTCACATCCCGGAAACCGTGCGCTGCTGTGACGTGGAGCACTTCGCTTTCGTTCAGCACTCTTCGATGCTTCGCGTCCCTTCTGCTAATATAAATGCGCTCATAACCACTCATAGGGCTCGGTCTGACGACTTTGAACAATTCGCTGCGTACGAAATTGGTCGCCCACATGGGCACTTGATTGGACACAAACGGCTGCAAGTAGTACGGCTGAAGCGAAGGAACGACCAGCCGCGCGGCTTTCACGTGAAGCCCCTTGTAGGAACGGATTATTTTTTGTTTCGGGATGCCGAGTAGCGCGAGCGTCTCTTCCTGAAATCGCGCGGGACCGTCGCTGGAAATAATATATTTGTCTATAGGCAGGCCGGTTTTTCGGATCAAATCGATTCGACCCAAAGCGTCGACCATCCAATGGAAATAATTGCGGCTCCATATAAACGTAAGTACAGCTACCGTTTTCGGCGTGTGGGTCGCCGCAGGCAGCGAACTCTGTTTAAAAACAGGATGAACCGAGCCCGGCACGTCAACATTCATCGAAACGTCCCATACCAGTTTATTGTCTGGAGTAATGACGGCTCCCGAATGTTCTTCGCCTCCATAGAACCGTCCTTCCGGCAACACTGCTACATACCCTTCCGGGACGGTTACGTACCGCTGCCTAAACACGGGATGGTGCTGGGGATCGACGGTACCCGGTTCCGTCAGGTGAACCGCCTGTGCCGGATGGACGAATTTATGCAATGAATTGCGTGCGGGCGATGTTGAAGCGGATGCCGCGATCCAATCCCGAAGCGTCATATACATGCCGATAGGAATCGCTTTATTCATTCCAATCCCCCGTTTCCATGTGATGAAGCTCCGTGTCGGTTACAGATCTTTTTGTATAACCATGAGCCCGTTCCAGTACGTAGGATGACCGTTGCTTACCGTCGTAACGTCGAGGAGAGTGCGGTATTGCCCCGGATACATCGTCATAAAATCGAGCGTCGCCTGGCGAGGTTCTGGCCAGTTCGTATCGTCGACCAAGATGATACACCCATTCGCGAAGTACGGCGACGCGTATTGCAATCCCTGCAGCTGATTCGCATAATCGTGCGGTCCGTCGAAGAAATAGAGTCCGATCGGGCTGCGATGAATGTTCTTGAAATACTCTATATAGTCGATGTCGTAGAACTGATGTCCGGGACCTTTATGCAGGTTGAAACGGTACATGAACTCCGCTCGTGGACCGCCGAATTGCGAGAAGTTATCGATGCCTATGCATGATTTGCCAGGGTTGTGAACCAAGCCTGCCAAGTAGGAAAATCCATTCCAAACCCCTACGTTTACAAAACTTTGATTGGACGGAAGTTGGGAAACTACCCGATTAATGATCGATCCGATCGCGAAAGAAGACATTTTTGGCATTTGCCAGATAATGTTCATAGCGTTTCTCATTTTTTCCTCATCCGCAGGAAGCACGGTGTTGGAAAATTCGAACGCGGCGTCAGTCCCGTACATTCTTTCATTCGGCACGGGCGTTTCAGGTAATACGTACCGAAATGAAATTCCTTTAATAAACTGTTCGTTATTCATAAACGAAGCATTTCCCCTCTCCGCATAGTTCGGCCCGTAGTAACCATTTTATTTAATGTCACAAAACCCGGAAGGGCAACTGATATACGCACTAAGAAAAATGCCTCTTTTTCCTTTCGTCCCTATGCAGGGCACTGAGGGGGCATCACAAAAGGAACTAGCCAAAATCTTAGGATTTTCAGAAGCATGGGTTAGTAAGTTGCTTAGGAATCGTGTAGATGTATAAAGTGCTACTCTTGAACTAGCGGAACGTCGATGCCGTACAATTGGTTCAGACGCTCGGTTTATTGAAAGTAAACCATGGGATAAAGTACACTGTAATCATGTACAAGTCAAGGAGGTGATGGGTGCAATGGCTTTAAACGTTACAAAGATTCATGATTTATTCGATCAATTTACGAGAATGGTAGAGGGACAAGTTCAGCAAAAAGATCGTGAACAACGGCTTGCCATTCCTTCGCATATAGGCAGGGGAAGCGTGACAAGAATACAGATTCGTCCGGGTATGGAGATCATGACGACGGATATTACCTTCGAGCAAGATATGAAACTCCAGATCCAGGAATCCTGCCAGCTATTCGAATTGAGCTATTGCGTAAGCGGCGAAATCCATTGCGAGTGGAGCGGTAAAAAAAGCCATACGATTGCGCAAACAGGCAATGTTCTCTTTCTTGAGGATGTTCGAGTCTGTGAAGAAAAAAAGGCGGGCATCCGAAATCAACTTCTTGAAATAAGGTTCGCACCTGACGAGCTGCTGCGTTACGCCGAGGATTTAACGGAGAAGCAAAAAATGGAAAATTGGCTTAAGCATCACCGTGGAAATATCGATCAATACCCGATCACGCCGGCCATCCAAAGATGTGTCTCCGAAATGATCCATTGCGCGCATCTCGGAACAATGAAACGGCTATATATGGAAAGCAAGGTGCTTGAATTTATAGCGCTTTTTGGAGAGTCGGACGGATACGGCGCCGTTGGCGGAAGCATGATGCTTCGCCGTGATGATATTTCCAAGCTGCGGCATGCCCATGAGCTAGTGCAACAGTATTTCGAACAACCGCTGTCTATTCGTGAGTTGTCCAAACGGGTGGGAATGAATGAATTCAAGCTGAAAAAAGGATTCCGGGAATTGTTTGGCATGACGATCTTTGAACTCGTGCGTCAACAAAGAATGGAAAAAGCTCTTTGGTATATGGAGGTAGCGCGTTTGAACGTTGGGGAAACCGCTTTTTCGGTCGGCTATAACAACGCCAGCAATTTCACGACGAATTTTCGCAAGCATTACGGCTGCAACCCAAGCGATTATGTAAAACGTATCAGCCAACTGGATTTGGAGCAAAACAGGCACGGCTTGCTCTAGCAAGAAGTTCAAAGGGAAGACATCTCATTCGGGAACGAGCGATAGAGCTGCATGAAGAGGCATGACATGGAGCCTCCGTGGGATATTGACCTCCTCCATGTCAAGCCGCGACCAAACATAAGCTAATAGATGTGCCTATTCCATTTACGTCAGATATGCGATTGCCAGACCCCCGTTAATCGGATTGGGGTAAACCTCGCAATCGACTTCATAAACCTGCCTTATCAGCTCTCGGGTTAGAATCTCCTTTGGATTGCCTGAGGCAATCATTTGTCCATGCTTGACCACGTAGAGAATATCGCAATACACCAAAGCCATGGAAAGATCATGCAGAGCCGCAAGAACGCCGATATTTAACGATTTGACGACAGATAACATTTGCAGTTGGTATTTTATATCCAAATGATTTGTCGGCTCGTCGAGAATTAAAAATTGGGGCTGCTGCGCCATCGCTCTAGCCAGAATCACGCGTTGCTTTTCACCGCCGGATAGCGTCAAATAACTTCTGTCCGCATACTCAGCCAAGCCAACCTTTTCCAATGCATCGGCTACAATTTGATAATCCCGCTGATTATCCGATTCCATCAGATGCTTATGCGGCGTCCTCCCCATCATCACCATCTCGTGAACCGTAAAATCAAAGCTCATTTCATTGAATTGACCGACAACGCCCATATCCTTCGAGATCGCGCGCGCCGGCGATTTCAGAACATCCTTTTCCCCTAAAAAGACAAGGCCCTTTTGCGGTTTAATGACTTTATAAATGCTTTTCAACAAAGTAGACTTCCCGCATCCATTGGGTCCAATGATTCCGACAAACTGTCCATTCTCCACTTTAATACTGATGTCTTTTACAATATCCGCTCCCGATAGAGTGACCGTTATGTGATCTGCTGTCAGATTCAAATTACTTTCCCCCAAATCCGTAGCTTTTTTTGACTAACATATACATAAATACCGGCGTCCCCAGAAGGGATGTGACAATTCCAATCGGTAATTCTCCATTGGGAATTACGGTCCGGGCAAACACATCTGTCCATATCATGAATAGGGAACCGAAAAGAATAGCGACAGGAACAAGCCGCTTATGGTTGGAGCCGACAATACTACGCACCATATGGGGAACAATGAGTCCCACAAACCCGATGATTCCGCAAGTGGAGACAAGAACGCCAGTGACGACCGATGAGATCATCATATACACCCGTCTGTATCCATTTAGATGAATCCCCAAGGTGACCGCTGCTTCCTCTCCCATCAGCATGGTATTCATCACTCTGAATTGAAGCAGGAAAAATAGCGCCGCTGCAAGGACCACCGCCGAAATGAGGGGAAGCGTGTCCCACCCGGCAGAGGCCAAACTCCCCATCGTCCAAAAGGATACCGAACGAATGCCGTCCGAGTTTTTCGCAAAGTAAATAATGAAGTTGGAAAAAGCGCCGCAAAGCGCGTTAATGACCGTTCCGGCTAAAATCAGCTTCACAGAGGATGTTTTACCCCCGATACTGGCAAGGCCCAAAACAAGCGCTGCTGCGGCCAACGCGCCGAGAAAAGCCCATGAGGCAACTCCAAACTCCCCGAGAATGCCCCCTATGCCAAAGCCGAGCATAATCGAAAACGTTGCGCCTAACGAAGCGCCGGAAGAAATCCCGAGGATAAAAGGATCAGCCAAAGGATTTTGTACGGATGCCTGCATGACGGTTCCGCAAAGCGCCAACCCCGCGCCGGTTACCATCGCCAGCAGCACTCTCGGGAAGCGGATTTGCCAAATCACATCCAGAAACAATCCGCTTGAGTCCGAAGTGATACGGTCGGTTTGCATCCCGGTTATTTGCTGCACCAAAATCCAAAATGATTGTCCAAATGGAATGGATACTTGTCCGATGGATACGGAAACGACAACGGATAGACCAACAGCAACAAGCAGTATAAATACAATTGCCGAAAATATGGACCGCTTTTTTATCATGCTTTCAGTACATAGCGAATTTTTTTTGAGCTCTCTCATTTGTGCTGTTGACATACCTATTCTCCTTTAAACAGATCGGGATGAATAAACTTGGCAACATCCTCGTACAAATCGGCAAGGTCAAGACTGCCGCGAATGGCATTCGTATAATCTGCGATCATGACTTGTTTATTCTTGATGGCCGAAACATTCCGCAAGCTCGGATTGAGAAGCAATTTATTCTTTGCCGCTTCGCTGTCGGATTTTTGAAACTCTGTTATAACGATCTTATCGGGATTTACAGAGAGAATGGACTCTGTGGACATCTCTACATAGGTATCCTTGGATACTTTGATATACTCGCCGCCTGCGCCTTCTATCATTTCGTCGATCACGCAAAGCGTGGGACCATAGTAATAATAGGTATCGTTTTGACCGCCGGCAAACAACAGAACTCTAGGTTTATCTGTGGCCTGTGCAGCCTTTTTCCGGATGGATTCGATTCGCGATTTCTGGTCTTTTACGAAGACATTCGTTTTTTCTTCGATATTCAACGCTGTCCCTAACTTCTCGATATCTTCGAAGAAGCTGTCGATGGTGCGGCCCACGGTATAATTGATCCCTGTAACGACGGCGATTCCTCTCTTATTCCAAAACGAAATATCGCCCAATCGTTCGTTCGTAAATGCGGAAGACATGGAGACGATCAAATCCGGCTGCAACGCCAAAATCGATTCCTTCGAAGGCCACATATCGGTAAGCAGCGGAAGTTGTTTGATTTGTTTTTCATAGTTCGAGTAAGACTTGTCCAGGTAAGCCAGCCCCGCAATCCGTTTCTCTTCTCCGAAGTGAATCATCAGCTCCGCCAGCCCTTGTCCGATAACAACAACCCGCTGCGGCTCTTTTTCAATCGTCTGCTGTATTTCCTTCCCTTCGTTGTTATAAATCGACAGGTTCAAAGGGTAATGACTTGTCTCATGTGAATTGCTCTGAGCCGCTTCGGGACGATTCTGATTCGAAGCTGCAGGCTCCGCTATTTTTTGAGAGCAGGCAGCCAGTACGGTCAAGCAAAGAACGATTGTTAAGCAAAGAATGATTGTCAAGAAAACAGATACTTGCTTCTTCATAAACATTTATTCTTCCTCCCGGTATATATACTCCCCGTAACCAACGCGCCTAAAGCAATATTGGGAGAAGAATGACTCCCAGCGTATACCAGCGGCGCGGATCGGTCTACTGCAAATGAATAAAAGAATCTAATGCAGATATAGGCGATTCAGAATCCGGTGTTCTTTCAAAAAATCACTCCCCTATCCATATGTGTCTCCCCCGGTTGTCGGATATGCATTAACCGGAATTCCATTGATAACTATTATCAATGAAAATAATTATCAATGAATTTAGTGTTTTTCTCTACCTGCTGCGGGAGCTTCTCTCCTTATTGAGGGAGCAAAAAAACTTCAAGCATACAGTCATTACCATTATGTTCTCTCCCCAGTTACCGTCCCAAGCAATGCCGGCGCCGTGTCATATTATTCTAGCTTTCAATTTCAAGCCTTCAGTAGAAAGCAATGAAGCCAGGTGAAATTCCCTGGCTTCTGCTTCCTCTAATTTTCAGTTTTTAGCCGAATAACCTCGAGAGCAGAATTATCTCTGCCAATCGTATGATGAGCCGTCTCCTGCGCCCTCTAATAATGGCACTTAGAATTAGAAAGTCTGTACCAACCGATGAGAGAGTTCCAGTAAAAGTGCTACCGGTAGTTATAACCTGTACTTTCTGTCCCTGCAATAATTTGGCTTGTTGGCGAAACGTCACGGTCGTCAATCCCCCTCTCTTAATTGATAAGGACGATATTAGATTATTCCTGATCATTAAAGTTTGAAAGGTACAACGATGGAGAAAATAAAATAAACCGAACCTCGCCCCATGAGGGCGTGATGAAGCCTTTTGGTTCCGTGTTGTTAGTCGCAGTTTATTTAAGAAAGGGTCGATTACATCTTCATTTTTACTTTTGCAAAATTTTGTGGGTTGACAACCGAATGAAACAATTGTTATTCTTGAAACAAGAAAAATAAATAAAGTTTCAAATCTCCATTTCAATGTAATTCTCTAATCTAGTGTCGAACCGACAGCGAATCATGAAGGCGCTTTCAGCTAACAAAACAGGATCAGCCGCTGGATCAGTATACACGATCCCGAGTTTATCAAGGGACTTGGGGACCGGAAAGGTAAGGCGGCAATGCTGAACTTGAACGAGAGTGCCCACGCCGAACAAGATTGTTGAGAGGGGGGACGGCATCATTTCCATCAGGATGAAGCAGAACAGGTCGAATGACAGCAAATCATGAATGCGCTTTCAGTTGGTGATACATCGTTATCGCAAGTCAGTCAAGGGCAAGACTGTATTCGGCAAGGCCGGGCCTTGACAGCCTTACTTCAATAATGAAAGCGGTAACAAAAATTGAAATTTTTACACCGAGGAAAAAACGAAGATTGATTAGGGGGGAAGAAAATGAAACAAAAGTCGAACGGAAAAAAAATCTTCTGTCTGCTGGCGGCTCTTACGATGACGATGGGCTTGTTCGCTTGCTCTACACCAAAAACAGTCCCATCCGTCGGGGGAAGTACGAAAAAAGAAGCCGAAAAGTCCATTGTAGTCGGCATTGCAAACCTTGGTGCGGAGCGGTTGGATTATTCCATTCCTTCGGGCTTTACCAACGAGAATATTAGCAGACTGCTGTACACGGACTACGCGGTAAGGGATGCCAATGGCAAATACGATCCTGCGCTGGGGACCGCAAAATCCTGGGAGAGCAGCGCGGATTCCACAGAGTGGACACTGGTTCTCGATCAGGGCGTCCTTTGGCAAGATGGAACCGAAATGACCTCAGATGATGTGATCTTCGGCGTGGAACGCATGAAGAACCCCGAACTTAATAAAGAGGTTTCCGTTGCTGAATTCTACGGTGCCTTGAAATCCTATACTGCCGTTGACAAGTATACGGTAAAGTTCGTATTTTCCCGTCCATTCCCTCTGTTTCTCTACTATATACATTTTGTCCCCGCTATGCCGAAGGCATATATCGAAAAGGCGGGCAAAGAAGCATTTACTAAAGCTCCCATCGGGAACGGCCCCTTCAAGTTTGTGTCCCAAAAGCTGGGGACAAACGTCGTGTTTGAAGCATTCAAAGATTATTTTCTGGGCACGCCTTCGGTTGACAAGCTTACTTTGCGCATCATTCCGGAAGCCTCTACGATGATCGCTGCTCTCAAAACGGGCGAGATTGACGTGGCAGCCTCAGTTCCAAACTCGTCCGTTTCTGTGCTGCAGTCGGCCCCAGACATCAAGGTGCGCAGCATCAATACGGGGGCGCAAGGGATGTTTGTGTTCGGTGAACGTCTCGATCCCAATTCTCCTTTCTCTGATGTGCGCGTAAGAAAGGCAATTGACCTTGCCATCGACCGGAAAGGGATTTCCCTTGCGCTTTATAGCGGTAAGGCGACACCCGCGCTGCCTTTCCCTGATAGTGTGGATGCGTTCGGTATGCCTAAGGGCGTACAGCCCACAGCTTATGATCCGGAGAGGGCAAAAGCGCTGCTGGCCGAAGCCGGTTATTCGAATGGATTTAAGAAACCGCTGCGTATCCATGCCTACCAATCTGGTTCCACTCCCGGTTTGGCTGAATCCGCGCAGGCCGTTGCTACCAATCTGGAATCCATCGGCATCAAGACGGAGGTTGTACTCCACGAAGCAGGCCAGTACATCCCCGAGTATATCAAAGGATCTGTGGATGGTCTTGCGATGTTGGGAGTATCGCCTAACGTTTATGATATCGGCACCTCCAACTTCCTCTGGGCGGCCAAAGGCGATGGCCTTTCCTGGATGACGGATGCGGATACGTCCGAATTGTGGAACAAACAGTTGTCGGAGGGGAACCCTGAACTCCGGAGGGCAACGATCGAAAAAGCGGTGCAGACCATGATCGACAGAGTGAGCTTTGTTAACCTTGTCCAGATTCCTACGTTTTATGCCTATGGTTCCCGCGTCGCTGATTACACGAAGAATAACACGCAAACCGTATTCACCGATGGCATGTTCTACCTGAAAATGAACTGACCGTATCTTAATGGCGAAGCGGAAGGAAAACCGAAAGTTTGTTAAGATTCAAAATCTATTAAGATTTGGAAGGTACAATATGACTAGGTTTATTATAAAACGCATCGGTCAAGCGCTTATTACCATGTTCCTTGTATGCTTCATCGTCTTTGCCATGGGACGCATTTCCGGCGATCCGACCGTATTCATCCTGGGGGCAAACGCCTCCGACGTCGAACGCGCCGAGCTGCGGTCGCAGCTCGGTCTGGATCAGCCGTTGCCCATCCAGTTTCTCAGCTATATCGGCGGTATCCTGAAGGGGGATTTTGGCACGTCATTGTATTGGAAAGCATCTACTCTTAACATCTTCGCACAATTTTTCCCAATGACACTGCAGCTTGCGCTCGCTGCAGTCCTGTTTGCCGCAATCGTGGGGATCGGATTTGGCCTTCTGTCTGCGCTGAAGCCTTTGGGAATGGTTGACAGGATGTTTATGGGGCTTTCCATGATGGGACAGTCCATGCCAACATTTTGGCTTGGAATCCTGCTGATCCAGATCTTCAGCCTGGCCCTGGGGTGGCTGCCGACGTCGGGATATGGTTCGTTAGCACACCTCATACTTCCGACCGTTGCATTAGGCTGGTTCTCCACCTCGTCGATCATGCGCATTACCCGGTCGTCGATGATCGAAGTGCTTTCCGCAGAATCCATCAAGCTCTGTCGAACTAAGGGACTGTCGGAGTTTCAGGTCATCTGCAAACATGCGCTAAAAAATGCATTGCCCCCTATCCTTGCGATCATTGGCGTTCAATTCGGCTATCTTCTAAGCGGCTCGGTGGTCACGGAAAAAATCTTTGCATGGCCCGGCATCGGCTCGCTGGCCGTGCAATCGATCGCCAACCGGGATTTCCCTTTATTGCAAACCATTGTGCTGCTTGGTTCCGGCTTTGTCTTACTGATTAGTTTGCTAACGGACATTCTCTATGCCATGATCGATTCTCGGATTAGCTATGCGGAGGTAAAAGAATAAATGAAGGGGGGCAGAAAGGGCTTGTTCAGAAGCAAATACATTACTTTTTTGAGCGGCATTTGGTTTCCGGTGATCATTTTAAGCCTGGTTTTATTGGCCAGTATATTTGGCGACTCCATTGCCCAATATTCGCCCACCGAAGGCAGTCTGCGCACGACGCTGATCCCGCCCGCTTTTGCTGCGGGCGGCAGCATGGAGCATGTTCTTGGTACGGATCATCTGGGCAGGGACGTGTTCAGCCGGTTGTTGGCAGGCACACGTACCACTGTACTAGTGGGTGTGTTTGTCGTGCTGGTGGCCGGAACAATCGGCACCGTGGTAGGGGTATTAGCCGGTTACTTCGGGCGCGCGGTCGACACCGCGCTCATGCGCCTGACGGACGCCGTTCTGTCTATCCCTTATATGCTCATCGCCTTGTCTCTCAGCGTTGTGCTGGGGCCGGGTGCGGGTACGGTGGTGTTTGTACTTGGTATTACGTCATGGGCCAACTATGCGAAGGTGGTCCGGGTGGAAACGATGCGGCTGAAAAATCAGGAATTTGTTACGCTGGCGAAGCTGTCGGGCGCAGGAACGTTCCGGGTGCTTGCGCGCCACATCCTTCCCAATCTGGTCAATACCATCATCGTTATGGCGACCCTGCAGCTTGGCATGGCGATCATCCTTTCCGCATCCCTGAGCTTTCTGGGTCTCGGGGCCGCTCCGCCAAGCTCCGAGTGGGGGCTGATGATGTCCGAAGGACGCGACTATATTGCAACTGCGTGGTGGCTGACCACCATGCCCGGTGTTGCGATATTCATGACAGTGCTGAGCGTGAATACCCTTGGCAATACTTTAAGAATCAAAATGGACCCGAAAAGGATGGTGTCAAGATGAACAACGAACCGCTGATTGAAATCGAGCATCTCACGGTAGAGGCTGATTTGGGAAAGCGCAAGGCTGTCCTGATCGAAGACCTGTCCTTTTCTGTCAACAGTGGGGAAATCGTGGGAATTGTAGGAGAGTCGGGTTCCGGCAAAAGCATGACCGCCATGGCGATTATGGGCCTGCTTCCCGCGAATGTGCGGGTGACCAAGGGACGAATCCTTTATCGTGGGCAAGATCTGCTCAAGATGTCCAAGCGCGACCTGCGCAGGCTCCGTGGCTCCGAGATCGGTTTGATCCTGCAAGACCCCTTAACCTCGCTGGACCCGCTGTTCCGTGTGGATTCGCAAATCAGGGAGGCGATTCGCCAAAACCGCAACGATGTAAAAAACGAACGGGAAGAGGTCGTGAATCTGCTTCGCAGCGTATCCATACCGGACCCGGAACGGAGAAGCCGCCAATATCCGCATGAACTCAGCGGAGGAATGAGGCAGCGCGTTGTGGGAGCCATTGGTATGGCGGGAAACCCGAGGCTGCTGATCGCGGACGAACCCACTACCGCTCTGGATGTGACGGTACAGGCAGGTTTTCTGCAGCTTTTGGAGGAGCTCAAGGAGGAAAAAGGGCTGACGGTCATGATTATCAGCCATGATTATGGCGTGATTAACCGCATTGCGGACAAGGTGATCGTCATGTATGCCGGTGCGGCCGTGGAGCAGGGGAGCGTACGCGGAATCTGGAAGCAGCCTCGACACCCGTATACCAAAGGTTTGCTGGATTCCCTGCCCCGGCTGGGCATGCAGCTGGACCGCCTGCACTCCATTCCCGGTGCGCCACCCATTCCAGGCGAAAAGATCGATGGTTGTCATTTTTCCCCTCGATGCGACCGGGCGTCGGATCGCTGCCACAAAGAAAGGCCCGACACCATTGACGGGAAGACCACGTTTGTTCGATGTTTTTTAAGCGGAGGTACGCCATGAGCGGCAAAGAAAGAGCGGTTGCTTTTGAACTAACCGATGTGTGCAAGGAATTCCACGTCAAGGGCGGAAAACACACAACCGTTAAAGCGCTGAAAAATGTGACGCTGAGCGTTTACCGGGGCGAGTCCTTCGGCATTGTCGGGGAGTCGGGCTGTGGAAAAAGCACGCTTGTAAGAACCATGCTCGGGTTGTACCACCCAACTTCAGGGCACGTGTACTACGACGGAAAGGATATCCACTGCGGCGAAAAGTCCGTGATAAGGCAACTGCATAACGATGTACAGGTTGTATTTCAAGACCCGTTCGCATCGCTCAGCCCCCGAATGAGGATTTGGGAGATCATTGCGGAGCCATTGATCGTGAAGGGCATCAAGAATAAGAAGGAGCTGCTTTCCCGCGTAGAGGAGCTGCTTCGGCTGACGGGGCTACCGGCCGAGGCCGCCATGAAGTATCCCCACCAGTTCAGCGGCGGACAGCGGCAGAGAATCGCCATTGCACGAGCGTTATCCGTCATGCCGAAATGCATCATTCTGGATGAACCGGTTTCCGCGCTGGATGCCTCGGTTCGGGCACAGGTGCTGAACCTGCTGAAGGACCTGCAGGCCCAGTTCGATTTGACCTATATCATCATCGCGCATGACCTGGAAGTGATGGAGCATGTATGCGACCGGATCGGGGTCATGTATCTGGGGCAGCTGATGGAATTATCCGCGTGTGACGGTCTCTTTTCCGAACCGCTGCACCCTTACACGAAACGGCTGTTTGATTCGATACTTACGATTGATCCCGAAGCGCCCAAAAAGAAGGTGGAGATCGGGGACATTCCCAGCCCCATCGACACGCCCAAAGGCTGTCCATTTTCTACCCGATGCGCCGCACGTTCGGACGCATGCTCTGTCGAGCCCATTCTCTCGGAGATAAAGCCCGGCCATTATGCTGCCTGCGTGCAGCTGGCGAAATAAACAGAAGAAATATAAACAGAAGGAGTATAAAAATGAAACTAAACGATACACCATCTCCCGTATTAAAGCTTGAACGCGGCAAGGTAGCGCACAGCGTGATCGTCTGCGGTGATCCGGCCCGTGCTCTTCAAATTGCGCAAAAGCTGGATTCTTTTGAACAGGTCGCGGCAAGGCGCGAATATGTCGTCTATACCGGCGAGAAAAATGGCTGCCGGATCACCGTCGCCGCCCACGGCGTCGGCGCTGCGGGCGCGGCGATCTGCTTTGAGGAATTGATTCGTTACGGCGCGGGCCAGATCATCCGGATCGGTACCAGCGGCTCCTATGACGATACTCAGAGCAGAGGCGACGCCATCATCGCCACGGGCGCCACTGCGGAGGACGGCGTAAGTAATGCCCTTGTGCCGGCCGGCTTCCCCTGCGTTTGCGATGTGGATTTGGTTCAGTCGCTGATGGCGAAGGCGAAAGGCAGAATCCAATATCGCAACGGCATTGTCAGAACCCACTCCGCCTTCTATCCCGGCGTGCTGGACAAGAAGGTCGAGGTATGGGCCGCAGCGGGCGCCGTTGGCATCGAAATGGAACTGGCCGCGCTACTGGCAATTGCCTCCATTCGCAGAGTGAAGGCGGCGGGAATTTTTGTGATTGACGGCTTCCCGCTTCACGATAAATCCATGGAAGGACACGATCAAGCCAATGAGATTGTAAAAAATGGCATGGATCGTGCGATTGACGTCGCACTGGATGCGATCATCGAAGTTGCTAAAACGGGAGGCACCTATGAATAATCTGATTCACCAAATTGTTGCTTATACCGAAGCGTTCCGGCATCGAGAATTGGATGACGCAACGCTGGCCCGTGCGAAGCAGCTCGTCCTGGATACGCTGGGGGTTTCCGTTTCCGGATGGAAAGAGCCGTCGATCGCTAACATCTTTGCGGCGGTGAACGCCGGGAAGGACAAGGTCAAGGAGGCCACGGTATTCGGTATCGGTGACAAAGCGTCCCTGGAGCACGCGATCATCTGCAACGGATCGCTGACAAGAGTCCAGGATTATATGGACATCTATTATGACTTGGACGCAAGCCATCCCAGCGAGTTTATTCCATTTATATTGTCTTGCTGCGAAGCGTGGGGCTTGTCCGGAAGGCAAGCTTTGCGCGGAATCGTCCTTGCCTACGACCTGCAGGGCTGGTTCACAGAGAACATGCGGAGCAACCGCAACGGCTGGCACTATGCTACGATTGCGAACGTTGTTGCATCGGCGGTCCTGGGGCTGCTGCTGGATATGACGGCTGAGAGCATGGCAAACACCATTGCCATCAGCTCCTCGACCAACCTGACCACGCTGGGCACGGGTCCGCAGACGGACATGAAGACACTCACATTTTCTCTTACCGTGAAGAACGTCCCGTTTGCCGCACGGCTGGCGATGAATGGATGCACCGGACCTCAGGATGCCGTGGAAAATTTGTTGGCCGCCACGGGGAACTCCGACCGGAATAAGGCGGAGCTCATTCCACAGAACCCTCGGATCTTCAACACAAGCATCAAGGCGTATCCGGCGGAATTCATGGCTCACAGCGCGCTGGAAGCGCTGGAAAACATTCTGAGTCGCGAGCCTGTCGAGCCCGAGGAGATTGCGCATATCCAGATATTAGTCCATGAATGGGCTACGTGGATCGCGCGGAAATCATCTTACGATCCGCAGAACAGGGAGGAAGCGGACCATAGTCTGCCCTATTGCATTGCGGCGCGGCTTGTGGCGGGCAAACTGGATCAATCGCAATTCCAGAACCGGTCCTGGGAAAACGAAAGTATTCGAAAGCTGATGCGCAATATTGTGGTGCAAGCGGATGCCGAATTGGAGGCGCTGTATCCTGCGGCAAGGCCGGCTATCCTAGAGATTACGCTGAAGGACGGCCGCGTACATTCGGAACGGGTGGATCACCCGCTCGGGGATCGCAGCAATCCGATGAGCTACCGGCAGATTCAAGAAAAATTTATCATGTGTGTTTCGGAGTGGATGGACAAGGAACAGGCAGAACGTATCCTGCGCTGTGTAGACACTTTGGAGCAGAGACCCGTATCTGAACTGATGGAGCTGATGACATGGACGGAAAAGCAATCCCTCGCGCAATGACCATGGCCGAAAAGGTGCTGGCTGCCGCCTCTGGATTGGATGAGGTGCGGCCGGGCCAATTTGTTACGGCAAAGGTGGACCGGCTGATGATCACCGAGTGCTTCCCGCTTGTCTACCGGCATCTGGATCAATTAGGCATCCGGAAACTGGCAGACCCGGCCTCGGTCACAGTAGCCTTCGATCATGAAGCGCCTCCCTCTACAATACAGGCGGCGACCTTGCAAGCGCAGTCGCGCGAACTTGTAAAACAGCTTGGAATTGACAGCTTCTTCGACATTAACTGCGGCATCGGCCATGAGCTTGTCGTGCAGCATGGGTTGTGCCGCGCGGGGCGTCTGTCTTTGGCAACGGATTCCCATGCAAGTATGTACGGCGCAGTGGGCAGCGCGGGGTGCGGCATCGGCTTTACCGAAGGAGCGTGGATACTCGCAACGGGTTCCCTTTGGTTTCGTGTGCCCCATTCCATCCATGTCATACTGCGCGGCAGTTTGTCGCCTTTTGTGACGTCCAAGGACATCGCGCTATATCTTGCGACCCAATACGGCACGGATTTCGCCGGCTACCAATCCATCGAATTTAGCGGCGAGCTGGCCAGCTCGCTCACCATCTCGCAGAGAATGACGCTAAGCAACATGGGAGTAGAGTTCGGAGCCAAATTCGCTATGTTTGCGGTAGATGAAACAACACAGGCGTATTATTCGGCGCGAGGGCTCCCATGCGAGCCGTTTGGCGCGGATAAAAACGCAACATACGCGCGGGAGATCACCGTGGATGCAAGCAAGCTGGAGCCTCAGGTTTCTCTACCGGGGGACGTGGGCAATGGCGTAAACGTCACAGAAGCCTGCGGAATCCACATCAATCAGGTGTTTATCGGATCGTGCGTCAACGGTAAATTGGACGATCTGAGGACGGCGGCACAGCTGCTTAAGGGCAAGAAGGTGGCTAAAGGCACGCGCCTTTTGATCACCCCGGCGTCCGCCGAAATTTATCAGCAGTTACTGCACGAGGGGGCGCTGGCGGTCTTTGCCGAAGCAGGCGCCGTGATTTCGCCGCCCGGTTGTGGTCCATGCCTGGGAGGCCACCTTGGCCTGCTTGCGCCCGGCGAAAACTGCCTGTCCACGGGAAACCGCAACTTCAAGGGCAGGATGGGCAGTCCCGAAGCCAATATCTATCTGGGTTCACCCGCAGTTGCGGCAGCCGCCGCTGTCACGGGAAGGATTGCCGATCCGAGGGAGGTTTTTGCGTGATGGGAGAGGAACGAAGCAGGGTATGGCTGTTTGGCAACAATGTCAATACCGATTTGATGTCGCCGTCCTACACATGGAACATGGAGTGGGAGGAAGCAAAAAGGCATATTCTGATAAACCATGAGGGCTTTGCGTCAGGCGTGAAGCCAGGCGACATCATTGTGGCGGGAAGCAACTTCGGTTGCGGCTCCAGCAGGGAGGCGGCGCCTGCAAATCTGCTGAAGCTGGGTGTAAAAGCCGTGGTTGCCAAATCCTTTGCCAGAATATTTTTCCGCAACAGTATCGCGCTGGGACTGCCGGTCATGGTTTCTAACGAGGCCGCGGATATGCTCCGGGGCGGCGACCATGTCAAGCTGCAGGTCGCAGGCGGTACAGTGACCCGCGAAGCCCCGTATCTACAGCTGCAAACGGAACCCTATTCGGAGGAGCTCTTGGAGCTCATCAACGGCGGAGGGCTGATTGCGCGCCTGAAGCTCATGAAAGACAAAGGGCTGGTATAAACATGCGAGTTGCAAAACAATACAAGTATTCTTCCGGCGAGCGTCCGAAGCTTTGCATTCTTCCAGGGGAAGGAGCTGCGGCGGAAGCCATGCTGTCCTCTGTGGCGGTGCTGGACGCGCTGCAGCTGCCGCTGGAAAAAGACATGCTGGATGTGCGCACGATGACCAACGAAGAAATGTATCGCCGCATGGACGGCAGTCATGCCACATGGTTTGGAGCGATGGCAGACGGCGTGAATCTGCTTGGCTATCTGCGCTGGACGCGAGGCACCTATGCCAATGTGCGCCCCGTACAGTATCGTGAGAACTTCAATTCTCCCTTGAAGCACCCGGAGAACATTGACTTTATCGTCATCCGCGAGAATCTGGAGGATCTGTACCCGCCCAGAGAAGGCGACGTGGCGGAGCTGAAGGAAATCGCCGCGGGGCATCCGGAATGGAGCAGGCTGGAGGATGGCATATACGCCTTGAAGGTAATCAGCGAAAAAAATACGCGAAACGTTGCGCGGTTCGCAGCCGAACTGGCGAGAAAGCGAAAGCAAGACGGGTATCCCGGCAAGGTCACGATTGGCGTGAAGGATAACGTGCTCAGAAAAAGCGACGGTTTGTTCCGCGACGTGGCGATGGAGGTGCTGCGCGCTTATCCGGATATCGAAGTGGAAAAATGTATTGCGGACGCGCTGTTCCACCGCATGGTGCTGAACCCGCATTCGTTGGACGTCGTGCTTCTGCCGAACATGCTCGGCGATCTGCTTGCCGACGGCGCGGCCGCGATGGTCGGGGGGCTGGGCCTGGCTTCCAGCGCATGCATCGGGGACGAATATGCCTACTTCGAGGCTGTACACGGTACCGCGCCGGATATTGAGGGGAAGGGGATCATCAATCCTACGGCAACGTTGTTGGCACTTGCCATGGCTATCGATTATCTGGGTTTTTCCAATGAAAGCGCGCAGCTGAATGCGGCCATTGAGGCAGTGTATCGGGAGGGTAAGGCATTGACGCCCGACCAGGGCGGAACGTGCGGCACGGACGAGTTCTGCGCAGCCGTGATAAAAAACCTGAAGCGGGGGTAAAGGGATATGAACCAATTCAATGCTTCATCCAGGTCGGATACCGGGCTGGCCGATTTTTTACGCTATGAAAATGTCGCCTGGTTCGAGGACGGAGCTGTAAAAATACTGGACCGGCGAGTCTTTCCCACGGAAACGCGTTATGTGGCCTGCAAAACCGTGGAAGAAGTGAAAAACGCCATTAAGGACATGGTTACCCAGAGTGGTGGCGTGAAGCTGGCTGCTTTTCAGGCGTTACGGCTGCAGGCGCACCTGACCGGCGGAGCCAAGAATGCCGCAGCGATTTCCAGCCTGAGAAAAGCGGCGAACATTGTCGCCAATGCAAGGCCTACCACCGCGCCTCAGATCGAGCGGATGCTGGGTGTTATCGTAGATAAGATCGAAGCATGCGAGGACGGCGTTCCGCTGACAGTGGCTACAGATGATGCCGTGCTTGCCGCGATGAACAAGCGGTATCAGGATTTTCGAGTGATAGCGGGGCACATTGTGGATGTGCTTCCCAACCGTCCGCGTATTCTCACGCATTGCTTCTCGGAACTGCTGCTGGGCTTTGTGTTGTTGCTGGCCAAAGAGAGAGGGTTGTCGCCAGAACTTATATGCACCGAAACGCGTCCATATTTGCAGGGAGCGCGTTTTACCGCCACAGTTGGCATGCAAACCGGCGTGCCCGTTACCCTGATTACCGATGGCATGCCCGGAGCGATGATGGCAGCCGGAAAGATCGATGCTTTCATCACGGCGGCAGATGTGATTACCATGGATGGGTTCGTGGCCAATAAGGTGGGTACGTATCAAATTGCAGCACTTGCCAAAAGGCATGGAACCCCTTATTATGTAGGAGGTTTTCCTTCTGCGGCGCATCCCGCGGGGGAGTGTATCGTTGTGGAGCAGCGCGACCCGAATGAAGTACTGACGGTGTTGGGACAGCGCGTTGCACTGGCAGGAGTTAAGGGATACTACCCCGCTTTTGATGTGACGCCGCCTGAATTGGTCACGGCAATTTCCACGGTGGAAGCTCTGAAAAGGCCAGATGAATTAATGATCAAAAAGGAGGACAATGAAGCATGCAGCCAAAAGGAATAAGAGACGAACTGGATGCCATTTGCCGAGAGGTCATTCTCTTCAGTAAACGCATGGTTACGGAAGGCTTGGTTGTCGGTACATCCGGCAACGTGAGCCGCCGTAGCGGAAACTTGGTTGCCATCACCCCCAGCGGCGTGGACTATAACGATCTGGAACCGGAGGATATTTGCCTTGTGGACATCGGAGGGGCCTGCGTCAGGAGCAAAAAAGCGCCTTCCTCGGAGTTGCAGCTCCACTTGCAGGTATATGACTCTTCTCCCGCCGAGGCGGTTGTGCATACGCACTCTCCTTATGCCACGGCATTGTCCACGCTGAGCGACCATGTGCCGCCCATCCATTACATCACCATGATGTTGGGCGGGAAGATCCCCGTGGCGCCCTACGCCACCTTTGGCACGGCGGAACTGGCGGACAGCATTCGCGAGGCGATTGCGGGCACGAACTCCATCCTATTGCAGAATCACGGCTTGGTCACGATCGGGAAGGATCTTTCCGCAGCCTATGAACGGGCCGTACAGTTGGAATGGATGTGCAAGGTCTATTTGATCGCGAAGGCATACGGCGAACCCAAAATTCTCACCGACGGGGAACTCGGCGAAGTGGCAGCCAGACGGCAGGAGCTTATTCGGTATCGCGCTGATTTTCGCGCGGTGGACAAGCTTGACGCGTATTTACAGGATACTTAACGTTAATACATTATCATATGGAGTGCTTTTTTCGGGTAAAGGAGGGGGCTGCGTTTGAAGAAAAAAGAAAAAGAATCACTGCCGGATGAGCCGGTTAGCAGCGGCGCGATAGCGCGTCTGCAAACGGTGATCGATACGTTGCCCAAACAGGAGAAGAAATCGGCAACATTTGTGCTAAACAATTTGCAGACGTTTGGAGCAAGGCCGATTCAGGAATTGGCGTCGGCGGCGGGCGTTTGTCAAGCCACATTCATTCGGCTGTCAAGGCGTGTCGGTTTTAAAGGTTTTTCCGATTTCAAACGAAGTATCATAGCGGATCTCGCTTCGTTTTCCGATCCGGTGTCGGAAGTGCAGGAGACTGACAGCGCGGAGCGTGTGCTGGAGAAGGTGCTTCGTGCGGATTCCCAGTGGCTGATTGATTCCTTGAATGTAATTGATCCGGCTGTTTTCGAGCAGATCGCGAACCTCATCCTGAAAGCAGAGCAAATCGTCATTTGGGCAATCGGCGCCAGTGCGCCGTTTGGCCTGTATTTGCATCAAAGACTCATGCGCTTCGGATATGTGACCACCCTTTTGTCTGATTCGTACGAAATGGAAGTGCAGTCGAGCGTGCTGAAAAAGGACTCGCTGATCATCGCGATTTCCAGAACCGGCTGGCCCGACATGCTGATCAACGCCTGCAGAAAAGCGAAGGAGCGGGGCTGCACGATCTGCGTGATCACGGGTCAGCGGGATACTAAGCTGACACAGCAAGCCGATCATGTGCTGTTAACCGCTACAAGGGCGATCAAACCGGAAGTTTTGACGTCAGGAATCGCCTTTATCTCCTTGCTGGACGCGCTGTACATCCAAATTGCAATTAAACAGAGGAGTGTAGAAAGAGAGGGGAAAAAGGATGATAACGGGTAAGCACTATATCGGCGGCGAATGGGTGGACGGAAGCGGAACCTTTGTCAACCAGCCAACTGTGGGAGAGCCGGATGTGTTCTCATCGGGGACGGTAGAGCTGGTAAACAGGGCCGCCGCCCTTGCACAGGCTGCATTTGGAGCGTACGCCAGCTTGTCCAGAAACGAGCGAGGTATTTTTTTGGAAGCGATTGCGGAGGAAATCGAGGCCCTCGGCGAGTCCCTAATCGAAATGGCGATGAAAGAAACGGCCCTGCCTCATTCGCGGCTGACTGGCGAACGAGGGAGAACCGTGAACCAACTGCGGCTGTTCGCCTCCCATATCCGGCAAGGCGATTATCTGGACCGCAGACGAGATGAGGCGCTGCCCGAAAGAAATCCCGCCCGTCCCGACCTGAGGTTGATGCAGGTGCCCGTCGGGCCCGTCGCCGTGTTTGGAGCCTCCAACTTCCCGTTGGCTTTTTCCGTCGCCGGCGGCGATACGGCGGCCGCCCTTGCGGCGGGCTGCCCCGTCGTCGTAAAAGGTCACTCTTCTCATCCCGGAACATCGGAACTGGTCGCGCAAGCGATTGACGCCGCTGTAAAGAAGTGCGGGATACACAAAGGGGTGTTTTCGTTGATCCAGGGGGGGAACCGCGCCGTGGGAACGTCGCTGGTGCAGCATCCTGGTATTAAGGCGGTCGGATTCACCGGAAGCAAGGCGGGCGGGCGCGCGTTGTTCGACCTGTGCGCGCAGCGGGAAGAACCCATTCCTTTTTTCGGAGAGCTGGGATCTGTCAATCCCATGTTCGTCTTGCAGGGAGCTGCCGCCAGCAGAGCTGAGCAAATCGGGAAGGACTGGGTTCGTTCGCTGACGCTGGGCGCGGGGCAATTCTGTACCAATCCCGGCGTGATCGTGATTTGCGAAAATGAAGACGCGAAGACATTTTTGGACAATGCGGTATCCGAAGCTAAGAACATAGCGGCACAGACTATGTTGAATACTAGTATCAGTGAGGCATACTGCGTTAACAGCAGGGCGGTTGCAGAATGCCCGGGAGTGACGCAGCTTTTCGGAACGCTTGAAAGCACACAGAGGATGGCAACGCCTGGACTATTTGTGACCACAAGCGAGGTCTGGAGGAACAATCGGCTGCTTCAGGAAGAAGTATTCGGTCCATTAGGTCTGATCGTTCTTGTCAAAGACAACGAAGATTTGTTGCAGTTTTCCGCGGAGCTGCATGGGCAACTGACTTGTACGTTGCATATGGAGCCATCGGATTTCGAGTTTTGCAACAAGCTTGTGCCAATCCTGACCAATAAGGCCGGCCGTCTGATTGTTAACGAATATCCGACGGGCGTCGAGGTGTGCGACAGCATGGTGCATAGTGGGCCGTACCCCGCCTCCACAAATTTTGGCGCCACGTCGGTTGGCACAATGTCCATCCGCAGGTTTCTGCGCCCGGTTTGCTTTCAGAATTTTCCTGTTGGAGTGTTACCGAATGACCTAGCCGTTTTGCAATGAGTATCGAGTCGAATTAAGCAAAAAGCTGTGCAGGAGTGAATATCGTACGCCTCTTGTGCAGCTTTGCTTTGGTTAAATTGCTAAAAGAAAATAACATTGAACCGACACCTGAAGTAAAGCAAATTATTGAATTTGGGATTCGTAAAACATTGAGAAAATTACAATGAAATGACCATTTTATACATTTATCTTTTTTTATCCACATTTATCATGGTGGTTTTTTGCAAGTGCTGAATAATTTGTTATCAAACGGTAATCCTATTCACTGTACAATTTCTTGAGAGAGGTGGGTATTGAATTATGCCAACAACATACGAAATACTCAAAAGTATTGAAGGTATCTTTCCCATTCCAACGCCACAGGTGCTTGTAGATGTTGGGACTTTCGATGCAGCAACAGGGAAATTTACATGGGGGGATCGTATTGAGACAAAGACAGAAATTATTGTTACTGATGTTCAACCTCATAAAGTTATTAGGGTAACTCATCATTTACTCCAAATTAATGCAGTATCCGTTGTCCTAAGATTTGTTGTTTTAAATCGACAAGGGGATTTCGTTGTCATTGCAAATAACCAAAGTATAACTGCTCCGGCTAATAGTAATTTTGTTACGATCAATATTGGAAAAGATACTGATGCAGTTTTCACGTTACATTCAGGAGGTCAGTCTTTCAACGGAGACTTTATCATTGAACGACCCCCAATAATCGGTGGAGGAGCTTTTACTATTCCTGCCTTACCTGTGGCGTATGTATATGCACCGCCACAGGGGAGGAAAAATCAGAACATTGTAAGATATAGTCAAACAATTTCAGTGGGCACAAAGACTAAAGTTTCTTTTAGTACAGAGAACAGCACAACGAATGCTGACTTCAATGCCATAGATAGCCTTAGGGATAAAGCAACAAATATTTATAATATACTTGGGGGAGATGATGAGTATTCTAAAGCAATCAAAGTAGGTTTAGAGGGGATTAAAAATGCCTTAGGAAATGTTGATACATCTAACACAAATGGTCAATCAACCATCAGAGAAGGGGCCATAGATACAGTAGATACAAGAGAATATAATCTCGGTTCTGAGCCCGGGCAGGGTCCAGGAATTGGAGATCGAATTATTTTTTTAAGGAATGCAAAAATTGTTTGGTTGAGTCAGAATGGTGATTTAACTCTAGGGTTCCTTGGAGCTGAAGAAATATCATCCTTTTACGCGAGGCAATTTCAAGAAGATTTAAAAGGTCCTTCTCCCGGTAGAATAACAAGACTTAAACATGATATTATCAAAGCTTTACTTAATCTTGACCCATTTATTATAGATCCACGGTTGCCAGCATGGACTCCCCCAAATATTAGAAGACCTCGGTTTGTGCCCGTGGACGAACCTTCCACATTCTCTGGCAGTGCTACTGATGTTGGGAGGATCATCTTCACCCATCAGATCACAACCGAAGACTTAAATGCAAATGTAATGTATAATATTGAAATAGAGGATCATCGACCGGGCTGGTTAAGCTTTTTAGGTATAGGTGAAGAGGAAAGTAGGACGAATAAAACCGTTTATACTAGTTCTAGTTCTTCAAATCGAATTGCAGGACAAAGGATAAGTGTCGAATTAGATTTCACAACGGAAAGTGATGAAGTTTTCAGAGTTAAAGCTTACTATGACAGAGTATTCGGCACAGTCGCTTTTTGGATACCGAATGCAAGTAATCCATCACTTCTATAAGATAAACGAATGGACGAATTTGTCCACCTTGAGCGAAAAACAAAGTCAGAGTAAATAGCTCAAAACATAGCCAAGGGACTTGAAGGCATAATGTGTAGTAAAGATGGGAATCCCCTCTTCCCATCTCTTTATTTTTCCTATAAAAGACAGATTTTATCAGGTTTTTAAATCAATATATAGTGTCAAAAATAATAAATTCCACTATATATTGATTTAAAATTGTTCAAAATCACACATTTTGTTGCCCCCTCAAAATAGCATAAACCCGGTTAAACTGGCATATTTATAAATCTACATATTCCTAAGCAACTTACTAACCCATGCCTCTGAAAATCCTAAAATTTTGGCTAACTCTTTTTGTGAGGCTTCAGGGTTTTTCTTGATCGCTTGATGCAGACGATCCAATGCTTTTTTCCTTCTTATAGAAATTTTTTTCTCTTCTGTCTCATTAGCTCGTTCACGTTCTAGTCCTTCGATGAAGACCTGAAGCGCCGGAAGGCTCTGAATACATGGAGAACAAACATAAAACCGTTTGAAGTAAATGAGTTGTTGCTTGCTTGAACAAAACAAACATTCTTCTGCTGGATATTTATAAACCATAATCGCCTTTCTCTCATCATCACAGAAATACTCTGTCATGACATTGTGATCAAGATTCAAAACACGCCTAAGCTCCGTAGGAATTACTATTCTCCCAAAATTGTCTACAACCCTGACAATTCCCGTTCTTCTGTTCTCTTGCATCAATCACACCTCAAACAATAATGATTTCTAGTTTACACACCGCATTCTCCTAATTTGAGCAATTAAAACGTAGGCATCTAATTGTTGGCTCAATTGGACCATATATTCGCTCGTTAAACTCTCGCCTTGCTGTACGGCCTGTTCCATTTGGTTCTGAATGTTTTTCATTACGTTCTGTAATGCTTCATCGCTGCAATCCGCTACTAGAGTATTCATCGTTCCTCCTCCAAAGCATTTATCATGATATAAGTCTAAATCAACTTTCTTATTTTCCATTTAATCCAAAAAACAAGAAACATTTTACTCTTAAGAACAAAAAAACAGGCAAATATGCCTGTTCATTTGTTCTATCTATTTATCGAATCAGCAAATACAACATAAAGAAATTAATGTCCCGGATTTGCTTCACTATACGTGATAATTTGAGTTTGCTTTTCAGTTGAGAAAGTTGAGGGACTATAAACATTGACACTCAAAACCAACAAAGCAATGGAAAAAAGAAGAACTGCTTTCTTCTTCATTATCCTAGCCTCCTTGAACTTATTTACAAATATTATATGCCATATTGTAAATAATATCCACACGTTCCTTATTCAGAAGTATTGAATTTTTTGTTAAACAATAAAAAAACTCACGCATGCAAGTATCCTTTTCTTCAAAAGCATTAATCTTATTCAAATATTGTAGACTACTGGCGAAACTCTTTACTCCCTCATCAATTACACCAATAGTTAACTGATAATGTCCTTTGTGTCGATAATACTTCCCTTTCGCTCTGCAAACATTAGGGTCATCAGGATACGTACTCATTATTTCATTCTCTCTTTCTAAAAGTTTCGAACATGCATCCATATTATCTATCTTTAAATAAATCTCAAAAAGCTCGTCTACTATATGTAAACGAAACTGCGGGCTAAACACTCTAAGATTCTCTTCAAGCAAGGGGACTGCAACTTCGTATTCACCTTTTCTTGCTTTTGTTATTGCACGTGTATGCTTAGCAGCTTCGTAGACAAAATCATACTCGTACTTTTCAAAAACATTTAATAACTCTTCTACTTTATTATAGTTTTTCAATATCAAATGAGAATTTATCATGGACAGATGTGCTCTCGCCTTTAATTCTGACTCATTTTTTTCAAGCACCATCCCATTCTCACAAAACTCAATACACTCCCTATATTTTTTCGTATTATGAGCATGCAAACCCATTCTGAAAAAATATATAATCTTTTCTTCGTTAGTTAAAAAATTGATATAATGTATAATTTCTAAGCCATCTTGGAACGTTTGATCAAGACGTTTCAGGTCTGCCCTTTCAATCAAATATTTCTGCAATAAACCCCTCGCAATGAAGTTCGTAATGCCATGCTCTCTCGAATATTTAACGATTAATCTATATATTTCTAATCTTAAACAAGAATCATTTACCTCATGGGTAAAATAATAAAGTCGGTTTAAAGATTCATCCGTTTCGCAATTAGGGTTTTCAAGTAAACGCAACGCGACTTTAGAAGCTAGTGATGGCTTCTCGCTTGACAATACATCTTGCAGAACTTCATATAAAACTTCCGTTCGATTTTCTATTGTGATGTAGCATTCTATCAGTTCTTGGTAAGCTTCAGGCAAAGCACTCGTGATCGCCTTTACTGTTTTAAATTCAGGACGCTTTGTAATTCCTGTTTCAATTTTATGGAGTACAGGTTTACCCACACCCGTTAACTCCTCAAGATTCGCGTATGTCAAGTTTTTCTCTTTTCTAAGTTGGAAGATGATATCTGAGATGGTTTTATGCTGATGCTTAATATCCACCATAATACATAACCTTCCTTTTTTGATTAAGTTTTTACATTGGTCAATTATAGCAAAGTACATTTCATTTTACAATTAATTGATATTTATGATATTTCATCTAATTTCGTCTGAGATACAACGATTCGCTAAATTTCTACAAATCTTAAATGATATTTGGTAATTTATGTAACCGCTTTGGAAATTTGAAGAAATTAACGAAATAAAAATAGATATCAATTCCTATCCCGTAATTTGTAAGATTATGATAAATTATGTTTGAACGATGAGGTCGCGACGAATTGTTCGGATATTTTACTAAAAGGAGGTTAGATTTTTGTTGAAAAAGCTTTTTTTAAGTGTCGTTTTATCTGTCTCTATCCTAAGCGTAATGCCTAAAGCATTAGCATCTCAAGAAGTTCCAAAAAGCGACATAACACAAACGCAAGTGCAAGACACGAATAATGATGAGTGGATGATTCAAGAAGCCAGACAACCGAAAATAAGCAGTAGTTCAACCTCTGCAATTTACGGTGTTTCAAGCGATCCCGTAGAGGCTAAGCTTCTCTCCGATCGTTACAAAAAAGAATTCCAGTTTTCAGCAACCCTAAACCCTCAATTTTATTCCTCATCTTCTTATGATACTTCTAAGTACACCAGACTCTCGACAGTTCCCACTTCAAAGAGCGAGACATATTATGATTTTTACGGGGTAGTAAATCTTTACCAATCGATTTATCAGTCAGATGTTTATGTTTTGGAGATGCAATCGAATATTGCTGGAAGGTCCTATACCAAACCTTGCTGGTATAATCCTTGGCAGACGTGCTCAGAGAAAGCGAGTATTACCAGACTTCATTGGTCAGCATGGCTTGACAATGCAAACGATTCTAAAGCTACTGTTATGCAGTGGAGTCCTACTGGCACAATTATTACTTCAGAGGATGGCCAAAAAATTCCGGTGAACATTAACCCCTCAATTCGGGGAATAAATGTTGGTAATATCGGTACTGAGTTTAATGTCGGAAAAAGGGAAACGAAGATTGATTCCTTTGCTCAGGGAGGCAGTTACGAAACGAATTGGACTAAAGATGGTGGCATAAAAGATACTGTTGATTTAAAGGCGACTGTTGCATATCATGCGCCAAATTATACTTCATGGAGATGGATTTGGGTTTGGGATTACACTTTCTAGACATATTACAAAATTTTAAATTGAAATTGGACACAGCGAGAGTACTACTTTTGCTGTGTCCAATCATATTCATGATAAAAGGGGCAACATTGATGAAATTAAAGATACTATTAATAGCGACTTGTTTTTTGATTTTTTTCACAGTTGTATTCTACATTAATTTTGGCCCTTTAAATCTACGAGTAAGTGAGCCTGAAACAACAATTTCTAACCTTAAGTTTAGTTCATTATCGTATAAAATTACCAATAAAGACACTGAGGTTGGAGACACTAAAATTGAACTTAAACCAGAAAATAATTTATTAGAGATAAGAGAGGAAGTTGTTTATAACAGAGAGTTTGTAGATGAATTGTCGGATGATTTAACAAGCAGTAGAAAGTATACAGTTGATACTAATTTTTCTTTATTGGGTTATGAAGAAATCGAAAAAGTGGGCTCAGAAGAGAGGTTTAAAAATAACCAGACTGTTGAAAAAAATCGA
Source organism: Paenibacillus elgii (assembly GCA_042219835.1). Lineage (GTDB taxonomy): Bacteria > Bacillota > Bacilli > Paenibacillales > NBRC-103111 > Paenibacillus_G > Paenibacillus_G elgii_A. Next base: position 37,322 of record JBHJMN010000054.1, read on the forward strand.
GAATTTCAGAAGGTTATTACCAAAATTAACAACGAAAATAAAAATATTGTATATCTTCCCATAAAAGAGTCAATATATGTTCAGTCTATGGGGCAATTAAAATTTATGTTTTTAAAAAAGATCAATTCGGAAGTTACATTCAACACGTTGACTAATGGTATTATCGAAAGTGTTATTGTTATTGACTCAGAAATTCTGGAAATTCCTGCATTAGGAAAAAGAAATGCTTACAAAATGCATACTAAAAATAACAGGGATAACTATTATTGGATCGATATCGAAAGTGGTGTTCTTTTAAAAAAAGAGGAAATCATTAATGAGCGATTAACATTAATTAGTACTTTAGTCAATTTAAAATGAAAGGACATTGTATGAGAATAAAGAAAAAGCTTTTGATCACCCTTTTTTCATTCGTATTTATACTTTTACTAGTAATCAAATTTCAAAACGAAAAGAATACAATTAAATTAGATTTATTTAATGGGGATTTTTCGGAAATTCAATGGGAAGAAGTATCTAATCAATTAACCACTGCTTTAAAAGAAAATGATACGGGGATTTTAATAAATCTTTTAGAGATTAGTTTATCGGATAGTAAAATAAATACCTTGCATGCAACATTAAGTGGTGATAATTGCAAATGTACGTATTATTTACAATACAACATTGAATCAGGAAAATCTGTTCTTACAAAAAAAGATTATTTTACTTCTCATACCAAACGAATTACCTTTCAGCAACTATTCCCTTTTCTAAATCAATTGAAAACGGTTTCGTTTAATCAAAATTTGGGACATATTCATTTAGGACTTACGAGTGGTTCGATTGCTTACCGCTCTTACAATAATAATCCTGTTTACCTGCTAAGAGGTAATGGTATTGATAAGATTGGCTATAATAATGAATTGACAGTCAACGGTTTCTCCGTCTACTTTTTAATAAATAACGAAACATATGTTATTTCCAACTTATCTGACGAAATTAGTTTAAAGAAAAACTAGAATTAATAGTTAAAACTTCGGGCTTTTTTGTATTAATAGGTTCCTCAGTCAAAC
>JBHJMN010000055.1:0-36030 GCA_042219835.1 Paenibacillus elgii
GATAATAGAGTACTAAAATCAGTTTTGTACGCGGTTGTTCCAATGAGAGCGAGCATAAGGAGATTCATTACAAACACCTAGAAAGGATGACAGGGACATGTACAGAGTACTAAAAAGGTTTGGGTTTACGATCTTGCAATTTTCAATGTTGCTTATAGCGATGCTTTTTATCTCAAATTTTGCGTATGCTTCATCTGACAGCACCTCCAATTCATCGTCTAAATTCATCAATGTTACAGCCGACTCATTTAGGTCCTATGCAGTTAAAGCGGATGGAACCGTGGGAGACAACCACTGGGGACAATTAGGTGATGGGACTCTTGAAGATAAAACCAATCCGGTCCAAGTAAGCTTCTCAAATGATGATCAACCTATCTCCCGCCTTGTTACAGGCTCTGTTTATGGCATCGAAGGCATGCCCGTAGAGTATGCTACGGTAACAGCCAGCACATACAACCAATCATGGACAGTAACAACGGATACATATGGAAAAGTATGCCCTCTCGGATCCAACGGGAACCTACAACATGAAGGTTTTTGCAAATGGATACATGGAAAATACGAAATCAAACGTAGATGTAACCTCAAATGTATACCAAACGGTCGATTTTAACTTGGCAGTCTATGGCGGATTTGTTAAGTTGGCACTGAAAGATAGCAGTGGCAAGCCTCTGTCAAATCCCTTTGTATCGATTAAGAAAACGGATAGTAATTTCAGTTATTCGGGAACAGTGTTCGGCAAAACCGAATGGGTCTATCCTTTGAGCGCCGGAAATTATGATGTTACCATTGGCGACGTTACTCGTCGTAATATCAAGATCGAACTGAATAAGTTATCCGTTTTTGACCCAATCAATATTTGCTATAATTCAAGGCAGGTACAAGGCATTGAGGGACTTCCCGTGCAGTATGCTACGGTAACAGCTAGTGCATATAACCAATCGTGGACGGTAACAATGGATGTCTATGGCAGATATGCCCTCTCGGTTCCATTGGGAGTCTACACCTTAAAGGCTTCAGCCAATGGATATGTGGAAAGCGCCAAATCAAAAGTAAATGTAACCTCAAATGTATATGGAACGGCCGATTTCAACTTGGCAGGCGGTGGCGGTTTTATTAAGTTGGTGTTCAAAGATGGTAAGGACAGCCCTTTGACCAACCCATTCGTATCGATTAAAAAGTCAGATAATAGCTTAATTTATTCCGGCTTAGTTTACGGGAAAACCGAATGGGTATATCCGTTAAGTGTCGGAACTTATGATGTTACCATTGGCGATGTTACTCGTCGTAAACAACCAATTCGACTTTTGTCACCATCCTTGGGCAGAAAGGCGCCAGCAAAATGATGTGGGAGCACTACTGTACTGCCATGGAAGCGTTGCAGGAAATGCCGCGCCGTCCCGTTTTTCTGAAGCATTTATTGGATTATATGGTCAGTAGGGACCGCTAGATGAGCAGAGATTACTTGCGAGGGATCAGAAAGGGGACCAGTCCTGCGGCAATCACCCGGTGCCCCCGATCGTTCGGATGGATGGGCAAAGATCCGCTTAATGCGCCTTCCACCTTTCCGTTTCGGTACCCGTGCACAAGCTCTGCCTGCTTACCTTCAAACCACGTATGAGTGGGAGCTACAGTGACATCGCAGTTATGGGCGAGTTCGTTAATCATCCGATTCAATCGTCCTATCGCCTCAACGGCAAGAGGGCTGTTCGGAAACGGATTGTATTGCGTGCAGCAAATGATCCGGGCCCGACTCCCATTTTTGATTCGAGTCAAAATGGCACTGACATTACGCCTATAGCCGGCTACAAGGTGTTTTACAGCAAGCGGCTGCTTGGTTGTAATGGAAGCCAGCGCCGCGTTGGCTAAATCCACTCCGCCAATCCAGACCGAAACGACCGAGGAATGGGCGATGACAGAGGCCCCCCGCCATATCACGGTGTCCAATAGATCATCGCTGCTCCAACCGGGCCGCGCCAGAACAAACCCGCGAACCTTGCGCGAGTCCGAATTTAAAGCGGATACGGTCAATTGAGGATATGCCTTTGCCAAAGAGGAGGCATTTTCGCCAAATGTAATGGAATCTCCAAGAGCTGTATAGATCATCGGGATATCACCAACTCCAACTTTTGATCATACCTCTAGCGTAAATATCTTTTGAAGAACGGGACTGGAATGCTGATTGCACGTGTATTTTCTAAAGTATCATATTGCAGTTGCGTACATGTTGTGTGGACGCTAACGGTTTTAGGAGCGGAGCTTAAGATGGAGAAGACGTACAGGTGACATAAAAACTGTGGCTGACTCGCAGAAGGCTGAGTGGCGGTATCTTTGGACGGTCGATAAAGGCATTTGAGATTCTGGCAAACTTCATCTCAACAAAAAAAGGTTGTCCCGCAAGGTCTGGAATAACCTGCTGGAAAACCTTTTTATTAACATTACCTCTTTTAGTGCACTTCCACCTTCAATGAATCGGATTCTGTTTCTGCGGCATCGCCGCCCGCAGTTACGAACACCTGCACGAAGTAAATGCCCTTCTCGAATCGGAAGCGCTGGTCGGCGGATTTAAATTGAAAGCAGCCTTTGACATCGGTCACGGAGTAGAAGACCCAGGAGTTGCCCTTCTCGTTGGTCGCTTCAATCGTGATGGGTACGTTGGCTAACGGGATATCCAAGCAGCCGGACACGTACAACTCGCGCTCAATAACCTTTACCCGAAATTTGACTTTGACCTTCTTCACTGCTTTCACCGCCGCAAGAAAGCCGCCGATCGGCAAGTAGCGGTGGTCGAAACTGGTCCATCCTTCTAAGCTGGCATAGGCGATAGCCGGAGTCTTCTGGTCCTTTCCGGCCGCGTCGATATAGTCAGTCCAGATGACTGCCTTGACCGACTTGCTGCCATGACCTTCCACCCAGACCCACGAGTTATCCACCACGGCATGCCAGCCTTGGGGGAGGCCGCGAACGATAAGATCAACCTTGCTCCATATGATAAACGGGCTGCGCACTTCTGCTTCGAGCACGACAGGTTGGTGCGAGGATGCCGACGCCGAATCGAAGATGCCGACGTTTTCCTGCGCCATGTTGTTGCGAGGCTCGATTTCACCGATTTGCGGCATGATTGCAATCTTGATACAGGTATGCTTGGGGGTGTCAGGTGCCCAGTCAAAATCAATGATGGTCTCCCCGTTTCCGGGAAGCGCAGCAATCTTTTTCGTGGCTAATGTAGCCCATTGGCCATTATCTCCGATGCCGGGAGGGCTGGTTACGTAACAGGTAACGTATACGTCGGAAACAGCTTGCGGACCGGTGTTGCGGATACGGGCATATATTTTGTTTTTGTGATGGACCCAGGGGCGATCACCATTAAGCCGCGGCTTGGTTTTATCATTCCCTTCGTAGAACTCGTATTCTGGGCCGCTCGCCGGGTTATTACGCGGACTATCGATCCAAATATCGACCGTTTCCCAAGTGTTCGTATTCCAAGGGGTAATGGTCATGTCGAATTTCCCGTTCGGATCGCCAGGTATCGGCTGGTTCCATTGGACACGTACACGGTATACCAATGGCCGTGTCTGCACGAGGCTCTCGACTCGGATGATGAGGCTGCGTGCCGCGTCCACCACCTGCTCGCCCAGCTTGAGTTCCCCGAACAACATGATCGGGCGCTCGAAGGTGTTGGAAATCGTTGTGCCCTGAGTTACCCGCGTAACCACGACAAGGCCCGGCTCGTCGGCAGGGATCGGGACGCTTTGGTCAAAGACGCGTCCAATTGGTTTCTGCCGCACCTCCACATAATAATACAAGCCCTCGGCGGCCTTTAATTTCAAAATATGAATGCGGTTTGGGTCTAAATCCTCCGCAACATCATGAGCGACAATGTCAAAAGTTTGGTTCATTGTTGAAGTCGGCGACCATGTGTGTTCAACAACGTTCTGATTAGGCGCAGACGTCCCGTAGAAACGCATGATGTCATGGATCTGGTGGGCGCAGAAAAGCGCTCGATCGCTGCTGCCGCTCAGGCACCACGGCGCGGCCGTTCCTTCAAGATAGGTGCCATCCGCATACCACTCGGTATAAATGTCCCACATCCCTAGCCAATGGCCAATCTCATGTGCCATACGTGTGATTTCTGCGCCGTAGGCAACGTAGATAACACCTTTGGTATGGTTGAATGTGAGCTTGTCGCCGGCGAATGTGAACTCATCGGCAAGCCAGCTCTGGCCTCGCAAGAAAGGACCGTTCGCTACAACAATGATCCCTTGGAAAGGATCGAGCGAATTTCCCGGCGTCGCCAACCAGGCGCGTAAGGCGTGAACAAAAAGCGGATTCGCATTTGATCAGGTTTTGGTTCTTATTAGCCACGTCAAGGGCGGTTTGTAGCGCGCCAAGATCCGGCTCCATTGATGAAGGCGTCTCAGAACCGTTTTTCACGGGCGCTGCAGGATCAGCGACCGTTACCGAGAGGAGATCGAGCGCTCCCAAGGCTAGAATAGCTTCATTACCGCTTAGAGCCACGTTAAAACAAGGCTTTGTAGTCGTCAGTTGACTTTTCTGTAAGGGTACAGACAGGTTAGATAGGTCAACAATGAAAAGACCGGCGGTGTTTGCCGCCAAATAGGCCAGATTTCCAACCAACGTTACCCCGCGAATGCGCAACACATTGCGAAAAGCGCTGCGATTCACGATGCCCCCGGTCGTGACTTCGAACACCCTTAACCCGTCGCCGTCGGTGGCGACAATACAAATGTTTCCTGCTACATCCACAGCTGTGATGAATTGGCCGACTGATTCGCTGGCTATTTGGGCTGGCGTTGCCCCCGATAGATCGAATACCCGTAGGCGTGTGCCTGTCCCAACGTAACCTCGGGTTCCGGACACTTTAGCCGCCATAGCCCACTCTGTTCCGGTTGCGATGGTTATGCTCAGCGTTATCGCTGCCGGATTAGCGGCGTCGATCCAATGGATGCCTCCCTCGCGCCCTGCTACCAGCAAATGAGAGCCGCTGATGTCGATAGCGGTAATGTGGCTATTAGGCAAAGTTAGCGAGCCTAACTCGACCGGTGCATTAAAGTTGCTGATATCGTAGACGAAAACGACGCCTGCAGCGGTTCCCGCGTAGAGGCGATTACCGTTCAAACGCAAAGCGGTCGTTCTCTCCCCGCCGGTATTCACTTGCGGCAAGAAAGTATAAGACAGCGGATTGGGGTGCTGTACCGGAATCCAGCCGCTGGAAACCCCATAAAAGATACGTGTCCCTTCAAAGGCCAGAGCCCGGCTCGTTTGCAAGAAAAGCGCCCTTCGCGCATCGTCAATATCTTCCTGCTGCCAGAAATAAAAGCGGCGATTTTCCGGCAGCGGAAGCCAGTTCGAATAATCCATTGCCCAAGTGGTCGAGCCGTAGGATACCTCGTCCCAATACTGTCTTGCCTGATCGAAGCGTGAAATTAAATTATCACGCAGTGCAACACGATTGGCAGCGTCTCCGGGATTATAATCTGTAGGGTAAGTGATGAGCACCAAGACGGGCTGATTTTGCACTCGGGTTTGTGGAGTGCCTTCTTGAGGACCGTGAAAAAAGCGCGGTGCACCAGATTGTGTGGGATCATCAGGCGTGGGGTATGGCAGAATAAAAAATGCCTCTGTGCTGACGGCCGTCTCGCCGCCTACGGTGATGGCGATTGGCCCTTTGGTAGTATGCTCTCCAGCCACCACGACGAGCCGGTCGACGGCTGCTTCAACCAATAGCGCAGCTATACCGTTGATCTCAACATGGTTTTCGTCACGGTTTATCGAGAAGTTGTTGCCGGTAATCGTGATGATCGATCCCGGCCAGCCGCTGCTTGGCGAGAAGCTGGTGATCTCCGGACGATTAAGCGATTGGGTGATTTTCATTCGGGCCCTCCTTAAGCTGAGTATCATGTGATAATGGAATTATCTTTTGGAAATTACATGGAATTTATGCAATTACTTAGTTTTCGAGCCGGGCCGGTTGTTTGTCATGAACACGGCCGGGTTTTCCGTGTTGTTCGCACCGTTCGTGTCGTTCATGATGCGGAGAGCTAACCAGAAGGATCTGAAGAACATTAAGAAACGGCTTGAAAATCAGGCGAGGAAAAATCTGAATCTTCATTGAGTCAGAGTCGCATACCCGGATGATAAGGCGTCTGCAAAGGCGCCTTATTTGCGTTCATCGGGCGGATGCCTGTAGCGGTCCATTGCCAATAGGAGGGAGAGAAGCTATAATAGACCAAATCGTGAATGAAAATAGGTGAACTAGAGCGAGCAATTCGATACCGAAGGCAGGAGGGATTCAGATGAAAAAGGTTCGGTTAGTCAGACCTTCGATGGAATACCGGGAGCCGTACTTGTCGTTCTATGCGGACTGGATAGACAGCGGGGAACGTATGGTCCCCTGGGTTGTCCGTCAAGCTCCCGGAGATTTCGAAGCGATGCTGGAGTTTCTGTATGCCGAAGATAGCGAGGAGAAAGTAAGCAATCCTCATGGGGTGCCTCATTCGACCTATTGGCTGCTTAGCGAGGAGAGCCTTGTCGTAGGTGCGGTTAACATTCGTCATCGCTTAAACGAAAAGCTTCTGAACAGCGGCGGTCATATTGGTTATGGCATACGCCCCGGCTATAGGCGGTTGGGCTATGCGAGCGCACTGCTGGACCAGACGCTGCAAATCACGAAAGCGATGGGATTGGACCAAGTGCTGCTAGTCTGTGACAAGGACAATCTTGGTTCGGAGAAGACGATTTTGAAGCATGGCGGCAGGTTTGAGTCCGAATTCACGGAAGATAACGGCAATATCGTCAAGAGGTTTTGGATTCGATTGGGAGGTTATTATGACGGAGTTTGAAAAAGAAGTTGTAAGCTGCATTCAAAGCAAAGATACGGACCAGGTTGCCATGGCCGCATTGGAAAAGCACGGATTGTCGGAAGGGAGCACGCTTTCCGTCCATATTTTAAACCAAGCGCTGGAGTACAAACGGCTGGCTCTGGCCCGGATTTTATTGGACAAGTACTTATTTGACAATTTAAACGATGAAAAGGACCCTGTAATAACTTACGCTGCCCGATACGGAACGCGCGATCTATTTGAAAGATTGTTGCAAGCGGGCGCCGATCTAAATGCTTTGGATCATGTTAAGAATTCCGCTGTGGGAAGGGCCCTTTCCTTCAACAATCACAAGGGAGTCCGTGCCTTACTTGAGCTGGGCTTCGATATGAGAACCTACGCAGGCGGGGATGCCCTTCGTAAAGCCGCAAATTCCGGAAAATTTGAATTCGTCAAATTATTCGTAGAGCATGGAGCCGATGTTAACTTTAACGGTCGCAGTCAGGTGTTTCCGTATTGTACGACCCCTGTCCAAATGGCTGCTTCAATCAACCATTTTGAAATCGTAAAGTACTTGATTGAACAAGGCGCCGACGTCACGATTAAGGACAAACACGGCGACCGGGCGTATACTTATGCCAAACAGAATAACCATACGGAGCTGATGGAGTACATCAAGCAATTTGAACCTCCGATTTGGCACGAAACGGATAACCGGGCGAAGGAGCTTAAGCGCCTGGGCTTGCCCGCTGAAATTATCAAATGGCTTGGGATTGAGAATCGAAGGATTGACTTAAAGGATTGCAAAACGACCGAATACATTGAATTCGAAACGATATTCGACGTCAGAGTGTTGGAGTGGAGAGGCAGGCAATTTATCGACCTGGTCAAAGACATTGAAAATTACTCGAATACGGGCTTTATTGTCTGGGTGAAAGATAAAAAATGTCTGGGCAGTCTGGATGTCGAGCATGACGAGTTGATTTTGCTGCCGGGCCTCAAGTGGAAAGCTTTCCTGGCTAAGGCAGCCGGTATTATTGACGATATTTTGGATGGAAACTTATCGGGCGAATCGTTCGAGGATTAAAACAAAAAGCACTGGCGCTCAGTGCTTTTTACGTTATAGAGCTATGGGTTGTTAGGGTTTTACAGCTTTTTTGGGCTTGATTCGGGCAAGCACATTTTCAGGCAGCTTGCGGACATAGGCGCGGGAGGTTTTCGCGGCTGTCACCTGCTTCACTTTGCTTGCGCCGCTCGCCAGAGCCACTTTCGTACTGAATGCCTGCATTGCCCAGCGGACAGGGAAGGCAATGGAAAGACGGCCGTCCAACGATCCTGCAAAATTGACGGCCGCGGCGTAATTGTCCGCTCGTCTGAGCCATACCGATCCGGAATCACCGGCCAGCGAGATGGGGGTAGTTCCTCGGATCACCGTTTGATTTTTGAAGTTAAGAATCCCCAGTCGGCCGCCGTAATCGATTTGTATATTGGTGTCGATCGACTCCACCCTCCCGTTTACCAAGCCTGTCGTGCGTCCCACTTTCTTGAATTGCTCTCCCACCCGATATGACGTCACATAACCGGGAATGGAGCCGACCGTCGGATAGTTTGGATTCAGCAGACGTTTATTGGTAGGGACGGAGAGCGCCGCATCTATAAAATTATCTTTGTTTTTCTCCAGCTTTACATAGCTGTATAAACGGCCGATGCGGTCCCTGCCGGGACGGCCTCCGTCCGCGCCCCCGGGCTGGAGCGTTTCCGTAGTGCGGGTTGCATTGTTCGGATTCAGCACGTGGTTGTTGCTCAGCAAATAGCGATTTGCCGCCTTGGAACGGTTCGTCACGATAAGGCCTGCGCTTCCCGAACCCTTCGTAGTACCAACACTGTAGCCGGGTGGTACGGGACGAATCCGACCGGTATAGTTTGCGTGCGCTCGTATTTTTCCTGTTTTGACGATGCGGATCGGGACGTCGGCTCCTTTGCCTTTCGCTTTGGCGGTAAACATAGAGGGAACGAGACCCAGGCTTGCGGAAGAAACCTTATCCGTATAGATGATGACGGCTGCGCCCTTTTTCGGATTCGCAGGATCTCTGTAGCCTATTCCGACCCCGTAAACCCCGTTTTTTTTCAATAAGCGTGCGGCCATCTTTCTTTTCATTCGCCGTGCAGCCATAAACGTAGCCACAATATTCTCCCCTTTGCGCAGGATAAGATATTGTATGGTTTTGCTGGCGATTGTTACGGGCGTTCATGGAGATGCAGCATTTAGATTGAGGGAGAAATTGACTCGCCGTATAGGTAGTGCGTGATTTGATCGGTGAGGTGAACTAATCTGACTCTTGAAGAGGTTATAAACTTCTTTATTTAGGGGACACTATTTTGTGGAATAAGGTGTGCCAGAAATTGCTTTACTTTTGGAAAGGATTAAAACATACTAAGATCATGTATTGGAAGTATAGACTGCTAACAAGGGGCGTGACCTGATGCTAAGTGAGAACCTGCTCGCCAAGCTGAACGAACAAATGAACTACGAATTTTATTCTTCCCAAGTGTATCTGGCTATGGCCGGATATTGCTCGTCGGAAAGCTTCGACGGATTTGCGAACTTTTTTATCGTACAGGCTGAGGAAGAGAAATTTCATGCCATGAAAATTTTTCACTTCATTAACACGCTGGGCAAGCGCGCCCATGTCAGTGGAATGGAGGACCCGCAGAATCAGTACAATTCGCTGCTGGATGCTTTTGAACATGCGTTTGCTCACGAGCAAACCGTTACGAAACGCATCTACGAGTTGTCGGATATCGCTTGGAACGAGCGCGAACACGCGACGATCAACTTCTTGAAGTGGTTCATCGACGAACAGGTCGAAGAGGAAGCCACGTTCGACAGCATCATTCAGAAGCTTCGCCGTATCGATAACGATAGCAATGCGTTCTACATGCTCGATGCCCAATTGGCGCAGCGTACCTTCACGCCGCCAGCCGAATAGCATAGACCGGAAACGGAAACTGCTCCTCCAAGCTAGCCAGCTTTGGGGAGCAGTTTTTGTGTACGAGGATTCGCAGCACGTCAAAACTGAAATCGGGCATGTCCCTTAAGCGTAAAATCTTCGAAGCCTTCCATCCGGAGCAGCTCTTGCTTCACCTGCAGGCCGCCCCGGAACCCTGTGAGCGCGGAATTTTTGCCGATCACGCGATGGCACGGGACGACGATGGGGATCGGGTTGACTCCGTTCGCTGTGCCTACAGCCCGAACGGCCGCGGGACTGCCCACCTCCCCCGCAATGTCCGAGTAGCTGCGGGCTTCGCCATAGGGAATGCGGGTTAGCGCCTGCCAAACGGCGGTTTGGAACTTCGTGCCGCGCATATCGAGGGGAAGGTCGAACGTTTGGCGGGCTCCTTCCAAATATTCCTTCAACTGCCCGACGTATTCGGATAGCGGCTCTTGGTCGTTAATCAACGTGGCGCCCGGAATATGTTTAACTACCCACGTAGTTAAGGTGTCGAATGATTCACTAGGCCAAGTAATCCGGCATAAGCCCTGCTTCGTAGCGGCCAGATAGACTGGCCGGTCCCCGAGCTTGGGGTGCTTGAGGTCTGTCCAATACACGTCGGTCGTCGTTTTTTCCATAGGTATGCCTCCTTCATGACCGGCTTAACGGGCGCCGGCGGTTTCCCGGTATTCCATCGGCGTACAGCCGACCGTCTTGTGAAATACGGATGTAAAGTGGGACGGGCTGCGGAAACCGACTTCTGCCGCGACATCGATTATCGGTTGCTCGCTTGCGGCAAGCAGCCGCTTTGCCTCTTCCATACGGATATGGAGCAGTTGCCTTGAGGGAGTCGTTCCGGTAACCCGCTTAAACACGCGCTGCAAGTGGTAGGGACTTATTTTGAGCTCCGCTCCCATGTCGCCTAGCGTCAAAGGCTCGAAGTACCGACGCTTGATCAATTCATTCACGGCATGAGCGATTTGCGCATCCGGTCCATGCTCTCCCGGCTGTTCCGGGCGGCATCTTTTGCATGCCCGGAATCCCGCCTGAAGCGCTTCCTCGATACTGCTGTATACTTTAACGTTTTCCGGCTTCGGAATGCGGGAACGGCACGAAGGCCGGCAAAAGATCCCCGTCGATGTGATTCCGATATAATACCGCCCGTCGTAGCGGGTGTCGCGCTGCAAAATCGTCTCGTATACCAACTGAAATAGTGCATCGTCCATATTGGGGCCTCCCCTCTGCCACTCATTATAAACCGAAGTCGCGCGTTCTGATAATAGAGCAAAAATAGGACAGCAATAATTCGATAGTGCAAGCGAGTGTCGCGACGGGAATGCAAAACAGCCTTCCGCAAGCGATGGGATCGCTTCAGGCGGCCGGCGGCCAAGGCTGGAACAAGAGGCCTGGTTACACAAAAAACTGGATTCCCTATCGGGGCGTAGTATACTAAAATGGAGTATAAAAGAACCTAGGAGTGTAAACCATGATGAAAAAGAAGTGGAGTGTAGGTATATTTGTCTTTGACGATGTTGAGGTACTAGATTTTGCTGGTCCCTTCGAAGTGTTTTCCGTTACTGAATATTCGGATCAAGATATGGATACTCCGGAATCCAATCCGTTTCTCGTAAAACTAGTTTCGGAAAAGGGGGAATTGGTACAGGCTTGCAATGGATTGAAAGTGCAGCCGGATTATAGTTTCGACAATGCGCCACATTTTGATATTTTGGTGATTCCTGGTGGAATTAGTGCCAGAGAGAAGGAGATTTACAACGAGAAAGTCATCCAGTGGATTTCGCAGCGTATGGGTAGTGTTGAACTGATGCTATCCGTTTGTACAGGTGCTCTTCTGTTGGCGAAGGCAGGTCTTCTAAACGGAAAGATGGCAACGACTCATTGGGCCAGCTATGATAGACTCGAGAATGAGTTTCCGGCTGTCACTGTAAAGAGGAATGTCAAGTTCGTTGATGAAGGGAACATTGTGACATCGGGTGGAATTTCCGCCGGAATCAATATGTCATTCCACGTTGTTAAACGACTACTAGGTTCGGAAGTTGCTCGAACAACAGCCAAGACAATGGAGTACGACATCACGATTGAGTAACACGAAGAGGTACCACCACATGCTCATGAAGTTTTCGAATACGATATTATCCTGAAAGAGAATAGGAGTTTAACATTGGGATTGTGATGGGGAATGTCCCAGATGCGGGGCGGTTGTTCATACAGAAGCCGAATTCAAAATGGGTATGTTGAATCTAGATACCTATAACTTGGGTGATGCATTAACCTGGGCGACAGGGAAGAGTAGATCTCCACACCAGAAAAGACCATTCAACGGAAATGCATTCGGAGATGGATACGCCTGTTGTCCAAATTGTGAAAAGGATTTTTTGGTATCTATAAGAGTTGAACATGAAATTAAGGATGTAAAAGTAGACAATACTAAGGATGGCTATATTAAATAATTTTCTATGTTAAATAGTACGGAACTGCTGCATGTAAAGCTGGAGCGGAGCATCGTTTCCAACAAATTAAGCGGGGCCCTATAACCTTCCTCAAAGTGATTGAAAACGTAAAAGACAAATCGGCGGGCGCTGGCTGTGACCACTGGTTGGCTTTGCGGTCCTCTTCCCATTTTTTTGCTTGCTATTCTGAATCAATAACCACAGCATGCTGCTTGATAATTTCGACCAACTCTTCAAAAGCTAACTTATGATTCACCATATCTACAGTAAAATCTTCAGCCTTCTTAACATCCATCACAAACCGATAGCCGTTATACCGCAGGAAAATGACTAAAGCGGTAAATGCCGTTCGCTTGTTTGCATTTTGAAAAGGATGATTTTGCCCCAAAGATTCAAAAAGCGAAGCAGCTTTATGGAATAGCGTAGTGTAAGCGTCTTCCCCGAACGCTGAAGACTGAGGATGCAGAACGGCGAACTCCAGCAAGCTGTTGCTCTTTACTCCGATCGGCTCCCCAAGACTATATTTTTGAATAACGGCTACGTTTACGGCGATGACTTCTTGAATCGTTAAATAACGAACGTGTGCCATTATCTATCTTTTAACCCTTTAAGCGTTTCGTCGTACTCCTCCATGACTTGCGAAAGGGTATCTATAAAATCCGGACTTATTCCTGCCGGCAGGGAAACTTTGTTAGCTTTTCGTATGACGATTTCCCCGTCTTGCTTCCGCACATCGATCTGAACCGAATCGCCGAGCTCTACCCCGATTCGTTTGAAGGCCTCTGTCATCGTGATACCTAAGCTGTTGCCGAATTTGGCTACTTTTCGCTCCATTCCAACCACCTTGCTCATATCATCATTCTCCTTATTAAGTGTGTCAAACTGTTATAACAATTATACAGTGCGTGCGAATTTTTGGAAATGAATTAAACAAAACTCCCATGACCTCATTATAGGACTTCCCGACATCCTCTCCGATAAAGCCCCCCAAATTCTTGCCGCATCTTGTCGGAATCTAGCAAAACTATCCGTTATATCGAATCAAATGGGAAATTTTGAGTCCAAAAAGAACTAGTTTCGTAGTATATTAATGTAAAAGGATTATACGCGAGACCAACATATGGAAAGGGGTACCTAGATGGCAATTATCGAAGTAGTCAAATTCGACGGGCCGCCCAATGTATTGGTGTGGAAATATCCGAATCAAGAACTAGGCACATGGACTCAACTGATCGTCAATGAAACCCAGGAAGCGCTGCTGTTCAAAGGCGGGGAGGCGCTTGACCTGCTCGGTCCCGGCCGGCATACGTTATCGACGCAAAATATTCCGATCCTTTCCTCCGTCGTCAATTTGCCTTTTGGCGGCAAGTCGCCGTTTACGGCAGAAATTTGGTTCGTGAACAAGCTGCATAAGCTGGACATGAAATGGGGGACACCGACTCCGATTCAACTGCAGGAGCCCAAATACCATATGATGGTATCGGTCCGCGCGTTCGGTCAGCTAGGCATCCAGATCGAAGACACGCGCAAGTTTCTGCTTAAGCTGGTCGGAACGCTTCCGACGGTCGATCAAGCGGAGCTTGGCAAATATTTTCGCAGCATCTTGTTGATGAACATCAAAGAGCTTATCTCTGCTTATCTGGTACATAAAAAAATTAGCATTCTGGAAATCAACGCCTATATCTCCGAAATATCCAAACATATGGAAAGCCGAATCGTTTCGATTTTTCAAGAGTACGGGATTCGTCTGGTCGGCTTCCAGATCGATTCCATCAATCTTCCTGAGGAAGATCCAGCCACGAAGCGGTTAAAGGAAGCGCTGGCGAAAAAAGCGGAAATGGATATTCTCGGCTTCTCCTACCAGCAGGAAAGAACCTTCAATACGCTGGAGAGCGCGGCGAAGAACGAAGGGAATCCATCGGCCTTCATGGGAGCGGGCATCGGTCTGGGGCTCGGACAAGGCGTCGGTATGACGCTTGGCAATACGTTTTCGCAGTTGTCGGGACACATGGATGTGTCTGCTCCTGCCCAGACATGTTCCAAATGCGGCATAAGCAATGCGCATGATTCCGGCTTTTGCAGAGGTTGCGGCCAATCGCTCAAGCAGGGAACTGCTTCCCCGGCCGTTACCTGCCAAGCATGCGGACATTCCCTTCCGGCAGGATCGAAATTTTGCCCGAACTGCGGCGACCGGTACCGTCCTTGTCCCCGCTGCCAAGCGGATAACCCGGAACAGGCGCTGCATTGTACGACATGCGGAGAGTCGCTGGGCGCTGCTTGTCCTCAATGCGCGACAATGGTGGAGGCGGGAGCGAAGTTTTGTCCGGAGTGCGGCAAGAGCATGGTGCTCACTTGCAGTCAGTGTCAGCAGGTTGTGCAGCCGGGGCAAAAATTTTGTTTTGAATGCGGAAATAAGTTAGAGTGAAAAGGAGCTTGAGATGAATATGAATCGTTTGCCTGCCGTGGCCGCCAAATTGATGTTCGGCCTCATTGTCTTGGTAACCGTAGCTGCCTTTTTCTTATGTCGTGTGGAGGATTGGGGAACCGGGCACTGGTGGACTTCCTTGATCTCCATTGTTCTCGCGGAAGCGGCAATCTATTACTGCGCTGTAGCCCAAGTAAGGCAAAACCGGCGCGGAGACGGGCTTCCCGCCTCCTTGACCTTCGTTACGATCTCGGTGTTGTATGGAGCTGCCGCTATTTTTCATATGGTTTTCTTCTGGTTGACCTTGCGGATTTCCTTGACCTCTTACGTGGTGATCGAAGTCATAACCGCCGCGGTCTGGGCAATCGGGATGGGGCTTGCCAATCATTTTACAAATTATGTGCGGAATCAAGAGGATGATCAAAGGGCACAGATGCAGCTGATGAAGCAGATGAAGCTGTCTCTCGACTCGGTGAGCTATGCGCTGGAAGAAGAGGAAATCGAGGAACGGGAAGCGTTGAAAGCGGGGGTACGGGAGCTGATCGAAAAAGTAAAGTACAGCGACCCGGTTTCGCATCCCTCGATGATCCACATGGAGGAGAATTTGCTGTGGCAGATCAAGGAGTTGGAGCGCTGCGTTCGCGGGCTCGGTGATCAGGCGGGTGAAACGGGCAAGGTGGAAATGTCCCGCAAGCTTCTGCGCGACATCTCGGCCGACCTGGGCCGCAGGAACAGCCAGTTGATTACGTTGAAAAGAGGTTGACGCAGTGCATCAGGGCAATATGGAAGAGAAGTCAGATGTTAGATTGGACATGGACAGACCGGCTATCGAAGGCGTCGTGATCGTGTTGGCGTACCTCTTGTTTTTTCCATCGGGCCTCCTTTTGGCTGCTATCCGACTGTGGAAGCATCGCAATCTGAGCTATCAAAAAATAGATGACTGGCGAAATGCCGGCGTAACCTTTCTTGTTCTGTTTGTACTCTGGGCATCTTTATTTTTATTCCTAAACAGCGTGACCTCCGTAGAGGAGTCCATGTCAACGTTGTTTACGATATGGTTTATTTTTATTGTTTTTTTCTTCATTCCCGGGGTGTTCATGCTATGGAAGAGCAAGCAGAGTCGTAAACGGCTTTTGGCCCGCTATGACTCCTATCGCCAGATCGTCATATGGCAAGGAATTACTTCTGTCCATACCATCGCGGAGATGACCTGGCTTCGCCCGGCGGTGGTTGCCAACGATTTGCAGCGACTGATCGGTCTTGGCGAGTTCCCCAATGCCTATTTAGATATGAATTCAATGGCTATCGTTTTTCAGCGGCCAGTCGAACCGACTGCGCCTACGGACTTGCCTCTGGAGCGTACGACTGAGGAGGATTTTCCGGAAGAGCTGCGTAAAGACGTGGACCTCCAAGACGCCTATAAAATGACCCCTCCGTCCAAAACGGAAGAGAAGCCGTTGCCGAAGAAGGTGGAGTGTTCCGGCTGCGGTTCGTCGACCTTGCTGCGGCCCGGCGAAAGTAAGGCGTGTGCTTACTGCGATTCTCCTTTGGAATATCCGCAGAGGTAAGAAAGCATGTATTACTCGGTTTGCGTGGCAACCCGTTTGTTTGATCACAGCAGCACATTAAGAGGGGAGGCGGAAAGCGAATTGAATATAGACAAACCGGCGATAAATGGCGTGCTAGTGGTAATGGCTTTGGTTCTCTTTTTCCCGGCCGGTGTCATTCTGTTCGTTATCCGTGTATTGAAGCATCGGAACTTGAGCTATCAAAAAATATATGATTGTGCAGTTGCGGGCACGGCGTTTTTGATTATGTTTCCTTTAATGTACTTAATCTTCACGAATGAAATCAATCAACTATTTTTTCTTCTTCCGGGTTTATTTCTACTATGGATAAGCGGGTGGAAGCGAAAGCGGCTCAATGCCCGGTATGAGCTTTATCGCAATATCATCATGGAACAAGGGATTAAATCCATTCGTGCTATCGAAGAATTAGTCCATCAGCGGCAGGCCGTGGTGATCAACGATTTGAAACGTATGATCGGTCGCGGCATGATTCCGTATGCTTCTATAAATATGTATTCGATGACCCTTGTTTTTCATCAGAACGGTTTTGTCGCCCGCGAGGGTGCCGGGGATAGGGCCGAGGACGGCCACACGCAGGAGTGGGACAAGACGATGCCTGTATACAAACCGTCGGAAAAACGATTGCCCAAGTCGGTTGAGTGTCATGGCTGCGGTTCGTCTGCGATATTGCAGCCTGGCGAGAGCAAAGCTTGTTCTTATTGCGATTCCTTGTTAAGCTACCCACGGTAAAATAGGCATATCGAAGTATAATAGAGATGAGGGAGCATCCTTGAATTATGATCGTCCAGCCGTAAGCGGCGTTGCGATAGCGATGGGGTTTATTTTCTTTTTTCCGATCGGCATCATTTTGCTGGTTGTCCGTTTATGGAGGCACCGCGATTTGAGCTACCAGAAAGTCATTGACTGGAAAAACGCCGGCGCGACGTTTTTGGTTATTTTTTTTCCGTTTCTGTTTTCGTTCTTCATCAATTTATCCGCAGGGAGACATATAGAATACTGGGTGATGGTGTGGGTTATTCTCCTTGACTTGATTCCCGGCATATACATGCTGTGGAAGAGCGGACAGCGGCGCAAGCAGCTTTTCGCCAGATACGATTATTACCGTCATCTCGTCTTGGTACAGGGAGTAACTTCCATCCAAACCTTGGCGGAGACGACAAACCAGCGGCAGGAGGTGGTTGTCAACGATTTGCAGCGCATGATTTATCTCGGCGTGTTCCAGGATGCGTTCATCGACATGTACTCGATGTCCATCGTGTTTAACCAATGGGTTCCGGCTGATTCCATGGTGAATGTCAACGTGACCGTGAGCGGAGGTACCTTCGTGCCGCAACAGAGCAGGCCGCAACCCCAGGCGCCCAAGACGGTGGAATGCCCCGGCTGCGGTTCGTCCGCTTTGCTGCAGCCCGGCGAGAATAAAGCATGTCCTTATTGCGATTCCCCTCTGGCTTACCCACAGCACGGGTAACCATTATAAACGCACACAACGAGCGCGGGTCCCGGCCCCCCTCTAACTGACACAGCGGCGGCCGTCCGGAACATGAACGTCATGTTCGGACGGCCGCCGCGTGTGTGAATCATCCTTTTGGATCGAAGGCTTCCTTCGCGCCTTCCCCGATAAAATTAATGGCGAGAATCGTAGAGGTAATCACGACGGCGGACGGCAGCCAAACCCACCATTGATTTTTGATCACTTGGGGCGATATCGCATCCGACATCATATTTCCCCAGCTTGGCACATTGGCCGGCACGCCGAAGCCAAGAAAGCTAAGACCCGTCTCCACGCCGATCATAACCGCCATCACGATGATCGCTTGCACAATAATGGTAGAAGCCACATTCGGCAGCAAATGCTTGACGATCACCTGGAACGGCTTGCAGCCGATCGCGACGGCGCTTATGATGTACTCGTTCTCTTTCTCCGACAGCACCTTGCTTCGTACAAGACGGGCGATCCCGCCCCAGCCGAGCACACTGATGACGACAATCAGAACCAGGATGCCCGAGTCCGCAATGACCGTCTTCAGGACGATGACAAAAATAAGAAACGGGAAAATCATCACAAAATCGGTGAAGCGCATTAACATATTATCGATTTTACCTCCGAAGTAGCCGGCGACAGAACCGATGGCCACTCCGATAAACGTGACGAAAAAGCTGATGCTTACGGCAATCAGCAGCGTTGTGCGCCCGCCGTACAGCAATCTTGCGATAATGTCTCGCCCGCCTTTGTCCGTTCCTAACAGATGCTCTGCCGACGGCGGCTTATGGATGAGGCGCAAGTTAATTTTGACAGGATCGTAAGACGTCAGCATCGGCGCCAGCACGCACAGGGTCGCAATGAGGACCAGAAACGCGAGGCTGGCGATCGCCAGCTTGTTGTGAAAAAATCGGTTCCAGCCTGTCACCCAGGGAGAGGCGCTTCGTTTTTTGCCCACGGGCATCGTTTGATGCATCGGCTTCGACGCGGTATTCATAGCCATAGCCATCCTCCTCTCGTGCTAGCGAAGCCGGATTCGCGGATCGACGTAGCCGTACAGTAAATCGGAAATTAAGTTGCCGATCAGCGTCATGACGGACGCGAACATCGTGATCGTCATCACCACGGAATAGTCGCGGCTGCTAATCGATGAGACGAACAACTCGCCCATCCCCGGATAAACGAATAACGTCTCGGTAATGACCGCCCCGCCGAACAAGCCCCCAATATCAATACCGAGAAACGTAACCATGGGAATCAGCGAATTGCGTAAGATGTGCCGGTTGTAAATATGCCTCTCGCTTGTCCCTTTTGCCCGTGCCGTCCTGACGTAATCCTTGCGGCTGCTCTCGATAATGTCATTGCGCAGAAATTGCGTATAAGCGGCTGTGCCCAAAGAGCCGAGCACGAACGCGGGTAGCAGTGAATTTTTCAATACGTTCAAGTAATACGCAAGCGTGCCGTCGGCAACTCCGACGCTGCGCGATCCGCTGGCGGGCACCCAGCCGAGCTTAATCGAGAAGATATAGATGCAGATGATTCCGATAATAAAGCTCGGAAGGGCATAGACAATGTAGCTGACCGTCTGGATCGAATAATCGATCGGCGTATTCGGACGTCTGCCCGCGACCATCCCGGTCAGGAAAGCGATCGCATAGGTAATGCATATGGCCATGGTCGCCAGGATGGCCGTATTTTGAAGACGCTGGAAAAACAGCTCGCTCACGGGCCTCTTATGAATGAAGGATTGACCGAAGTCACCCTGCAGCATGTTGCCGAACCAACGGATGAACTGCTGCGGAATCGGGTCGTTATAACCCAGCTGTTGGCGCATTTCGGCAATATATTCCGGTTTCGCGTTCGCCGGATCGATCATCCCCGTCAGGGCGTCCCCCGGCATTAATTTTGCCAGGGTGAACACCACAACGGAGATGAGCAGGAGCATCGGAATCATACCCAGTAGTCTGCGCAACGTATAAGTCAGCATAAGGCCAGCCTCCCGGATCCGGTCATTGCGTGACCCACCACTTATGAACGTCGATTTGATTCGTGAACGAGTTCGCCTTGACGTTCTGCAGACGCTTGTTGCTTACCGTCACATCGACCGGAGAATTCAGGAACAGCATCGGCACTTCTTCATTCACAAGCTTCTGCCACTTGTGATACACATCCTTGCGGTAGTTCGGATCAAAGGCCTTCTCGCTAATCCCTTCGTCGATCAAGCGGTCCGACTCGGCCGTGTACCAGCGCGGGAAATTCCAGAGCACATTGCTTTTCCATAATGCGGTCGGATCGGGATCGCTGGCGAGCGACCATGCACCGGCGAACAGCTCGACAGACGGGTCGTCATGCTCAACCACATCGTAGAAGGCGTTGAACTCTTTCAATGCGCCTCCGTTTAGCTTTACGTCGAGTCCCACATCCTTCCACATCTGCATCATCGTTTGGGCGCGCGGCGCGGCAATTTCCGTACCTGACATGGCGTCGAAGTTGAACGTGAGCTTGTTCCCTTGCGGGTCTTCGCGCAATCCGTCGCCGTTCGTATCTTTATAACCCGCTTCATCGAGCAGTTTCTTTGCTTTATCGGGATTGTATTCATACGGATTCAGCTGATCGTCCGGGATTTTCACCCAGCTTACTCCCGGCATGGGGGCGGAGATCGCCTTGCCCAGACCGTTGGAGAACGAATCGATCAGCGCTTGCCGGTCCAGTGCGTAATACATTGCCTGCCGCAGGCGCTTGTCGGCGAACTTGGATTTCGGATCTACGATAATTTTCTCGGATTTCTTATCCCACGTCCCCAGCTTGAAGCCGATATAGGAGTAGGAAAGCGCATCTTGTTTATTGATATTGACGTTTGTCAGCTTTTCAATGTCTTTAAATTGGCTGTTTGGCGCTTCCAGGATGTCGATTTCACCGTTTTCCAGCAAACTGGTCGCCATATTGCCGGCAACCACCTTGTAGATCACGCCGTCAAGCAGCGGCTTGCCTTCCCAATAGTCGTCGAAGCGCTCCATTTCGACATACTCGCCCGGCTGAACCTTTTTCACTTTGAACGGCCCGATGCCGAGCGGCTTTTTGCGGACTTGATCGGAACCCAGCATATCTTTGACGGCAACGCCGGCAAAGTACTTCTTCGGCATCGGATACGACCACAGCTTCGAGACCGTATTCGGCGCCGCGGTTTTGACGGTAATCGACATTGTGTAGTTATCGATCAGCTTGATGCCGGCAATGTCTTTGGCTTTGCCTTCGCGGTAATCCTCAACGCCGACAATCATCTCCACATTGCTGTACCGGCTGCCTCCGGCCGCCGTATAGTCTTTATGGGCAATGGTCTCCAGCGCGAACTTCCAGTCCTCCATCGTCAGCTCGTCGCCATTATGCCACTTGATGCCGGGTTTGATCTTGAACGTAAACGTCTTATGATCGTCTGATTCCGTCCATTCGGCAATATGGGGATACGTCTTGAGATCGTCGCCGGTTTTGAGCAGGCTGTCCGTAATGAACCGCAAAATGTGATCGTCGTCTTGACCGCCGTAAAATGCGCGGTCAAGCACGCCCTTGAACGGCTGCGTATAGCCGTACTTTACAATGCCCCCCGGTTTCGGCTCGCTTGGAGCCGCTTTGTTCTCTTCCGTCTTTTTCGGTGCTTCCGTCACCTCCGGCGCTTTATCTGTGCAGCCGGTAAGGGACACGGCAAGAAACAGCAGGGCGGATAAAACAATTGAAGCTTTTTTTTCCATGGAATGCATCCTCCTTTTATGGGATTATTCAATACAAGTGACAGGCGACCTCATGTTGAGGCGCTACCTGTTTAAGCGTGGGCTGCTCTTCCCGACAAGCGGTAACGGCATGACGACAGCGCGGATGAAAGGCGCAGCCGGCCGGCGGATTGGCCGGACTCGGCACATCGCCTTGCAGCACGATTCGCTCCCGCTTGGCGTTCGGATCGGGGATCGGCACGGCGGACAATAAAGCTTGGGTATAAGGATGGAGCGGCTGTTTATACAAGCTCTTCTTATCCGTAATCTCGACGAGCCGCCCCAAGTACATGACGCCGATCCGGTCGCTGATATGCTTCACGACGCTCAAATCGTGAGCGATGAACAGATAGGACAGCCCGAAATCGGCTTGAATGTCCTGCAGCAGGTTCAGCACTTGCGATTGAATCGACACATCCAGCGCGGACACGGGTTCGTCGGCCACGACGAGCTTAGGCTTTAACGCCAGCGTTCTTGCAATACTGATACGCTGCCGCTGCCCGCCGGAGAACTCATGAGGATATTTATAATAAGAGTCCTCGGCAAGTCCGACCTTCACGAGCAGTTCGGCAACGCACTCCTCCAGTTCCTTCCCGGTATGCGATTCATAATTGCGAATCGGCTCGGAGACGAGATGGCCGACCATCATTTTCGGATTCAGCGAGCTGAACGGGTCCTGGAACACCATCTGCATATGCTTGCGGATTTGCCGCAGCCCTTCGCCCTTGATTCGGGTAATGTCCTGGCCTTCAAAAAAAATCGTGCCCGCCGTCGGCTCGATGAGACGCATGATGGCGCGTCCGGTCGTCGATTTGCCGCAGCCGGATTCTCCTACAAGTCCCACGGTTTCACCCCGCCGCATCGTGAGCGAGAAGTCGTTCACCGCCTGAATCGAGCCAATCTGCCTCCGAAAGAGCCCGCCGTGAATCGGATAATGCTTTTTCAAATTGTGAACTTGCAGCAATGGGCGGTCATGAGCAGTCACGTCATTCATGCGGTCTCCTCCTCCCGGGCTGTCGGCACACATGCTGAAAAGTTCAGACAACGCACGTAATGGCCGCCGCCTACCTCGGCGAGCTGAGGCGTCAGCCGCCGGCAATCGTCGCTGGCGCTCGGACAACGTCCGGCGAACCGGCAGCCGGTTCGGGGCATATGCACAAGCGATGGAACGATGCCGCTGATCGAATTTAAGCGTTCCTGCTCCTCGTCAAGGCGGGGGAGCGACTGCAGAAGCAGCTGCAAATACGGATGCTTGGGCTCGTAGAAAATTTGCGTGACGTGGCCTTGTTCCACGATTTGGCCCGCATACATGACGGCGACCGTATCGGCCATCTCGGCGACAACGCCTAGGTCGTGCGTGATCAAAATCATGGACATGCCTCTTTGCTGCTGAATGTCTTTGAGCAGTTCAATAATTTGCGCTTGGATCGTGACGTCCAGAGCGGTCGTCGGCTCGTCGGCGATCAGCAGCTTCGGGTTGCAAGCGATCGCCATCGCAATCATGACGCGCTGACGCATGCCGCCCGATAGCTGATGCGGATATTCGCCAACAATACGCTCGGCATGAGGGATGCCGACAGACTTAAGCAATTCGATGCTGCGTCTGCGCTTTTCTTTCTTGCTCATGACAAGATGATTCCCGAGTACTTCCTCGATTTGATACCCGGTGGTAAAGACCGGATTCAGCGCGGTCATCGGCTCTTGAAACACCATTCCGATATCGCTGCCCCGCAGCTTGAGCAGTTCGCTCTCAGATAAATTCATCAGGTTGCTGCCGTCAAACCATATTTCCCCGCTATCGATCCGGCTTATTTTTTTGGGCAGCAGTTTCATGATGGATAAGGACATGACGGATTTGCCGCAGCCGGATTCCCCGACGATGCCGAGCACCTGCCCGGGCAACAAGCGGAGAGACACATCGTCGACCGCTCGATAATAATTCCCTTCGATGGAAAATCCTGCACTTAAATGACAGATGTCAAGCAAGGCGCTCGACGGATGGTTCATAGGATCACCTCAAGAAGTTTGCCGATTGCAATCGTTTGGAAAACGCTTCCAAAATTTGCGGCTGGTTGATTAAATTTTAAGACGAATCAATGGCTTGTGCGTTGGACTTAGGCGTTTTGAGCGATGGAAAGGATATCGTCCCTGTATCGTCATGTCGTATGGACGATCGTGATAGGTATGAGATTCATGAGGTCACCAAATCCGATGGTGTGTGCTGTGGAAGACGTCGTAAGTATGTATTAAACCGTTGGCGAAAAATTGCGACAATTAAAAGCAATGACATTACTACACATTTTACATACACTAACTTTTTTTGTCACCCCCTTTTTTTGTTTCTCATAGGGATTGTTGAATTTTGTCGATGGCATGTCCTGTTTATGGGGAATAAATATAACATTGCTTGTTATGTGTTGATGCACAAAAAGACCGCAAGGCTGTGCCTGCGGTCTGTATTATCCTTGTATGGGGCATACGCGAACAGCTAATGAAGAGGATCAGTCTTGGCTTGCTTGGGCTTCGCTCGTGATCATCCAGATTACGCCGTACTTATCTTCGAGCTGACCGAACAGGCTGCCCCAGAATGCCGGCTCCAGCGGGTGCTTTACGGTGCCGCCCTCCCCAAGCTTGGCAAATGCTTCACGTGCTTCGGCTTCCGTCGGGAATTCCAGATTCAGTTGAATGCCGTTTCCATGGTTAAGGGGCTCAAAGACGGAATCGCTTAAAAAGAAGATAATTCCTCCGGCCATCACACACATATGCAGCACTTTGTCTTTCAGCGCTTCGTTTGCATCCGGAAGCTGTCCATGCGTCATCACGGACCGAACCTCTCCGCCGAGCGCGTTGATATAGAACTCCGCTTGAGCTCTTGCATCCTCCGAGACCAAATAAGGTATAAGCTTCGCCATGATACAACATCCTTTCATCCGCTGGTTTTGGTCGATTTCATCTCAAGTATATCATTCCCGCGGATTTCCGGTTTCTTACGGATTGCTGTTTTGGCGAAAAATTAACTTCTCAAATATAACATATTATGTAATGTTTTGAGGCATAAAAGAGGAGTAATTTGAAATTTGCCGTTCCACGCCCACAAAAATTATGATAATATGAAATAGAACGTTTGTTCTGTTTCGCGGAAGGGATTGATTAGAGGAACGCGATTGGAAGGAAGTGAAGGAATGGCAATCGACAAGTATCCGGAGATCGACGCGGTGATCGCCTATATTCATCGAAATATATATGACCCGCTGTCGCTCGCCCGCTTGGCCGCCTACGCAGGCTACAGTCCATTTCATTTCACGCGCATTTTTAAGGAGAGAACCGGCCTCCCGCCGTTATATTATGTTTCTTCCCTCCGTCTGCAAAAGGCAAAGGACCTGCTGCTGCGCACGAATCTGAGCATTCGCGATATCGGGTTGGAGATCGGGCAGCAGAGTCTGGGAACCTTCACAACGAGGTTTACCGAACGGGTCGGCATGACGCCGTCCGACTTCCGCAACTCGACGTCTCAAGCGGACAACCATTTCCGGACGTTGCAGAGGCTCGGCGATTGGACGTCGGGGCGTCCCATTACCGATCACTATGCCAGAATCGAAGGGGCCGTGCAGGCGGAGATCCCTTTCGAAGGCGTGATTCTGATCGGCTTGTTTCCGAAGCCGATTCCCGAAGGAATTCCGCTGCACGGCACGCTGCTTTCCTCTCTTGGAGAATTTTGCTTTGCCGGCGTGAAGCCGGGTACCTATTATCTTATGGCCACTTCGGTCTCCTGGGGGATGCAGGCGGTAGACTTTTTGCTCCCGCATAACACCTTGCGCACCCGTTCAAGAGAGCCGGTCATCGTTCAGCCGTATTCCTCCGTTCCTTATCAGCAAGTGATGCTTCATGTCCCCCGGCTGGACGATCCGCCCATTCTCATTTCTTTGCCCTTGTTGATGAACAGGTTCCTGAGCGAGCGGCTGCCAACGAGCTGCCGCTAAGCGGAAAAGGCTCTACCCGTAGTTGGAGCCGGATAGAGCCTTGATCATACGATGCGGGCAGGAGTTGTTTTCCCTTGTTAGCGAATTAGCCGCTCCTGACGGAGACGGCCTCTTAGGTTAGCCTTATTTTAATGTTTGACTCGAGCTGAGCACGCCGTTGGTAAAGTACAAATAATTGCCGGTGCCGATGCTCGAACCGCGGTATACCCATTGCTCGAACGTACCGAAGCTGCTGGTCGTTGTATTGACGTCGTCCGGCTTGCCCCAAGACATCAGGACTTGTTCTTGGGTCATACCGATCCTGACTTTTTGTTGGCGAATGACCGCTTTCACGCTTTCCGGCCAGTCGAATTGGGCCAGCGGATCGGCGGTGAAGAACGATCTATGGATGGCTTCGATCGAATCGAAATTAAACTGGACATTCTTGCTCCCGTTGGTTAATTCGACGGTCAGACCGCTGTAGCTGACGACGGCCAACTGCTCGAATCTTTCGAATCCGCCGTTCTTGGCGCCATTGCTGCTGCGGGGCAGGGAATCTACCCAGAGGTTAGGATAGTTCTTCCATATCGCTTCGGCATCCGAATCGAGTCTCAGCTTTTTGATTCCATGGGAAATGATGCCTTGTTGCCCCCAAGTATTGTTTTTCGACAAGTCCCCGACGGTGAGATCCACCCGCTGCTGTTCTCCCCACACGATTTTCATGTCCATATAATCCATCAAAAAGACAAGCGGAACATAAATGACATTGTTCTCCGAGATCGGCGGAAAGTCCAGACGTACCGTGTGCGAGTCCATTTTGCCTCCGTAATACGTCAGAAGGTTGCTATCGGCGCGCAGCAGCAAAATGCGGTTCGGATGATTTATCCGTATGACTCCGTCTACGTCTTTGGCCGACGCGTTCACTTTGCCAAGTACGACCCATAATGGCACATAGACGGCGTTATTGCGAACGATCGGAGCATAATCCGACTTCAAGTAGCTTCCGTTAATATAGATTTTATAGCCTTCGGTCCCAGGGGGCGCTTCATCCCGGACCGGTTTTCCATCCTTCCATTGGCCCTCGTACCATTTTTCGCCGTAGATAGAGGTTCCTTTAGCGGCATAGCCTTTCCCGTCGGGCAGACCGTTCTTCATCTCGCCATCGTACACAAGCGGCACACCGTCCAGCTCGAAATATGGCCGGGCGCTAATGTACATATCTTTCTCTTTAGTGTCGATATGTGTCGATTGGGCCTCGGCGTCCCATTTGACCTTGGCGCCGAAGGCTTCCGCTACGAAACGAACGGGAACGAACGTTTGATTGTCCTTAATCTGCGGCGGGACATCGAGCGTCTGGGACTTTCCGTTCATCTGGACGGTCGGGTCGCCGATTTTTAATTGGACGGTAGTACTGTCTTTCGTCAGGGTGATCGATTTCGTGCTTTCTTCCCAGCTCAGCTTGGCTCCTAATTCGTCGGAGATGTCGCGCAGCGGAACAAGCACTCTTCCGTCGACTTGAATGCCGATATCCATATTGACGCCAGGTTTGGCGCTGTCTGCGGCAAAAGCAGGGACAGCCGTGGCGAGCATGGCGGAAACCAGCATGACGGGAACGGTTTGGGATAGCCGAAATTTCATTTTCATAGCGAGCTGCTCCTTGGGTCGGTTAGTTTTTCGGTTTAACAAAATTATCGTGCTCTGCAACGACGGCGCCGGCCGAGTTGACGAAACGGATGACGGGCTGCTTGTCGTTTTTATAGTAAGAGGAATGCATGTATAACTCGCGGAGGATCGGATCGAAGAGACCGACGACAAGCGTATTGCCGATTGTTTCGCCCCCCGTGTTCGCTAATGTAATTTCCAGCGTGGTGTTATCGATAAGAACCGCTTTTTGAATCGCACTATTATCATCTTTCTTGGAAAGCTCTTCAAGCAGTTCGTTAAAGTCCTTCTTGGAAAGCCGGATTTTGTCCCACTCTTCCTTGGTCAGTTGATCAAACTTCTTTTCCTTGAGCACATTCGCGTTTTGACTGACGTCTTTTTCCTCCGCTACTGCGGTTTTCTCGGTGTTGCCCGCTGGCGCGGCCGCCGTTTTCTCAGCATTGCCCGTTGGCGCAGCCGCCGTTTGATCGGTTTTGGCACAGCCTGCGAGCAGACCGACGGCAAGTAATGCGGCTACGACCAGGTTATTTCTTTTCATTGACATATCTCCTTTTGCGTATGGTTAATAATGGTTAACAAAATATTACAGCCATTATACGGGTTATTCCCTGAACTGTCGACATGATTCTGGTAAATTCGACTTAACCTACGTTGAACAAAGAAGATTTTTAGGAAATTTGACATATCTTATCCCTTAATACGGCACGTACAGGGACTTCGCTCCCCATCGGTTCCGTCAGGAGGCGAAGGGCTCCCGCTCGAAGGCGGGGGAGGAATAGCCGAACAGTTGTGGCTTCGTCTGCATCAGCTCCATTTGCTCGATGCGCTTGGGCAGTGGCGGGTGCGTCGACAGGGCGTAGCTGAACCAGACAAAGAAGCCCGTTTCTTTGCGGCTCTCGGCGACGTATTCGGCGACGTTCACCTTGGTGTACATCGTTCGGCCGATGGCCAGAATGGTCAGGGCCGAGATGGCCGCCGGGGCGTTCCCCGTATACGCTGCCGCCATCCGGTCGCAGGTATACTCACAGGCTCTCGAATAAGCTTTGCCCAAGAAAGGCATCCATTGGGCGGGCAGCAGCAGCAGGCTTTTGGTCATGTGATTTCGCTTGATATGCGCCAATTCGTGCGCGATGACGTAAGCCAGTTCGTCTTCTTCGCTGTCCGCCATTTCGAACAAATTGGAATATAGCACGACGAAGTTTCGGCCGAAAAAACGCGAGGCAAAGGCATTCAGCATCCCGTCCGATTGAAGCACGAACACATCGGGAACCTGCCGGATATCCATTCGCGCGCACAGCTCACGCACCTTCTGGTGCACGGCAGGGAACTGATGCTCCGTCAGCTTGACCCCGTTGCTTTTGATTTGGCCGATCATAAGGCCGTGAAGGAAAAACGTGACACCAAGACCGATCAACAAATAAAAGATGCCGATCAGCGAAACAATCAGGCCGAAATAGACCATGATGCTAAAGAGCAAGCTAATGATGAAGTACGACGTTTCTTTGCTGTGAATTAACCGCGGATTCATGGGGTTCATACAGTGCTCACTCGTTCCTTTTCTCAGATGATCGTTGCCGTGTGTCAAAGTCTTATTCCTAATTGTCGGCATGACCCCGCGTTTTGTTTAGACGATATTGGGAATTTTGCCTAGACGGCCCGGTACAAAGCAAAAGCGCAGCGGAAGCAGGAACAGCTCAAGCCTTACAAAATCCCCGATATACTTGCAACATAATGGAATTAAATTTAATTATTTCATTTTGTTGGGGGCGAGGGGGCGTAAAATAACGGAACTTTCCATCATGAGTGTACTAACCGCTTGTTTACTTGTTTTTACGTGTATTGGGCAGAAATCAAAAAGACAGCATTGGAGCTTCGATTGCAATCAAAATTTCATGTCGAGGTGAAAAAAGCAATGAGAATTCGTATCCAAAGTGTGATGTTATTTATGATGGCACTAATGTTCAGTCTTTCAACGCTGTTTATCCCTGCTCCAAAAGCTCATGCTGCTGAACTCGGAGATGTATTGTACCAAGCTCATGTGGAAAATCTCGGATGGCAGCCTTATATCTGGAATGGAGAAGTCGCTGGTACAGAGGGACAATCCCTGCGTCTTGAAGCCCTCAAAGTGAGAGTCACTGGGTTGCCGGATGTCCATGTGAAGTATCGCGCCCATGTAGAACACACGGGCTGGCAAAATTGGGTTCAAGACGGTCAAATTGCGGGGACGGTTGGTAATTCCCAACGGTTGGAAGCTATTCAAATCCGCTTAGTTCGTTCATAACCATTCATAGGAATCATGCTCTCGTCTGCGGAAGAAACCACCATCGAACAAAATAAAAAATCGGCAGCTCCAGGATGGCCCTTGGATTTGCCGATTTTACCGTTATACCTTAAATTTCAGCAGCTCTTCGTTGAGCTCCTGCGACATCGTGCTCAGCGATTTGGAGGAAGACGAAATTTCCTCCATCGAAGCAAGCTGCTGCTGCGAAGCAGCCAAAATTTCCTGCGCGTTTTGGAGGGAAGCTTGCGAGATGGTGACCAGCTCGGTCATCGAAGCGCTGACTTCCTCCGTTCCGGCCGACATCTGCTCGGAGGCGGCGGAAATTTCTTGAATTTGCTCCGAAATGCTCCGCACGGACGAGTAAATGTTTTGGAACAGCTCTCCGGCCTCGGTGATCAGCTTGGAGCCTTGCCCTACGTCGGCAACCCCTTGATTCATCGAGGTCACGGCCGCGCGGGTCGAACCCTGCACCTCTTTCACCAGACCGGCAATATCGTCGGCGGATTGCTTCGCCTGCCCCGCCAGCTTCTTGACTTCATTGGCGACGACGGCGAAGCCCCGGCCGTGTTCCCCGGCGCGCGCCGCCTCGATGGAGGCATTGAGCGACAAGAGCTGCGTTTGATTCGAGATATCCGCGATGATTTCGACGATATTGCCGATTTTCTGGGACAGCTCGTTGAGCGCCGCCAAATCGGATACCGTCTGCCCGACCGAATCCTGGATCGACTTCATTTGGCGAATCGCCGAAGTGACGAGCTGGTTTCCTTCCCGCGCTTCCTGCGCCGAGGCGAAGGACAGCTCCGAGACGTTGGAGGAGGATTCGGCGATTCTTTGCACGCCGACAGCCATTTCCTCCATCGCCTTCGACGTCTGTTCCGCAGCGGTTGCCTGCGCCTCCGAGCCGTTGACGACTTGCTGTATTGCCCCGGCGACGTGATTCGAGGTTTCGACAGACTGGTCCGCAATCGCGTTCAGCTCCTCGGAGGAAGCAGCGACATGCTCGGCGGTCGCATGGGCTTGCTGGATCATACCTCCGATCGAAGTCAGCATCGTATTCATGTTGTGAGACAGCTGACCGATTTCATCCTTGGACTTGACCGGGATTCTCGTCGTCAAATCGCCTGTTCCAATCCGCTCAAGGAGCTTGGATAGAAGCACGATCGGCTTCGTGTTGGCTTTGGAGATGAGCAGCGCCAAGAGCGTGTTGATGACTACAAATGCGGCGATGAAAATCCAAGAAATCAGCTTTGACTTGGCAATTCCTTCGTACACTTCGGCGGTCGGAGCGACCGTGATGATTTTCCATCCCGTAGAGGGCACGGTATCGTACGCGGCGACATTTTCGCCGTTCGAGGCCATGAAGGTCACCATACCGCTCTCGTTGACCAAGATGTCCGATCGGAACGCCGCCGCTTGCTCCGCGGTGAACGCTTCTTCGACTTTTTTGCCGATGGCTGCCGCATCGGGGAACGTTACGACAGTGCCGTAGGAGGTCACCAGGAAGCCGAAGCCGGATTTCCCAAATTTGATATTCGACGTCAGCCCGGTCAAAATATCCGAGTTGAGTACGGCGGAAATCGCGCCGATAAATTCGTTCTTTTCGTTCAGTATAGGAACAATCAAGATGATGACATTTTTGCCGGTTTGGCGGCTCGCGATCATGTCGCTGACGACAGGCTTCTTGGTTTCCCGGGCTTGTTTGTAATAATCGCGGTCGGTTATTTGGGTAGCTTTTCCGTCCGGAGGATTGCTGAATCCGTTGACGTCCACATAGGAGTAGTATTCGATCTCGCTGTCGATTTCGCCGAACGACTGCAGCAGCGGTTTGATCGCATCAAGCTCACCCGTCTTCAACAGCGGGTTTTTCTCAATCAGATTTTGCACCAGTTGGACGCGTTTCGATATCCAGTAGTCCATGTATCCGACATTGGATGCCGCCAGGCTTCGTTGTTTGTCGCGGGTTTCGTTGTGAATTTCCGCTGTCAAGTAATTGGCCAATAAGATGGTGCTGCTCAACAAGGGAAATAAAGACAGCACCAGTAATAATACGGTTAGTTTGATACGGATTGAAGTATTGCCCCACTTTTTTAACATGCAAGTTCCTCCCGGATGTAAGTTCGAGCCTAATTGATGTCGTCTTGCGGCAGTGGCCGAAAGCATCTGTTATTATATCGGTGTGATAAGGAAACAAAATGATAGCCATGCGCGCATAAGTGAAAATTTATTTAATAAAATTTTTGGAAGTTGCATCGTTATGGAAAGTTGCGTAGCGGAGCGCTGGCTCGATGCGATTCAGGCATTCTCCAAGGGCTTGGCACACACTGCCGGTTCGCCCCGAATCCAGTTGAAAGTGAAGGTTCGGAATGCTATCATTTAAGTACTACTATCATCTATGGAAGAGGAGCCCGATTGTTGCGTTCGGGCTTCTCTTTTTTGTAAAACCGGACCGTGGGATGACCGGATTGTATCTAGAGAAAACAACTTGGGATGGAGTGCAGATGATGAAACGTGCTGGAACGATGGCTGTGCAGGCGCTGCTTGTTGTGACGGTCATGACAGGGTGCGGAAGCGGCGACAACTCGTTAACCGTGAAGGAGCCGCAAGGACAGACGACGACTCCGCAGCCGGGGACGCCCGGTTCGGAACCGGTTCGCGGCAAGGATTTGCTGAAGCGGCTGGACGCGACCGCTTCGGAAGCGAATGAAGCCCGGGAAATCACGGCGTTTCTGGACGCCAACTTGAAGAAGGCCGACGTGAAAACGGCGGACAGGATGCTGCTGCGGCTTGAGCAGTATTACGATCAACTGCTGCCGGCGGCGAACGCCGATTTCAAGCGGATGCTGGAGCAGCCGGGGACGGCCGAGAAGCTGCGGGAGCTCGGGTTCCCTCTCGATTTCAACAAAATCCAAAACGACGATCCACTGAAGCAGTGGCTCCTGCGGCAAACCGAAGGGAAGCTTGCGCTGGACATGAGCGGCGAAGGCGATTTTTATTGGAAAATCGACTATGAAGCTTTGAAGAAAGCGTACGCTTCTTTTGTGTCCGACGATCTGAAGGCTTACCTCGCCATCCGGGCGGCCGAGTCGAACAAGACGTTTTTCGGTGACGGCCGTTTGCTGATCGGACGCGGCGAGCTTGCGGATCGCATGCTGCAGGCGGAGAACTACTTGACGAGCTATCCCTCGGGCCATCGAAGAACCGAAATCAAAGCGCTGTATGTCGATTATATGGAGCAGTATATACACGGGTATCGGTACGATGCCGTCGATGAAAGTACGATGAAGCTGCTTCCGGCGGTCAAGCGCAGCTACGAACAGCTGGTGAAGCAGCACCCGGATACGAAGACGGCGCAGATTGTGCAGGAGTACCTGGAGGAGATCAACCGGAACAAGGACGTCATCTACCATCCCGGCAAAAAAGGCGAGAGTATCATCGGCGACCCGAAGCGGAATATCGGCGAGTTCTGGAGCGGGCTCCGGGGCCGGATTGACGCCGCATTCCAGACGACGAAGCAGCAGCCGGGGCGGAATAAAAATAAAGCTGAATAAAAATTGAAAAAAAGACGATAAAAGGGAATGAGACCTTTTGAAATTTATGTCGAATCGGGCACGATTCCTTGAAACTTTCATTCCCTTAGCTTCGTATACTGCATGGGAAGTTTTATTCTTTATTCTGGCGGAGACAGGAGATTAGATGGATGGAATGGCTCAAAACGATGTTTTCCAACTTGACGGTAAGACGATTTGCCATATTGCTCATAGTTTGCTTTCTGTTGTTCCAGATTCGGGATATGCTGAATTTGGTGCTGCTCACCTTCCTGCTGACCTTCATCATGTACCGTCTTCAAGGGTATATCACGGCGCAGTTGAACCGCGTAATCCGGGTTAGCTACAAGTTGGTCGTTATACTGCTGTATTTGCTTATTTGCGGCCTGTTGGGCTGGGCGATTTATTACAATTTACCCAAAATTATCGATCAGGTCAAACAGCTGTACGACGTCGTCATTACACTGATGAACTCGTCTCATTCGGATGACGAGCTGTCCAGATGGGTATCGGGCATCTTGAAGGAATTGAACTTGCAATCGTATGTGAAGCAAGGCTTCGAATATGTGCTCAAGATCAGCAACTGGGGAACGACGTTTGTTTTCGCGCTGATCCTCAGCCTCTTCTTCATTTTGGAAAAGAACCGCATCGTCCGGTTCACCTCCCAATTCCGTACGAGCAAAATCGCTTGGCTCTATAACGAGCTGGAGTATTTCGGCCGGAAGTTCGTGCTTTCCTTCGGCAAGGTGATTGAAGCACAGCTGCTGATCGCCGTGTGCAATACGGTTCTTACGATGATCGGGTTATGGTTATTGGGCTTTCCGTATTTGTTCGCGCTGACGATCATGGTGTTCCTGCTCAGCTTGATTCCGGTGGCGGGATTTATTATTTCGCTTATTCCGCTCAGCATTATCGGCTTCACGCTGGGCGGCTGGCTGATGGTCGTCTATGTGGTCGTGATAATTATGATCCTGCACTTCCTGGAAGGATACTTCTTGAACCCGAAGCTGATGTCATCTAAAACAAATCTGCCGATGTTCTACACGTTTATCATCCTCCTCTTCTCTCAGCATTATTTTGGGGGCTGGGGGCTCATTATCGGGATTCCGGTATTCGTCTTCCTATTGGATATTCTCGACGTGAACGTGGACGAACGCTCGGGCAAGGGATGAGCGGCAAGCCGGTTGGATAGAGCCATAAAATAAAAACTTAAAACAAGGCGCCTTCGGGTGCCTTTTTTGTTGCTCGCGAGTGAATTCCGGATACCATAATCCGACAAAAAAGAATGTTGGTCGGCCTCCGCTTCTAGTATAATCTTCCTAAAGGCACCGATGTGGATGAGGTGAAAGGATGAAAAAATTACTACTCGGCGTCCTGCTGACGCTAGGTTTGCTGATCCACCAGAACGCGCTGGCCGACCCGGCTCCTGCGGGCGGCGTCCCTTCGGAGAAAGCGAAGGAAGCGTCCAATCCGTCTCAGGCGGGACAGCCGCCCGCAGAGAAGCCGCAGGAGCCGCCGTCTGCGGTTCCTGCTCCAGCGGAAGCCGCGCAGTCGGGGAAGATTACCATCTCTGCCGGCACGTTCTTCCTGGTGCTGGGTACAGTACATATGTTACTTGTCGTGCTCGGCTGTGGACTCGTCTACAAGCTGAGGGTCGGATGGCTTCGCTACAAGGCGCAGCGGCTGCTGGTGAGCGTGAGGAGCGCAGCCGAGGAGTTAAGACCTTACGAAGGGAACTCAGAGGGAAGCACTGAGTCCATCGTGATGCAGGCGGACGAGCGGCTGGCGAATCTGACGGTGGCCGTCAGCCGGCAGTTGACTGTGTTAATGGAGACGAAAATTTTCTTTCTCCGCTTCATCAAGCTCTCGCGGTTTATTCGCGATTCGAAGGGCGAGCTCAAGCGGTTGAGCTCGTCCTTCAAGGAGGTTCATGCCGAGGTCCGCCGCGTTCTGGAAGCGGCCCGAGCCCTGTCGCCGCGGCTGCGGCGGCTTGCCGATCAGCGAGCTGCCGTAGAAGCCGAAGTGCAGAGCCGGACAGCGGAACTGGCGTTTCCGCTGAACCACACGTACGAAGAGCTGGAGCAGCTTCGGCAGGAGCTGCAGCAAGCGTCCGATACGGCGCAGCCCGACCCGGTCGGAGCGCAGCGGATCGCGTCGCAAGCCGAAGCCCGGCTGCAAAACATCAACCGGGACATGAAGGACATTGGCGTCTATTTGAGCGAATACCGGGCTTTCCCGGGCCGGCTGAACGAATCCGAGGCCAAAGTGAAGAAGCTTGTGGAAGGGCATGGTTTAAATCTGCTTCATATCGATCCTTACGGTAGCCTTGCCGAGGCCCGGAGGCTGTCGGAGGACATGCTGGAAGAGCTCAAGGTCGGCAGCCTTGAACAGGTCAGAACCACTGCCGCGCGAGTCAATGGCCTTTTAAAAGATGCGGTCGAGATGACGCAGCGGCATGCGGCCTTCCGGCGGCAAAACCCAAAAGATATTCAGCGTGTGCAGAAGAAGCTATGGGAATACCGGACAACGGACGCGGCACTTGCGCCGGCGCTTACGAGAACGCGCCAATACTACGCTCAAGAGCATTGGGAGGACATGTGGAGCCGGTACCGGACGGCAGGGCAGCACGTGCAGCTGATGGAGCAGCGGCTGCCCGAGGTGGAGCGGCAATCCGACGATGAGCACCAGGATTACGATACCGCCAGAAGCTCCTTGGACGACATGCTTGCACGGCTGCGCGAGGCTGAGGAGCTGCAGCGGAATTGCCGCAGCGCCATCGAGCAGTTGGACCGGGCCTATCGCAGCTTGAAAAGCAAGCAAGAGCAGGCGTGGTCGGCGCTTGACGCGGCAGTGAAGCTGATGAAGCAGAACAGCCTGCGCTTCCCTATGGCGGACCAGATCGACATGGTGCTCGCAAGAGCAGAATCGTTAAATCGCGAGCTGAATCAGCGGCTGTTCGTCCCGCCTTATCGTCTCGGAGCGATTGAGCAGTACGTTGTCCCTTACATTCCGCACCTTCCGC
>JBHJMN010000056.1:0-35617 GCA_042219835.1 Paenibacillus elgii
GAAATTGGCATACTAAATAACAAATTGCCATGGAAACTTTATGACTTTTTACTTGACACTAAAAATGGGCTTTTGATAAGATTGCTATTAATATCTTGCGGCATGTATAGCATGAAAAAAATAAGGAGGATTATTTTCGTGTGGGAGACTAAGTTTGCCAAAGAAGGTTTGACATTTGACGATGTATTGCTGGTACCGAGAAAATCGGATGTGTTCGGTAAGGAAATCGACATATCGACAAAACTGACAAACCACATCAATCTGAACATTCCTTTTTTAAGCTCGGCTATGGATACGGTAACGGAATCGGCTTTGGCAATCGCTATCGCTCGAGAAGGCGGAATCGGGGTCATCCACAAGAATATGACGATTGCGCAGCAGGCCGAAGAAGTGGATCGGGTAAAGCGCTCGGAAAGCGGCGTAATCACTAATCCGTTCTCCCTTACTCCGGAGCATCATGTCTATGATGCCGAAGAGTTGATGGCTAAATATCGGATTTCCGGTGTGCCGATTTGCGACGAGAACAAGAAGCTTGTCGGTATTTTAACAAATCGGGATCTGCGCTTTGTTCATGATTATTCGATTAAAATTAAAGAAGTTATGACAAAAGAAAATCTCGTTACGGCACCTGTAGGCACGACGCTCCAACAAGCAGAAGGCATTCTGCAGCGGCATAAGATCGAGAAGCTTCCTTTGGTTGACGAGAATGGGATTCTCAAGGGCCTGATTACGATTAAAGATATCGAGAAGGCCATTCAGTTCCCGAACTCGGCAAAAGACAAACAAGGCCGTCTATTGGCCGGCGCCGCGGTAGGCGTAGCCAAGGATGTCATGGAGCGTACGGCAGCTTTGGTCGAAGCCGGCGCGGATTTGATCGTCGTTGATTCGGCACACGGACACCATATCAATATA
The DNA here is from genome assembly GCA_042219835.1 of Paenibacillus elgii. Taxonomy (GTDB): domain Bacteria; phylum Bacillota; class Bacilli; order Paenibacillales; family NBRC-103111; genus Paenibacillus_G; species Paenibacillus_G elgii_A. The sequence goes on from JBHJMN010000056.1 coordinate 913, forward strand.
ATTAATACCGTTCGCAAAATTCGCGAGCAGTACCCTGACCTGCCAATTTGTGCAGGCAATGTGGCGACTGGCGAAGGGACGAAGGATCTGATCGAGGCCGGAGCGAGCATGGTGAAGGTCGGAATCGGGCCAGGTTCCATTTGTACGACGCGGGTGATCGCAGGTATTGGCGTACCGCAAATTACGGCGATTTACGATTGTGCGACGGTTGCGCGGCAGTACAACGTGCCGATCATTGCCGATGGCGGTATTAAATATTCCGGAGACGTCGTAAAGGCGATCGCAGCTGGAGCCAACGCGGTCATGCTTGGCAGTTTATTCGCTGGTACGGAAGAAAGTCCGGGCGAATCGGAAATATTCCAAGGCCGACGCTATAAAGTTTATCGGGGAATGGGGTCGATTGGCGCAATGAAACAAGGCAGCAAAGACCGCTATTTCCAAGAGAACGAAAGCAAGCTTGTACCGGAAGGTATCGAGGGTAGGGTCGCTTATAAAGGACCGTTGGCCGATACGCTTTATCAGCTGGTTGGCGGGCTACGTTCCGGGATGGGCTACTGTGGGGCTAAAGATATTCCGGCGCTTATCAATGAGACATCCTTTACCCGCATTACGGGGGCGGGCCTTCGGGAAAGCCATCCGCATGATGTTCAAATAACAAAAGAAGCGCCGAACTATTCGTTGTAGTCCTACGAAGGGATCGTGCAAAAAAAGAACGGAAGCCTGTGGCTTCCGTTTTGCTTTTGTAAAGAGAAAGAGGCTTGTGGTACAATTAAACGTACGTTATTTTTTATAAAATTTTTTTTAGGAGTGAGTTGGTTGTTTTTTAAAGTAAAACGCGTTTTTTCGATCGTAGCTGCCACTCTTTTGCTGAACGCCACTCTTGTTCTGGTACAATCCGCTTCCGTACAAGCAGCGGATGCCCCGGTAGATTTGAAGCTCAATGTCAGATCTGCGATTCTCATGGAAGCGAGTACCGGGCAAGTCTTATATGAAATGAATGCGGACGAAGCTTATCCTCCCGCTAGTATGTCAAAAATGATGACCGAATATTTGGTGATGGAAGCTATTAAAAACGGAAAGCTTAGTTCTACGGAAATGGTGAATACTACTCCAAATGCGGCCGATGTCATCGGTTCGGGCGGCCTGCTGGCTTTGAATGAACAAGCTACGGTAGATGATATGTTTGCCGCAATGTCGATCTATTCGGCGAATGATGCTTCGGTGGCGTTAGCGGAAAGAATTGCGGGCAGCGAAGAACTGTTCGCCAAGATGATGAACGAGAAAGCAAAACAGCTCGGGCTTTCGGACAAGGCTCATTTTATAAATGCGACTGGCTTGCCAAGAGCGGATATGGGGAAATATGCGCCTACTGAGGTGCAAGGCGAAACGATGCTGACAGCCAGAGATACCGCTCTTATTGCTTATAATCTGATTAAGGATCATAAGGAAGTATTGAAATACACGGCGACCCTGTCCAGGAAGTTCCGCGAGAAGGACAAGTCACCGATGATTAACTGGAACTGGATGTTGGAAGGAAACAAGGATAATGTCAATTTTAAAAAGTATGCTTACCAGGGACTAGACGGTCTGAAGACAGGCAGTACGAAAGAAGCGCTTTATTGCTTCACAGGTACGGCCGAGCGTAACGGAATGCGTTTAATCAGTGTCATTATGGGCGCTCCGAAGGAACCGGACCGCTTTATCGAAACGCGCAAAGTGCTCGACTACGGCTTTACAAATTTCGAATTCGTGCCCGTGCTGAATGCGAAGCAGGAAATAGAAAAATTGAAAACAGTCAATATTAAAAAAGGCGTTGCCACGCAAGTTCCGGTCGTTACTCAATCCGAGCTTAGAATTATCGCGAAAAAAGGCACATCGAAAGAGCAATTCCAAATCACGGCGGAGCCGCTGGCGGATGACAGCAAGCTTGTCGCGCCAATTGCTCAAGGGCAAGTGCTTGGAACGGCAAAAGTGACGTATGGCGGCAAAGAATATCCGGTCAATCTGGTTGCTGCGGAGGAAGCGGAGAAGGGCAGTTGGTTCCGGTTGTTATTCCGGGCGGTTAAAGACTTCTTCGTCGATCTGTTCAGCGGCGCCAAAAAGGGATAAAATCAAGGCGAACGGGTTGTTAAATTGAAGCGCTTGCTGTAAAATAATTGTTTAGTAGTTTGTCCTAATTTCAAATGGATGGAAGTAATATTAACGATATGTTCCCAGGAGGAATCGGATATGGAAACAGGTACATCCCGCGTTAAAAAAGGTATGGCCGAAATGCAAAAAGGCGGCGTCATTATGGACGTCATGAGCGCAGAGCAAGCGCGCATTGCTGAAGCTGCAGGCGCTTCTGCCGTTATGGCATTGGAAAGAGTTCCTTCAGATATTCGCGCGGCTGGCGGCGTTGCCCGGATGGCTGACCCTACCATCGTAGAAGAAGTCATGAAAGTTGTTTCCATTCCGGTTATGGCCAAGGCGCGTATCGGACATTTTGTTGAAGCAAAGGTACTCGAATCGATGGGTGTGGACTATATCGACGAGAGCGAAGTATTGACTCCTGCAGATGAAGTGTTCCACATCAATAAAAAGGAATTTACGGTACCGTTCGTGTGCGGCGCAAGAGACCTCGGCGAGGCGCTTCGCCGGATCGGTGAAGGTGCTTCGATGATCCGTACGAAGGGCGAACCGGGAACGGGCAATATTGTTGAGGCCGTTCGTCATATGCGTATGATCACGGGCCAAATTCGCAAAATCCAAAGCTTGTCCAAGGACGAGCTGATGGCGGAAGCTAAAAACTTGGGCACCCCTTACGAGCTGCTGCTGCAAGTGCACGAAACCGGAAAATTGCCGGTCGTCAACTTTGCGGCCGGTGGTGTAGCGACTCCTGCGGATGCCGCGCTCATGATGCATTTGGGCTCCGATGGCGTGTTTGTAGGATCGGGTATTTTCAAATCGGAAAATCCGGAGAAATTCGCAAAAGCGATCGTTGAGGCAACGACCCATTATACGGATTACGAGCTGATTGCCAATATTTCGAAAAATCTGGGTACGCCGATGAAGGGGATCGAAATCTCCAAGCTGCATGTATCCGAACGGATGCAGGAGCGCGGCTGGTAAGCCGGCTGGAGCTTGTTTCTCGGGAAGAAGGTATAGAGGGATGAACATAGGTGTTTTGGCGCTTCAGGGCGCCGTAGCCGAGCATATCCGCATGATCGAAAAAGCCGGCGGAACTGGCGTCGCGGTGAAGCGAACGGAGCAGCTGGCGGAGATTGACGGAATCATTATTCCAGGCGGCGAGAGCACGACGATCGGCAAGCTGATGCGAACCTATCAATTTATAGATGCCCTACGCGAATTTTCGCGGCAGGGCAAGCCGCTTTTTGGCACATGCGCAGGACTGATTGTGCTCGCAAAACATATTGCAGGGCAGGAAGAGGCTCACCTTGGGCTGATGGATATTCGGGTTGCGCGCAATGCTTTTGGCCGGCAGCGGGAAAGTTTTGAGACGGACTTGGATATTAAAGGTATCAATCATGATGTGCGGGCGGTATTCATCCGTGCGCCTCTGATCGAACAGGTGGGTGAAGGCGTGGAAGTGTTGGCGACGTACCGTGACCAGATCGTTGCAGCCCGTCAAGGGCATTTGCTGGCTGCATCGTTTCATCCGGAGTTGACCGACGATGAACGGATGCATGCTTATTTTTTGGATATGGTACGTGAGATGAAACAGGAGGGATCTCCTTGTTAGATATAAAATTGCTGCGCACAGATTTGGACAAAGTAAAACAAGGGATGGCGAACCGGGGTAAAAACCTGGAGGAGCTGGACCGTTTTACGAGTCTGGATTTGAAGCGCAGAGAGCTTTTGCAAGAAACGGAACAATTGAAAAACCGCAGAAACGTCGTTTCGCAAGAAGTGGCGCAGCTGAAAAAGGCGAAAGAAAACGCCGATCACTTAATCGAAGAGATGAAGGTTGTCGGCGATCGGATCAAGTCGTTGGATGAGGAAATCCGCGTTCTGGAAGGTGAGCTGGATACTATCCTTCTGGCGATTCCGAATATGCCGCAAGCCGACGTGCCGGTAGGCGGTTCGGAAGAGAATAACGTGGAGATTCGCCGGGTAGGTGAAGTACCGTCCTTTTCTTTCGAGCCGAAGCCGCACTGGGAAACAGCACAAGAGCTTGATATTTTGGATTTTGAAGCGGCGGCGAAGGTTACGGGCTCCCGGTTCGTGTTCTATAAAGGGCTTGGGGCCCGTCTGGAGCGGGCTCTGATCAATTTTATGATGGACCTGCATGCGGACGAGCACGGGTATACGGAAATGCTTCCTCCATACCTCGTAAACCGCGATAGTCTTACGGGAACCGGACAACTGCCGAAGTTCGAAGAAGATGTGTTCAAAATCGAAGGCGTGGACTATTTCATGATTCCGACCGCCGAGGTGCCGGTGACGAATTACCATCGGGACGACATTTTGGCTCTGGAGGATCTGCCGAAATATTTCGTGGCGTTCAGCGCTTGTTTCCGTTCCGAGGCCGGTTCGGCCGGGCGCGACACTCGCGGACTCATTCGTCAGCATCAGTTCAACAAGGTAGAGCTGGTGAAGATGGTTCTTCCGGAGCAGTCGAACGAAGAGCTTGAGAAGCTGGCTGGCGAGGCGGAGAAGGTGCTGCAGCTCCTGAAGCTTCCTTACCGCGTCATGGCGCTTTGTACAGGCGATTTGGGCTTCTCCTCGTCGAAGACGTACGATCTGGAGGTATGGCTGCCTAGCAGCAATACGTACCGTGAAATCTCGTCGTGCAGCAACTTCGAGGATTTCCAGGCACGCCGTGCGAACATCCGCTTCCGCCGCGATGCGAAAGCGAAGCCGGAATTCGTTCATACGCTGAACGGATCGGGTCTGGCGCTGGGCCGGACGGTCGCTGCGATTCTTGAAAATTACCAGCAGGAAGACGGCAGTGTGTTGATTCCGGAAGTGTTACAGCCTTATATGGGGAATGTTACACGGATCAGCAAGAAATAGAGCTTGAAAAAGCTTTTTGATTTATGATACAATGCTTGGTGTCACCCGGAGAGGTGGTCGAGTGGTTTAAGGCAGCGGTCTTGAAAACCGCCGTGTTCGTGAGGGCACCGTGGGTTCGAATCCCACCCTCTCCGCCATACATACAAGTATACGACCCCAAATGAGGGTCGTTTTTTTGTAAGGGGGAGTAAGCAGGTGGGATGAGAACCGAAGGTTCATCGGAGCATTTAAGCTTCGATAGGAATACATCGCAGTCGGCCGCGCCGCGGACGATTCCCACCCTCTCCGGCATACTAGAGTGAAACGTACTAACTGTTGAACAAACGGTCTAGTGCGTTTTTTTGCTTTAATGACCATTGGACTACGAAATGGCGAATGAAGGTTTGAAATTCACGAAGAACCTGGTGGAACAGTTTGGACATTGTCTCGACTGGTAAAAGAAGTAGTTAAAGCCTTAGATATTCTTCTTTTGAAGCATGGGGTTGAAGGATATAAGAGAGCATGGGTTAATTATGAATTTCCTATGAGTACCTTTTTAAGATTAAAGGACTATCTTAAACATAAGGAAACGAAGTGATGAAAGCACGATGAAGACGTCGTTTTTTTGATGGCTTTTTTTGCTGCTTCATCCTTGGTATAAGAAGGTCGAGGACTTCGCATGTTAACAACCATGGAGGTGCGACTCATGAGCAAAAAGGACAGCTTGCAAGTGGACAATCAACGTTTGGCGGAAGCTTGGGCGAGAACGCTGCCGACCGTCCTGAACGCCTCAGACCGAGTGGAAGTGAAGGCGGATGAAGCGGAAGCGAACGTTATTCGGGTTCATATCGCGACAGCCGGACGAAGCAATTACAGCTTCGATTTTAAATGTACGTATGTCGACTCCCGGGAAGTGCAAGTGGAATTGGTCGACGTTGAGAGGGAAGGGACGGCTGTCGACGAACGGACCGACGCCATTCAAACGCTTGTGGACGATTATGTGAGACATATCCACGAATGTGCCCAGCAACTTCATGCTTTTACGTATAGCTAAACGGAGGAAGGTCACGTCATGACTCAAAATAAAAGCAGGGTCGATAAAAATTTGCAAAATGTCGTGAAGGATTTGGATAAAACGACGGTAACCAGCCATCAAGCTCAACAAGTACAGCAGCAAACCAACGATCACCGGCACCAGGATGCCCTGAACCACGATAAACCGCCTCATGAGCCGATGTCCGATATCGACTGAAGGGAGAAAGGTCTAACGATGCCTAAAGACATTCCACAGCCGGTCAACCCTCCGAGCGGCCGGCACAACCGGGAAGAGAGCCGTCAGCCGAATGTCCCCTTGTCCGGTTCGAAAAAAGTAAAAAATCAAAACCATAGCCATCAAAATAACGGCGAAGGATAGCACAAATAAGCCTCTTACCTTTTGTAAGAGGCTGTTGTTTTTATATTACGTGGTTATAGATTGTTTTTTTCTCTCTCCACCCTAAGAAAACATTCGTTCAATAACAAGTGAGCCATTTCTTCGTTATCCGTATATCCGTATAACAAAGACCCGCCTGCCATCGCATCACATACATCGTCCAACATGGTACAAATGGAAATGGAGTATTCATCATAAATGATGTAATAGCAGCTATTTGCCGGCATCATGTCCACCTCGATTTTGTGATTGAAACCTCATTTTACCATAGAGCGTAACAAAAGAGAATGCATTTTTTGCGTGATATTAATCACTCTTTGCGTCATTATGCAAAAACCATTGCATACATTTGTAATCGAAAAAGGGCTAATCTCGACCTGAGTGGCAGGACATGGGGAATCGTCGTAAAATAGTTGGAAACCGACTGTTGTCTGCCGTGCACCGGGTTTCCTCTCACGTCGCACGCAATCAATGATCGTCGGAGGGAGGAGTGGTCTGATGATTCGTTTGAAAACGCCGCAAGAAATTGCTTTAATGGCCAAAGCCGGAGCCGTATTAGCCAAATGCCATCAAGAAATTTCCAAGATGATTCGTCCTGGGTTGACGACACTTGAAATCAACGATTTTGCCGAACGATTCATAAACGAGCATGGTGCAAAACAAGTGACCAAAGGCTACAAAGGGTATCCGTTCGCCACCTGCGCTTCCGTGAACGATGTCATTGCCCATGGCTTTCCTAACCAAGAGCCGCTGCAGGAGGGGGATATCTTAAAGATGGATATTGTCTGCAGCTACGATGGGTGGATGGCCGACTCTTGCCGCACGTATGCCGTCGGAAAGATATCAGAGGAAGCGGAGCGGTTGGTTCGGGTCACGAAGGAATGCCTGGATCTGTCCATCCCTAAGGCTATTGTCGGCAATCGAATCGGGGACGTCATGAACGTGATCCAGCAGCATGCTCAGCAGGCAGGCTTTTCCATCGTTCGCGATTTGGTCGGACACGGCATCGGACGAGAGATGCATGAAGAACCTTCTTTTGCCCATGTTGGCAAGCCGGGGCGCGGATTTCTGCTGCAGGAGGGGATGGTGATCACGATCGAGCCGATGATCAATGCGGGAAAGCATGAGATGTTTATCGACTTCGACGGCTGGACCGCCAGAACGTACGACGGCAGCCTGTCGGCGCAATTCGAGCATACGGTTGCCATTACCCGTGACGGCCCGCTCATTTTAACGGAATGAAGTACAAGAGCCTGCGGTACGGAATGAAATCATACTGCGGGCTCTTGGCTGTGGTCAAACTTGCTCGTTTGGTTGGTTTTTTAGCGTTTCAGTGACATCCGCCGCCCCTTTGGAAGAGCTCCGCTCTCCGGTGGCGTCTGTTTTGACATCGTTAATCGCTTCGTTGTTGAAAATGTAAATCTCTTCGTCCGAATCGTTCCTGTTGGCCATCGGCGCGTCACCTCAACGCTAGTGTGGTATGGGGAACGTTTTTTTATGCATATATGCACGGCCGGAAAAGCAAAAAGAGGCCCCCTTCAGGGCCTCTGCGATAGCGGATTACATAAGTGTGTAAACGTCCCCGAGAGGACTCGAACCTCTATCGGTCCTTTAGGAGAGGACTGCTCTATCCTGTTGAGCTACGGGGACTTGATTCAAGCAATACTCATTATACCACACCGCGCAAAGGGAATAAAGTCAGTCTCCGTTGTTCCCGGCCAGGATAACCATAACAATATATTTTTTTAAAAGTTTTAAAAAATCATGCAGGGTTTGGTTAGCCCGGGTTCGTCTATTCGCAGAGAAGGGAGGGGGAGAACCATTACAGAAGAAGCATGGATTGCGCGAATCATATCGGGCGACGCGGATGCGTTCCGTGAACTGGTGGACAAATACGGACACTATTTGTTCCAAGCGGTCTACGGGGTACTGCGTTCAACGAAAGATGCAGAGGACGTCACGCAGGAAGCGCTGCTGAAAATTTATGCGTCTCTCCCCCAGTACCGGTACCAAGGTCTTAAAACTTGGCTCGCGCGAATCGCCGTCAATAAAGCTATCGATTTCAAACGGTCGCAGGACCGCAAGAAAGAAGACTTAACGGATGACTGGGAGGAACGTACTCCTCCCGAACCACTCCGGAACAGTCCCGTAGAGACGCAGGTCATCCGACGCGAGAGAAGCACGTACGTTCGTGAACGTCTGGATCGTCTGCCGGAAAATTACCGGGATGTCGTGGTCGCCTTTTATATCGAGGAGAAAAGCTATCAACAGATCGCCGAAGAGCAGCAGGTCGCGATCAAAACGGTGGAATCGAAGCTGTACCGGGCAAAGCAATATATGCGGAAAGTATGGAAGGAGGAGGAGTGGGAATGAATCAACACAGGCCGCTGAACATCTGGATGCAGTATGTGAATGATGAGTTGCCGCCGGAGGAGAGGGAGCGTTGCGAGGCGCATCTGGGCGGCTGTGAAGCCTGCTTGGAGCTGTATATGGAGTGTATCGGGCAAATGGCCGACCGGTTGCCGGCACTACCGGATACGGACGCTTTTGCTGCTGCGGTCATGCAGCGTTGGACGGAAGAGCAGCCGCCTGCTCCCGGGACCGAAGATAACCCGGCGAACCAACCGGCAGAGCGTAAACGGCGTATGTCCTGGACGCGGAGTCCCTTCTTCCATTATGCTGTTGCTGCGGCCATCACGCTGCTCTTAATGAGCACCGGCGTGTTCCACTCGCTCACAGGCAATCCGGAACCCGGCCGCATATCCTATTCCGCTTCCGATCAAGCGGAAGCCTACGTTCCGTTCTCTGAAATCTTGTTGGAAAAAACGATCGGCTTGCTCGATTCCATCCAACCGAAACATGAAAGAGGAGGTACCCGATGAACATATATAAAAGTCCGGTTACGGCGTTCCTGCTGTCGTTCATTCCCGGACTAGGCCACATATATATCGGACGCACGTTCCGGGGGTTAATGTACGGATTCGGATTTTTCGGCCTGGTGCTACTGACTTTCGCTCTCGGTATAGTATCAGGGGAACGCAACGCGTTTCCCGTTATCTTACTTGCAGTCGCTGTAGCCGTTGTGAACGTCATTGATATGATTTTAGTACTGATCATTCGAAGCGGCCGGCCGCCTGCCAGCTGGCAGCCTACGGGCGGGGAAGGCCAGCCGTATGGACCGGGAGATGGAAGTTACCGGTCTTGGGCGCAAGATACCGGAGCTCCGATGAACGATCGTTTTCGCACCATTGTGCTTTCTTTCGTTCCGGGACTCGGTCATCTTCACCTTGGGCTTATGCAGCGCGGGCTTGGCTTTATGGTCTTGTTCTTTGGGCTGATGGTGATGATCTTCTTCCTCAGCGTCATTACGCACCGCGACGTATTTCTGGTATTCCTCGGCGCCCTGCCGGTCATTTGGCTGTACTGCATATTCGACTGCGTGCAGCAGTATGGACGGAAGGAACGGGGAGAGGCTCTAACAAACCTGACGATCTTTGAAGAATTTCAAGAGAGCCGGGAGTCTGGCAAGAAGAATAAAACGCTGGCTACGCTGCTCTCGATTTTCCCCGGAGCGGGGCATATGTACTTGGGCTTGCAGAAGCGCGGCCTGCAGCTAATGGCAGCTTTTCTGCTCTGCATCTATATCATGGATGTGATGCGGCTGTCGCTGTTCATGTTCCTGATTCCGATCCTGTGGTTTTTCAGCTTCTTCGACGCGCTGCAGATGGTATCCAAGATCGGCCGCGAGGAATTGAGGGATGTACCGGTCGTTGACTGGCTCCTGCACCACCAGCGGTGGCTAGGTTACGGATTGCTTGCGCTCGGGGCGTACTATTTGCTTGATCGCGTGCTGCTAAGTACGCTGGGTATATGGCTTTCCGCAGAACAACAGCAGCAGGTCATGCGATGGTTCGGCCAGTATTTCCAAACGTTTGTCATCTCGGTGCTGCTGATCGGCGGGGGCATCCGGCTTCTGCTCGGAAATAAAAAGGGCAAAAGGGACCGTTAATAAAACCGTGGCGCGTAGGACGCTGCGTCATGAAGACGTCGGCCTGCAGGTGAAGGTGGACAAGGAAAATGGACCGTGTATTCACGGTCCATTTCGCATTGAGCCAGCGGCTGTTTTTTTACGGAACCGATCGAAAAATTTGAATGGGTCCTTCCCAACCGTCTCTCGTAATCTCTCGATAGTTACCCTTCGTATATTCGTCGATAATCCGTCTCCAGAACGTCTGGGCCGGCACGTTCGCCTCCATTTGCGCCACTTCCCATTGACCCGGAAGGCGGTTAAACAAAGCAAAAGCCATTTCACGCCCGACCCCGTGTCGGCGGTATTTTTTCATAACAAAAAACTCAGCGACCGAATACTCCCGCTCATCGGCCCCTAACTCCCGAATCAAGGCAAACCCGGCCAGCTTCCCGTCCACATGAATAAGGAAAGGATGTCTTCCTTCCTCCGTCCAATAATGATCAAGATACGGATATTCGAATAGTCCATGCTCGTTTACGTCTTCCGGAGCGAATTCGGTAAAATCATATATGTACAGCTCCAGCAAATTACGTATGACGGATTTTTGCTCCGCCGCTGCTTTCGAAACGACAATTTCCATCTCGGCTCTCCTTTTCCACAATCAAATAGCATTCGTTTTTTATTATACATTGACGGCACGGAAAGTACGAATAGTCCGGACCACGTTGGAAGGGATGATTCATGCAGGATTTCCTGTGTGCAGGTTTTTCGTCGAAGAAAATAAAAAAATTGCGGTCGATTTGACCGCAATTGTTATCCTAAAAGTATCGAGACGACAGGATTTGAACCTGCGACCTCTTGGTCCCGAACCAAGCGCTCTACCAAGCTGAGCCACGTCTCGCCAGTGTGCCTTAACACGAAGCCTTTTTATTCTACCACCGTCCTAAGGAAATGTAAAGAGAGGACGGCCTCTTTTTTTTTGCCGTCACAAATTGTGGCAGCTTGATGTAGAAGCCGGCGTTTACTCTTTTCCCCGCAGCTTGCGGAAAAACTGCGTCAGCATCGTTCCGCATGCCTGCTGCATCACCCCGCCGATCACGTCTACCCGATGATTGAACCGGTCTTCTTGGAGCAGGTTCATCAGCGTGCCTGCGCAGCCGGCCTTCGGGTCCGGGGTACCGAAGACGACTTGGCTGATTCGGGCTTGCACGATCGCACCCGCGCACATCGGACAAGGCTCCAACGTAACATAGAGCCGGCAGTTCAGCAGGCGCCAGGCACCCAGATGCTCGCTCGCTTGCTTGATCGCGATCAGTTCGGCATGTGCCAGCGGGTCCCGCGTCGTTTCGCGGACATTGTGGCCGCGGCCAATGATCTCGTCGCCGATCACGACGACTGCCCCGATCGGCACTTCGCGTATCGCTTCCGCCTTGTGCGCTTCTTCGATTGCGGCTTTCATAAAAGGCAAATGTTCTTCCCATAATGCTGCAGACAAGCTGGACACCTCGATTATCATAATTGTACAATGTGTTCTCGAACAAATATTCGTTGTTAACACGCTGTGGATAAATTTGTGGATAATATGCGATATTTTCAATTCATTGTAGATAATTCGAGTCGAAATAGCAAGGAATAAAACGAATTTTGCAGTTATCCACAGGTTGTTAAAAATGTGAATAGCAAAGTTATCCCCATTGTGAATTATTGAGAAAAAATGAATTTTGGCGATACCATTGAACGATGATTGGGGAACGGTATACTAAATATAGTATCGATTAGGTAAATTGTCCTATAATTGATTGATTTGACATATACGATAATGATAATAAAGTATTGCAACCATTCGTTCATGGCAAACCTGCCGAAAGGCAGCGACGCAAAGCTTAGGGTCTAAGGTCCGCAGACGGACTACGACAGCCTGGCCGCCGAAAAGATGCGGAATTCGCCGGCTGTTTCTTCCGTTACGGGGGGAGGCGGCCTTTTTGCGCCAAGGACATCACTAAAAAACCAAGGATGGTGACGTAGCGGATGAACACACCGGCTGTTTCCCGCAAGCATCTTGACAATTCCAAAGAAAGACAGCGCAGCTCCGGCACGGTTAGTCTGAACAGCCGAATTGTAGTGGAGAAAGAGAAATTTGTATCCACCGGGATATTGACGTACGTCGAAGGGGATATTCTCGAAATCGAAATGTCGGAGTACAAAGCGTTCGAACTGGGCGATGCGGTCAAGTTGACGATTTATTCGCCGGGCGGCTTTTACCCATTCGAGTCGACGGTCGTTGCCAAGGATCAGGGCGGGGTCATGGTCCTTATTCCACCCCAGCATCAGAACCGGTTCGCGGAAAAGCGCGAGCATCCCCGGGTTCAGGTGAATCAAAAGGGCGAACTCGTTTCGTATCGCAACGAGGACGGTTCCTGGCAGGCGCCGGAGGAGCAGATTCCGCTTACCGTTAAAAACATCAGCCTCAGCGGGGTAGGTTTTATCATAGAAGAGCCCGTTGAGCTGGATCGGGACGCGCTGGTGCAGCTGCATCTCGACCTTGGCTTCGTGATGCACTGCCGTGCGGAAATTATACGAACGGAGCCGGTGGAGTTCGGGTGTTATTACGGGGCCCATTTCGTCGAACTGGCCGCGGATAAGGCCAATTCGCTGCGCGCATTCATTCTAAAAAAACAGGTGGAGACGCATTTTGCGCTGAAACGGGAAGAGTAAAAAGGGCGCAGCCTTCATCGGCAAAAGCGCCTGATCGGATAAGGACTTGGAGCATATCTTAAAGATAAAAGCTTCGAGGTGGTGATAAGCGTGGCGTTTACGATGAAATACGAGATCGTTCCCCGGTATTTGACGGGGCCGAGCCAACGCCGCCCGGTTCTTGCTCTGGACCCGTGCCGCTTTATGGTGGCGCACGACACGGGCAATCCCGGTGCGACGGCGGCATCCAACGTAGCGTATTACGAACAGACCCGAAACGACATGTCGGCTTCGGCGCATTTGTTTGTGGACGACCGGGAAATTATCGAGTGCATCCCGTTTTTGAGGGGGGCTCCGGAGAAGGCGTATCACGTTGTATATAACGTAACGACGGACAATACCCGTTACGGTGCGGATGCCAACGATGCGGCCGGTGCGGTCGAGCTCTGCTACGGAGGAAGCATCGATTTGGGCGAAGCGTACAAAAGATATGTTTGGGTACTGGCGTATGCCTGCTACCGGTACGGACTGAATCCGGAGACAGACATTGCCAGCCATTACATGCTTGATCCGGCACGGCGCACGGACCCCAAGGAGCCGCTGAGACTGCTTGGCAAGACGTTTGACGATTTTCTGCAGGACGTGGCGGACGAGTACGCTTCCAGCGTTACGCCGGACCCGCCGGATACGCTTCTTGGCGTGGAGGATGCGAATAACCTGATCCGTTTTTTGTCTGCGTCGTATTTGGCAATTGACGATGCCGAAGGCCGGGCGGAATTTCACCGGCTGGCGAACGAGCTCAGAAAGGCTTCCGGCCAACCGGAAGAGTAGGCTGCAAACGAGAGAACGGAGGCAGCATACGAATAGAGCCGGCCTTGCGGAACGCGAAGCCGGTATTTTTTGTTGTGCGGCATGAGGTGACACAAAGGCCGGTTTTATAGTATAATTTTAAGTTAGGAATTTGCTTAGAAATACACTGAAGGAGTTGTCCTTTTCATGGCATTGAAAGCAGGGATCGTCGGACTGCCGAACGTTGGCAAATCTACGTTGTTTAACGCGATTACGCAAGCCGGTGCGGAGTCGGCGAACTACCCGTTTTGTACTATAGATCCGAACGTCGGTGTCGTCGAGGTGCCGGACGAGCGTCTTGACCGGTTGGCCGAGATCGTGAATCCGAACCGCATCGTGCCGACGGCATTCGAATTCGTCGATATTGCGGGCCTGGTCAAAGGCGCCAGTAAAGGCGAAGGACTGGGCAATAAATTTTTGGCGCACATCCGTGAGGTGGATGCGATCGTTCACGTCGTACGCTGCTTCCAAGACGAGAACATTACCCACGTTTCGGGCACGGTCGATCCGATCAGCGATATCGAGACGATTAACCTCGAATTGATTTTGGCGGACGTGGATTCCGTCGATAAGCGTATTGATCGCTCCCGCAAAAACATGAAGGGCGGCGACAAAAAGTACGCGCAAGAGGTCGAAACGCTCGAACGGATCAAAGAAGCGCTCTACAACGATAAACCGGCGCGCAGCGTGGAGCTCAGCGACGAAGAGAAGCTGTTGATCCGCGATCTGCATCTGCTGACGATGAAGCCTGTGCTGTACGCGGCCAACGTGAGCGAATCGGAAGTAGCCGATGCCGAAGGCAATCCGTACGTGCAGAAGGTACGCGAATACGCGGCGCTGGAAGGCGCGGAAGTCGTGCCGATCAGCGCGAAGGTTGAATCAGAGATTGCGGAGCTGGAAGGCGAAGACAAGGCGATGTTCCTTGAGGAGCTGGGGCTGCAGGAATCCGGCTTGAACCGGTTGATTAAAGCGGCTTACAAGCTGCTTGGCTTGTATACGTATTTTACGGCCGGCGTACAGGAAGTTCGCGCTTGGACGATTCGCATGGGCACGAAGGCCCCGCAAGCGGCGGCGGTGATTCATACGGACTTCGAACGCGGCTTTATTCGGGCAGAGGTTGTTGGCTACGAAGATTTGATCGGGTCCGGCTCGATGAATGCGGCGAAAGAAAAAGGACAGCTGCGTCTGGAAGGCAAGGAATATGTCGTTCAGGACGGCGACGTCATGCACTTCCGTTTCAACGTATAGCGAGGCTGGGCTGAGGGACTTGGGGGACCGTCTTTCGCTTCGGCCGCGCGATTCGCGCTGAAACGGAAAGAGGAGCAGCGGCCGGGAGAGAGGGCTGTGGGCTTCACGGGAGCTGCAAAGGAACCGGAACGGGCAAACTTACGAAAAACGGAACAAAAGAAAGGGTGAATGACGATGCTGGACCGGCTTCAAGCACTGGCCGACCGTTATGAAAAATTAAGTGAGCTGCTGTGCGACCCGGATGTTGCGGGTGATGCAAAGAAGCTGCGGGAATATTCCAAGGAGCAGTCCGACCTGCAGGAGACGTACGACGCCTATATGGAGTACAAAAGCGTCTCCGAGCAATACGAAGCGGCGCGGGTGATGCAGAACGAAAAGCTTGACGACGAAATGAAGGAGCTCGTAAAAATGGAGCTCGACGAGCTGTCGGAGCGCAAAACGGAGCTTGAGGAGCGCATTAAGGTTCTCATGATGCCGAAGGACCCGAATGACGACAAGAACGTCATCGTGGAAATCCGCGGCGCGGCTGGCGGGGACGAGGCGGCTCTGTTTGCAGCCGACCTGTACCGGATGTACTCCAAGTTTGCCGATGCACAGGGCTGGCGTACGGAAGTGATGGACGTCAACATGAACGATCTCGGCGGCTTCAAAGAGATTATTTTCATGGTGAACGGCAAGGGAGCTTTCAGCAAGCTGAAGTTTGAGAGCGGGGCGCACCGCGTGCAGCGCATTCCGACGACGGAGTCGGGCGGGCGCATCCATACGTCGACGTCGACCGTAGCGGTTATGCCGGAGATGGAAGACTTTGACATCGAGATCAACGATTCGGACATTCGTGTCGACACGTTCTGTTCGAGCGGCGCGGGCGGACAGTCCGTCAATACGACGAAATCGGCCGTTCGGGTGACGCACGTTCCGACCGGAATTGTAGCGACCTGTCAGGACGGCAAATCGCAAAACTCGAACAAAGAGAAGGCGCTGCAGGTGCTGCGCGCGCGGATTTACGACAAGATGCAGCAGGAAGAGATGGAAAAATACGGCGCCGAGCGGAAGAGCAAGGTCGGCACGGGCGACCGCTCGGAGCGGATTCGCACATACAACTTCCCGCAAAGCCGGGTGACCGATCACCGCATCGGCTTGACGCTGCACCGGCTTGACGCCGTGCTGAACGGCGATATGGACGAGATCATTTCAGCGTTGACGATCGCCTCGCAAACCGAGCAGATGGAAAAAGGAGAATACGCCGGTGCGTGACGAGCGGCGGATAACGATACGTGAAGCCTATGCCGAGGCTTCTTCTTTTTTGCGGCAGCGCGGGGTGCGGGAGCCGGAGGCCAATGCCGGCCGGCTGCTGGAGCACCTGCTGGGCGAGAGCCGCAGCGGGCTTCTGCTGCGCTGGCCGGAGCCGTTCCCGCGGGAGCGGGAGGCGGACTGGCAGCGGCTGCTCGAGCGCAAGGCGAGCGGTGAGCCGGTGCAGTATATCATTGGGGAGCAGGAGTTCTACGGGCTCCCCTTTACGGTAACGCCGGCGGTGCTCATCCCGCGGCCGGAGACGGAGCTGCTGGTCGAGCAGGTGGTCCGGCTCGGGCGGCAGCTCTTCGGCGGGGCCTCGCACGGGTCGGGCGCCGGGGGTGTAGCTTCGCCGACGGTCGCAGACGTCGGCACCGGCAGCGGCGCAATCGCGGTGAGCCTCGCGGTGCAGTGCCCTTCGTGGCGCGTGACGGCGTCGGACATCTCGCCGGACGCGCTGGCGGTGGCGCGAGTGAACGCCGAGCGCAACGGGGTGGCCGAGCGGGTCGCCTTCGTAGAAGGAGACCTGCTCGGCCCTTGGATCGAGCGCGGCGAGCGGCTCGATCTGGTGGTGTCCAATCCGCCGTACATTCCGGAGGCGGATGAGGCGGGGCTGCAGCCCGAGGTGCGGCTGTTCGAGCCGCGGACGGCGCTGTACGGCGGAGCGGACGGGTTGGAGCCGTACCGCCGCCTGACGGCGCAGCTGGGCGAGCTGCCCGCGCTGCCCGCGCTGGTCGGCTTCGAGGTCGGCCAAGGGCAGGCCGACGAGGTTCGCCGTTTGCTGGAGCGGGCGGCCGATTGGGATGAGGTGCGGATCGTACCGGATTTGGCCGGGATCGACCGGCATGTGATCGCTTATCGAAGCAAGGATCAAGCCTGAGGGCAGGCAGGCCGGGCCTCCAACCGCTATACAAACGGGGCACACGGAACTTTATTTTTAGCCAGAGTATAAACTCTCTCAAACCCGAGCATACTGACAACTAGAAATGCTAGAGTTCGAGAGGGGCTGTTCGGAGATGGTCAAACGGTTTGCGTGGAAACGATATGCGTACTTGGCTTTTGCTCTTATGGTGATGCTGGCCTGCTGGGAAACGAACCGTTCCAATGCGATGCTGGTTTCGGCGGAGCGCGAAGTGGAAACGGGAAGCTCGATTCCGAAGGAAGCGATCCGTCTGCGCATTCTGGCCAACTCCGACGCTCCGGCCGATCAGTGGGTAAAGCGCGAAGTGCGCGACGCCGTCATGGAGCAGATGAAAAGCTGGGCAACCGAGCCTCAAGGCATCGAAGCGGCCCGCCAAACCTTGCGCGATCATCTGCCCGAGCTCGATAAACTCGTCGGCGAAACGCTGCGCAAGAACGGTTTTGACTATACGTATCACGTGGAACTGGGAATGGTCCCGTTCCCGGCTAAAGTATACAACAACGAAGTGTATCCCGCAGGAGATTACGAAGCGCTGCGCATCGCCATCGGCGCCGCTGAAGGACAGAACTGGTGGTGCGTACTGTTCCCGCCTTTATGCTTTGCAGACACGGGTGTCGTGAAAAAGAACAACACGGCGTATGCCGCCGCTTCGGAAGAGTCTGCGGAAAATGGCGGATCGGCTCCAAGCGAAAATGCCCCGGTTTCAAAACAGGACGCTGCCGAAACCGGAAAGAAAAGTAATCCGGAAAGTAAAAGCGGAAACGCCGGAGGCGACGCCAAGGTTCGGAACGGAAAAGCGGCGGACAGCGGCAAAACTTCCGTTCCATCGAAAGCTCAACACGAGGCCCCGGCGGAAGCCCCGCAGCCGGAAGTGCGCTTCCTCTTATGGGACCTCATGAACAAAGTCGGCTCGTGGTTTGCCTGATGCGGCGGCCCGCCCGGGCCGGTCTGTCAGGAAAGGAAGATAACGAACATGACGACGGAAACAAAGGTTTGGAAAGTCAGCGCCGAAGCCCCTTCCCGGGAAGCATTGCTCGAAGCGGCCGCGCTGCTGTGGAACGGACGAACGGTCGCGTTTCCGACCGAGACGGTATACGGCCTTGGGGCGGATGCGCGGAATACGGAGGCCGTTGCGGATATTTTCGCAGCCAAGGGCAGGCCGTCGGATAACCCGCTGATCGTTCATATCGCGGACAGGTCTCAGCTGGAGGAGCTCGTCGCTCCGCCGGAGGAGGCCGTTTTGCGTTTACTGGACGCCTTCTGGCCGGGACCGCTGACCGTCGTGCTGCCGGTCAAGCCGGGCGCGCTGTCTCCGCTCGTCACGGCGGGACTTTCCACGGTCGGGCTGCGCATGCCGGGCCATCCTGTCGCGCTCGCGCTGATCGCGGCCTCCGGCTGTCCCGTCGCTGCTCCGAGCGCGAACCGTTCCGGCCGTCCGAGCCCGACGAACGCCTCACACGTGCTGGGCGATCTTGCGGGCCGCATTGCGGGCATCGTTGACGGGGGAGAGGCCGGGGTCGGCCTGGAGTCGACCGTGGTGGAATTTGCGGGCGCTGCGCTTTATATTTTGCGGCCCGGCGGGGTTACGGCGGGCCAGCTTCGTGAAGCGCTGCCGGGCATTCCCGTGATCGAGCCGCAGGCGGAGCACCGCGAGCCTGACGCTCCGCGCGCACCGGGTATGAAATATGCGCATTACGCGCCACGGGGGACGATGGTTCTTGTACAGGGCGCTTCAGACGAGCTGGTGCATGCCTGCATGCAGCGCGCGCTGGACGAAGCCCGGGCGCGGGGCGAGCGCACCGGCGTATTGACCTACGCGGAGCACGCGGACCGCTTTCGTGCGGATCATGTTGTGCCGTGCGGCCGCTTGGACGCCCTGGAGACGGTCGCCCATGGGCTGTACGCGGCACTGCGCGAGTTCGACGAAGCCGGGGTCGGCTTCATCGCGGCCGAGGCTTGCCCCGAAGAAGGTCTCGGGGCCGCCATTATGAACCGGCTGCGCAAAGCTGCTGGAGGCCGCATTTTAACGGTGTAGCCAATTTTTCAACTTCGTGTTTTCCGCCCCATGTGCACACAATGGGATTCGCCCGCCTTCATGCCTTCTACAAGATTCGTATGGAATTCATGTTTACCCTCTTGTCCGCATATGTTGGTTAAGAAGAGGACAGGGGGTAGGGTAAGCATGAATCTGGCATCGCCGCTACTGTGGGGACAATTCATTTCCATCGGGCTTATGGCGCTGGCCCTCGGTCTGGATGCGTTATCACTGGGGCTTGGGATCGGCATGCGGGGAATCCGCAAGCTCGATATTGCCAAAATCAGCATCGTAACCGCCCTGTTCCACATCTTGATGCCGCTGGCGGGAATGTGGACGGGCGGCTATATCAGCGCGCTGATCGGCAAAGTCGCCACGATCTGCGGGGGCGTTCTGCTGCTGCTGCTCGGAGCGCATATGGTTTACAGCTCCTTGCGTGCAGAAGAGTCACCGACATACGATCACCGTTCCTTTTGGGGGCTTATGCTGTTTTCGCTCAGCGTCAGTATCGATTCGTTCTCGGTCGGCGTTTCGCTCGGGATGTTCGCAGGGGATGTCCTCATGACCGTTCTCATGTTCGGCACGGCAGGCGGACTCATGTCGGTCGCCGGGTTGGTGCTCGGCCGAAGGGTCGGCGAATGGGCGGGAGAGTATGGCGAAGCTCTGGGCGGCGTCATCCTGCTTGCGTTCGGCATTCGATTTTTGTTGTGACCGATCCGCATCCGCCTTTGGGCGATTTAGAGGTAAATCGGATGGTTTTGAGGTAATATATAGGGGAGAACTAAATTAGATATGAAAGAGGGGAGAATGCGATGAACCGGATCTTGTTCGTTTGTACCGGCAATACTTGCCGCAGTCCGATGGCGGAAGGATTGATGCGAAAAATACTGGCGGCTGAGGGTCTGGCGGGGATTGAGGTACGTTCCGCCGGGGTGGCCGCCCAAGACGGGACTCCGATCTCCGAGCACGCAGCGACCGTGTTGAAAGCAAACGGCGGCACTGGGCCTCAGCGTTCCGCTGCTCTTTCGCCATCGACAGTCGAGTGGGCGGAATTGATCCTGACGATGACTTCCGCGCACAAAAGATATACGATCCAACGGTTCCCGGACGCCGTGGACAAGATTCATACCTTGAAAGAATACGTGGAAGCCGATTCGGCAGCTGCGACGAAGATCGCCGAGGTCGAAAGTCTGATGACCGATATCCAACTGAAACAAGCGTTAGCGAAGCCGGTGACGGACGAAGAGCGGTCCCGTATTGTAACGCTGCAGCGGGAGCTGTCTACTCCGGACATCGCCGATCCGTTCGGCGGCTCGCTGCAGCAATACGAGAGCTGTGCGGCCGAACTTCACGCCTGTTTAATCAAGCTCGCGGCCAAGCTGAAAGAAGCCCGCTGAAGCTCCCTGTGTTACCGTTCAGGCAGCAAGATAGGCTTTACACCGGACGCAGAATCGGATATGATGAGACGTATACATGAAGGAATCCCGATGTAACTGGCGACGAGTGGGGGCAACCACAGTGGAGCATCGGGACATACGGCCGGTCGCCTGGGCAAAGAGCATCGCAAGCGAATACGCATGCGTCATGCTCTTTTTTCGTTTTTGTCGCGGTTTTGGGTTATAATGAAATCGACATTATCGAGGAGGCGAATTCACGAAAATGAAAATTGCAATGGGTGCGGATCATGCGGGGTACCGGCTGAAGGACGAGCTGAAGTCTCTGATCGAATCATTGGGGCACGAAGTACAGGATTACGGCTGCAGCTGCGGTGATTCCGTCGATTACCCGGATTATGCGCTGGCTGTATGCGAGAAAGTGGCGGCTGGCGAAGCGGACAAAGGCATTCTGATCTGTGGGACGGGCATCGGCATGACCATCGCGGCCAACAAAGTGCCGGGTATCCGCTGCGCGCTCGTGCACGATTTGTTTTCCGCCAAAGCGACGAGGGAGCATAACGATTCGAACGTGCTCGCGCTGGGCGAGCGGGTTATCGGCCCGGGGATTGCACAGGAAATCGTCAAGATTTGGCTCGAAACCGAATTTTCGGAAGGCGAACGTCACCGGAATCGGGTGAACAAAGTCAAGGCGCTCGAAGACAAGTTCGCCATACATCCTTAAATTCGCCTTAAGGCAGGAAAAGAGGGTGAAATCGATGACCGAACAGCTGAACGTTAACAGCGGAAAGGAAGCGGATTCGCCAGTCTCCGCCGTCCGTACGCAAGTCGAAACGATCGTCCGGGAGTTGGTTCAGGCCGGGAAAATCGAGCCGGGCCAGCTCATCGTGATCGGGACGAGCACGAGCGAAGTGCTTGGCCGCCATATCGGCACCGGGGGCAGCGAAACGGTCGCCAGGGAGATCTACGAAGCGGTGGAAGCTGTAAGGGCAGAAGCCGGTTTCTTCCCGGTGTATCAATGCTGCGAGCATTTGAACCGGGCGCTCGTGATGGAGCGGGATGCGATGCGGCGGTACGGCTTGGAGCAGGTAAGCGTCATCCCGGTACCGAAAGCCGGCGGCTCTATGGCCTCTTATGCCTACCGGAAGCTGGCCGACGCCGTCGTGGTAGAGACCGTGGCGGCGCATGCCGGCATCGATATCGGAGGCACGTTGATCGGGATGCACTTGAAGCGCGTAGCCGTACCGGTCCGGCCGTCGATTCGGCAGATCGGCGAGGCGCCCGTGCTGATGGCGGTTACCCGTCCGAAGCTGATCGGCGGAGCCCGTGCCGTCTATACGGCAGAGCCGCTGCGTGAAGAAGGAAGCTGCGATTAACAGTCATAATATATAATCAATCATTTTAACTATGAGGAGGACTTATTCATTATGGAACATTTGCGCAAACAAGATCCGAAAATCGTCGAGGCCATGAACCTGGAGCTCGGTCGTCAACGCGACAAAATCGAGCTGATCGCCTCCGAAAACTTTGTCAGCCAAGCTGTGCTTGAAGCGATGGGTACGGTGCTGACCAACAAATACGCAGAAGGATATCCGCATAAGCGCTACTATGGCGGCTGCGAATATGTCGACATCGTAGAGGACATCGCCCGCGACCGCGCGAAAGAATTGTTCGGCGCCGAGCATGCGAACGTGCAGCCGCACTCCGGAGCGCAGGCGAACATGGCCGTCTATCTTGCGGCGGTGAAGCCAGGCGATACGATTCTCGGCATGAACTTGTCCCACGGCGGTCACTTGACGCACGGCAGCCCGGTGAATGCGTCCGGCATTCTGTACAATTTCGTCGAGTACGGCGTATCCGAGAAAGATGCCCGCATCGATTACGACGACGTCCGCAAAGCAGCGTTCAAGCATAGACCTCGCCTGATCGTGGCCGGCGCAAGCGCGTACTCGCGCACGATCGATTTTGAAGCGCTTGGCAAAATCGCCGAAGACGTCGGCGCGCTCTTCATGGTGGACATGGCGCATATCGCGGGTTTGGTCGCAGCCGGTCTGCATCCGAATCCGGTGCCGCATGCGCACTTCGTCACGACGACCACGCACAAAACGCTTCGCGGTCCGCGCGGCGGATTGATTTTGTGCCGTAAGCCATGGGCGGCGGCAATCGATAAAGCGGTTTTCCCGGGCACGCAAGGCGGTCCGCTGATGCACATCATCGCAGCGAAAGCCGTAGCGTTCGGCGAAGCGCTTCAGCCGGAGTTCAAGACGTACGCGCAAAACGTCATTAACAACGCCAAAGCATTGGCCGAAGCATTGTCGGCCGAAGGTATCGACATCGTGTCCGGCGGTACGGACAACCACTTGATGCTCATCGACCTTCGCAGCTTGAACATTACGGGTAAAGCAGCCGAGCATCTGCTTGATGAAGTTGGCGTCACCGTCAACAAAAACGCGATCCCGTACGATCCGACCAGCCCGTTCGTAACGAGCGGCATTCGTCTGGGCACACCGGCGGCAACGTCCCGCGGTATGAACGAAGAAGCGATGAAAACGATCGCGAAGATCATCTCTCTTACCCTGAAAAATCCGTCCGACGCGGCGGTCCATGACAAAGTGCACGGGATGGTTAAAGACTTGACCGCACAGTACCCGCTTTATTCGGGGCTTCAATACTAATTCGCTTTTTGCAAAAGAATCGGTCCTTTCCTCGCGAAGGGGCCGGTTCTTTTGTGTTGTTTGCTTCGGCTGGTTTCGATAAGCTCCGGACGGGCTCGGACCTCGGTATTGGCAGGCCTGCCGCCCTACCGCGTGCTGATTTTATTTGTTCCACGTGGATCATTTTTGTCGAAGCTGCATATTTTTCGCGCGATTTGGGATTACTTCTTAGAGTTGTGGTATAATAGACAAGGTTTGGCTTCATAGCGTTAGTAGGGGGAGCAATGCATGGGAAAAGTATTTGTTTGCGATCATCCGCTGATCCAACATAAGTTAACGTACATTCGGGACGAAAATACGACAACAAAAGATTTTCGCGAGCTTGTCGACGAGGTGGCCACGCTGATGGCCTATGAGATTACGAGAGATATTCCGCTGGAGAAGGTAGAGGTACGCACGCCCGTGACCACGGCGGAAGGCCGGGTCATTTCCGGGCGGATGCTCGGGCTTATTCCGATTTTAAGAGCGGGGCTCGGCATGGTGGACGGCATTCTGAAGCTTGTCCCGGCGGCTAAAGTGGGTCACATCGGATTGTACCGGGACCCGGAAACGATGGAGCCGGTCGAATATTACGCCAAGCTGCCGACGGATGTCACGGAGCGCGAGCTGATCGTGATCGATCCGATGCTGGCCACCGGAGGCTCGGCGAATGCGGCGATCGAGGCGCTCAAAAAGCGCAGTTGCACCCAGATCAAGCTGATGTGTCTGATCGCCGCTCCCGAAGGTGTCCAGGCCGTTCAGCAGGCGCATCCGGACGTCGATATTTACGTAGCGGCTATCGACGATTATTTGGACGATCACGGCTATATCGTGCCTGGGCTTGGAGACGCGGGCGACCGTTTATTCGGAACGAAATAAAGCTTCGGAAGGGGAAACCGCAAGCATGAAAAAAACTAAAGTCATTACGATTTTCGGGACAAGGCCGGAAGCCATCAAGATGGCTCCGCTAGTGAAAGAGCTGGAGAAGCATCCGGAGCACATTGAGTCGCTCGTATGCGTTACGGCGCAGCACCGCCAGATGCTCGATCAAGTGCTCGATATTTTCAAAATCAAGCCCGATTACGATCTGGACGTCATGAAGGACCGCCAGACGCTGAACGAAATCACTATTCGCGTGCTGCAGGGGCTCGATCCCGTCTTCAAGGAAGAGAAGCCGGATCTCATTCTCGTTCATGGCGATACGCTGACGACGTTCCTTGCCAGTTATGCGGCTTTCTTGCAGCAGATTCAAGTGGGGCACGTCGAAGCCGGACTGCGCACGTGGAACAAGCTCTCGCCGTATCCGGAAGAGATGAACCGTCAGCTTACGGGCGTGCTGGCCGATATGCATTTTGCGCCGACGAATTGGTCTGCCGGTAACCTGCGCAAGGAAAATAAGCCCGAGAACGCGATCTATGTCACTGGCAACAGCGTGACGGATGTGTTTCAATATACGGTACAGGAGCAGTTCACCCATCCGGTGCTGGATTGGGCGAAGGGCAAACGCCTCGTGCTGATGACCGCTCACCGCCGGGAGTCGCAGGGCGAGCCGCACCGGCAAATTTTCCGCGCCGTGCGCAGGCTGGTGGACGAGTTTGAAGATATTGTCATCGTGTATCCGGTGCACCCGAGTCCGGCCGTCAAGGAACCGGCTTACGAGATGCTCGGCGGGCATGACCGGATCAAGCTGCTGGAGCCGTTCGACGTGTTGGAATTCCATAACTTTTACCAGCATGCGCACCTGATCCTGACCGATTCGGGCGGGATGCAGGAAGAAGCTCCTTCGTTCGGCGTACCGGTACTCGTGCTGCGCGAAACGACCGAGCGGCCGGAAGGCATTGACGCCGGAACGCTTGAGCTGGTGGGGACGGATGAACAGCATGTCTACGAACGGGCGAAAGCGCTGCTCAGCGATGAGGCGCTGTACGAAAGGATGAGCCGTTCGGCCAATCCTTACGGCGACGGAAAGGCGTCCGAACGGATCGTTCAAGCCATCCTTTACCATTTCGGGCATACGCCAGACAGGCCGGAGCCGTTCCAACCGTGACAATATATTGACAAACGCTACAGCGTACAGTTGCACTGTTTGGTTTGAGAGCCCAAAAAACCTTGATATACCAACGTTTTTGTGATTTTTGTCATAGAAAAAATGCCAAGTTGCACAATTGACAAAATTGACTTTGCTTCGATAAAATATACTAGGATTGTAGGGTGACATCTATGAATGAAAAGGATCCGTACAATCAGCCTTGGCGCGCGGCCGCATTGGTCAGCGCTCTGGGTATCGACATTGTCGTATGCACAACGGTTGGGTATTTCATAGGGAGCTTGGCCGACAAACATTGGGGTGACGGTACAAAGGCTTGGCTGATCGGCGGGGTATTGATTGGTTTTGCAATCGGTATCTTTACGGTCGTACTGGTACTAAAACGGTTTCTGGAGGACAAACGGGAATAAATGAAGAACCAGTTAAAGTCTGTTGTTCGTGTTACGCTGTATTTTTTGTCTGCCCTGCTGCTGGTGTGGGCCCTCCTGCCGGCTTACCGGACCTACGTGTGCGGATTGATGCTCGGTCTGGCGGTCAGCCTGATCAACGCCTGGCTTTTGGCCATGAAAATTGAATCGGTTTCCCGGAATGCAAACGAGTACATGGGCAAGCGAGTCAATTTAGGAACGGTCTCCAGGATGTGCATGGCGCTAATCGCGGTGATGATCGCCGTGAAGCTGCCGCAATTCAACCTTGTTTTTACCATTATTGGATTATTTTTTGTCCAATTGGTAACACTCCTGATGGGTATATTTTTTAGAAGAAATCAATCATAGTGCATGGAAAGGAGGGAAATGTAAAAGTGCATAAATTTCCGGTATGGCAGCTCGGTGGATTGAACATCGATATCTCCACGTTTCTGGCGATTATCGTCACTTGCGTCATCGTATTTACT
The DNA here is from genome assembly GCA_042219835.1 of Paenibacillus elgii. Taxonomy (GTDB): domain Bacteria; phylum Bacillota; class Bacilli; order Paenibacillales; family NBRC-103111; genus Paenibacillus_G; species Paenibacillus_G elgii_A. Next base: position 27,377 of record JBHJMN010000056.1, read on the forward strand.
CTGGCCAGGTTGTCCGTAAGAAACCTGTCCGTCGCCAATCCTTCCAAAATGCAAAATTTTCTGGAGTGGGTTGTCGAGTTCGTACATGGCATCATTGCCAGCACCATGCCTTTAAACAGAGTGAAGCCTTATGTTTCGCTAGGCATGACCTTGATTATGTTTATTTTCGTAGCTAACCTGTTGGGCCTTCCCTTCGGTATCGTTACGACGCATGATCAACCGCTGACGCTGTTCGGGTATACGGTTGTTTCCGAGGAGATGATCAAAAGCGCCCACGGCGGTCACGGAGTCGAGGTGGCTTGGTGGAAATCGCCGACGGCCGATGTATCGGTCACTTTCGGGTTAGCTGTGATCGTATTTGTGCTGACGCATTATTTAGGTCTTAAACTCAATACCAAGCATTATTTGAAGCATTACTTCGAACCGTTCTGGTTCTTCTTCCCTCTGAATGTCATCAAGGAAATTTCGAAGCCTCTGACGCTCGGTCTGCGTTTGTACGCGAACATTTTTGCGGGTGAGGTGCTGATCGCCACGATTCTGATGGCCGGGATCTTCGGGACTCCACTGCTTGCAGCATGGCAAGGCTTCAGTCTTTTCGTCGGCGGCATTCAGGCGTTCTTGTTCACCATTCTTACCATGGTTTATATCTCGCAAGCCACCGTGCACGAGGAGCATTAATTTGATGCCCACCTTCGCGACAGTTTGCGAATTTAAGGAAATCAAACAAAAAAATTTAGTTATTAGTTGAGGAGGATTTTAACAATGGGATTTTTGGCAGCAGCTTTGGCAATCGGTTTGGGCGCGCTTGGCGCAGGTATCGGTAACGGTTTGATCGTCAGCAAAACAGTAGAAGGTATCGCTCGTCAGCCTGAGCTCCGCGGTACTCTGCAAACGACAATGTTTATTGGTGTTGGTATCGTCGAGGTCGTGCCGATTATCGGTGTCGTACTTGGATTCCTGATCTTCTTCGGTGCTTAATTAAATGAAATCAGTTTGGCGCGGAAGGCCTGAGCCATCCACGCCTTCGTTTTGCCTGAAATGACTGAAAGGAGTGGCATGGATGGGTTGGCATTGGGAGTCATTTGTATTTGCGATCGTAGCCTTTCTGATCCTGTATTGGCTATTGAATAAATACGCTTTCGGACCATTGATGGGAATCATGGAAGCGCGCAAGCGCATGCTTGCCGAGCAAATCGAATCTACGGACAAAAACCGCCGCGAAGCGGAGCAACTGCTTGCCGAACAAAAGCAAGCAATGCAGGATGTTCGCAAGGAAGCTCACGAGATTATCGAGCAAGCCCGCAAATTAGGCGGCAAACAAGGCGAAGAAATCGTGGAGCAAGCGAAATCGGAGGCAGCTCGTTTGAAAAACGAAGCGCTTCAGGATATCGAGAGCGAGAAAAACAAAGCGATTGCGGCTGTTCGCGGTCAAGTCAGCGCTTTGTCCGTCATGATCGCTTCCAAAATTATCGAGAAGCAAGTTGACGAGAAATCCCAGGAAGAGTTGGTTGAACACTACCTGAAAGAAGTAGGGGGCAACCGATGAGCCAGGATCTGATCGCAGCCAAAAGGTACGCCAAGGCATTATTCGATGTTGCTAGGGAGTCCGACCGGGTTGCTCAAGTCGAGCAAGAGCTCGGAAAGGTCATTGCGGTCTTAAACGAGAATCCGGACCTGTTCAAGCTCATCAAGCATCCGGGCATCGAGGCTGATGTAAAGATCGGGTTGATCAAACAAATCTTCGATGCGGACGTATCCGAAGTCGTTATTAACACGCTAAAGCTGCTCATCCAGCGCCGCCGGGAAGATTCTCTGGAAACTTTCGTGACAGCTTACAGCAAAATCGCCGGCGATGCGCTCGGTCAAGCGAACGCCACGGTGTACACGCCAGTGGAGCTTAGCGAAACGGAGCTCGGCACGATTGCCGAAACGTTCGGCAAATTAACCGGCAAACGAATCCGCGTGGAATCGGTTCTCGATAAAAGATTGCTCGGCGGCATTCAAGTCCGCATTGGCGACCGTCTGTATGACGGAAGCTTGGCGGGCAAGCTGGAGCGTCTGCACAAAACGTTGAATCAATCTCAAGCACTGTAGATAGGGGTGAGGGAATTTGAGTATCAGACCGGAAGAAATCAGCACGCTGATTAAGCAGCAGATTGAACAATATAAATCCGAGATTCAAGTGGTTGACGTAGGTACGGTTATTCAGGTCGGTGACGGTATCGCCCGTGCTCACGGCTTGGAGAACGTCATGGCAGGCGAACTGCTCGAGTTTCCCAACGGCGTATTGGGACATGCGTTTAACCTTGATGAAAGCAACGTAGGTATTGTTATTTTGGGACCTTATACCGACATCCGCGAAGGTGACCAAGTGAAACGTACCGGCCGCATCATGGAAGTTCCCGTAGGCGAGGAACTGCTGGGCCGCGTCGTGAATCCGCTCGGTCAACCGGTTGACGGCAAAGGTCCGATCAACACGACGAATTTCCGCGCAATCGAGTCTCCGGCTCCGGGCGTTATGGCCCGTAAATCGGTTCATGAACCGATGCAAACCGGGATTAAAGCAATCGACGCGATGATTCCTGTCGGCCGCGGTCAGCGCGAGCTTATCATCGGCGACCGTCAAACGGGTAAAACCGCCATCGCGATCGATACGATCATCAACCAAAAAGGCAACGGCGTAAAATGTATTTACGTAGCGATCGGACAAAAGCAATCCACCGTTGTCGGCGTGGTAGAGCAGCTGCGTAAAGCAGGCGCGCTCGAATACACGATCGTGGTTACCGCTTCGGCTTCCGAGCCGTCCCCGATGCTGTGGCTTGCACCTTACGCAGGCTGCGCGATGGGCGAGTACTTCATGTACAAAGGCGAGCACGTCCTGATCGTTTACGACGACTTGTCCAAGCAAGCGGCCGCATACCGCGAGCTGTCCTTGCTGCTTCGTCGTCCTCCGGGCCGGGAAGCTTATCCGGGCGACGTCTTCTATCTGCACTCCCGTTTGCTGGAGCGCGCTGCAAAGTTGAACGACGAGTTGGGCGGAGGCTCGATCACCGCGCTGCCGTTTATCGAAACGCAAGCAGGCGACGTATCCGCATATATTCCGACTAACGTAATCTCGATTACGGACGGACAGATCTTCCTGGAGTCCGACTTGTTCTACTCCGGACAACGTCCGGCGGTTAACGTCGGTATCTCGGTATCCCGGGTAGGCGGCTCCGCACAAACGAAAGCGATGAAAAAAGTTGCCGGTACGCTCCGTGTCGACTTGGCTCAATATCGGGAGCTTGCTGCATTCGCACAGTTCGGTTCGGACTTGGATAAAGCAACGCAAAGCCGTTTGAACCGCGGTGAGCGCACGCTTGAAATTTTGAAACAAGGCGTTAACCAGCCGATGGGTCTGGACCGTCAAGTGGCATCCCTCTTTACGGTTGTCAGAGGCCATCTGGACGATATTCCGGTAAAAGACGTGCTTCGTTTCGAATCCGAATTCCTGGCATATTTGGACTCCAGCCGTCCGGAAATTCTCCAAAGCATCCGCGACACGAAAGACTTGACTGCGGACAATGAGAAAGCATTGACGGACGCGATCGCACAGTTCAAAAGAAGCTTCTCGGTTTCCGAGTAATATATAATTAACCCGGGAATCTGCTGAAGAAACCCGGTGCTCTACGATAAGCCTGAAACAAGCGTTTCGATGAAGGTTCTCCCTTGCGGAAGCATCGGCCATTCAGGGCCTGCAGAAGCAAGCGGAGAAGCCTCGAAAGAGAGGTGAGCAGGTATGGCAAAAGGGATGCGCGAGATAAAGCGCGCGATCAGATCCAAGCAAAACATGAAACAAATAACCAAAGCCATGGAAATGGTTGCGGCTTCCAAGCTTAGAAGATCCCAAATAGCGGCGGAATCCGCCCGTCCTTACGCGGATAAGCTGAAGGAAGTGGTCGGCAGCATCGCTGCGGGAACGAAGGGTGTAAAGCACCCGATGCTCGAAACCCGCGAGGTGAAGAAGACCGGTTATTTGGTCATTACGTCCGACCGCGGTCTGGCCGGCGGTTACAACGCCAACGTGTTGCGGAAGGTGATGGCGGAAATTCGGGAAAAGCACAACTCTCCTGCTGAATATTCGATCTTCGTGATCGGACGCAAAGGCAGAGACTTTTTCAAGAAGCGGAACGTTCCGATTCTGGAGGAAGTCACCGGGCTTTCCGATTCGCCGACGTTCTCGGATATTAAGTCGATTGCGGCTGCAGCGGTAGCTAATTTCGAAAACGGGTCGTATGACCAATTGTTCCTGGTCTACAACCAGTTTAAAAATGCGATGACTCAAATCCCGACCGTCAAGCGCCTTCTCCCGATGGAAGACGTATCCGTCGATACAACAGCAGCCTACGAGTACGAGCCGTCTGCCGAAGGTGTATTGGAAGTGCTCCTTCCCAAGTATGCCGAGACGCTCATATACAGTGCGGTACTGGACGGAAAGGCCAGCGAGTTTGGTGCGAGAATGACGGCGATGAGCAGCGCGACAAAGAACGCGACGAAGATGATCAACGAATTGACGTTGTCTTACAACCGCGCGCGTCAGGCTTCGATTACGCAGGAAATTTCCGAGATCGTCGCCGGTGCGAACGCTAACGCCTAGATCGAATTAGGCTATGTTAATGGCTTTGCCTACGGCAAGGCTTGGATAAATGGTTACGATGCAGTTTTGCCATAGGCAAAACTTTGAGGAGGGAAAACATGAGCAAAGGGCGCGTTGTGAATATCACAGGGCCGGTCGTTGACATTGAGTTTGAACGTGGACACCTCCCTGAGATTTTGAATGCCATTAAGATTGAAAAGAAAGCCGAAAAACAAGGCGAGCACGACATCAACCTGACGGTCGAAGCTGCGGTACACCTCGGCGACAACCTGGTTCGTTGTGTTGCGATGTCTTCCACGGACGGTCTGGTGCGCGGTACGGAAGTAGTTGACACCGGAGCTCCGATTTCCGTACCGGTAGGACCGGCTACGCTGGGCCGCGTATTTAACGTGCTTGGCGATCCGATCGACGGAACGACGGAAGTCGATCGTACCAACATCAGCCCGATTCATAAAGCCGCACCTGCGTTCGACAACTTGTCGACCAAGGCGGAAATCCTCGAAACGGGAATTAAAGTTATCGACTTGATGGCTCCTTATGCGAAGGGCGGTAAGATCGGTCTCTTCGGCGGTGCGGGCGTAGGTAAAACCGTTACGATGCAGGAGCTTATCCACAACATCGCTCAAGAGCACGGCGGTATCTCCGTATTCGCGGGCGTAGGCGAAAGAACGCGTGAAGGGAACGACCTTTACCACGAGATGAAGGACTCCGGCGTTATCTCGAAAACCGCGATGGTGTTCGGACAGATGAACGAGCCGCCGGGTGCGCGTCTTCGTGTGGCATTGTCCGGTTTGACGATGGCGGAATATTTCCGTGACGAAGAAGGCCGCGACGTGCTTCTGTTTATCGACAACATCTTCCGCTTTACCCAAGCGGGTTCCGAGGTTTCCGCATTGCTCGGCCGTATGCCTTCTGCAGTAGGTTACCAGCCGACGCTGGCTACCGAGATGGGTCAGCTGCAAGAGCGGATCACTTCGACGAAAAAAGGTTCGGTTACTTCCATCCAAGCGATTTACGTTCCGGCGGACGACTACACCGACCCGGCTCCGGCAACGGCATTTGCCCACTTGGACGCAACGACGAACCTCGAGCGCAGCATCGCTGCCGCCGGTATTTTCCCTGCGGTAGACCCGCTCGCTTCGTCTTCCCGGATTTTGACGCCGGAAATTCTCGGCGAAGAGCATTACAATGTCGCTCAAGGCGTGAAGCGGATTCTTCAGCGCTATAAAGAGCTGCTCGATATTATCGCGATCCTGGGTATGGACGAGTTGTCCGACGAGGACAAACTGGTCGTACACCGCGCTCGCCGTCTCCGTTTGTTCCTGTCACAGCCGCTTCACGTGGCCGAGGCGTTCAACGGGATTCCTGGCTTATACGTGCCGGTTAAAGAAACCGTCCGCAGCTTCAAAGAAATCCTCGAAGGCAAGCATGACAACCTTCCGGAGCCTGCGTTCCACAACGTGGGTACAATTGAAGACGCGATCGAAAAGGCAAAAACGCTGTAATGAAATAGAACGTTGCTGAAGCGCCGATTCCGCAAAAGAATCGGGCTTCGGCGGCAAACGGCTTTCTTACAGAAAGCCCAGCTTATGCTTACGAAGTAGTTTGCCCTTAGGCAAACTCAGCTAATGCTTACGATGTGGCTTTCTTACGAAAGCCTTTAGGAGGGGAATCCAAGTGAGCACATTCCTGTTGGAAATCGTCACCCCCGAGCGTAAAGTGTACGCCGAACAGGCGAACATGATTGTCGTAAAGGGCGTTGAAGGGGAGCTTGGAATTCTGCCGAATCACATTCCGCTGGTCACTCCATTACGGATCGCTCCGATTACTGTGAAAAAACGCGGGTCGAAAGACGTGGTTATCGCAGTAAACGGCGGTTTTATGGAAGTGCGCAAGGATAAGGTGGTTATACTGGCGGAAAGCGCCGAGCTGCCGGAACAGATCGATGTCGAGCGTGCGCAGAAAGCGAAAGAACGGGCGCAAGGTCGTTTGTCTCCAGCCAAACAAGACCATGTCGACTTCAAGCGGGCCGAACTTGCTTTGCAGCGCGCATTGAATCGAATTGACGTCTCTGGTAAAAAATAATAAATGAACCAAAAAGACGGGGGAGCACGGTTCCTTCGTCTTTTTTTCTAAGCCTTTCTTGGCGTCATACGAAAAGTACGGGATTCGGCTTCCCGACTTATGAAGGCATTGTGAAAGTGGATGAAAATGTTAGACACCCCAAAAGGCATTTGTTATAATTGGGAAGGCATAACATTAACAACAGTCCTGCAGAAGTGAGACGCAGGCGGGACCCAATATAATAAGGGAGGCGGTTCGTTCGCGATGTACATGAACAATTACGTGGTCGTAACGATTTTTCTCTTTTTAGCGGTATTGCTTCCAATTGCTGCGCTTACAATCGGTCGTTGGCTCCGTCCCTACAGACCGGTGGAGGAAAAGTACACGACTTATGAAAGCGGTAACGAGCCGGTAGGTACGGGCCATGTCCGATTCAACATCCGGTATTACCTCTTTGCGCTGATGTTTGTCATCTTCGATGTGGAAACCGTATTTTTGTACCCATGGGCCGTTGCTTATAAGCAATTAGGCTTGTTTGCGCTTGTAGAGATGTGCATATTTATAGGCCTGCTGATCATAGGCTTACTCTACGCTTGGAAGAAGAAGGTGCTGCAATGGACTTCAATTTAGAGAGCATTACGCCGGAGGAACGGCAGGAGCTGGATCGCAACGTGTTCATGACGACGCTGGAGCAGATCAAGGCGTGGGCCCGCAGCAATTCGCTGTGGCCAATGACGTTTGGACTTGCTTGCTGTGCCATCGAAATGATGGGAACGGGCGCGTCCCATTATGATTTAGATCGTTTCGGCGTTATTTTCCGGACGTCCCCGCGCCAGTCAGATGTGATGATCGTCGCCGGTACGGTGACGAAGAAGATGGCCCCGCTATTGAGGCGCTTGTACGAGCAGATGCCGGAGCCGAAATGGGTCATTGCCATGGGGTCCTGTGCCACGGCTGGCGGCCCATATGTGAAATCGTACGCGGTAGTGAAGGGTGTTGACCAAGTCGTTCCGGTCGATATATATATTCCCGGCTGTCCGCCGAATCCGGCCGCCCTGATCTACGGCATCAATAAGCTGCAGGAAAAAATCCGCTATGAAGCGAAAACCGGTAAGCAGGTGACCAATCGATGAGCGAGGAGCAAAAGCGAAAAAAAGCTGATGCGGCCGCTGCCGAAGAGCAGAAGCAAGCGAAAGCGGACGCCGGCACGAAGCCGTCGGGCGATCAAGCGGAAGCCGCTTCCAGCGAGCAGCCAGCGAACGATAGAGTGAAAGCGGGTGCAGCCGGCGAGCAGGCAAGCGATACGGCGAAAGCTAGCGTAAGCCAAGCGCCCGTTAGGGAAGCGGTCGCAAGCGAAGACGTTCCCGCGAAGAGCGACGTAAGCGGCGCAGAGGCACGCAGCGGCGGCGCGAAGGCCGCTGGCGGCGAAGCGCCCGAGGCGAAGCCCGCACCCGCGGCGGCGCCGATGAGCGGCGAACCGACGGCAGCGCCGGGCGCCGACGTCACCAAGGCGGGCGGCGCAGGCGAGCCGCCGGGCGGGT
>JBHJMN010000057.1:0-32801 GCA_042219835.1 Paenibacillus elgii
CAGGGGTAGAGCATCGCCTTGCCAAGGCGAGGGTCGCGGGTTCGAATCCCGTCTTCCGCTTCATTTATGATATGCCGGTATGGCGGAATTGGCAGACGCGCGCGACTCAAAATCGTGAGGGAAACCGTGGGGGTTCAAGTCCCTCTACCGGCATTTACAACGGGACGTAGCTCAGCTTGGTAGAGCACCTGGTTTGGGACCAGGGGGTCGCATGTTCAAATCGTGTCGTCCCGACCATTCAATATTTTAATGCGGGTGTAGTTCAATGGTAGAACTCCAGCCTTCCAAGCTGGTAGCGTGGGTTCGATTCCCATCACCCGCTCCATGTGCAAGTTCCAGTAGCTCAGCTGGATAGAGCAACGGCCTTCTAAGCCGTCGGTCGGGGGTTCGAATCCCTCCTGGGACGTCATATTCGAAATTTTTGAAGGTCTGGAAACAGGCCTTTTTTTGTTATGTTTATGTAGCAGACGAGGCGCGTTTTAGAATAAGCAACTTCATTCAACCGCTGGGAATCGTGGTATTTATGGAAGAGTTCTGATACAATGGGTTAAAGCTCCTTTCGAGGGGCTTATTTTTTTAAGGAGGAAGGCATATGAGTCCTATGGCAATGCAAAGGCTGAACTCACGAAGGATAAGAACGTATATAGGGGGAGATATCTACTATGAACCCTAGTTTCGGACGTGGGGCCCGTTCCCAATTAATCAACCAATTGCTTTATTTTGACGAGCAGAGCACTGCGTTTTTTGATGCTTTTTGCCCGCAGCAAGGAAAGGAACGGGTAAACCTAGAAAAGCTGATCGATCAATATACAGCGGCTTTGGAGCGTATATTGGCACAGGATGAAACTCAGCTCATGCAATCTTTATATTCCCAAGTGCTAATAGGCAGCAGCGTGAAAGTGAAGTACGAGGATGACGGCACGGAAGAGACGTTTACGATCGTTTTCCCGGCCTTGACCGCACCCGATAAAAACTATGTCTCGTTCTTGTCCCCGATGGGAAGACAATTGCTGCTAGCCTCAGCCGGAGCCGCACAAACGATTGAAATTCCTGCCGGCAGCTTTGCCGTAACGATCGAAGAAGTGAAATACGCTTACTCCGGAGAATTTACGAAAACGGGCTAAAGCAAGTTGCCCAAATAGCCTAGTGCTTTGCAAAGAACAGCTCCCCTGCGGTCTCGCATGAGCTGTTCTTTTGTTTGCTGCTAGATCGCCGGGGACCCGGAAAACGATAGAAGTGGCATTTCGACCTTTATCGATCCGGTTACATTTTGGACTCCGCTATAGCAGTTTACAGTAGTATGACTTATAATAAAAGGAATGAGCAATCCGATTAGAACGTAAGCTCGGATACGCTTAAAACGTTTAAATGAGGTGTAGAGATGAATTTGTTTGATTTGACCGGAAAAGTGGCTTTAGTAACCGGGGGAGCCGTAGGTCTAGGCGCGGGTATCTCCTTAGGCTTGGCCAAGGCAGGCGCGGACATTGTTATCGTAACGAGCAACGATCGTTCGCGTGAGGTTGAGCAGCAAATCCAAGCGATGGGCCGCAAGGCACACACCATTATAGCGGATCTGATGGATGAAAGCGTATTGAAGAGCGTGGTAGACGAAGCATTGTCCGTTTTTGGGAAAATTGATATTTTGGTTAACAATGCCGGGATTATTCGGCGTACGCCGGCTGTCGATCACGCGGCGCAGGATTGGCATGATGTGCTGAATTTGAACTTAAACTCTGTTTTTTTCCTGTCGCAGCTTGTTGGGCGTGAAATGATTAAACAAGGGTCGGGTAAAATTATAAATATTGCATCGATGCTAAGCTATCAAGGCGGGATCAATGTACCGGGCTATACTGCTTCCAAGCATGCGATTGCCGGAGTAACTAAGGCGCTTGCAAACGAGTGGGCCAGCAAAGGCATTCAAGTTAACGCTATCGCTCCGGGGTACATGGCTACCGACAATACGGCGGCGCTTCGTGCGGATGAAGAGCGCAGCTCGCAAATTTTGGTGCGTATCCCAGCCGGACGCTGGGGAACTTCGGAAGATATGCAGGGACCGATCGTATTCCTCGCGTCGCAGGCTTCAGACTACATGAGCGGCCACGTGCTTTGCGTGGACGGGGGATGGATGACGAGATAATGATGGAAAACGGGCGAGCGGAGCAGCAGCAGATGTTTCAGCCGGAAATCATTACATTCGGGGAATCGATGGCACTGATGATGCCGGAAGGAAGCAAAGGCATCGAATATTCGTCCAACTTTCAAGGGCTGTTCGGCGGTGCGGAAAGCAATGTGGCGATCGGCGTATCCCGTCTAGGTCACAAAGCAGGCTGGTTCAGCCGTCTTGGGAAAGATCCGCTGGGCCGCATGATCATGAAAAAAATTCGCGGCGAGGGCGTGGACGTCTCACGTGTGGAATTGACAACGGAAGCGCCGACCGGCTTGATGCTCCGCGAGGTGGTATCCGGGAAAACATCGGTTTATTATTACCGCAAAGGCTCGGCAGCCAGCACGCTGAAGCCGGAACATTTGGACGAACAATACATTAAGCAGGCTAAATATTTGCATGTGACAGGTATTACGACAGCGCTCAGTCCGACCTGCCGAGAGACGGTCAGGGAAGCAATGAAACTGGCACGCAAGCATGGTGTGAAGGTTTGTTTTGATCCGAACTTAAGGTTGAAGCTGTGGTCTCTGGAAGAAGCGCGTGAGGTGCTGCTGGAATTGGCCCAAGAAGCGGATTATTTTCTCCCGGGGCTGGACGAGTTGAAATTACTGTATCAAACGGACAGCTTCGAAGACATTGTCGCCCGGCTCAGCCAGCTTAAGGCGGTATCGATTGTCAAGGGCGGCGAAGACGTCACGTATATCGTCGAGCAAGGACGCGTAAGCTCGGTGCCGTATTTTAAAGCGGAGCAAGTGGTCGATACGGTCGGGGCAGGAGACGGTTTTTGCGCAGGCTTTTTCGTTGGGTTGCTCAAGGGCTATAGTTTGGAAGAAGCGGTCCGCCTCGGCAATCTGATCGGCTGTATGGTGGTACAGATGGAAGGAGACTGGGAAGGCATTCCGACTTGGGAGCAAGTGGAGGCGTTTCTAAACAACGTAAAGCATGTCGAGAGGTAATATCCGATGAAACGAACACATGCCACTAACTTCATATTAGGAACGGATGAGAGAATATGAAAAAAATCAAGCTTTTGCAGCAGCTGACTAGTGAAGGCGTTTTAGCGGTTCTGCGCGGCGAAACGCCGGAAGAAGTCGTCGAAATGGCCGAACAGGCGATTGCAGGTGGCATTAAGGTTATCGAAGTGACCATGACGGTGCCGTTCGCGTTGCAAGCTATCGAGAAGCTTGCCAAGAAATATACAAGCTCCACGCAAGATCCGTCCAAGTATGCGATTATCGGCGTAGGGACGGTATTGGATCCGGAAACGGCGCGTGCGGGCATTCTAAGCGGAGCGGAATTCGTGGTCGGTCCAGCGTTAAATCCGGACACGGTTACGTTGTGCAACCGGTACCGCGTGCCTGTGATGCCAGGCGTCATGACGATTCAAGAGATTCAACGGGCGCTGGAGCTTGGCGTGGATATCGTGAAGCTGTTCCCGGGCAATCTGTACTCGCCATCGACGATCAAAGCGATCAAAGGGCCGCTTCCGCAGGCCAATGTTATGCCGACCGGCGGCGTCTCGCTGGACAATCTCGCCGATTGGATCAAGGCGGGCGCAGTGGCCGTAGGTATCGGTTCCGATCTGACAGCGGAAGCCGTCAAAACGGGCAATTACAGTCTGGTAGCCCAAAAAGCCGCGCAATATATCGAAGCTTACCGGGCGGCGAAAGGCTAAGTTGTCCATTATCTATAGAAAAGAAACATCAAAAAAGCAACGTGCCCCAAACATTTGTTTGGATTACGCTGCTTTTCTTCTTTGGTGAGGATCTTATAAATCTCTTATTAACGGGAAAGGGACGGCTCTAAAAAATCCCTCCGGAACGCGAAGCTCCAGAGGGATCAAATAGTTGTTTCTTATTGAATTTATTCGGTAGCTACCGATTGATCGGCTTGCAGACCGACCGGTGCGATCCGAACGAAGCTCGTTTGCAGGTTGTTCTGCAAATGCTCCACTTTTGCTGCGGCTTCCGGTTGTCCGGACTTCACGAGCTCTTCATGGTAAGCACCGAGCAGTTCGTTCAAGTCTTTCATGCTTTGTACGCCGACCGGTTCGATTTTGACTTTGGCGCCTTTAGCTACCCGGCGTTCGATGGCGGCTTGATCCAGCCCCATCTCCGGCACGAGGCGTTGGTAAATGACCCCGCCCGTCATCCCTGCGCAAATCCAAGGACCCGGATCGCCGAGCACTACAGCGCGGCCGTTGGTCATGTATTCAAAGGCGAAGCCTTTCAAGTTCGCTCGGGCTGCGATGCCGCCGAGTTCGTCTTGAATCGGTGCCGTAATTTCGCCGCCGAATACGACGTCTGCGCCGGAGAACCGGATGCAGGCGCGGGTATCGGCATTGCCTTGTATCAGGAACAAACCTTTTTGCGCGCCGTAGCCGAACGACTTACCTACGGAGCCATTGATGAATTGCTTATGCTTGCTTGGTGCTTTCAGGATCGCGACTTTACCGCCGAGCGACATTTTGCCGACGCCGTCTTCCGCACCGCCGTGAACCGTGATGTTTACGCCACGGGCATTGAAAGCAGCTAATCCGTTACCCGGTACGGAGCCTTCGGTCATGGTGATGCTTACCGTAGGCAGCGCATCGTAGCCGCCGTCGAAACGGTCTCTTACGCGGTGGCTTGCATAGCGGCTGCCAAGGATACGGGATTCCGCATCGACTTTGGACCAAGTACGCTCCACCGGCGATTCGAACGAAACGGTATCCGGGAAAAATTGCTGACCTTCTGCGCCTGCTGCAATGCGAATATCCGAGGATACCGCCGCTGCGACTTCCTCCAGAGCTTCTTGTGCTGCAGCCGAGGACAGCGGAGCCGGGCGGAGCAGGTCGGACAGATCGATTTTCTCAAGATGGCTTACTTGCTGCAGCAAGTCGGAACGGCCGACGAGGTCTTGCAGGTTTGTAAAGCCAAGCTGAGCGACGATATCCCGTACTTCGCGGCCGATCCCGCCAAACAAACGAACAAGCGATTCAACAGCGGTATCGTAGACGCGAGGTACGAAGCGGCGAAGGCCCTTTTCTTCGGCTTCTTCCATCGAGTCGATTTGCGTCGCGATTCCGACGTGACATGTATCCAAGTGACAGCCGCGGCACGTCGTACAGCCGATGGACTGCATTGCGATAGAGCCAAAGCCGATGCGGTTCGCGCCGAGCATGACCATTTTCACAACGTCGGCACCGGATTTCATGCCGCCGTCCGACCAGAGCTCCACTTTGTGGCGCAATCCGGCTTCGATCAGCGCGATGTGCGCCAGCTTCGTACCGATTTCGGTCGGCAGACCGACATGCGTGATCGAGTGAATCCGTGCCGCACCCGTGCCGCCGTCAAAACCGGACAACGTGATCACATCCGCACCCGCTTTGGCAACGCCGACTGCAATCGTACCGATTCCAGGGACGACCGGAACTTTGACGATGATTTTTGCCTTGCGTCCGCTCGCTTCCTTCAGCTCGGAAATGATTTGCGCCAAGTCCTCGATCGAGTAAATATCATGGTTGTTGGACGGCGAAATCAGGTCGGAGCCGATGGTTGCATTCCGTGCCAACGCGATCTTCGCCGTTACTTTTGAGCCCGGCAGATGACCGCCTTCGCCCGGTTTCGCGCCTTGACCGATCTTGATTTCCAAGAAGGCAACAGCGTTCGCCAGCTCGACGTTGACGCCGAAACGTCCGGATGCGACTTGGGCGCCGCGGGTACGTTTATAGCGGCCGAGCATGTCTTTGATCTCGCCGCCTTCGCCGTTCATCGTTACCATGTTCAGGCGCTCGCCGGCTTCGGCGTAAGCGCGGAATGCCGTCTCGTTCTGCGATCCGAAGGACATGGAAGAGATGAGCATCGGCAGATCGTGGCCGCCGATGCCAATCTCAACTTGGGAAGGGTCGAGCGGCTTACGGCCTTCGGCGTACGATTTCTCATAATTGAAGTCCGCAACGTGACGGATGGAAATACCGTTTTTCTTTTCTTCTTCACGGAGTTTGTCACGATAGTCTTCGTACGAGGCCGCCCCGGAAGCCGCGTCGCCGAGCGCTTTCCACATCCGTTGGAAGAAGCGGAAGTTGCGGGCTGCTTTTGCTTTCGGATTGGCGTAGTCGTTATAACGGACTTCGGCATCGGCTTCGAGCTCGGCAAACCCTGTTCCGGCCTTATCGCTGCCCAAGTAGTTTACAATATCCAATACGTCGGCGAGCTCCGGCTTCAGGCCGATCGACGAGAAGAAGCGGGTGTAACCGCGAAGCTCATGCGTACCGATTGTGGAGATGACTTTCTCCAAGCCTTTCATCAAAGCGGTAAACACTTTGCGTGCCGCCGATGCGCCGTCCTTTGCCGCCGCCGTAGTAAACAAGATGTAAGGGGACAGCACATCTGCACCCAAGCCGCAAGCGACGGCCATATCGTGCAGGTTACGGATCGCTGCGCTGCGCAGCACGAGCGTCGTTTGACGGCGCAGGTTGTTGCCGTAACCGAGCTTCACTTCGCGAAGCGCGATATCGACTTTGGATACGGCCAGATGCGGGTCCATCCACAGCCGGTCGTTCTGGTGCGCCTCGCTGTCGTCCAGCACAAGCAGCATAGCGCCTTTGCGCACGGCTTGCACGGCATCTGCCGCAAGCTGCTCCAAAGCATCCTTCAGGGATGTGCCGCGGGCGAACGTCGTCGACAACGTGGCAACGGCATCGCCGTTTTGCGCACCAAACATGGCAACGAGCTGCTCGTAGCTCGGCTGTTTCAATTCAGCCAAAGAATCGATCCCGTTGCTGCCCTCCAGCACGACGGGATACAGCAGCTCCACCCGCAGCCGATCATCCGGCTGGCTGTATACAGCCGGCCGAGGCCCTACGACAACGCGCGTGGAGAAATGCTCCATCTCGCGATCACGGTCGATCGCCGGATTGGTAACAACTGCAACGCTTTCTTTAATGAAGTCCGGGATGTTCTGACGCTCCCAGTTCAACGCGGCATGCGGGCTGTCGTGGCCGAGCGAGCGAATCGGCTCTGCGCCGGTCTGGGCGGTCGTTTCGATCATTTGGATGCCGTCACGGTCCCATCCAAAGGCGCTGTAGAGCGCATCCGTCGGCGTGACGTCGGCGGAAGGCGCCGCTTCGACGGCCGGAATTTCATTGTTCAAATGCTTGCGCTGTCCTTCCAGGCCAAGATGGTTTTGCACGCGCTCCAGCACGGTGGATTGCACCAGATGATAAGGAATCACCTGAACATGCTCGCCCGGTGTCAGAACGACGCCAACTTTTTCGCCCGGTGCGATCGGTTTCGGATCTGCGACCATCTCGCCAACCGTAATGACGCCTTGCTCCGAGGAGAAATACAGGGACGTTTCGCTCTCCACCATCCATACCGGACGCAGACCAAGCGCGTCGACGCTGAAAATGCACTCGTTGCCGTAACGGGAAACGATCCCTGCCGGTCCTTGCGCGTAATGCCCCCAAGCTTGGCGGAAGTAGACGTACATGTCCTGCAGTTCCGGACGGAAAAGCTTCATTTCGTTAAGAATCGGAGGGAAAATGACTTCCATCGCTTCGAACAAGCTGAGGCCGAAACGATGAATGAACGTTTCGATGGTACGGTTCATATCCTGGGAGTCGCTGCCGCCGTCAACGAGGGGCACGCCGACCATGTCGGCTTCGATCCGCATCTTTTTTACCGTATTGATCTCGCCGTTATGGCCAAGCAGCGAGAACGGCTGCACGCGGAAAAAGCTGGATTGAGTGTTTGTGGAGTATCGGTTGTGTCCGATAGTAACTTGCGCTGCGAACAGCGGGTCGCGGGTGTCATTGAAGTATTTCGGCAAAATGCTGGCGGCGCCCATCACTTTGTAAGCGGCCGTGACGTTGCTGAGGGTGGCGACGTGTACGTTGTATTTGGCTTCGATCGCCACATGAAGCTCAAACAAATGATCGGAGACTCTCACTTCCTGTTTGTTGCAAAGACCTGCGATTTGCCAGAAGGTCGGTTCGTCGTTGCGTCCGTTCGGACCGAGCACGCTGCTGTCCACCTGATTTTCTTGCTCCAAGAGGATGCTGACTTGAAACTGGGAGAACAGCTCGCGGATTCCTTTTTGCATATCGGGAGCGGAGATGTCCAGCTTGCGCGGCACGAAAATGTGCGCGACGGAGAAGCGCTCGTCATAAGCAAGCTTGCCGTCGAGACCGGCGTCGGTCAGCTTTTTCTCCCATAGGGCACGCGGAATGTCGGTCAGGATGCCGCAGCCGTCGCCTTCCCCGTTAATGAAACCCGAACGATGTTCCATTTTCACAAGAGCGTCGATCGTCTTTTGAATGTTGTCGCGGGACGGAAATCCGTCCTTTTCAATAATACAGATGATACCGCAGCTATCATGTTCGGTGGCCAATAAATTCTGGAAGCGTCCTTCATTGCGCATAACTTGATTCATTCTCGTGGTCAGCAGGCTGACCGTCACCTCCCATAAAAATTAGTTGCGGGTTCGTCTTGAAAAGAAGGCTTTGTTCATGTGAAGCAAGAAAGCGGAAAGATTCAGCGAATTATTGCAATGAATAAAAATACATTTATTCTGCATAATTGACTTGGTTTTCGGCTTCTCGATTCAGCAGAAGCTGTGCGGAAGAGGGTAATTAAAGGGTCCCTGTTTGAACCGTTCAACTGCACAGTTTCATAGCTAACATGCCAAAAACCTTACATTAGCCGAGTTTCTTTAGCTTAAAAGTATTTATAGAATATCACGAAATTTCATGTGAGACAATAGAACATTGAAGGGAAAAGTCAATTGTAAGCGTTGTTTTTTCTGCATAACTGGTGAATAAAGGCAATTTCAGAGCGGAATGGTGCGAGTTGACAAAAAACGAACGAACTATTACCGTTGTCCGATAATAGTTCGTGATTTGGGTGATAAATGGAATTTATTGCCGATCTGCTCGATTAAGCGTTCACGTGGGCGAAGGCACGATTTGCCGCTTCAATCGTATAAGTGACGTCTTCGTCCGTATGGGCCGTGGTCATGAACCAGGCTTCATATTTGGAAGGAGCCAGGCAGATGCCGTCCTCCAGCATGGAGCGGAAAAAGGCTGCAAACTGCTCGCCGTTCGTATTCTGGGCTTCGTCGTAGTTTGTAACCGGATGGTCGCAAAAGTGTGTCGACAGCGCGCCGCGGATGCGGTTTACGGTCAGGGCGATGCCGTGCTTGCGAGCCCCTTCGGCAAGTCCGGCTTCCAGCATGGCGCCCAGCCGGTCGAGCCGCTCGTAGGTGCCGGGCTCTTGCAGCGCCTCCAAGCAGGCGATCCCGGCGGAAATCGATGCCGGATTACCGGCCATGGTGCCGGCTTGGTATGCCGGTCCGAGCGGAGCCACCTGCGCCATGATGTCTGCGCGGCCGCCGTAAGCGCCGATCGGCAGTCCGCCGCCGATGATTTTCCCAAGGGCTGTAAGATCGGGCTCAATGGCTGCGTAGTCGGTGCCCTCGGGTAAACCGGCGAAGGTGGAGGCAGCGCCGTAATGGAAACGGAATGCAGTGATCACCTCGTCGTAGATGACAAGGGAGCCGTTACGACGGGTGGCGGAGCACAGTCCTTCCAGAAAGCCGGGCTTCGGCATGACCATCCCGAAGTTACCGACAATGGGCTCGACCATAACCGCGGCCACGTCGCTGCCCCAGCGCTCCAGCGCGGCGTCCAGTGCGGCGAGGTCGTTAAACGGCACGGTGACGACCTCGTGCGCGATGCTGACCGGAATACCGGCGCTGTCCGGTATGCCAAGGGTGGACGGACCGGAGCCGGCGGCGACGAGTACGAGATCCGAATGGCCATGGTAGCAGCCGGCGAACTTGATGATTTTGTTCCGGCCGGTATAGGCGCGGGCTACCCGAATCGTCGACATGACGGCTTCGGTGCCGGAGTTGACGAATCGGACCTTATCGAGCGACGGAATTGCTTCTTTCAGCATGCGGGCGAAGCGGATTTCGAGTTCGGTCGGAGTACCGTACAAGGTTCCGTTCTCCGCCGCTCGGACAATGGCGGATGTCACATGAGGATGCGCATGGCCGAGAATAATCGGACCGTAGGCGGCCAAATAGTCGATGTAGCGGTTGCCGTCCTCGTCCCAGAAATATGCTCCTTGTCCCCGCTTCATGAAAACGGGCGCTCCGCCGCCCACAGCTTTGAAGGAGCGGGAAGGGCTGTTGACCCCGCCGACGATATGCTCGAGCGACTCCGTGTAAAGCGCTGCGGAGCGTGTGCGGGGCTTGGCTTCGGATGCGTTAGATTCAAATGGATTGCTCATTAGGATTCAAGTCCTTTCCAAACTATGTATATCTATATTATAAAGGATTGCGCTCCGGCCGTGAATTTTTCTCAGGATTGGATTGGTGCCTCATTCCGCGGGAAGGTGGAGGAGCGAGCCTTTGAGCACCGTTACCGCTTGACCATGAATGTGAAGACGGTCATCGACTAGCATTAGCCTAAGAACGCCTGTTCGTGCAGAGGATTGAATGGCCGTCAAGTGGTCTTTTCCCAGCTTGTCCCGCCAGTAAGGCGCCAGTGCGCAATGCGCCGAACCGGTTACCGGATCTTCGTCGATTCCGAGCGCCGGGAAGAAGCAGCGGGAGGCGAAGTCGTACCGTTCATCCTGCGAGCGGGCCGTAACGAGCACGCCGCGGACGCCGAGCTCCGCCATGATGGCGAAATTGGGCTTCAACCCGCGTACGGCTTCCTCCGAGTCCAGCTCGACCAGCAAGTCCAGCCGGTTGGTTCCGACAAAACGGGGCACGGCCCCGCCCAGGGCATCGGCCAGTCGATCCGGCGCGTCCGTTTCGATGATCCGCTCAACGGGAAAATCGAGCCGGATCCAACCGTCCTCACTCGCGGAGGCCGTCAGTTGGCCGCTAAGCGTGTGAAAGGTCAAAGCCTGTTTGCGGTCTACCCGTCCGGTTTCCCACAAGTAATGTGCGCTGGCTAGTGTTGCATGGCCGCACAAATCGACCTCGACCGTCGGTGTAAACCAGCGAAGCCGGTAGCTCCCGTCCTGTTGGGGAGAGAGAAACGCCGTTTCCGACAAGTTCATCTCCATCGCAACCTGCTGAAGCCATTGGTCGGAAGGATAGCGCTCCAGCAAACAAACCGCCGCGGGGTTACCGCGAAACGGCTTGTCCGCGAAGGCGTCAACAACATGTATTTCGATCATAAGAACTGTTCTCCTTTCAGGCAAAAAACGGGAAGCCCCTTGCCTCCCGCTCGCGTATGTTTCATAGCAGTTATTATTTTTTGAGCGTAGCCGCGCCGGTCGTGCTTTTATTGCCGCCCTCCGCAGGCTTGCCGGCAGGGGCAAGAGGGTCCCGGCCTTCAAACAATGTCTTAACGTATTGCTGCAGCTTGGTACGGTTTACGCTGAGGACTTCGGCGCCGCCGACCCGTTTTTCGATCAGCAGCTCGGAAGGCGGAATCTGCTGGCTGACCATGCCCTCGGTTTTGGCCTCGAAGGCGAGCGTACCGAGCTTCAGCATGTCGGTCGTCGTCAAATTCGTTTCGAGATAAGGATCGATACTCTTTAATATATTCGGCAGTCGGATCAGGGAACCGGTCGTCTGCATTTTTTGCGCGACGGCTTGTAAAAATTTGCGCTGCCGCTCGGTGCGAGAAAAGTCGCTCATGGCGTCGTGCCGGAACCGGACGTATTGCAGCGCCATTTTTCCGTCGAGATGCTGCATGCCCTTTTTGAGATCGATATCGTACTCGTGGCCGTCTTCCGAATCGCGGTATTTCATGTCCTTCTCCACTTCGAGATCGATGCCGCCGATGGCGTCGGTCAGCGCGATGAAGCCTTTGAAATCGGTATAGAAAAAATATTGAATCGGAATGCCGAGCAGGTCGCTTACCGTGCGCATGGCCAGATTCGGCCCGCCGATGGCAAGTGCCGTATTGATGCGGTCCTCGCCATGCCCCGGAATTTTCACGTAGGTGTCGCGCAGAATGGAAAATAAGTACGCTTTCTTCGTCACCGGATCGATCGAGGCGACCATAATCGAATCGGAACGCGGAACTTCGTTCTTTTTGAGTCCCCGGGAATCGCCGCCGAGAATAAGTATGTTCACCCGTGAATTACCCTCCCACTTGGGCGGGGTGTAGCTGTCCGACATGCTGAGCTGCTTTGGGGTAAGCCCGCCGAATTTGGTCGTTTCGGGACGGCTCTGAATGTTATTGGCAAATTGAACGAATGAATAGGTAAAATAGCCGATTCCTGCAAGCAACAGCAACAGCAGCGAAATGAAAAACCATTTTATCGTACGGGCCATAGGAATTCGGTTCCCTCCTCTGGTTGCGTTTGCTTTTCCTGATCGTAAGGTTGGTGTATCATAACGGATATAGGTTTTGACAATGCCACAGGAACATGCATACGTTAGGACAGGAAACTATTTCATTATTATAAAAGGTTTCAATCCGCGCCTGCAAGCTTCGGCATATTTTGACAGGAGGACCTACACCTATGAATCTCGCCATTGACGTGCATCGGCTGAGAAAAGAATTCAAAGTGCAGAAAAACCGGGAAGGCTTGAAGGGCGCCGTACGCGACCTGTTCAGGAGAGAGTATAACCAGGTAGCCGCGGTGAAAGACATCAGCTTCCAAATTCCGCAGGGCGAGATTTGCGGCTACATCGGCGAGAACGGAGCGGGCAAATCGACCACGATTAAAATGCTGACCGGCATTCTCGTTCCCACCTCCGGAGATATTCGTGTAGGCGGCTTCGTTCCTTATAAAGAAAGGGAAAAATTCGTCCGGAACATCGGTGTCGTATTCGGCCAGCGAAGCCAGCTTTGGTGGGACATCGGGGTGATCGAATCGTTCCGGCTGCTCAAGAAAGTGTACCGCGTCCCGGATGCGGAATACCGCAGCCGCATGGACGAGCTGGTGGAGCGGCTGCAGCTCGGCGAGCTGTTGAACCGGCCTGTGCGAAAGCTGAGTCTGGGCCAGCGGATGCGCTGTGAGCTTGCCGCGTCGCTCATTCACAATCCGGCAATTTTGTTTCTGGACGAGCCTACGATCGGTCTGGATATTATGGTCAAGACGGAAATCCGCGAGTTTTTAAAATCCATGAACAAGCGGTACGGTACGACCATTCTGCTGACAACCCACGATCTGCAGGACATTGAAGCGCTGTGTTCCCGGGTCATTATGCTCGACGATGGCCGGATCATCTACGACGGAGGACTTGAAGAACTGAAAGAACGCTGGGGCAAAGGCAAAGAAGTCATTTTCCGGTTCTCGGAGCCGGTTTCGCTGCCCCGTTTGCAGGAGATGACCGCAGGACTGCAAGTAGACTGGTCGCTGGACAACGAATTGACGGCCAAAGTATGGATTCCGCAGCAGGCGGCAAACGTCTCCGAGGTGCTCAGCCGGGTTGTCGGTATAACGACGATCGAGGACATTAAAATCCTCGAAACGAACACGGACGACATCGTGCGGGAAATATACAAATCCGGATCGGCGGAAGCGAAAAAGGAGCTGCGCAAAGAACAGGAAGTGACGCTGCATGGCTAGCGCTTATCTTGACATTATCCGCATCCGCTTCCTGATGATGCTCGCTTACCGGGTCAATTATTACAGCGGGATTATTATTTATGCCCTTAATATTGGAGCGTATTATTTTCTATGGAAGGCGATTTATGGTACGAAAGAGCTACTTGGCGGAATGACTGTGACACAGATGACGACCTACGTGGCCGTGTCGTGGATGGCGCGGGCGTTTTATTTTAACAATCTGGACCGGGAAATTGCGGGTGAGATCAAAGACGGCAGCGTCGCAATCCAGTTCATCCGCCCGTACAATTATATCGTCGTCAAAATGATGCAGGGGCTCGGCGAAGGGTTGTTCCGGTTCCTGCTGTTTTCCGTGCCGGGCATGGTGATCGTCTCATTCCTGTTTCCGGTGCAGCTGCCGTCCGAGCCGCTGACCTGGCTTATTTTTCTTGCCATGCTGTTTTTCAGCTTCCTGATCAATACGCAGATCAACATTATTACCGGTCTGTTCGCCTTTTTCCTTGAAAATAACGAAGGCATGATGCGGATGAAACGGGTAACCGTCGATTTGTTCTCCGGACTGGTCGTGCCGATGTCGTTCTTCCCGGGCTGGGCGCAAGAGCTGATGAATCTGCTGCCGTTTCCGGCGATCACGTACTTGCCTGGCTCCGTCTTTACCGGCAAAGTAGCCGGCAGCGCCGTTTACAACGTATTTGCCGTGCAGATCATCTGGTTCGTGCTGTTGATTGTGCCGCTTTATGTCCTGTGGCGGGGCGCGCGGACACGGCTGTTCGTGCAGGGAGGGTGATGGCGCATGTTCTATGCAGGCTTGTTTGTCGATTACTTGAAAAATTACATGAAAACGCGGCTCACCTACCGTTCCGATTTCTGGATCGAGGTGCTGTCCGATCTGTTGTTTAACGGGGTGAATTTATTTTTCATCCTTGTCGTGTTCCAGCATACTGCGGCGATCGGTGAATGGAACGAGCAGCAGATTTTGTTTATCTATGGCTATTTTATGGTGCCTTACGGCTTGTTTATTACGTTTTTTAACTTATGGGGATTCACCGAACGTTACATCATCAAAGGCGAAATGGACCGGATCTTAACCCGTCCGGCGCATAATCTGGTGCAGCTGATGCTGGAAAATATGGACCCGTCCTCGCTGTTCAGCGCGCTGGTCGGTCTAATTATCATGATCTATTCCTGGACACAGCTTGATCTCGTGCTGATGTGGTACGATCCGCTTATTCTGCTCGTGATGGTGCTCGGTTCGATCATGATTTACGGGGGCGTGTACATTTTCTTTACATCGTTGTCGTTTTTCTCAGATTCGCCCACTGGCATTTTGCCCCTGCTGTGGAACCTGCAAAACTACGGGCGGTATCCGATGACTATCTATAACCGTCTTTTGAACATCATGCTGACATGGGTGCTGCCGTTCGGCTTCGTCGGATTTTATCCGGCCGCCTATTTTCTGGACCGGGCAAATTGGGGAACATTCGCTTTGCTTACCCCGCTGGTCGGGCTCGTCTTCCTGACCTTCGGACTGACGGTGTGGAATTACGGGGTGAAGCGGTACCGCGGAGCGGGCTCGTAGAAGGCGGAGTATTATGTAACAAGTAACATATGGGGATCGCAGGAGCTGCCGACAACAGGCAAGCTCCTCTTTTCTGCGTATCGGACGTGCCGCCGAGAAGGTTATCCTTCGAAGCCTTTATGGCCGCCGACGCCTTTGACCCATTCGTCTCTCTCGGAATAGGAATAAATATGCTGCGGGCAAGGAACGCAATGATGGCGATTGACGATTTCGACGGGACGAATGACTTGCACGATCTGCGGGTGGTAAAAATCCCGGTAGATCTGGACGGGCGGATCGTAAACGGTTTTGGTCGGGCATTGCGGATAGCAATCGTGATCATACATACGAAGCAGCTCCTTTTGGGATTGGATTTAATCCATAGTATGTGATAAATGTCTATTGGACTGGGCGAGTCCCCAGTTCGCCGAATATTTCGAAAATCAAGTCTCTTTATTTTAAGGTTTTTTTAAGCTTTCTTTCATCTTCATTTAAGCTTGACGTAATATTGAGTTCATAATTAGCTCCTATACTAGAAATAAATTCCTTACCACGAACTGGTCATTCAAAAAATAGCCATACTTGATGATTGAGCGAGTTGACAGGAAAGTTTATCCAGTGGTATGATAACAATCATAGGGAATTGAACATACGTTCAAAACGTTCGTTCAAAACAAATGTTCAAGACGTATGTTTGATATATATATAAAGAAAAGGTGGAGAGAATCATGAAAAAGTGGACTGGGAAAGTGATGGCCAGCACAGTAGCAGCAGCTGTATTATTTGGTGGGATCGGCGGTTTGGCAACAGCGCCTAAGGCATTTGCAAGTGGGGATGCTAAGAAGGTCGGTCCCGATGCTTCCATTCCCCTGCACAATCGTGTAGATGTTGGTTTGAATTCCATTGTTATTCAGGCTTCGGGTGTTATTAATTTGAGTTTAGAAAATCTGAAAGCGGAGCTTAAAAAAGGAAAGTCGATTTCCAATCTGGCTAGTACAAGTGGAATTAGTCGCTCGGATTTGATCAGTAAATTGGTTAACCCGGCACTTGAAAAAGTAGATAATGCACTAAACCAAAAGAAAATTTCGGAAGAAGAAGCGAAGCAATTGAGGGAAGAGATTAAAGACAAGTATTCGACGGCCATTGATAAATCAGGCTATCAAGATAAATTAAGCGGAAAATATTTCAAAAAACTTGAGCTGAAAACCAGTGTGGATGAAGAGGCTGTAGCTAAAGCTCTCGGCATTACTGAAAACGAATTGGATGCAGCGTTCAGCGGGGGCAAAACGATTGCTGAAATCGCCAAAGAAAAAGGCCTTACCGAAGATCAAGTTATTACCGGTCTGAAGGACAGTTTGAATGCTTCCCTGAAAGCATTGATCAATAAGAAGTAAGAGCTTCAACACATTTATAGCAAAGCCGTCCTTTTTATGAGGGCGGTTTTTTCATTCCCTGGATTAGGGATTCTGGCAAGCGTCAGGTTGTTTTATGGCATAGGAGTTTCGTATAATGCTGGTACAAAGAAGAAATTGACAAATACGGACTCGAGGAGACGAAGAACTATGCCGCAGCTTCAACCCGGACAACCTGTTCCGGATTTTACTCTGACTGCCGGAAGCGGGGAATCCGTAACGCTTTCGCAGTTTCGGGGCAAATATGTCGTTCTTTATTTTTACCCCAAGGATATGACGCCGACATGTACGGAGGAGTCCTGCCAGTTCCGCGATTACAACGGACAGTTCAAGGCGCTGAACTCCGAAGTGATCGGGATTAGCCCGGACGACCTGAAATCCCATGGGAAGTTCGCCGACAAATACGAGCTGCCGTTCCCGCTGCTCTCCGATCCCGATCACGAGGTATGCGAGTTGTTCGGCGTTTGGCAGCTGAAAAAGATGTACGGTCGTGAATATATGGGCGTGGTTCGTTCGACGTTTGTCTTCGATCCGCAAGGCAAGCTTGTCCATGAATGGCGCGGCGTGCGGATCAAGGGCCACGTTGAGCAAGTGCTGGAAGCCGTCAAGCAGGCTCAAGCAGGAGTAGGGACTCCATAGCAGCCGTTCATCTAAAGGCCTGGAGCAAAGCAGCCCCGGCTTTTTAAAATAGCATCAAGATGGTTGAAGCAGGAATGCACACGGGAGATGGTGAAAAACAAACCTTAGCAACAAATTTCCAGTAAGGGAGCGTTCGTGTATGCAGCAGTATGAAAAACAATCCAGTCGGATCGTTTATGTAGGAACTTATAATGGCGGCGGAAACGATTCTTTATATGCATTAAGCATGAATAAGTTAACCGGGGAGCTGTCTGCCATCGGCGCTTATGCGGAGATCGAGATGCCTTCCTTCTTGACGGTAGATACGGAGCGCGGCAGGCTGTTTGCGGTAAGCGAACTGCAGGATGAGGCAGGCAAGGAGGGCGGGGAAGTGGCTTCTTACGCTGTGGAAGCGGAGACTGGGGCTTTGCGCTATATCGGCAAACAGCCTTCCTTCGGCGCTTCGCCGTGTCATTTGGTAACGGACCGTGAGGGAAAGCGACTCGTTGTAGCCAATTATACAAGCGGCAGCGTAAGCTTGTACTCTATCGCGGAAGATGGGAACATCGGTCCATTGGCGGATCGGAAGCGGCATGAGGGACATAGCGTCCGCAGCGACCGGCAGGAAGCCGCTCATGCGCATTGCACCGTACTGAAAGATTCCCGCATCTATGTCGCAGACCTCGGAATGGACAAAATTATGATCTACAACATTCAAGAGAACGCAGAAAAGCCGACGCTTGTTCTACATGGCGAAGCGCAGGTGCATGCCGGGGCAGGCCCGCGTCATATGGCGTTTCATCCTGACCTTCCGTATGCGTATGTGATTAATGAATTGGATTCGACGATTACGGTATTCGCTTACAGACAAGAAGATGGAACGCTTCGGGAAATCGAGACGGTGTCCGCATTGCCGGAAGGGTTTGCAGGGGAGAGCTACTGTGCTGATATCCATATCGGGGTATCCGGGGACTACTTGTACGGCTCCAACCGCGGGCACGACAGCATAGCCGTCTACCGCATCGACCGGACCAGCGGCAAGCTGACGCTGATCCAGCACGAGCCGACCGGCGGTGCATGGCCGAGAAATTTTACTGTCACGCCGGACGGAAAATTCGTGTTAGCCGCCAATCAAAATTCGGATTCCATTGTTACGCTCGCTGTGAATGAAAACACCGGCCGGCTGGAGCCCACAGGTCATGAGCTTCGCATACCGAAACCGGTGTGCCTCCAATTTTTCGAGTAACGGACAGGTTTATTTCAGCAGGTATTGCTCTACTTCGTCAAGCAGCTTATTGGCGGCTATGATTCCGCCGGAGGAGTTCCAAATATCGTCGTTGACTTTAATCACTTTGTTGTTTTTCACGACGTTTAAGTTTTTCCAAAGCGGGTCGCCGATCCAGTCTTTCTCGACGGCGCTCGCTTCTTTTTTATCGTTATCCCATACGTAATAGAACAGAATGTCTCCATCCATATCCGGGAGGCGTTCCTTGTTGATTTCGGCCGCAAATTCGTTCTTGTCCTGCGGGGCGGGACGTTGGAAGCCGATTTTGCTGATCGCAAGTCCCGCAAACGTATCCTTCATATAGAGCCGGGCTTTCCCCGGAATAAAGCGAACAAGAGATATCTTCGTATTGAGCTTGTCTCCCGCTTTGGCCTTCATGTCGGCGATGCGCTTGTCATATTGCTGCAAAAGCTGTTCGCCCTCGGCTTTTTTGTTAACGGCTTCGGCATACACCCGGAAGTTGTTCTGCCAGTCGGATTGCAGACGTTCCGAGAATACCGTCGGCGCGATGGCGGCGAGCTGCGTGTAGACTTTTTCCTGACGCAGTTTGTTGCCGAGAATCAGATCGGGCTTCAGCTTGGCGATCGCCTCAAGGTTCGGCTGGTTCTCGTCTCCGACGCCTTCGACGCCTTCCAAATCTTTTTTCAAATGGTCGTACCACGGGTTGCCGGACCAGGATTTAACCGCTCCTACCGGTTTAAAGCCAAGAGCAAGCAAGTCTTCTGTTCCTTCGTTGGTCAGGACGACGATCCGTTTCGGCTCGGCGGGAACCTTGGAAGAGCCCATCGCGTGGTTGATCGTCAGCTCGGATACGGCCGCCGCAGCCGGCTGCTTCTGGGTCGTATCATTCGTCGGGGCTGGGGTGTTAGCCGTGCCGCAGCCGCTCAGCATCGCACCCAAGGCGGTTGCGCAGGCCAAGAGCGCAGCTGCGGAGTTCCATTTCGAACGCAAGGATGTAAACAAAGATGATACCCCTCTCTAGTTGAAAATGATTATCATTATCGTAAAAAATTTTACATTGCTCCATTCCCCTTGTCAATCTTTTCTTCCATGGTCTTCCGGCGGATCTTTTCAGGGCTGCGTCCCGGTCATAAAAGAGAAAAACCATCCATATATTCTACCAATACCCATTTCATAGAACGATATGGAGGGATCTCTCATGAAGCGCAGACCGCAAGCTTATTACTCCCGCATGATAAGCACTGTTTGGTGGACATCGATGCTTGGCCTCGCGATCCTGTGGCTTACGGTCTTGACGCACACGGCGGGGGCGGCACCTGGTCATGAAGGAGAGGAGGCTTTATTTACGCAGCTGAAATCGGGCAAACGTATGGCAATCGAAAAAAGTTATACCCCGGCGGAGAAGCCGACGGTGTACCTGACCTTCGACGACGGGCCGAGCAAGCTGACCCCGAAGGTGCTGGACATCTTGCGGGAGGAGAACGTCCGGGCCGCCTTCTTCGTGCTGGGCGAGCAGGTGCAGGAGCGCCCGAATATAGCGAAGCGTATCGTCGAGGACGGTCACGCCCTTGGCAATCATACCTATAATCACGTCTACAGGGAGCTGTATTCCAATTTTCGCGCATTTTGGGAGCAGGTTCAGAAGACGGAAAATATATTGCTGGAGACGACGGGCGTCAGGCCGCGTTTGGTCCGTGCTCCGGGCGGAACGTACGGCAATTTTGACGCTTTTTATTTCTATTATTTGGGGCAGGCCGGCTACGAGATTTACGATTGGAGTATCGACAGCGAAGATGCAAGGCGCCCCGGGATGACGGCGGACCAGATTGTCCGTACGGTGGAAAAAGGGCCGTTCGGAAACGAGGTCATTGTGCTGATACACGACGGTTCGGGGCATGACGAAACGGTCAAAGCGCTTCCTAGGGTCATCCGTCTATTTAAAGAAAAAGGCTACGTTTTTGCTTCGCTAGCTCCGGAGGTGAAGCCGGTACAGTTTTCCAGCGGGAAACTGAAGTGGTCCAGAATGGAAAATCGCGAATCGTTCGACAACCTGCTAGCTGCTGCGCACGAACATCGGGAGCTTTGGGCTGCAGTGGATATTCCGGGCAAGGATAACGCTCCGAAAGCGCTGCTTGGTTCACCCGCGGCCAGCGCTTATACGGAAGCCGATCAAAGGGAGGGGCCGGACTGTTTGAATGTGCATCTGGGCGACCGCACGCTTGCTTTAACGAAGGAGCAGTTCCGTTTTCGGGACGGGAGCTACAGGGTACCTTTGAGACCATTGATCGCAGCAATGGGCGGAACCGTAGAGTGGAACGCCGAGCGCCGGACGGCAGTCGTCCGCTATGGAGCGATTACGGCCGAATACGATTTAGCCCGGCAGGAGCTGAGGATACGGCGTCCTGCGGCCGAATGGAATCCCGAGGCAAAGGCGCGTATTCTCCCGTTTCCTGAAATGGAGCTCGCGAACGGGACGCTGTATGTGCCGCTCCGTCAAACGTTGGAGCTGCTGGGCGACCGGGTGCTGTCCAGCGACGTTCCGCACGAACGAGGGGCCTTGGAGGTGCAGGCGGCCGTCTATGGCGGCTACTGGACAGGGTGGATGCCTATTTGACGAACATGAGGAAACCTCTCGCGCAAGTCTAAAAGCTATGAAAACCGGACATACTGAATGCTAGAATGCAAGATTTAGAAAAACTTGCATACCAAGATTCAGGCAGGAGGTTTTCAGGATGACGAAATCGGTAAATGTGACGGATCCGCCGCAGGCGGTGCTTGAGCGGATCGTGTATCAGGTCGAGAAGGTCATCGTTGGCAAGCGGGAGGTCATCGAAAAGCTGCTCGTAGCACTGCTTTGCGGCGGGCATGTGCTGCTGGAAGACGTTCCCGGGGTAGGCAAAACGATGCTTGTTCGCGCGCTGGCGAGAACAATCGATGGCAGCTTCAAGCGGATTCAATGCACCCCGGATTTGCTGCCGTCCGATCTGACCGGGGTTTCGGTGTACAACCAACGCAGCGGCGAATTCGAATTCCGCCCGGGACCTCTGCTTGCCCACATCGTATTGGCCGACGAGCTGAACCGCACATCGCCGCGGACGCAAGCCGCCATGCTGGAGGCGATGGAAGAGAAGCGGGTGACGGTCGACGGAACGACTTACCCGCTGCCGGAACCGTTTTTTATTCTGGCGACGCAAAATCCCGTCGACTTCGAGGGCACGTTCTCGCTGCCCGAAGCCCAGCTCGACCGGTTTATGGTGAAGCTGCGTCTCGGTTATCCCGACCCGCTTGGCGAGGTGGAGATGCTGGGCCGGATGGAAGAGCCGTTTCCGCTCGCTCAAATTCGTACGGTCGTCCTGCAGGAGGAATTTGTCTCCCTTCAAAAAGAAGCCCGCGCCGTTCATGTCGACGATACGATCAAGCAGTACATCGTCCAGCTTGCGACGGCAACCCGCGCGCATCCGGACGTCTCGCTCGGCGCCAGTCCCCGGGCTTCAGTCGCATTGATGCGGGCCTCTCAGGCGCAGGCGTTCCTGAAGGGCCGCAGCTATGTCATCCCGGATGACGTGAAGGAGCTGGCCGTCCCCGTACTGGCGCATCGCTTGACGCTGGCGCCGTCTGCGCTGCTGTCCGGCCGTCAGGCGGAAGCTCTTGTCGCTTCGGTTGTCGCGAGCGCGCCGCTGCCGGTCCGTCAGCATGCCGCAGGCTGAGGAAAGGCGGCAAGCATGCGGAGCTTATTGGCGGTCGGATGGATCGGGGGCTGTGGGGCGCTTCTCGGCTGGTGGGCGTTCGGCTGGGGCGGCCGGACAGCCTGGTTTTTGGTTTATGTCTGGGCTTTTTTTGTTGTTTATCTCGGGTTGTTTCGCGCTGCGGCTGGACGCGGGCTGCGGATAGAAAAACTGTCTGACGGGATGGAGGTTGCTCAGTGCGGGTCGAGCGTTGCCCGGTTTGTCTATAGCGGGGAACCGATTGCGATGGCCTACCGCCTTTCCGCGGCCTGGCTGCCCTTGTTTGGCGGGCGGCTGCGGGTGGAGGAGCGCTGGGTGCACGAGGGAACCGGCGAGCGGATCGTCCGGCGAGGAACGGCAGAAGCCGGCTTCCGGCGCGACGCCGTCATGCGCTTCACGGTGCAGGGGCTTGCCCGCGGCGTGTACCGGCAGGAGGCGCTAATCGTGAGCGCCGTGGATGCCTTCGGGCTGCTGCAGGCGAAGCGCGAAAGCGCAGGCGGCGGGCAACTGTGGGCGCTGCCCGGAAGTTCGGGTACAGCGATGCCGCTGCCGGGCGCGGCCCCGGAAGGGGCGCGTCCGGCTTCCCGGCGGCCGCCGGGTTCGGACCCCGTGCCACAGGTGAGCGGCACGCGGTCTTACGCGCCAGGAGATCCGCTTCGCCGGATCCATTGGCGCAGCAGCGCGCGCACGGGAGAGCTGCGCGCGAAAGAGACGGAGCTGCCTGCCGCCGGGCGGCAGCTCATTGTGCTTGACGCGGCCGGAGCCGGAGGGAGCGCAGGAGCCGCCCTGTGGGCGGATCCTGCGCTCGCGGCGGCGGTGGAGGCCGCGGCGGGGCTTGCGCGGCGCGCGCTTGAGCAGGGCGCGCGGGTGCGACTGGCCGTCAGCGACGGCCAGTCCGGCGCCGCCGAGGCGCAGGGGCGCGGGCGCGAGGGCGAGCTGCTGCGGCTGCTCGCGGCGGTGCCGCGCGGCGAGACGCTCGCTGACGCGTTCGCCGGGCTCGCGCTGCGCGAAGCGCGGCTGGCTGGCGGCGCGGCGCTCACGCTCGTCACGGCCCGCGCCGATGCGCAGCTGGCCGCGGCTCTGCGCGGGCTGCCGCGGGGCGCCGCGCGCGTCGTTTACGTGCACGAGCCCGGGGCGGCATGGCCCGGGCCCGCGCACGTATGGGTGCGGCAGCTCGAAGCGCTCGGCTGCCCGGTCACGATCCTGGCGCCGCATAGGCCCGTTGCGGCGCCGAGAGGAGGTGCCGCCGATGCTGCTATCGGCACCTGACACTGATCCTCGCGCCGATCAGTCGGCGGAGGATCTTGCCTCTCCCGCAGCCTGCGGGAAGGGCAAGGTTGTTGCTGCTCGCGCTCGCGCAGCGACCGCAGCTTGCGTCAGCGCCTTCCGCGAGGCGGCGGCTTCCGCCTCCAACGAAGCCGCCTCGGCAAGCTCCCGCACCGCGGCCGAGAGCCGCGAGGGGGCGGCATCTCCCACCAATTGGGCGGGAGACGCCGCTCTCAGCATGCTGCTGCTTTTGCTGCTGCTCGAGTGGCTGTACCCGCTGCGCAGATTATCGGAGCTTACTGAGATATATAGTATCGCTCCGTTCGCCGTTACTTTTGCAGCATTCATGCTGTTGGATACGTTCCGGCTGCCGGGACCGGCGGCTTGGTCGGCCAAAACGTTATGGATCGTTGCCGTAACGGCTTGGATTCATAACGGACAATCGATGCCTTCCCCCTCCTGGTGGCTGCAATGGGGTCGAGAGCTGGCGGCCGATGCCGCCGAAGGCTTGCAGGGGAATATGACGAGCTGGGAGCCTGCGACACGGACGCTTTGTTTTATGGCGGGCTGGTCATTCTTTGTGTCCGTCGTGCAATCGTTCGTGTTGGAGCGTCGGCAGCTGATATGGTTTCTCGGATTGACACTGGGGTATCTGGCGTGCTTTCAGACCGTGTTGGCCTTGGATATGTTTCACGCCGTTCTGCGCTGTACGGGCTTCGGACTGCTGCTTCAAGCCATGCTTCAGCCCGGACGGGTAAATCGCTGGCGGGGAGAAGCGTTCTCTTCCGATTCTGCATCCGAAAAACAGATACGCCCCCTTCCTGCGCTGCTGCTGACCGCTGCCTGTCTTGGAACCGGTCTGCTCGGAGCGTCGCTGCATCCGCAGGATATGCGGACCCCCGACTGGTCCGGGTATGTCCGGTCGCTTGAAGACCGCTTATTAAGCAAAGCATGGCTGCAGCGGCACGGATGGATGTCGGAGACGAGAGCCCGCACAGGGTACGGCTCCGACGACGGCAATCTCGGGCGACCTTTGCAGCAGGACGATAGCCCGGCTTTTACGGCGATAACTCCCAGGCTTACTTACTGGCGGGGCGAGGCCAAAAGCTTTTATACCGGCCAAGGCTGGGCGGCAGTGAATGATCCGCCGGCTGCGTTCGTACCCAATCAGGCGGAAAGGCAAGAGGACAGCAGACTGCGTTCGGCGGCTTCCACCCTCGTTCGGCAGGAAATCCGCATCGCTTCACCGAGCTTGAACCGCCAGCTCTTCGCGGGCGGTGAACTTAAACGGGTGGCGTCGATGCAGTCGGCCGAAGGGAAGCCGATTCCGACCGAGTGGGTCTGGAAGCAGGACTCGACAGGCCGGTATACGGTCCCGGCCTTAACGGACCCGCTCGTTTCCTACGAAGTCGACGCTTTGGTGCTGACCGATCGCACAATACCGGCGGCCGATGCGGGGACCGATTATGCCGAAGATATGAGGCATCGGTTTTTGCAGCTTCCCGCCTCGCTGCCGGATCGAATCCGTCGCCTTGCAGAGCAGCTAACTAGGGGCTTGCAGACGCCCTATGCGAAAGCGGAGGCGATCGAGCGTTATTTAAGGGAGCATTATTCCTACAGTTTGGAAGGAACGCGAGCCGCGGGTAAGAACGAGGACTTCGTCGACCGGTTTCTGTTCGAGCAAAAGACCGGATATTGCGATCACTTTTCCACCGCGATGGTCGTGCTGCTTCGTTCCGCCGGGGTACCGGCTCGCTGGGTTAAAGGATTCGCGCCTGGCGAGGTGGAGTCCCAGGCGGTCGCCAACGGAGAGGAGCGCTACATCGTCCAAGTGCGCCAAAAGCATGCGCATTCTTGGGTAGAAGCGTATTTTCCGTCGGTCGGTTGGGTTCCGTTCGAGCCGACTCCCGGTTTTACTCTATCAGGAAGGGCTTCTACTGACGAGGTCCCTGCGACTGCCTCAACCGCAGCTCGAACGGCAAATAACGAAGCGGCAAAACGGTCGCTTGTATCCCAGTGGGCCGCGTCGCTGCCTGATTTCGCAAATACCTCACTTGATCGTGCAAAAGCCGCGTTATCCGCGGCTGTATCCTCGGTCGAAGGGGGGATGCGCGCTGCAATATCTTTTTTACGGAGCATCGCAATTGTACCGCTTTTCCTCTGGCCGATGGCGCTCCTTGCTGGTGGCTTCCTTCTGGCTTTTCTAGGCGGACGTCGGGCCATCCGCTGCGAGCCCGCGCAAGCTGCCGACTTACGCGGCGGATTGCGCCGGGCCTCGCAGCACCGCTTCGCCGACCGGCTGTGGCGGCGGCTGCAGCGCTCGTACGGCCGTGCGGCGCCGCAGCAAACGCTGCGCGAATACGCGAATACCCGCCGCTGCCGCAGCGAGGCGCAGCGCATCACGCTGCTCCAACTGGCGCAACTGCTTGAAACGGTGCGCTATGCCGATCCGCAGGGCCCGCAGGGGCAGGTTACCCGTCGTATGCTCACGGATGCATGGCGGCGCCTTCGCCAAAGCCGGAGCTTGGAACCGTAGGCGCTCTTCCGCGAAGAGCCGCCTCCCGTTCCGGGCTTTTCTCTTCCGCAGGTCGGTCCGGCAGGTAGCAGAATACTGCCCTGAGCCGGTTTTCCTTTCCTGAAAACCCTTTTCTGGAGCTTTATGGAACAGCTATAACGCTTACATCGGCGCTGCGGCGCGACTTTCCGCTCAGGCATTGCCCTTTGCCGGGGAGAAGTTTATAATAAGTTTCATTGAAAACGAACGAAGAAGCCAGGAGGAACTTACTTAACATGGACAAGCCGAACGAAATCATTGTGGTGCTCGACTTTGGCGGACAGTACAACCAACTCATCGCCCGTCGGATTCGCGATTTGGGCGTTTACAGCGAATTGCTGCCTTATAACACCCCGATTGAAAAAATCAGAGCGCTGCAGCCGAAAGGCATCGTTTTCTCGGGAGGCCCCGCCAGCGTGTACGGAGAAGCATCGCCGTTGGTCGATCCGGCCGTGTACGAGCTTGGCGTGCCGATTTTCGGAATTTGCTACGGCATGCAGCTGATGGCGCATCAATTGCAGGGCAAGGTGGAACGGGCATCGAAGCGGGAGTACGGCAAAGCCGATGTCGATTTCACCGACGCGTGCGGTTTGGTGCATGGCCTCGATAAAAAACAAACGGTATGGATGAGCCACAGCGATCTTGTCGTCCAAGCGCCGGAAGGCTTCATCATTGACGCAAGCACCGAGCACGCTCCCGTAGCGGCCATGAGCCATCCGGAGAAAAAAATGTTCGCCGTTCAATTCCATCCGGAAGTGCGTCACTCCGTCTACGGCAACGATATCATCCGCAACTTCCTGTATCATATTTGCGGCTGCGAGGGCAAGTGGAGCATGGAATCGTTCATTGAGGATACGATCCGCGACATTCGCAATCAGGTCGGCAATAAAAAAGTGCTATGCGCGCTCAGCGGCGGCGTCGATTCGTCCGTCGTGGCGGCGCTCATTCATAAAGCGGTCGGAGACCAATTGACTTGTATGTTCATCGATCACGGTCTGCTGCGCAAAGGCGAAGCGGAAGGCGTCATGGATACGTTCGTCGGCAAATTCGATATGCACGTCGTCAAAATCGACGCGCGCGAACGTTTCCTTGGCAAGCTCGCCGGCGTGGACGATCCGGAACAAAAACGCAAAATCATCGGCACGGAATTCATCCGCGTCTTTGAAGAAGAATCGGCCAAGCTCGGCGATTTCGCGTTCCTTGCCCAAGGCACGCTGTACACGGACATTGTGGAAAGCGGCACGGCAACGGCGCAAACGATCAAATCGCACCATAACGTCGGCGGCTTGCCGGAAGACATGAAGTTCGAGCTCGTGGAGCCGCTCAAAGCGCTGTTCAAGGACGAGGTCCGCAAGGTCGGCGAGGAATGCGGCCTCCCGGACGCTATCGTATGGCGCCAGCCGTTCCCGGGTCCGGGACTTGCCATCCGCGTGCTTGGCGAAGTTACGGAGGAGAAGCTGCACATCGTGCGTGAATCCGACGCGATTCTTCGCGATGAGATCGCCAAAGCCGGTCTTGACCGCGAAATTTGGCAATATTTTACCGCGCTTCCCAATATGAAAAGCGTCGGCGTCATGGGGGACGAGCGTACGTATTCGTACACCGTCGGCATTCGCGCGGTAACATCGATTGACGGCATGACCGCCGATTGGGCGCGTATTCCGTGGGACGTGCTGGAGAAGATATCGGTGCGGATCGTCAACGAGGTCGATAACGTCAATCGCATCGTGTACGACGTAACTTCGAAACCACCGGCAACCATTGAGTGGGAATAGGAAGTCTCCTTACACCAGCAACAATTGAATGCAAAAACCCCCTTTTATTTTCTTTATTTCTAAATAAAAGGGGGTTTTTATATGCATAACGTGAGGATGAATCAAAAATACTGAAATCTGTTCATTTCTTTTGCGATTTATCTCGTTCCATACATCATGAGAAGCTTTCCATTTTCTTTTGCAAGAGCATAATAACTGACCCCGCCTAGACATCCCGGAGGAAGAGTTCCTTCGACAATCCAAGCTTCTGCAATAGGGTTATAGCTGATAGCGAAGGGAGTTTCCTCCAAAAAAGAAGAATAATGCTCCGCTAAATAGGGGAAGATTGCCGTTGCAACTGCATGTTCATCTGTAAGCTCACCCAAAGCAATTTCATTTCTATTTCCAAACCGATCTTGCTGGAGAAGAGTATCGCGGTCGGCGAAATAGAGTTCAAACCTCCCAATTAAATTCTCATCATCCAGATCACGTTCTACAAAGGCATATTCGATGACTTTTTCCTTTTGATAAACGTTGCGGTTGCTCTTTTTCTTATGGTCGACCCGTACGGTGATTTGATTGACTCGAAGCCGGTCACGTTCTCGCTCCCACTCCGCTATGATTTGCTCCAAACCATCAAAGCTCATTTTGAATCACCCTCAAAGAGATTGTTGAGATCCAGGAGAATCTATGCACTTCCATCTATTTACTCCATTAATTATGAATTATAACACAGGCTTTTCTTTCATATTCAGAAAAGGTATAAATGGTTAAAATTTCGACGGTATCCTCAGCAATCGAAATTATTCGTCTACCCCTATCAATAAAGCCATCGGCCACGATTCCGAACGAAATTATCATTGTTACGCAGATTGTTCGGAAAAATATTTGACAATCGCCGTTCCTGATTTTAGAATAAGGAATGTTGACAACAAAGGAATAACCGTTTCGTATAATTCCGGGAATCGGCCTGGAAGTTTCTACGAGATCACCGTAAATGATCTGGCTACGAACAAGGATAGGACGGTTCACGGATATATCCGTGAAGCCTTCTTTTGCTTGATAGCCCGGGGTCGTTACCCGGGTTTTTCGTCGTTGTTCCGATTAAATATGTGGGAGGATTTCTAGAATGGACCGGTTTTTTAAACTGAAGGAAAACGGTACCACCGTACGTACCGAGATCATGGCCGGGCTGACGACGTTTATGACGATGGCCTACATTTTGGCTGTGAATCCGAACATTCTTAGCGCGTTCGGCTCTGGGGCGACAGGCATGGACTGGACGGCGGTGTTTCTGGCTACGGCGATTGCCGCAGGCGTAATGACGATTGCGATGGGCCTGTTCGTCAACTTTCCGGTAGCGCTTGCGCCGGGGATGGGGCTCAACGCGTATTTTGCAACGGTCGTTTTAGCATCGCAAGGTCAATTCACGTATCAAATGGGATTGACGGCGGTTTTCATTTCGGGTTTGATTTTCATCGTGTTGACAGTAACCAAAGTGCGGCAGCTGCTGCTGGTCGCCGTGCCGGACAGCCTTAAGCACGCGATTACCGTAGGGATCGGGCTCTTCATTGCGATTATCGGAGTGAAGAACAGCGGTCTGCTGACAGTTGCGGTGGAAGCGGGCAAAGACATTCCAGCGCATAAATATACGAACGTTCTTTCGTTTGAAACGGTATTCCATATCGGGAGCATGAAGGACCCGAGCGTGCTGCTCTGCATTATCGGCTTGGCGCTCATCTCCATTCTGATGGTGCTGCGCGTCCGGGGAGCGATTTTGTTCGGGATTTTGCTCACGACGCTCGTCGGCGTGTTCATGCACAATCCGGACGGCTCGCCTATGGTGAATTTTGCCAACCTGACAAGCGACAAAGCGACCTGGGTACCCGACATGAGCAAGCTGGCGTTCGGCCATTTCGATTTCGCCGGTATTATGAATGCGGGAATCATCTCGGTCATTGCGACGTTCACGTTTGTCGAGATGTTCGACACATTCGGCACGCTCGTAGGCACGGCCAACCGGGCGGGCTTCATGAAGAACAAGGAAGAAGGCAACAAAAAAGTCGGCAAAGCGATGATGGTCGACGCTGTTGGCGTCAGTGCCGGCGCGTTGGTCGGAACAAGTACGGTGACCGCTTTTGTCGAAAGCTCTGCGGGGGTAGCCGAAGGCGGACGTACAGGTCTTACCGCGGTTACGACGGGCGTATGCTTCCTGCTGGCGCTCTTTCTGGCGCCGATTGCGGCACTCATTCCGGGTCCGGCTACGGCGGCGGCTCTGATCATCGTGGGCGTGCTGATGATGCAGGCAGTGCGCGAGATCGATTTTCAAGATTTGGTTTACGGTATTCCGGCTTTTCTGATCGTGGCGCTTATGCCGTTCACGTATAATATCGCGAACGGGATTTCGTTCGGGATCGTCAGCTACGTGCTGCTGGCGACGGTCGCCAAATTGGGCGGCAAGGGCCAATACAAAGTGCATTGGCTGATGTGGCTGCTGGCCGTCCTCGTGATCGCCCGCTATATATTTGTCGGTGGAGAATAAAGCTTGCGATTGTGAATTTGCCTGTCGTCTCTTACATGAGACGGCGGGCTTTTTTAGTTGATGAAGCGATGAACAACTGGCGTAGAGTCTGTGGATATAGTTATCCACAATCTTTGTGCATAGTGTGGGTAATTCCGGAAACCCGCGTCAGAAGAACATTTAGAGTGCTTCGTTTTCCCAAGGGGGAGTGGATAAGTTTTTCACAGTGAACATGTGGATAATGTGAATAAGTTTGTGGATTCCTTGAAAAAGCCCGTTTTTTCTAGAGAATTTGACACCTTTTTATGGGGATAATGTTGTGGATAGAGTGAATAGCTCCGGCACAGGGGATAAGCTGGATAAAGAGGAACGAATTGGGCAAATTACGGAAAAGGGCTCTTTGTGAGGGATTTGGCGAAGTATGTAAAATTTCGATGCTATTGCACGCGCGATACGCTGCATACGACGAATTCCCAAATGAATGATTGGCAAGGGAAGGCGGTACATCATGCGCAATGGAACGATTCTTCGAAAAGCCTCCAAGTTGTATGCCAAAGGGATTGTTTGTATCGTGGCCGTGTCATTTCTGTGGGTGAACGGATTCTTTAAATCTTCCCCGGTTTATGGGTTGGGGATAAATTCGATTTCCCATCATCAGATTATCCCCAGTATAAAGGAAAAATCAGAGGTTATCCCCAATTCTGAAAATTCTCCGCTCGTTACGGTTGTTTCCATTCCCGGGTTATCATTTATGGAGCTGCAGCCGGAGTGGTTGGACCGTCTTCCGGCCCTGCGGAAACTGGCGACAACGGGACGAATAGCAGCAATGAATGTTCGCGTCCCTTATAAAGGACTCGAGTCGGTATACGCGACTTGGGGGGCGGGGACGCCGGCGGACGGCAAAGGAGGCGAAGGATGGAACCGTACGGAGCGGCGAGACGGGCAGTCCGCCTTAGCGCTCATACGGAGGTTTGCCGCCGATGGGGAGGAGGCTGCCGCTTCAAGCGTTTCGGTGCTAGTCCCGGCTTATCCCTCGCTCAAATGGAACAACGCGGAAGGGAATTACTTGGCCCGGCCGGGCTTGCTCGGAGAAATGTTAAAACGTCATGGCGTCCGCTTGGGCGTGTGGGGCAATCTCGATGAGCCGGGGGGAGGAACGGATCGCTTCAAGCGGCCTGCTCCGCTTATGATCATGGACGGTCAGGGAACGGTAGCGGCAGGGGATGTGGGCCGGGGCACTCTCATCGCCGATGCCGCCATGCCTTCAGCTGTCAGGACGGACACGGAACGGATGGTCGAGGAATGGAGAGTGTTTGTTAGCGGACGTAAGCCGCCGCTTGCGGATGGGACGGATCGCGGGGCGCTCGCGGTGATGGAGCTTGGCGATTGGTACCGGTTGTACACGGAGAAGGCTTGGTACGAGCCTGCCCGGTTTGCCGAATGGAAAAAGGCGGTGCTAGAGCGGACGGATCGGCTGTTATCGAAGCTTACGGGCGAGATGGAAGCGTCCGGCAGACGTCATGTGCTATGGCTGGTTAGCCCGAAGGTGCATTCGGAGGCATGGAAAGAAAAGTGGCAGCTTACCCCGGTCATCCGCTGGTCTCCGGCCGTAACGGAAGGCACGCTGATGTCTTCGGCTACGACGCGGCGTCCTGGACTGGTTGCGGCTGTCGATGTGGCTCCGTCGCTGCTGGGCGAATTCGGACTGGCGCGCCCGGAGGGGATGATCGGTTTGCCTGTCGCGAGCGCCGAATCGGGACGACGCGATAGCATATCACCGCTTGCTGTACTGCTGAGCGATATGCGGCAGATGGCCAACGTCTACGCGCTGCGGCCTGCGTTATTATACGGGCTTGCCGGGTACGAAGTGGCCGTGATGCTGCTGGGGCTTATCGCGCTGCGCCGGGCGAAGCTGACCGAACGCTTGCGGAAATGGATGCGCGGTTTGCTGTTCTCGGTGCTGCTTGCACCCGGCGTCCTGCTGGCGCTGGGCTGGGCGGCGCATTTGGAGAAGCCGCTATTGGCGGGCTTAGCGCTTGCCGCTCCTCTCGCGCTCGGAACGCTTGCCGCGGCGGACTCCCGGGAAATTCCACAGCTTATGCGTACGCTTGGATGGATCGGAGCGGCAACCGGCGCGCTGATCTTGTTTGACGGCTGCACCGGCGCTGAAGCGATGAAGCGTTCGGTACTTGGGTACGATCCGATCGTCGGCGCGCGTTATTACGGAATCGGAAACGAGTTTATGGGCGTATTGCTCGGCGCTTCGCTGCTTGGGTTGAGCGCGTGGCTGCAGGTCGGGCGGATGCGGACTTGGCCGCTTAAGGGCAGTGGCGCTGTGTCGGGGGAAGAAGCGCTCTGGCCCGGCGGCAAGGTCGCTCAGGAGGCCGGCGCCAGCGGCCAGGGGCGCGCCCACGCTGTCGGCCGCGGCAGCGCCTGGCGCGAGGCAGCGCCCGCCGCC
>JBHJMN010000058.1:0-32431 GCA_042219835.1 Paenibacillus elgii
AAAATGATTAAATTTGTAAAACCCATCTTTAATTGTTCTTAATCAAGAAAGATGGATACTTTCAGCATATCATGATAATCTGCACAAAATCTATATAGATTGGAATTATTTCCAAACACATCTAATTTTCCGGCTTTTGAAGTTGATGCCGGCCTAATACAATTCCTGAACGAATGCCTCAATGAGCCATTGCAAAGATTATTTTCTCTGACAATTAACGTAATCTGCCCGTTAACACAAAGAAAACTAAAGAACGGCTGTTGATGCGGCCGTTCGACATTTGGATACCGATAGTATAGGCTTTTTGATACATTTTATAGAATATAACTATAAAGAAAATAGGAATTATATATTTTCACTTATAGCTTTAATTATGTAAAATGCTTCTAAAGACTACATTGGGAGATGGTATGCATGGGTTCAGTTCATGTCTGGAAGTCCGAATTGTACGATAACAAGCTCGGATATGTATCCGAATTTGGTAAGGGTGTCGTTGAACTATTAAATCCCACAAAAGGAGAACGTATTCTCGACTTAGGCTGTGGTACTGGGGATTTAGCTTATGAAATCAACCAAACCGGAGCCGCCGTAACGGGTTTGGATTTGTCTGACGCCATGATAGAGAAAGCACAAAAGAAATATCCGGACATCCATTTTATCGCTGGCAATGCTGAGAATTTTACATTTGAAAAACCGTTCGATGCTGTATTTTCTAATGCGGCATTACATTGGATGAAGAATGCCGAGAACGTGTTGTCATGTGTATGGAATAGCTTGAAAACAAATAGAAGATTTGTCGCTGAATTTGGTGGAAAAGGCAATGTTGAAACGGTCATTCAGGCAATTAGCGAAGTGTTGTCGGAAGAGTATGGTATCGATGCTAACCATTTGAACCCCTGGTACTTCCCAAGTATCGCCGAATATAGCACTTTGCTGGAAAAACAAGGCTTTCGCGTTTCTTATGCCGTTCATTTCGATCGCCCAACCAAAATGAACGATGGTGAGAAGGGACTGGATCATTGGTTGAATGGTCTGGCCGATGATTTCTTCAAAGAATTGTCGGAAAGTGAACGACGCCATGTATATGCGAAAATTGCTGCGAAAGCCAAAAAAGCTTTATTTCATGACGGTGATTGGTACTTGGATTATAAAAGGTTGAGAATCGTGGCAATGAAACCGTAATGTTTCACCGAATCTACCCTTCAATTAAGGATTGGATATAGATTTCAATCATTTTAATATTTTCTTTCCATAACGAAATAAGCCATTCCTTATTTGCCATAGAGATAAAAAAGGTTGCAAATCCATTGATATAAGTTAGTAATAAATCATTTACTAACTCCAAGTCTTTTGCGTCCAGTTTATCGCCATAAAAATCATCCACTAAAGTCTCAAAGAAATCAAACGGTGTTTTTTCGCTCTCTTGACCATAGATCAGCTCTTCAAACTCCATATCGTACGAAGACTTCACTACAAATTGCATTTGAACATTAATTAAATTTAAGTAGTCTTTATTATTTTCTTCCATGAAGAAGAGAAAACATTTGAGCATAATCTCCGCAAAAGAATCCTTTCCCTTAGCTTCTTGATAAATTCGCTCCAGTGC
The DNA here is from genome assembly GCA_042219835.1 of Paenibacillus elgii. Lineage (GTDB taxonomy): Bacteria > Bacillota > Bacilli > Paenibacillales > NBRC-103111 > Paenibacillus_G > Paenibacillus_G elgii_A. The sequence continues at coordinate 1,607 of JBHJMN010000058.1, forward strand.
TTCATGCATTAACACATCAGCAAAAATAAAAGCTTCTTGCTGAATCGTCTCCATAGAATCAAAGTGATGAAACACGCTTGCCTTACTCACATTGGCCTTCTTTGCTATGCTGCTGGCACTTAATGCTTCTAATCCTTTTTCTGCTATTAAAGTGATTGTAGCGTTTAATAAAGCTTTTTTTGTTTGCATCCCCTTTTTTTCTCTGCCATCCATCATTACCGTTCCTCCCAGAATAGTGATCATATTATTCTTCAGTCATTATAACATAAAAGAAAACTATTGACCGATTGGTTAATTTTAAATAAAATAAACTTGACCGTTCGGTTAGTTTTGGATTTGGGGGAGGATCAAATGAAAAAGAGAAAGTTACTTATTTTTGCAAGCATACTTGCATTGTTGACGATGTTTATAAGCTTTACCCAATTTTCAAGACCTTCTGAAGAAGTAGTAGGAAAAACAGAAAAGGATTTTTCATCAGATCGAGCTGTTGGGTATTTAAAAGAAGTAGCGAAGGAGCCACATCCCGTCGGCTCGCCAGCAAATAAAAGAGCGAAAGATTATATTATTAAGCATTTTCAAAGTATTGATGTACCGGTGGAAATTCAAACGAAGCCAATTAAAGATATCCGTGATGAAAACTATGCTAAGGGAATTGGAGCAGAGCATGTTGAAAACATTATTGCAAAAATTCAAGGAACCTCGAGCGATGACAATGCCATTTTATTAACAGCGCATTATGATTCTGCGCCAGAAACTCCGGGAGCGGCAGATGATGGTTATGGCGTTGTGACCATTATGGAGACGGCAAGAGTGTTAAAACAAATGCCGGCGCCGAAAAATACGATTTATTTTGTTTTAACAGATGGTGAGGAGCAAGGGTCACTTGGCGCAAGCGCGTTAATGGATCGAACGGATATTTTGGACAAAGTAAGAGTAATGTTTAACTTTGAAGCAAGAGGTAATACAGGTGCGCCCATGTTATTTGAAACGAGCTCAAATGACTTAAAGCTAGTACAGCTATATAAAGATATTGTGCCTTATCCAATAGCGTATTCATTTGCTTCTGAAATGTATAAAAAGATGCCGAACGATACCGATTTCACTAAATTAAAAGTGACAAAGAAATTAGGATATAACTTTGCCAATATTGGCGGTGTAGAAACCTACCATGCAATGACAGACCGGGTCGAAAGCAGTGACAAAGAAACCATTCGACACTTTGGTGCTTATGCGCTTCCTTTAGTGAAAAAATATATGACGATGGATGCCAAAGAATTTGAAGCATTAGAGAAAAGTGAAGGAGATGCCATTTACTTTCCTCTAATGAAAAAGACTTTGGTCGTATATTCGGATAAAGCAGTTATCCCGTTAATGCTTGTATTAGTTGTATTAATCGTTGCAGCATTCTTCGTAAGCTTTAAAAAGCAAGTGCTGCAAATGAAAGGCTTCATGCTTAGTTTGGCAGCAATGATTGGCAGTCTTGTACCTATTTACATTGTCTACTTCCTTCTCATTCGTCTGTTAACGACTGTATTTAATGGTGAAATAGACGAAGACGGTCTAGTGATGTTTGGCACGTATGACCCATTCATTCTGGCCTTAATGGTTTTACTCGCTATCGTGTGCAGTTCTATTGTCGGCAAGTGGATTTCGCAAAAATTCGGTGTGGAAAACTTTGCTATGAGTACCCAAGTTGTATGGGTTGTCCTAGCTATCGTTACAAGCCTTACTTTCAAAGGTATTAGCTACGCCTTTACGATTCCGGCTGTCATTAGCTTAGTATTGATATTGCCGATCCTGTTCAAGCTAAACTGGGCGCAATCTATTTATCGCTATGTAGTGGTTGCAGGGTGGACCGTTACAGGCACTTTATTACTAGCGCCGCTCCTGTATATGATTTATGTGGCAAAAACAATTAGCATAGTACCAGTAATCGCCATTTTCACAGCACTAGTAGCTTTCCCTATAGCAGCAGTTGTCATGTGGTTAGATCGTGAAGCATCCTGCTCGCGAACACTTTGATCTGGATGATTCAGCAAAGATTTTCATCGTCATTACTTGGAACACTCAGGAGGAACGGTCATGAGCTGCAGCTGCTCGTACCGGCGCGCTAACGCCACTTAATGCATGAAAGCTTCCCTGTCAAGGGAAGCTTATTTCATGTCGTATCAGCCCGGCCAGTGGGAATCAGCTATATCGTTCTTACTATCGCCGTTATGTTCTATTGCGCGTTTGCATTCGCTTGCTTTGTTAGCACCGGGCCTTACTCCACCGCTTGCTTTGCTTGTCTCCGTAAGCTTCACCAAAGGTTAATTTTTTTTGTAATACTTTTTTCGTAGACGTGCGGAAAAGCCTGGTCCGCCAAAGATGATAGAAGGAGAGAGCGGAATTGTTTTTTAATTAAATGGGAAAAATGTCCTTATTTTTAACAACTATCAAAACTCTCATTTTATCAATAGGAATATTGTGGTAATGTTGTTTTATATTTTAAGAGGAGGTTTTTTCGTGCGGGTCGTTAATCGCTCTTTGCGTTGGGAAATTGAAGACCAAATGAAGCTGCATGGTTATAATGTCAATCAATTGGCCGAACTCACCGGGATTAACCCAGGGAATTTGAGCAGCGCCTTGAATGGCAGTTCCCGATCAATGACGATCAGCCAACTGGATGCCTTGGGCAAAGTTTTCGGAAAGGTGCCCGGATGGCTGTATGAACTGTACATAGAAGAATGCATCTCCGAAGAAAGATTGTCCCGGCCACGATTAGTGCCTTATTTAGTACGATGTGCCGAGGTTGGCAGAAACGATTGTATTGACGCAGTCGTATCTAAAATTCTCGATAATCCCAAAAACGTTAACATCATCTTTGCTGCGGCGGAGAAGCTATTTAATATGGGAAAGCATAAAGAATCGGAACGTTATTATGAGCTTGTCGTGGAGAACGTCAAAGACAGCTTTTCAGAAATGCTGGCAATGAGTCACTACCGGTTATTTATGGTCACGCAAGGTACGGATGCGGAAAAGAATTGGGAGGCCATTATCCGATTTGATCCGTTTCGAAACCGGTTACCAGAGAGTTATTGTTTGGACGCATTGTTTCAATTAGCACGAGCTTGTTATTCCTTGAAAAAGTGGAATGAAGTTGAAGAATATGCGAGCGAGATGGTGGAGCTAAGCACGATTCAATACGGTGATAAAGAGATAGTGCCTAAACGGCATCCTGTTTATTATTACGGCATGGGGCTTTTATATAGAGGAGCTGTGCTTGAAAGGCAAGGGTTATACGAGCAGTCAAAAAAATATATACGCAGCTATGCTGATCTAAAATGGTTAGGACCCCTTGATGAATCTGTTCAAAAAGAAGTGGAGCAGTTTAAGATTTGGGGGAAAGCGAATTTATACACGCTTGAAATGTTAACTGGAAACGAGAGCATGATTAATGAATATGCCGATTATTTGGAGAGCCTTGACCGGTTAAATGACATTGTAGCCGGGCTGATTGCTATAGTAAAGTCAGCGAATACATATGGCTTCACTGTTGATCATGTGTTGTTGCGCTTTTCCGGTTCCATTGCACGTTTCGATTTATTTAACCATGATCCGATTCTATCGGATCGGCATCTTCAATATAGGTATCACAAAGCTATTTATGAGTTTAATAAAGAGCGTTACGAAAACGGGGTGAAAGAAACCTTACTCTGTATTTTCCTATGCTTGGACATGAAGCGATATGAGGACCTGGCCCGCTGTGTCTCTTTATTTGAAAAACATCGAAAATATGCATCAGAAGAACAAGTCCAGTGTTATGAATCCATCACGCTTTGGGTAGATTAACCGCGCAAGATGCCAAATCCGCTATCCATAGCATTGTGCATTTGGTTGTACAATTGACAAATAATTAAGCTCCTGAGGGGGATACTCAGCATTCTGCACAAGGCGGAATGCTTTTTTTAGTCAAAAAATGCTTCATAAAAGTTCAATATCCTATATTTGGAATCAAAGTATTATAATTGAATCCAAGGGGCGGGTGATATGAATAAAAAACTAAAGCGGAAAATCAGAAAGCTACAGCGGCAATTGGTACGGTTAGTTGAGAAAAAGGGTTCGTTTTTCCGATAAGGAGGTGGTGCAGCTCAGCCAGCGTTTAGGTACATTCTGATGGCTCAAAAGTCTTCTTCTAAGTCGAAGCTTAAGGTGTGTGGATGATGCAGTATGGAAAGTTATTGGTCGGGGAAAGTGAAGAACGGATTGTCTATCTTGCCCGGATCGGATCGATCTTTGAACGGTTATACGGCATTAAGGATTTACATGACGCGGTATACAGGGCATCGTCAGGTGCCAGTGTTACGGCTAAAATGTTGGCCGAGCTTGGTTACAGCGGTGAGCAAATTGAGAAACTCTTACGCGAGCGATTGGTTTTTTATCGAGCGAACAAAATGGAACACTAGAACTATTGTTATTAAATCCCAAATAAAGTATTATGTGTATTCAGTTATATATTTCCATTTGGAGGGATTTTTTTTTTTTTTGAAAAAGAAAATCGTATCTGCTATTGTATCTGCTTCCCTTGTTTGTTCCTTCTCTGGTGCTGCCCTTGCTGCAACTTCGAACAATGCTCCCGTGGCGATTCCATTGCCCAATGTTGTGAAAATCACTCCAACGGAAATTCCCGGTCCAGATGGTAGTTGGACGACTGTGACTGAACAAGCAAAGATCTTCGACAATACAGTTGAGTATGTAATTGTTGGAGCAGCGGTTAAGATTGCATTTGATTACTTTTTTAAGGGGATAAAAAAGACTGGCACGTGGACGAGTGGAACAACCACGGCAATTTCTTCCATTATTATGAAAGGAGTATCCGAACTCGCACAAAATCAGTACGTCTACGTGAAACTGCGTTTAGGTATATCATGGAATTCTTATTACGGTTATTATGAGTATGTAAACGCCGCAACTTTCTACACGGACGGATCTTTTAGCAGGCCAACGAAAACAGCTTACGAACCTACGGGCACAAGAGTTGATAATGAAGTGCTGAAAAGTTTCGGATTGTATACAGGTAATTAAAGTTAGGACGCCCTTGGGGATCTCCAAGGGATAATTTATTTTTGAGAGGGGGAACGTTTATGAAAATAAAGTATCTTCTCTATTTTTTGATTCTCTTTGTTATGGCGAAAATTTTTCAGAAATGGCCAATCGGCGGGAGCTGGGATATTTTTGGGATAATCCTATCTGCTGGCATTTTATTAATCATAGCCGAAAAACTCAAGATTACAGAACGAAAAATACCACCGCTTGCATTTGGTATTGTTGGAGCTGCCATAATTTTTTTGTACGTGTTTGGTTAAAAAACCGGCTTTTGTTCGCATTATTGCGGCAAGGGCCGATCTTTATTTTTCTCCGGATTTCTCCAAATAGCTGGACAGAAAAATTTTCAATATCAGCAGTAAAAGGAGGCTTATGTATGTGTCATAAGAAAAAAAGTAAAGCACTCACTGTTGTGTTAAGCGCGTTATTACTTTTTAATGTAATTATGGTAGGTATTTCCGCAAACGGAAGTGGATTTAAGGATGTGAGTCCGGAGCATTGGGGATATGAAACCATTTCGTGGGCCAAAGAAAATGGCATTGTTGATGGATACCCTGATGGTACATTTAAACCCGAGCAGTCCGTAGGACAGACTGAATTTCTTGCCATGCTTATTCGGGCGTACAAACTGAAAGGATTTTCTGAACAATCTAATGACAGCGATTGGAGAACACCCTATATTCAATATGGCTTTAAAATGGGGTGGGGTGCAAGCTATATTACACCTCCAGCAAGTAAATTATCCTCTTTCCCCAAATCTGAAATTTCGGAACCGCGCATGTACGTTGCGAAACTCATCACAAATGCAAATGGTAGAGAATACAACTTCGAAGACTCCATACGTTTTCTTTTGGATAGCGGACTATCCAAGGGTAAAATAGACAATACCGTGGAGGGATTTCAAGGAAACGACTTATTAACACGAGCCGAAGCCGTCACATTTATAAAAAACGTGAAGTCAAAGCTGGATATGCTATACCCAGCACCAGTACGTGAGACCGCATACGATCCAAAAACCTTAACACTCAGACCTTTTGAAGCCTTTCCATTAATTGTATTGCAGCCGGATAAATACGGCCCCTTTAGTCACATTTCTCTTACGACACCATCATCAGGCTACAATTTAATCCACGATTCCTCCTATACAATTTCCGGTACGGTTCAAAAAGCGGTTGGCGAAGAACTTATAACGACAGTAGAGTATTGGGATCAAGGAGAATTCATTTCGGAAAAAAGCTTGAAAACCCCTATTACAAAAGGAGACTTTAAAACGACAATTGAGTTACCTAGACCGGGAGTTTTTCGAATTGTTATCTATTCAAAGGAAGAAGAATCTACCACGAACACGGCTATAACAAAGTTTTACGTTGAGTATAAATCTAAATGAGCTAACAACGGCCACTTTCACTCGGTGGACGCCCTTGGGGATCTCCAAGGGCTAATTTATTTTCAAGAGGGGGGAACGTTTATAAAAATAAAGCATCTTCTCTACTTCTTGATTCTCTTTGTTATGGCGAAAAATCCGCATACTTTGCGGCAAGGGCCGTTCTTCATGTACGCCCATGCTGCGCGTAACACAAAAAAACAACCGCAGGACATGCCTGCGGCTGTTCCTCCTAGGTTAACCCGCCTCCTGCCCCCGTCCTCCGCCGGTAAACTGGCTGCGGTACAGCTCGGCGTAGAAGCCTCCTTGCGCGAGAAGCTCCTCGTGGGTGCCTTGCTCGATCACGCTGCCTTTGTTCATGACGAGAATCAGGTCGGCTTCGCGAATCGTGGATAAACGGTGCGCGATAACGAAGCTGGTTCTGCCTTTCATCAGCTCGTTCATCGCCTTCTGAATATGAACCTCCGTCCGCGTGTCGACGCTGCTGGTCGCTTCGTCGAGGATCAGAACCGCTGGGTCGGCGAGGATCGCGCGGGCAATGGTCAGAAGCTGCTTCTGGCCTTGCGAGATGTTCGACGCTTCCTCGTTTAAGACCGTATCGTAGCCGTCCGGCAGCGTCCGGATGAAATGGTCCGCATGCGCCGCCAGCGCGGCCTGCACGATCTCGCCCTCGCTTGCGCCTTCGCGGCCGTACGCGATGTTGTCCCGGATCGTCCCGTTGAACAGCCACGTATCCTGAAGCACCATGCCGAACAGGCTGCGCAGGTCGCCGCGCTTCATCTCCGTAATATCCGCGCCGTCGATGGTGATTCGGCCGTCGCCGACCTCGTAGAAGCGCATCAACAGGTTAATCAGCGTCGTTTTGCCTGCGCCGGTCGGGCCGACGATCGCGATCGTCTGTCCCGGCTTGACGTCGATGTTCATGTTGTCGATCAGCACGTCATCCGGCTTGTAGCCGAACCGGACGCCTTCGAACCGGACCTCCCCCTTCGCCGCGCCAAGGCGTTTTCCCTCGACAAGCTCCGGGTCTTCCTCCGGTTCGTCCAGCAGCTCGAATACGCGTTCCGCTGAAGCGATGGTCGACTGAATGACGTTGGCAATCGTCGCCAGCTGGGTGATCGGCATGAAGAACTGCCTGGAATATTGAATAAACGCCTGAATGTCGCCGATCTCGATCGATCTCTTCGTGACCAGCAGCCCGCCGACGACACTGACGAGAACGTAGCCGACGTTGCCAATAAAGCTCATCATCGGCATGATGATGCCGGAAATAAACTGCGCCTTCCAGCCGGACTCGTAGAGCTTCCCGTTAATGCCGTTGAACGTATCGACCGACTGGCGCTCGCGGCCGAACGCTTTGACGATTTTGTGGCCCGTGTACATTTCCTCCACGTGCCCGTTAAGCTCGCCGAGCGCTTGTTGCTGTTCCTTGAAATAGCCTTGCGAGCGGGAAGCGACCGCTTTGGTCACAAGCAGGCTGAGCGGCAGCGTGAGGAACACGATCAGCGTCATAATCGGGCTGATCGTCAGCATCATCACAATGACGCCGACCAAGGTGATCAGAGATGTAATGAGCTGCGTCAAGCTTTGCTGCAGCGTGCTGCTGATGTTGTCGACGTCGTTCACGACGCGGCTCAAAATTTCCCCGTTCGTCTTCGAATCGAAGAACTTGAGCGGCAGCCGCGCCAGCTTCTCATTCACCTCTTTGCGCAGGTCGTACACCGTCTTCTGCGCTACGCCGGCCATCAAATACTGCTGCACATACGCAAACGCCGCGCTCACGATATATAATACCGCCAGAATCAGCAGAATATAGTGCACATAGCCGAAATCAATGTGTGCTCCCGGCACGCCTTTCATTTTCTGCATCAAGCCCTCGAACAGCTTGGTGGTCGCATGTCCCATCAGCTTCGGACTGTAGATGCTGAATATGGTGCTGACAATGGCTGCGGCAAATACGGCGAGCAATTGAAACTTGCGGGGCAGCAAATACCGGATCAGCCGCTTCAAGGTGCCTTTGAAATCCTTCGCCTTCTGCATCGGCATGCCCATCCCGGGGCCTCTTCCGAACGGGCCTCCGCCGCCTCCGGGTCCCTGGGCTCTTCGTTTTTCACTCATCGGGCCTCCTCCTTTCCGGCAAGCTCGTGTTCGGAAAGCTGCGAGGACACAATTTCGCGGTACACCTCACAGGTGTCCAGCAGCTCCCGGTGTCGGCCGATGCCCGCAATCCGGCCTTCGTCCATGACGACGATCCGGTCGGCGTCGATCACCGTGCTGACCCGTTGGGCCACGATAATCACAGTAGCCTCTCCGGTCTCTTCCCGCAGGGCCGCCCGCAGCTTCGCATCCGTCTTGAAATCAAGCGCCGAGAAGCTGTCGTCGAATACGTAAATATCCGGCTGCCGCACCAGCGCGCGGGCGATGGAAAGACGCTGCTTCTGCCCGCCCGATACGTTCGAGCCGCCTTGAGCGATAACCGAATCGAAGCCGTCCTTCATCTCGCTTATGAATTCCGACGCTTGCGCGATGTCGGCCGCATGGCGAATTTCTTCCTCCGTCGCATCCTCTTTGCCGTACCGAATGTTATCCCGGATCGTTCCCGAGAACAGCACGGCTTTTTGCGGAACGAATCCGATCTTGGCGCGCAGCGTTTCCTGCGTCATCTCTCTGACGTCCGTGCCGTCCACCAGCACGCGCCCGCCGGCTACGTCGTAGAACCGCGGGATGAGACTGATCAGCGTCGATTTGCCCGCGCCCGTGCCGCCGATGATCGCCGTCACTTCACCGGGACCAGCTTTGAACGTAATGTCCGAGATCGCCGGTTTTTCCGCGCCCGGATAACTGAACGATACCTGTTGAAACTCGATATGGCCTTTAAGCGTCCCGCCGTTCTTGGCTTGCTCGGGGTCGTTCAGCGTGGGCGCCATGTCCAGCACCTCGCGAATACGAGCGGCAGAAACCGATGCGCGCGGAATCATAACGAACATCATGGACACCATCATCAGCGAGAACATAATCTGCATCGCGTACTGCAAAAAAGCCATCAGCGAACCGACCTGCATATCGCCGCTATCGATGCGGAAGCCGCCGAACCAAATAATCGCAATGGTCGCAAAGTTCATCGTCAGCATCATGACGGGCATCATGGCCCCCATAATCCGGTTCACCTTCAGCGCCGTCCCGGTCAGGTCGAGGTTGGCGTCGTTAAACCGGCGCTTCTCGTGCCCGGCGCGGTTGAACGCCCGGATGACGCGAATCCCGGTCAGCCCTTCGCGCAGCACCAGGTTCAGCTTGTCGAGCTTCGTCTGCATGGCTTTGAACAGCGGAATCCCCTGGCTCGCGATCAAGAAAATCGCTCCGACCAGCACGGGGATAATCACGATGAGAACAAGCGACAGCTTGGCATCCTTCGACACGGCCATAATAATGCCTCCGATACAGAGCATCGGCGCGCTAATCATCATCCGCAGAATCATCGTAAGCACCTGCTGCACTTGCGTGATATCGTTGGTCGTCCTCGTGATCAGCGAAGCCGTGCCGATCCGGTCAAACTCCTGCAGCGAGAAGTTCTCCACATGCTCAAACACGCTGCTGCGGAGCCTTTGGCCGAAGCCTGCGGCCACCTTGGAGGAATAATAGCTCGCCGCAACGGAGCAGATCGTACCGCCCGCCGCCACCAGCAGCATAAAGCCTCCGATCTGCAAAATATAGGGCGTATCTCCCTGCACGACCCCAATATCGACAATGTCGGCCATGAGCGTAGGCAGATATAAGTCAGATAAAGACTGCAGGAAGATCAAAGCCAGAACGATAGCGATAGGCACACGGTACGGCTTCAAATAAGCAAACAACTTCAACATGCTTCATGATCATCTCCGCTCGCTTGGACCCGTCTCCGGCACCAGAAAATGCCGGTTAGATAGACCGAATATTTTACACATTATTAATTAAACAATTTAATTTTATGTTTGCTTCTCGTCCATGTCAAATCCAAATTCGACTAAAAAAAGAATGCCCTCACCCGGTTCAGGCGGAACATTCTTTACCTACAACGATAGCCGAAGCACTATAATATATAGTAGCAAAAAAAGGAGGGATTCGGATGCAGAATCGCACCGTGATCGTAACAGGGGCTAATTCCGGGATGGGACTCGCTGCGACGGTGGAGCTGGCGAGACAGGGGGCGCATGTCATTATGGCATGCCGCAGCCGGGAACGAGGCGAACAGGCGCTGCAGGAAGCGCAGCGGCAAAGCGGCTCGGACCGACTGCGGCTGATGCCGCTGGATCTTGGCTCGCTCGCCTCCGTTCGCACTTTCGCCGCAGCGTTCGAGGCGCAGCACGACACGCTGGACGCGCTGATCAACAATGCGGGCGTCGTCGCATTCAAGCGGCAGACGACTGCCGACGGCTTCGAGGCGATGATGGGTGTGAATCATCTGGGGCACTTTTTGCTGACCAACCTGCTGCTGGAGCCGCTTCTGCGTTCGCCGCAGGGACGGATCGTGACCGTAGCGTCCGGCGCCTATAAGATCGGAAGCATCCATTTCGACGATCCGCACCTGACGAAAGGATACAGCGTATGGAAAGGCTACTCGCAGTCCAAGCTGGCGAACATTTTGTTCACGAAGGAGCTGGCGGAGCGGCTGAAAGGAACGAAGGTGACAGCCAACTCGCTACATCCGGGCGCGGTCGGCACCGCTCTCGGCGTCGACCGCTCCACCGGCTTCGGCCGCAGGATTCACGCCTTGCTGCGGCCGTTTTTCCTGACCCCGGAAGAGGGTGCCCGCACGATTGTTTACCTCGCTTCGAGCCCGGAGGTAAGCTCCATCAGCGGCGAATACTTTTACCTCAACCGGATTGCGCCGATATCGGCCCGGGCCCAAGACATGGAGCTTGCCCGCAGGCTGTGGGCCTGGAGCGAGCAAGAAGTGGCTAAGTAAGTTTCCGGGAACAACCGACGGCCAGGAGCCCCGCGCTAATCACTGCCGCCACGACGGCAATGGTGTGTAAGCCTGAAGTCGTCACCGAGCCGCCGAAAATAAGCCCCAGCAAGCTTGTGGAAAAGATGCTGCCTACGGAACGGAAGGTCTGAAACAGCCCGGAAGCCACGCCCGTGTCTTCCGGCTTTGTATTGCTGTACAATGCCGTAGAAAGCCCCATGTTGTTCATTCCATTCGAAATACCGATGACTGCAAAGACAAATAAAATGATGGCAATAGGAGTACGAGACCCAAGCACGAGCAGCAGGAGCGTTCCAAGCACAAGCACGATACTGCCGACGATGATGGGCTGCCGATAGCTGGATCGGCCAATCATTCGGACGGCAAGAGGCGTCGTTAGCACACCGATACCCGCGAAAGGAAGCATTAACAATCCGACCATCTGCGGGGCATATCCTCCAACTTGACCTAACCACAAGGGCAAACCAAAGAAAAGAGAATAGAAGACCATATTCAGACCGGCATACTGAGCAAATACGGACGTAAGCCGAATATTCGATGCCAGCATCCTAACGTCCAGAAATGGCTTATCCGTGCGCAGCTCGCGCAGGATCAGGAGTATCGCGGCAATCGGAACGATAATCAGCAGCCACCACTGTGTTCCTTTACCAAGCGAAATCAGGAAAAACACCAGGCTTGTGAACATCCCGCTGAATAAAACAATTCCCGGCAGATCAATCATGTGCAGTACGCTTTTTCGTTCACCCGAGGGCGGATTTTTGCTATCCGCAGGAACCCACTTGAAAACCAGGAGGAGCACTAGCAGCGCAACCGGAATGTTGATCCAGAAGATCGATTGCCATCCCGAATAGGCAACAAGCAGACCGCCCAAAGTCGGCCCGAACGCGGCCATGACGTTCGCAGCGATGGAGATTAAACCGAGCGATGAAGTCGAGCTTTTGCCTTCGGTATCGCCCGCCGTTCGGGTAACGGAGCGTAAGATGGACAGACCTGCCGGAAAGGCGCCCGTGGTTCCGAACGCCTGCACGATCCTTAAGACCAGGAGCCAGCCGAATGAAGGCGCCCATACAGAAAGGATACTGCTAACGATAACCAGAGCCATTCCGATGCTGAATACGCGACGAGGCCCGAATAAATCCGCAAGCTTCCCCATCAGCGGCTGGCCTACCGTCGCCGCTAAATAGAAGCTCGATATTAGCCAAGTTACAGTCGCTATGCTGATTCCGAATTCAGCCCCAATGTCCAGAAGCGCAACGGAGATCATGGATGAGTTCAAAGGGTTGAGTATAACGCCGAGCGCAATGACCCACGTGACCCGTTTGATTAATTTCTGATGGTCTGACCCTTTTGCCGCAGCCATCGATTTCGTAGAAGATGTCAACTTTTTTACCGCCTTTTCGCTAAATTCGTTTGTTCTGTTTCGGCCAATGAAAAAAGCAGTGCCGGTCCAGACACCTGAAGGGCCTGGACTGCAACTGCTTTGATTGCCTATCGTTTCTGTTAGAACGTCAACGATCCTTTTGATGTCCTCGAATGACCGCTTCTTCCGAGGTCATAGTAACAAGTTGAAAGACTACACCGAACTTGTCGGTAACTACGGCAAGGCCAGGACTAAAATGAGTTTGTTGCAGCGGTGTCTCCACTTGACCTTCTTGCTTCAATAATTCGTAAAACTTCTTCGTTTTCTCTACTTCGTCGGTCGTAATACAGATTTGAACTTGGTTTCCGCTTCGATGAGGCTTGCCAGGCTCCATATCGGCAACCATGATGTTGGCCATGCCGACTTTTAAAACGGCGTGCGACACCAACTCCTTCAAATTTGCCGGCAGAGGGTTTTCGGGGTCTTCCGGTGCGTCGCCATAGGTTTGGATGAAAAGGACGTTGGCCTCCAATGCTTCTTTATAAAACGCAATGGCTTGCTTGGCTTTTCCGTCCATCATTAAGAAGGTGGTCAATTGCACAGTCATCGTGAATACAACTCCTTTTGGTTTTGGGATATGTTCAACACAGCTATCCAACTGGACTTGATTCTTATTGTAGCCTATAATAGTGACAACTATTGTCACAAATAAAAAAATAATCGGAGCCACGCCATGTCCAAACCCAAACGACTGATGGAACTGATGATGACCGTCAACCGAAAGAAGAAATTTACCGTCAAGGAACTGGCCTCGGAGTTTGACGTATCGACGAGGACGATTCTGCGCGATTTGCAGGAGTTGAGCGAGCTTGGGGTGCCGTTGTATTCGGAGGTGGGACCTCATGGCGGGTATCAGGTATTAAACGAACGGATTTTGCCTCCGATCGCCTTTACCGAGGAGGAGGCTGTCGCGATTTTTTTCGCGTGTCATGCGCTGCGCCACTATGCCTACCTGCCCTTCGAGACGGAATCGTCCTCCGCCTTGAGCAAATTTTATTTTTATATGTCGGGGGATGTCCGCGACCGGATCGACGAGATGAAGAACCGGATCGATTTTGTGATCCCGTCGAGACAAGCGAAATTCCCTTATTTATCGATCCTGCTGGATGGGGCCATCCGGCAGAAGGTGATCCGCATCGAATACGAATCGCGCGAAGGCGTGTCCGCCAGACTCATCCAGCCGGTCGGCATTTACGCCAGCAGCGGCTTATGGTACTGCCCCGCCTACTGCTTCCTTCGTGAAGATATCCGCTTGTTCCGGTGCGACCGAATCCGGTCCGCAGCGGAGGACACTTCCAGAACGCAGCCGCTCGATCTCCGGCATCTCCACCTCGGCAACCGGGAGGCGCTGCTCCCGTCGGAGCAGGAATTCACCAGTCTGTACGCGGAACTGAGCGAGGAGGGAGTTCATCGATGCGAGGCCGAGTATTGGTCGGCGACCAAGCTGCACCGCCGCGAAGACGGCACCGGGTGGCTGGAAGGCAGCATGCCGAAGAGAGACATTCCGTTTCTGGCGCAGTTTTTCATCGGCTTGGGCGCGGATGCGACCGTGAAATACCCGCCGGAACTGATCGATGACATCAAGCGGAGGCTGACTGAGATGATGGCGAGGTACGGTTAACCGCGCCTACCTCGTTCAAATGCCGCTCCCTTTCATAAGAAAAAGACCGGTTATCTGTACGCTAAGGATAGACCGGTCTTTTTAAGTTATAACTAATGCAACATACCATTTCGATTTCCCTGAGTAGGAGGGATTACTTGCACTCAGCGGCTTGCAAAAAAATAAAGAACCGAACCTTTTTCCGATACAGAGACAATATAGGGTGTAAGCTGCTTACTCAGGAGGGCCCTCTGAATGCAAAGTGAAGATATGTACCACCTACTCATAAAAATGAAAGACGGTGATCAACAGGCGTTTCAAACGATGTATGATGCCACCTATCGGGATGTGTACCGAACAGTCTCCTTTCTGGTGGATCATCAGCAGGATCGGGAAGATATCATGAACGAGATCTATATGCAAATGTGGACCTCACTTGCCAACTACGATACGAACCGTCCTTTCCACTTCTGGCTGCACGGCTTGGTAATCCGTCAGGTGCAGCGATTTCGGGTCAAGAGCTGGAGGAGATTCCGAATTTTTGAACGCATCTGTATCTTCTCTCGGGAAGAGCATCATTGGGATCAGCCCACTGTGATCATGGAGGGGACGAACCAAGAGATATCGCAGGCAATCCAAAAACTGACCGACAAACAGCGAATGGTGATTATCCTCCGCTTTTATCACGACTATACGCTTGAGGAAATCGCGACATTGCTCGGTATTCCGCTGGGTACAGTCAAGTCCAGATATCATGCTGGCCTCCAGGCGCTTCGAAAAAACATAGGGAATTGGAATCTCCCCATGGAAAGGATGGAAAAGAACAATGCCTATTGAACGAAAAATCCGTGAACATCTGCTCAAAGAGGCAGAAACGATGGAGTGCCCTCCGGCCATTTCCAAACGAATAGAACAATCCTATTCTCAATATTTGCAACGAAAAAGGAGCGAATTAACCATGAAAAAACGATTAATTGGTGGAATCGTTGCTGCTGCGATTTTGATTCCGACCGCAGCATTCGCGGCCCCTCCCCTGATTGAAATGATGACTAGAAAGCCAATGACTGCTGCACAAGTCAAGGTGGATGAGGTTGGCAAAGCAACACTTGAGAAGCTGTATAGCGCATTTCCCGAAACAAAATCGTTCGAGATTATCGATGCAAGCTACCTTGGAGACCCCATGAATTCAACCAATACGAAAACGATCCAACAAAGCATCGTACTGCAGGAAAAAGGAGGCACGGGCAAAAAGATTACCCTTCATACTAACGGTATTACGGGTGAGATTGAAGACTTGACTCAAGAGAATTGGGAGCCTAAGGAGAAGCCGCTCATTACTTTAACCGATCAAGAAATCAAGGCGAAGGTAAATTCTCTCATGGATAAAATGTATGGCAACCTCAAAGAGTACGAGGTTGCTATGGAGCAAATGGAGAACCGGGATCAAAAAACGTTTATGTTGAATTACACCAAGAAAGGATCAAAAACACCGTTCTACCAAGTATTTGTTCAGGGCAATACCATCAGTGTTGGGGTGGTCGGAGGTGAGACTACACCTTCAATCAATAAAGTAGAAGGTTATTTCTCTACAAATGGTAAGCCTGATTATTTTGCTGATGACTTTTTAAACGATGAAAAACTGTTTTCGTTACTAAAAATTAGCCCGACAGATTTAAAACAAGAATTAGCAAAAGGTAAATCTGTTGTGGAGGTTGCAGCATCTAAAAATGTCTCTAAACAACAAGTGATGGATGTGATTGCAAAAACACAGGTTGAGAAACAGTTGCAAGGTGAACAAAATGGAGCAACTCTAAGCAATCGTGCCAAGGAACAAATGATGAAAGCTGTTGAACCAAAAGTATTACAGGTTATTGAACACAAAACTGAAACACCATTGAAGAAATAACAAGTCAAGGCGCATGAGGTTGGTAAAACATCACTTGAGAAGCTATATAGCGCATAATAAGTAAAAAGTCGTAAGAGGCCGGTATCCTTCGTGTATAGGAAACCGGCCATTTTTCTTTCAATTGCTAATCCTGTTAAACTTGGATAAACTTGAACGCAAAGGAGGACGAGGATGAGAAGTGAACAGGAAATGATGAAGCGCGTACTGGATATTGCGAGGAACGATGAGCGAATCCGGGCGGTCGGGATGAACGGGTCGCGAACCAATCCGAATGCGCCAAAAGATAGGTTTCAGGATTATGACATCGTGTATATCGTTCATGATCTGCCTTCTTTTATTGAAGATACGCAGTGGATCGACCGCTTCGGCAGTCGAATTATCATGCAAAAGCCGGAAGAGATGAGGCTTATTCCTCCCGAGCTGGATGGAAAGTTCCCCTACCTGATGCTGTTCACGGATGGCAACCGGATTGACCTAACCCTGTGTCCGTTCGAGCAGAAGGACAACTGGAACAGCGGCGATAAACTGGCCGTCGTTTTGTTGGACAAAGACGATTGCCTCCCCAAGCTTCCGGCCCCGACAGACGAGGATTATTGGGTGAAGCGCCCGTCGGCCAAGCTTTTTGCCGATTGCTGCAATGAATTCTGGTGGGTGTCCACGTACGTGGCCAAAGGCTTGTGGAGACAAGAAATGCTTTACGCTCAAGATCATTTGAACGTCGCCGTGAGACCGATGCTTATTCAAATGCTGGAATGGCAGGTTGGTATCCAGACCAATTTTTCGATCAGCACAGGCAAAAACGGCAAATATCTGGAGAAGTATCTTTCAACGGAGATCTGGCACGAATTGCTGTCCACCTTTCCAGACGCGACTTATGAAGGAGTTTGGCAGGCTTTGTTTGCCATGGGGGATTTGTTCCGCCGAACCGCGCAGAATGTTGCGAACCGTTTGAATTACGAATACCCTCTGGAAGACGATCAGCGCGTTACCGCCTATTTAAGGCATGTTCGGAATATAGCGCCAGACGCTGTCCAGTAAGTATTTATCGCCTTGTTTGGCGAGTCGGATGGTTACGGTTCGGTGGGCGGCAGCATGCTGCTTCGCCGTGAAGATATGACGAAATTGCGGCAGGCCCGCGAGCTGTTTGGCATGACGATCTTCGAACTTGTGCGTCACATACGGATGGAGAAAGCCCTTTGGTATATGGAAGTAGCGCGTTTGAACGTTGGTGAAGCCGCTGTTTCGGTCGGTTATAGCAACGTCAGCAATTTTACGACGACCTTTCGTAAACACTATGGCTGCAATCCAAGCGAATATGTCAAACGTATCAACCAATTGGATGTGGAGCAAAATAGACAGCAGAACGGTTTGAACTAGCAGAAAGCTTCAAGCGGCAGGACATGTGGTTCGGAAACGAACGATAGTTCTGCATGCTTGAAGCTTTTTTTGCTCCCTTAACAAGGAAGGAACCTCCCGCAACAGGGAGAGAAAAAAATCAATGTGAATGATAATCATAGTTGAGTCTATGAAATCAAGCAAATTTAGCGTTCGAGGAGGAGATACAAATGCCCGAAAAACTGGAGCAGCAGGTTGATCCGCGCCGTTGGTATGCGCTGGCGGTTATTCTGCTCCCTATACTGCTTAATTCATTGAACACCTACATGATTCAGGTCGCGCTTCCACCTATACAGAACAGTCTGAAAGCCAGTTTTTCCGATGCACAGCTTATTGTCGCCGGCTTTTCTCTCAGTCTGGCCGTAGCACTCATTGTCAGTGGGAAACTTGGTGACAGTTACGGCAGAAAACGATTGCTGTTTATCGGGGTGAGCGGGTTTACGCTCATGGCACTGCTAGGCGGATTGACTTCGAATCCAACCCTCATGATTGTCATTCGGATTGTGCAAGGGCTTGCGGCGGCACTCATTCAACCCCAAGTGTTATCCATGATGCAGGTTAATTTCCTGCCGCGGGAGAAAGGCCTTGTGTTCAGTATTTACGGCGCATTAGTGGGATTCGGGTTCGCATTCGGTCTCATCCTGGGAGGAATTCTTGTCAATTGGAACGTGTTTGATCTTGGATGGCGGACCGTATTTTTTTTCAATGTTCCCTTCGGTATTCTTGTTCTTCTTTGTTTGCCGCTACTACCGGAGTCGCACGGCAGGCGGACGCAAAGGATCGATTGGATCGGTACCTTCTTAATCATGAGCGGGTTGTTTCTTCTTGTTTATCCATTGTCTGAGGGGCAAAAACAGGGATGGCCGCTTTGGATATGGGGTTGTCTGATCCTATCGCTTCTGCTGCTGCTTGCCTTTATCGCAGTCGAAATTCGAAAACAAAAACGGGACGGGGCCCCGCTTGTGGATTTAACCATTTTCAAACAACGTTTATTCGGAGTGGGGATGACTTCCGTTGTTTTGATCTATCTCAGCATGTTCTCCTTCTTTTTCCTCTTAACTTATTATTTGCAGTTCGGCCTGCATTTCGACGCACAAGCGACGAGTCTCGCTTTTCTGCCTTTGGGCGGCGGTTTTTTCCTGACTTCTCTGTTATCATCACGAATTGTTAGCAGATGGGGAATGGTTGTGCTGAGAATAGGCGCTTTGGTAACAGGAACTTGCTGTTTTTTATTCATTGTGTTGCTGCAGATTGATGCGATACATCTGCTGCATATGCAATACATTGTTCTTTTACTTGTATATGGATTGGGACTCGGACTGGTCACAACGCCTCTCACCCGCGTCGTACTGGGTACAGTCCCGACGAAGGATGCAGGGATAGGCTCAGGCTTGTTTAGTACATTCATGTATTCGGCCAATTCGTTAGGAGTGGCGTTGATCAGTATTTTGTTTTCGGCTTCACTGGGACAGTCTTTGGCAAGTGCTGTCCTGTCAGACTATGTAAGGGCGTTTGCCGCCTCTTTAGCCGCATGCGGAGGACTTGCTCTTGCTGCATTTGTATGCCTTTGTTTCCTGCGTGAACGAAATGCTGGAGAATAGATAAACTAATTCATTGCAACCATTATCGTGCTTGTTCCCTCGATATTGGACTTGATCAATCCGTCAATGATAGAATTGTCAGGGATAGGATATTTCCCTTAAAGGAAGTGCGAAAATGGAATTGAACATCGCGAATCGTGATTGGAATGACTTTACTCGTGACATTTCTTGGTTTATTCATCCAAATGATAAAGTGACCTTATCTGAGACCTTCCAAGGGCGAGATTTCTTTCATTTTTCTGACTCGTTCACAAATCTATACCCCATATTAAGCGAATTATTAATGAAGTCACGCGTAACGAATGTACAGATAAACCGTGAATCGTTCCATTTATTGGGATGGTCTGACCATGAAGGAAATTCTTTCGGCTGGTTAGCTAAACCTCCGGCATTTGAGATTAATAAACCATTATGCAAAGAACATAAAACACTTTTAACATGATTCGGAGGAATTACGGAAAGATGGAACGAGTCTGAAATAAGCTGGCTATTAAATTTAACCTCGGCATTGACTCTTGAAGATGCACAAGAAGGCTTTCAAGGGTGGGAAACCTATATCGAAGAATATGAGTAATGTTGAGGGACTTGACAGTTATATCAATCCCAGTGATATTACATCGCATTCGCCTTTGAGGCTAACGGTAATTGTACACTATACCATAAGCTTAACTCATCATTAATTATGCTTGCTCATGACCACAGACATCACCCCCCTTGATGGTTATCCGGAATATACGATATACACAATTAATGGATGTCCAAATTTTGTGGATTGGGTCGAAGAAGTTGCCAAGCAAGAACTAAGCAGATTGATAAACTAAAAATTGAAAAGGAAAAAATGGTATGAAGGATAAACTCCTTGAAAAAAAGCATGCGGAACTTGTTAGAAAGAAATTAAGTACATTATTATTGCCGCATGGCTTTATGAGAACTAAGCCGAGCTTTTATACAAGACTTTATGAAGATAGAATTGAGTTTATAAAATTGCAAAAACTCAACAACGAATACTTTAGAATTTTTACTGGAATACGGTTTCTAATCGATGATTTCGAGGCAGTATCATTAAACGGAATCCAAGCGAATGGAATTAAAAACGAATACCCAATATGGTATAACTTCAGGTATCATAAAGATGTTGAAACGGTTAATAGATGCGCAAATCAAATATTGTTATTTGTAGAGAATGAAGCACTGCCTTGGTTTGAACTATGGCGAAACGAAGATACCTTATTCAATAGACAAGATAGCCCATTAAAGGGAGAATTAATACCTGCTTATCGCTTATTTAAAGATGGCGATAGCAATATTGATCTAGATTTAATCATCCAAAGTAAAAAGTTATTAGGAATTAAAAATTAATGGGAAAAGTTAGCGACAGATGAAGTATTAATACGTGGTGGAATCGCCTTTGAGGACAAAGATAAAGTGATCCTTCCGAGCTGTTGTTGTGGACTTGAGGGTTGGAGGGACGTGCTCGAAGCGGTGATTAATAAGGAGAATGTATGGCTTGGTCACGACCCTTTCCCATCCGTAGAATACGTAGATCATACGGTAAGAATCTGGTCTGACGATTTTTCTGGCGCCATAAGAAAAGGCATAACGGAGCAAGAGATACAGAAGATGTATTATATCGAATACGACAGAGATGATTTAATAAAAAAATTGCAATCCATCGAGACGGATTTGTTGGACTTTTATAAGCACTCTTTTAAGAAGGCGCTTTGGATGTTTGACGATTATCATAAAGAAATGTTGTTTTTGCAGTATTGCAAGTGGTTTCGGGTTTATCCCAAGGACTAAAATGACCTGGATTCCTTACAGCTAAGGAGCCCCGGTCTATTACTATCGCTCTCGATGGGTCATATATTTCCCTTTTACAAGCAGGTGCAGAACATGAGTAAAGTCTCGAAAACTTCCATACGCCAGTTGATTGCCGACATGTTCAACACGCTGGCGTTTACTTACCGGCAAGTTTTCATTTTCGAGCTTTTGTACAAGACGCTTACGCTATTCATATTTATTCCGGCGATTTCTTTCATCTTCCACTGGCTGCTCCGAATGGGCGGATTTGCCGGCGCCACGAATTACGAGCTCCTGGATTTCGCTATCAGCCGATACGGTTTTTTAAGCATGCTTATTCTGGTCCCGGTCGCTACGATGCTGATTTTTTTGGAGTTTTCGGTTCTGATCATCATTGCATACTACGGGCAGAACAAACAGAGAATCGGGCTTATTCCGGCGTTTCTGCAATCGCTCGCCTATCTCCCGTCGCTTTTCAAGTACGGGTTTGTGGGCTGGACGCTCTACTTGCTGCTCTTCTTTCCCCTGCTGAGTTGGGGTGTCGGTTCCTCCTTGCTGCCTTCTCTGCGAATTCCGAATTTTATCTCGGGCGAGCTGTTCAAAACGGGCTGGGGCACGCTGCTCTATGCGGGCGTGTTCGCCGTCTTGGCATACTTCAAGATTCGATGGAGCTTCCTGCTGCATATGATCGTCATCGAGGGAACGTACAGCTTTCGGAAAGCCGCCAAAAAAAGCGCTGCCCTCGTGAAAAAAAGCTATTTCCAAATGTCTGTGTTGATGCTGTGCGTCATTCTTTTGTTTATGATCGTCGAGGTCTTGATGATCGCCTCGATCGTAGGCGCTGTGTCTCTCGTTTATTTCACATTGCCTCAAGAAACGGGATTGGCTGAAGTCATGCGATCCGTCGTTTCGAAGAGTGCTGTGCTTTCCCTGTATCTTGTAACCTTGTTCGTAACACCGCTTTATATCACTATCCTCACCAGGGTGTACACGGCTAAAGCGGACCCGGGCCATGCGGTGCTGCAAATGCCTGACGGGAACGCCATGGAAATCCGCTCCTCTCAGAGCCGCGGATTGCTGCACAAGCATAAAAGAAAGCTGATCGTGCTCGGACTGATCACCGCCTTCGCGACAGCGCTCGCGCTTGTCCCGGCTATCGGCGACGTCCCGCTTGACGATAAAAAAGCGACGATTATGGCCCACCGGGGATACATGTCGAAAGGCCCCGAGAATACGATCGAAGCGATTCAAGGCGCCATAGAGGCCCATGCGGATTTTGCGGAAATCGACATCTTGGAAACGAAAGACGGGGAGCTCGCCGTCATTCACGACACCAATCTGAAAAGGCTGACGGGCTACGATGCGGAAGTGTATGATCTGACGATGGATGAGTTAAGGAAGCTGGAAGTGAGGCAGGGAGATCTTACAGGCCGAATCAGCACCCTTGCGGAAGTGATGAACGTGGCTAAAGGAAAAATCAAGCTGAATATCGAGGTAAAAACACATGGATACGAACGTAATTTGTTGAATACATTTTTAAGAACCGTGCGTGAAAATGGTTTCCAGATGCATTGCGTCGTGCAATCCCTGGATTATGAAATCGTGCAAGAAATCAAAGCCGCGGAGCCGGCCCTTCAGGTCGGGTATGTCATTTTCGCCGGCGTTCCTGACATAGAACAGATCCAGGCTGATTTTGTCGTCGTGGAGGAATATATGGTCAACGAATCGGTCCTCGCTTCGGCCAAGCTACAGCGCAAACCGCTCTATGTATGGACGGTGAACGAAAAGAATAGTATGGAGCGCTTCTTCAGCATGGGTGTCGACGGGATTATTACGGATTATCCCGAAGGTGCGATCGCCCTTGCGGGAGAACTGCGCAGCGGGTTCTTGCCTTCCTTGATCCGGTGGCTCAACAATCTGCGGTTTTGAGCAAGGGGAGTAAAATCCCCTTAAAACAACATTTCAACGAACAAGATATTTTATAGCTCTGTGATTATTCAGCGTTTATCTTCAACTTGTCCTTCAATTCCGGATAAATCCGATCGTATAGCTTTTTCCGTAATGAATAATAAAACAGGGCCAGTATCAAAGTCACTACAATCAACACGGCAGGTATAATATACAGGACGGGATTATCAACAAAAAATCCGACTATATCAACCTTTCTGTGGATCCAACGATTGTAGATGTAAGCCACAACAATGACAAGCAGAACAGGTAAGGCAAACACGCCGGAAAGAATATTGATTGTTTTCATTTTTTTGTGAGTGGACTGAAAAATATCTTCGCCGATATACTGTTCCAGCAAAAAGCATTGCTCGTCGAAGGAATCGCTTTTCTGTACGGGCAAATTGTTTTGAATCATGTGCTTATGTAATAGATCTAGCTGCTTACTGGATTCCAAGGTTTCTATCACTCCTATGTTTTCTTCATGATCCTCTTGTTCGCGTTTACATATTATAGCAACGCAGATTGGAAACAACAATACCATGGCTTAATGGCGAAGAGTCTACGGACTGACTGAAACACAGCATAAACATTTTAGGGTATTAAAGATTGAGGGTGTCTATGCTTAACATATGGAATTGCTCCCATCCGTCCAAGACTCGCTTTTGGTGACTTGGCTAGAGTCTTTCCAAGCAGGATTTCCACCTGCTAAATTTCATAACCTATGCTTGGTCGCACCGAAAGTTGAGTTTTCGGTCCCCATAATCAGGAAATCTAGTATTTTTATTTATTTTCTTACCGCCACAAGCAAAGAACGATCTTGGTATCAGACCATTTTCGGTTGATAAAACGTTCGGCGAAAAATTTGGCGGTAAATCCACTGATGACGATACATTCAACATTAACGCAAACTATGGTCATGTTAAGATCCATGTGCAAAACAATGCTTCCACCAGTCTAAACGTAAGTCTGGTCCATAGATCGACAAATGAACAGTATTGGACAACAACTGTTTCAGCTAACTCATCTGCAGACTGGTATAGCTGGAATAGTTTCCCGAAAGGTGTGGCCACTGGCGACTATACCATTACGTTTTCTGGTGGCAATCATAACGTTGATGGGGAGTACTGGGGTAAGGCAGCATCTAGCACATCGGATTTTTAAAGTAGGCTAAAAAAATCGAATTTCAGCTTTGAATAGCGATTTTCATTTCGTGGAACAATGCAAAAAAACGGCTCTTGTTCGCATCATTGCGGCAAGGGCCGATCTTTATTTTTCTCCGGATTTCTCCAAATAGCGGGCAGTTGCTGCAGCTCCGCAGCAGAATACCGTGCAGGTTACGCCCCCGCAAGATACGGCAAAAGAAGCAACGAAGCAGTTTGCGCCTACGAACGTCGAATTTGCCTTTACGAGAGCAGATCAGCATCCTGAGAAGGCCCTCATTGAAGACATTAGCTCAGCTAAGTCGGCTGGACGTTACAATCTACAGCATCACACATCCGGACATTGTAGCGGCTATCCGGGACACAAAGAAGCGTGTCGTAGCAATTCGAGTCCTTACGGACAAGACTCAATCCGAAGGTAAAGCGCAGGGAGAAGCATTGAAGATCCTGGGCAGCGCGGGGATTCCGATGAAGATCAACAGCCGCAGATGCACTTAAAGATGACGATCGCAGATAAGAAGGTTGTTACAACCAACTCCTTTAACTATTCGATAGCGGCAAGCACAAAGAACGATGAGGTGGGGGCTTAAGATGAAGAAGAGAATAGTTTTAACATATCTGAACTTTTCAATTGTCTGTTTGCTACTTGTCTTTATTTACCTGCGTCGAAAGCCAGCATGTTATTGGTGAGAGCCATCAAGTAAATGATGGCTCTCAGTCAACTAATTCAACTATCGTACTCCGTTAGCTTAATGGTTCAGTTCCTTTTTCTGGATGATTAGAAAAGTTTAATAAAACTACTCCTCCGATTATTATTACAATACTTAGTATTGTAATAATACTAAATGGGTCTCCCCAAAACAGTATACCAATTAACGCAGTTAAAGCTGTACCTACACCCGACCATATAGCATATGCCATGCCTAGTGGTATCGATTTAAGAGCTAAAGAAAGGGTATAGAAAGATAATCCCAATCCAATGATTAAACCGATGGACGGAAATAACTGCGTAAATCCTTGTGACATTTTAAGCATTGTTGTACCAAATACCTCTGCAATAATGGCTATCGCTAAAGCAATATAACTTTTCACCATGTTACCTCCGAAACTTTTTTTTAAGGTTAATGAGTGCCACTTGTTGAAAGCTGTAGTGTTACTACACCACCAATGATTAGGACTAAACCTAATAATTTTTTGACATTAAAATTTTCTTTATAAAAAACTACACCAATTAATGCGGTTAAAGCTGTACCTAAACCTGCCCATATAGCATATGTTGTACCTAGTGGTATCGATTTAATAGCTAAAGAAAGGTGATAGAAAGCTATACCAAAACCAATGATGACACCAATGGAAGGAAATAGCTTTTTAAATCCGTAAGACAGCTTAAGCATTGAGCTAGCAAATACCTCAGATAAAACAGCTATAGTCAATAATAAAAATGGATTCAATGTAGGAACCTCCTATTTGGTCATGAGTAATAATTTTTGGATTACTTTTTCGCGTAATTCATCATCTATCTTTCCTAATCCAAACATTTCTGAAAACCATAAGCCATCCGCTACCAACCTAACAATAGAAGAAATTACAGGATCAATTCCATCGTTTCCCAAGTTTTTTTGCCAAATTGTATATTGGCTTTGAAGCTCTCCAAGTAAACCTTTTTTAAATAGGGAGGCAATGATTTCTGCATTAACTCCATTATTTTCTTCAGTATCTTCAACGATTGATTGTAAGTAGGCACGACTCCACTTCCCATTATCAATAGGGTCTTGGGTCACCCTATTTTGAACATCAGATCCAAAATCGTTTGTTAACTTCTCCACCATACCTTTAAATAAAGCTTCCTTATTCGGAAAGTGGTGGAGTAAACCGCCTTTACTTATGCCTGCTTCATGAGCAACGAATTCAAGCGTAAGCTTCTCGATTCCGTGATTTTTAACAATTAATGAAGCAGACGATAAGATACTATTACGTTTTGAATTACTATTCACATAAATCACCTCTCTATCTATACTTACTATAACGCCCCGATTTACTATACCGTCCGGACGGTTTTTTGTCAAATTATTTTGAGGAAGTTTAACTTCCCTCCGAAATTCATCTCCCACTTCTAAATCTTGCGAAGCTTGATGAAAGTGGGAAATCCTCTTCGTGAGTGTATCGAACTAGAAGGTATTTATTTTCAAAATTGCAAGAAAGTAAAGGATTGGCAAGTGCTTTGTGAATCACCAAAGCTAAGAAAAGTCGTCTTAGAGAATTGTGGTATCATTTATGAGCTTTTTCATTTAATCGGAGATACAAAGGTACTTTAAACTTCTGAATGATATAAGCATTGTCTACATCACCTTATACACCTTCTAAGAGCAGTTCTCTACATACAGGGGAGCTGCTTTTGTTTTAAACAATAAAATGAAAAAGCCGCACGATGTGCGACTTTTCATGAGATAAGATTCTTGTCAATTTTTTGATCGAAAGATGGTCAGTGTTCTGCCTGACATGATCACGCTCGTTCAATTAGGGTTCAAACTGCAGATGAAATCCTTCGATTTCTTTTTCAGCATCTTGAAAAAGTTGCAGTACATGGTTGCTATATTCCCCTAGCTTCTTCTCGCTCTCTTGAAAATGCAACCACCGAATCGTCAACGGCATTGCAACCCATCCTGTCAAGCAATCCCACAAAGCGTCTAAATTGTTGCCATAATACTCAGGCAGCTTCAGGGCTTCTTTCAAAACGGCATGCAGTTGACCGACATCGTCAATTTTTGTGCCATCTAATATAATATCCCGCAATCCCTAATCCCCCCAATGACTCACTTTATTTGTTCAAACGTCTCGTAATGGTTTTCCGTTTTGTATATTAAACCATCGTTGGAAAATAAGATTCGGTCCTTGCCCCGACGGTCAGATTTGTAATTAATATCAGCTTCGTACCATACCCTTCCCTTTTTTTTGG
The DNA here is from genome assembly GCA_042219835.1 of Paenibacillus elgii. Classification (GTDB taxonomy): domain Bacteria; phylum Bacillota; class Bacilli; order Paenibacillales; family NBRC-103111; genus Paenibacillus_G; species Paenibacillus_G elgii_A. Next base: position 28,827 of record JBHJMN010000058.1, read on the forward strand.
GCAATTTTCCTTCACGGTTTTGGAAGACATCGCCGCCAATGCTTTTGCCCGGCGCGACTTTATGCAAGTTTCCTTTCTGGGGGTCCCAGCCCAGTTTTCCTGCTTCGTCTTTTGTAATGAAGTTATCAGGCAATTTATTATGGGCCTTTATGTAATTTGCGACATCTTCAAAACTGGTCAGACCTTGTGATTGCGAATTTTTTTGAAGCGTTCCGCAACCAGCCAGAAGCAATAAACTTAACAATGCAAACAATACGTACTTCATGACTTTCAAGAGGCTCATCCTCACTTTTTTATCAATTTGGATACCTAACCTAAATATTTACGGTAGTGATGACTAGAAGTTTCGAAAATATCTTAAAATCAGCAAATACATTTGGTTTCTCTGTAGATCACGTATTTTCTCGTTTTTCCGAAGCCATTCCTACTTTTCATTCTTTTGACGACGATCTCATCCTTTCGGATCGACACATTCGATTTAGGTTTCACAAAGCTATTTATGAGTTCAGGCGCGGACTAATCCAGGCAGGACTTGATAAGACGTTGCACTGCCTTTCCTTAGCCCACACAATGAGCCGGAATGAGGATTATGTCCGCTGCACCGCCTTGTTTGAACAATATAAGGACTATGCGTCGGAACAACAAATAGATAGTTTCCTTAAATATCCTGTCGGAGCTGTTTAACGCTTGATTGTACCAAAATTTAGACAAGCATCAAATTGTCGAAAAAAATTATTCAAAAAAGCCAAAAATCCGGCATATGGAAAACGAACTATATAATAGGATTAGAGGACAGTTCAGGAAGTAACGGCAGCGGTTGATGAGATGGGTTGAGCAGAAGCTTATTGTCAAACTTGATACACACCTCTACCTGGGGGCGTGTTTTCTACTTGTGCTATGTCCGGTTCAAAATATAATCGAAAGGGATGAGATTTAATGAAGGAACAAAACCCAGGTGAATATCGGCCCCAGACCGACGTTTGGAAACCGCGTCGCCCCCAATCCTATGGGGGTGAGTTTTCGGCAGAGCCTTTAGCTTGGTACTGGAAACTGTTCGGGTACGGGGGAAAAGCTCTGATCTATGCGCTGGGAGTCTGTTATGTCGCTCTTACCATCGCTGCGATGTTCTATTATGTCATTGCGTTCGCTCGTTTCGTACTTCGTTAGCCCGTCCCCACCCACAATGTCGTTTGCATTTCTCCATAGATTCACCCAAGGTTAATTTTGGTATATTGCTCCCCAATGACAACCCAATCTATAAAAAAAGAGAAAAACCACCTTTAAAGTCAAGATTTCGTGGAAATCAGATAAGTGTTTTTGATGAAAAATGTAAAATAAATCCTCATTTTTGACCAAACTATTAATATTTTTGATTCACAGTAATGGTATATTGTGGTAATATAAACTTATCAATTTGAGGAGGGCGCCTATTATGCGGGTTGTTAACCGGTCTTTGCGCGTGGAAATTGAAGACCAAATGAAACTGCATGGCTATAACCTTAATCAAGTGGCTGAATTGACAGGGATTAATGTCGGAAATCTCAGCATGGCGTTGAATGGTGTCTCCCGCGCAATGACAATCCGTCAATTAGACGCTTTGGCAAGAGTGTTCGGAAAGGTTCCCGGATGGCTGTATGAGCTTTATACGGAAGAATGCATCTCCGAACAGAAATTGTCCCGGCCGCGGTTAATTCCGTATTTGGTACGATGTGCCGAGGTTGGCAGAAACGATTGTATTGATCCCGTGATCTCTAAGATTTTGGATAATCCGAAGAACGTGTCGATTATCTTTTCTGTAGCGGAGAAGCTGTACCAGAAGGAGAGACGCAAAGAATCGGAACGGTTCTATCAGCTTGTGGTTGATAACGTCAAAGATAGTTTCTCCGAGATGCTGTCCATGAGTCATTATCGTCTGTTTAGTATCATTCAAGGCACGGATGCGGAGAAAAATTGGAAAGCGGTGATTCGCTTTGATCCGTTTCGAAATCGCTTACCAGAACATGCACGACTAGATGCTCTTTTAAGATTAACAAGGGTTTGTTTTACATTACAAAAGTGGAATGAAGTCGAAGAATATGCTGGCGAGCTGACAGAGCTCAGTATTATGTTATGCAACGAGAACATAGCAACTGAAAGGCACTTAGTATATTATTACGGCATGGGCCTTTTGTTTAAAGGTGTTGTACTGGAAAAACGGGGATTATACGATCAGGCGAAAAAATGTGTGCATAGCTATGCAAATCTTGGGTGGTGGGAACCCCTTGATAAATCGGGTCAAAAAGAGATCGAAGTGTTTGGAATATTGGCAAAAGCGAATTTGTATTCGCTTGAAGTACTGTTGGGGAATAAAGACATTATTAACGAATACGCCGAATATCTAACCGGACTTAATCGGTTAAATGAAATTCTAGCCGGACTGATCGCTATCCTAAAGTCAGCGAATTCATACAGTTTCTCTATTGATCATGTGCTATCACGTTTTTCTGGGTCCATTGATCGTTTCGATTCATTTAACCATGATCTGATTCTTTCGGATCGACATCTCCGATTTAGGTATCACAAAGCTATTTATGAGTTCAGAAACGATCGAATTCGATCAGGGATCGACGAAACGTTACACTGTCTGTCCTTGGCTAACGAGATGAAAAGGTATGAATATTCCTTCCTCTGTGTTTCGTTATTTGAAAAGCATCGGGAAAAGGCGTCAGCACAGCAGGTAGAACATTACCGGTCAGCCGTGTTGCGAGAGGAGGTGCATTTAGAATGAAAGCCTATTTCCTGGCTCTGGTCATCGTGTTAGGGCTGTTTGGTACAGCCGGGCATTGGTGGAATTTGAATGTTCAAGGTGAAACCTACATAATCAGGATGCTTGAACATGGCACAGATAATTGATCAGGGACAGAACAAATAATAAGTGCTAAGATCATATTAAAGATACCCCTCCATCAAAAGCATTCTGGACAAACGCTCAGGAATGCTTTTTTTATCGAAAGTTTTGTGATTCAACCGATGTTCAAGAACACATCATATCGAGGGGAACGAGCGCTTGGCTATCGTACGATTAGCTACATTAGACGATATAGATAAACTGGTTCGGATGCGTTGGATTTCTCGGAAGAGCAGCGCTTCAGTACGGTTAGTTTTGAGGAGTTTTACCAATCGGCTACGTTACCAACGTCTATACTCGCCATGCTAGTGTAGTACAATAAAAGACCTGAGCCAATACGGCCGCCCCTTCCGGGGGCGGTTTTCTTATGAGCGTCTTCAAGGGAGCAATTTGGACAAAATGATTCGAAATGCAGTTTTTGTCGAAAAAAATATTTCTCAAATTCCAAGACCCTTTATTTGGAAAAATGCCATTATAATAAATTTGGGTGATGTAGGATATGAATACGAAACTAGAACGAAAAATCACGCAGCTACGGCAGCAGTTAGTGCGATTGGCTGAGGAGAAAGGTTCATTATCACACGAGGAGGTGGTCCAGCTCAGTCAGCGTTTGGATCAGTACATTCTCATGGCCCAAAAGTCTTTTAAGCTGAAAGTATGTGGATGATACAATGAAGCACGTTTTGCGTGAGCGGCTCTTATTTTATAAGAAAATTAA
>JBHJMN010000059.1:0-32220 GCA_042219835.1 Paenibacillus elgii
GCCGCCGTCCAACTCCACCCGCAGCGGCAGCATCGTATTGATGAATTCCGCGTCCTCCGTTCCTTGAGTATAGATCGGAGAGCCGATCACCGCATCTTCGTTTCCCGTGTACTTGTACATCAGGACAAACATGGCCGCCAGCAAAATGACGTGCAGCCTGACATCGGAATCATTCGCTAACCGCAGCAGCTTGTCCGCGGTTTCCTTCGGCAGCCGGAAGGGCAGCGCCTGCCGCCACCGCTCTGTGGAATCCAGATACAGCCGGCTTGAAGGAAAGCCGTCCAAAGCCGGCTCCCCCGACAACTGCTCCTGCCAGAACTGCTTCTCCTTAACCTGTTGATTCGCCGCAATCACTTTTTGAATTGAATAAGCTTTCGCTTTCATGCACGCCTTCTTCCTCTCGTTCAAAACATGAAATCGCCTTCCAAATCAGCCGGTTTGCCTGCGCTTGTCGTTTGGAGCCCGTGGGTTATTCGGATATCCGTCAGCCTGCCGTAACGATTGGTCAAAATTTGCGCGATAATTTCGTGGAAGGAAGCCACAAACATGTCGACCGTCCGGCGGGTAAACAGCTTGGTGCTGTACTCCAACTGGAAGTTGACCTTGCCGTGGCTTTCAAGCCCTTGAAGCACAAGATCAAACATGGCCGTTCTTTGCTCATAGCTGTACGGACGAAGCGTCAAACCGCTCATCGTCAGCTGCTCGATGTCGCTGCTCAAAAAGGCGAACATCACGTCAAACAGCGGATGACGGCTAAGGTCCCTGTGCTCTGCGACCAGCTCCACCACGTCTTCGAATTGATAATCCTGATTGTCGTAGGCTTGCAACATCCGCAGCTTCACATCGGCGGCAAACTCGGCAAAAGATAACGATGCCTTCGGGTAATTCCGCAACGCCAAAGTATTGGTAAAGTTTCCGATTACCTCTTGCACGTCTTCATGCCCCCGGCCCGCCGTGTCCGTACCGACTATAATATCTTCCTGGCCGCTCAGCTTCGACAGCAGTACGTTAAATGCTGACAGCAGCACAATATACAGCGTAACTCCTTCATCCAAAGCCAGCTGCTTCAATGGCCCGGTTACGTCTTCGGATAGAGCGAACTCGATACGCCCTCCTTCGAAGCTGCGCACCTTCGGACGCGCAAAATCCGCCGGCAAATTCAGCACCGGAAGCGGCGATCGGAATTGCTCCTTCCAGAACGCCTTTTGCTTGTCGAGGCTGTCCGTTTCGGAGAGCCGATTGTACCAGGCGGCATAATCCCGGTAGCGTACTTTCAGTTCCGGCAAGCGGTCCCCGGCAAATAGCGCCATGAAATCCCGCGCCAAAATCCCCATCGATACCCCGTCTGTGACGATATGGTGGACATCGACCATCAGTATGTGCCTGTGCGCCCCCGTTTGAATCAGCCCGACCCGCAGCGGAGCTCCCGCTAGATCGAAAGGACGCACGAACGCTTGCAAAATCCGCTCCGCCGCCGCTTGAGGATCGGCATCGCGCGATACATCATGATATTCGATCTCCCAGTCCGCGTCGGGCTGCACTTGCTGGTAAGGCTCCCCGTTCACCTCGACAAAGCTTGTTTGCAAGCTTTCGTGCCTTTGCCTGAGCTGCTCGAAAACTTCTTTAAATTTAGGCAGATCGAAGTTCCCCGATAGTTCCCAGAACATCGGCAAATTATAACTCGTATCATCAGGGTTCAGCTTCTGCAAGAAATATAATTTGCGCTGGGCGGGAGCCAGCTCATAGTACGGCTGATCGGAAACTTTAGGAATCGGCACATAAACGTGAGCGGAAGCCTCTTTCACGTAAAGAGCCAGTTCTCTGACCGTCGGCCGGTTGAAAATTTCGATCAGCGGCACTTTGATATGAAACGTTTTATGCATCCGCGAGGCCAAAATAGCCGCCCGCAGCGAATGTCCGCCCAGCTCGAAAAAGTTCGCGTTAATCGACAAGGTCCCGGCATCGCGGTTCAATACAGCGGCCCATAGCTGAGCAAGCGTTTTCTCCTCCTCGGTTTCCGCCGCTGCAAAGCTGTGCTCTTCCAGTATTTCCGGCGCCGGCAGTCCTTTCATGTCCAGCTTCCCGTTCGGCGTCACCGGAAAAGCGTCCAGCCGGATCAAGTAAGGCGGCACCAAATAGGCCGGCAGCTGCCTGGTCAAAAACTGCCGGATTTCCTGCTTCAGCTCCGGCTCGTCCGCGGACGACGGGTGGGCCACGTAGTAGCCGCACAAATATTTATCATCCGCCTCATCGCTGCCGCGGGCCACCACGACCCCTTCTTTAACTGCCTCGTGCTTCTCCAGTACTTTGGAAACTTCACCCAGCTCTATCCGGAATCCGCGGATTTTAACCTGATGATCCTGTCTCCCCAAAAATTCCAGCTTGCCGTCCGGCAGCAGGCGGGCCAGATCGCCGGTTCTATACATGACCAGGCCGGGCTCGAACGGATCCGGCAGAAACTTCTCCTGCGTCAATTCCGGCCGGTACAAATAACGCTGGGCCACACCGTCTCCGGAAATATATATTTCCCCCGGAATGCCTTCCGGAACAAGCCGCTGCCGCTCGTCGAGCAAATAAATCCGGGCATTGCTTACCGGCGTTCCCACCGGAACGGAAAGGCGGCAATCCTGCTGCGGATCGAACCGATGGACCGTACAACCTACCGTCGCCTCCGTAGGTCCATACTCATTGTAGATGTCCGCTTTTCCTTCAAATAAGTGGTAAATATCATTAGCCAGCGACGTGCGCAGAAGTTCCCCGTTTACAACAAAGGTGCGTACCTTCGGCGCCCGTATACCCAGCTCTCTAATCAGCCGCAAATGGGTAGGCGTCAATTTAATCAAGTTGACCCGGTTGTCTTCCAGTACGCGCTGAATGACCACATCCTTGCTGTCCCCCTGATAAATGACCATCTGATTTCCAGTCACCAGCGGAGCGAATAAGGAAGTCACCGTCAAGTCAAACGACAGCGACGAGTACAGCGGGCAGATGATTTCGTCCTCTTCCTTCATATACACCTGAATCGCCCAGTAAATATGGTTCATCAGCGACCGGTGAGAAATGACCACGCCTTTGGGCATCCCGGTCGAGCCGGACGTATAGATGACATAAACGGGATCGTCCACAGCCGGCTCCGCAGCCGGAATCGTACCGGGGGCATCATACAGCCGTTCGTCCCTTACATTCAGCATTGGGCAGGCAAAATTCGAACGGCCCGCCGTCCGGTCGGAAACAAGAATCATGTCGGCCCGGCTGTCCTCCAGCAGAAAGCGGATACGCTCCTCGGGGTACTCGGGATCGATCGGCACATAGGCAGCGCCGGATTTCATCACAGCCAAAATTGCAATTACCGCTTCGAAGGAATGTTCCAGCATAACGCCAACCATGCGGCCTCGTCCTGCGCCCCTGTTCCGCAGCGTTTGAGCCAACTGGTTCGACTTCCTGCTCAGCTCCGCGTAGGTCATGCTTTCCCCTTTGCACCACAGCGCCGTCTTGTCAGGATGCTTGCGCGCGCGCTCCTCGATCAGTCCGGCAATCGTTTGCTGCTCGGGATAAGGCGTACGGACATTGTTCAAACGGCCATAAATCCGGCGGAGCTCCTGCTCCGGAAGCAGTTCCAGCTCGGATATGGCTGCCGTCCGGTTGTGCATAACCGCTTGAAGCAAATGACCATAGTACTCGCCGAACCTCTGGATCGTGCTTTCCCGGAAAAGCTCCGTGCTGTACTCGATTTCGAAGAACAGCTTATGCTTCGCTTCCCTCACCGTTAAGCTCAGATCAAATTTCGACGTGCGGTTGAAACCGTAAGCTTTTTCCGTGGCATGGTCCTCGTCCAGATTGTCTTCTTCCCGCCGGTCCAGCAAATTGAACATCACGTCGAACAACGGGTTACGCCCGGTATCCCGCTCGACAACAATACGTTCCACCAGGTCTTCAAACGGGTACTCCTGATGCTCGAAGGCCTCCAGAGTGCTAACCTTGATCTCGCCCAATAGCTGCGTGAACGTGCAATCGCCGGATAATGGATTGCGCAGCGGCAAAGTATTAACAAACAAGCCGAGGATGCTTTCCATTTCCTTATGGCTTCGGCCTGCTACAGGCACGCCTACGACCAGGTCCGTTTGCCCTGACAGCCGATAAAGCAGCACGTTAAAAGCGCTCAGCAAAATCATAAACAGCGTCGCATCCTGCTCCCTCGCCAAACGCCGCAGCGCTCCGGTTTCATCCGTACCCAGTTCAAAATAGTAGCTGCTGCCTGCATACGTCTTTACCTTGCCGCGTGGGAAATCGGTCGGCAAATTCAGCAGCGGCGGCTTCGTACTGAATCGGGCCAGCCAATAGCGTTCCTGACTTTGCAATCTTTCCTGATAAGCCCGGCTCTGTAGCCATACGGCATAATCCTTGTATTGAAGCGGCAGCGGCGCAAGCTTCTTCCCGTTCAACAAAGCTTTAAAGTCCTGCTGCAGCAGATCCATGGAAAGCAGATCGGTAATGATATGGTGAATATCAATAATAATGATGTTTTTGTCGTCTCCCGTGTGCAGGAAGCCTACGCGCAGCAGCGGCGCTTTGCTCAAATCGAAGGGCTTGACGAAAGCTTCAAGCACATGCGGAATGCGCTCCGGCTCGGAGGACAAGTCCCATTCCTGGATGAAAAATGGAATCTCATCGGCAACCTGCTGGTACGGCACATCCTCTACGATGACAAACGAAGTCCGCAAGCTGTCGTGACGCTCGATCAATGCGCGGAACACCTGTTCCAAGACCGGCTTCGTAACCGTATTCGGCACATTTTTGAGAATTGTCGTGTTGTACAAGGTACTGTCGGTATGAATCTGATCCAGCAAATACATCCTTTTCTGGGCCGAGGATACCGGATAGTACGGTCTTTTCCCAATAGGCGCGAGTTCCGTGCCGGCGCTGTCTGCGCTGTCCGGAGAAGACTTCTCCCGCATGAGCCCGGCGATCCGTTCGACGGTCAAATTGTTGAAAAACTCTTTTAACGGAATATCCGTATTGAACTGTTTCCGGATGGTGGACAGCACGGTAATCGCCTTCAGGGAATCGCCGCCCAATTCCAGAAAATCATCGTGAACACCGATCCCGTCAACCCGGACGATCTGCTGGAAAATTTCGGCCAGAGCCTGTTCCGTATCATTGCGCGGCGGTACATACGCGGTTGACAAATCGGGCCGCGCCATCAGCTCGGCCGAGCGATGCGGCGTCTCCGCCCGTTGGGATACCGCCGGACCGGACCAGGCATCGATGCGGGCTTGCAAATTTGCCGTCGAATTGACCACCTGGCTCACTTCGATACAGCCGAGTACCCGCTCAAAAGCGTCAACTCCTTCCGCCGCGGTCATGGCCGTTTCTTCCCAAATTTCGCCCCAGGCCCCGTCTTCGTTTTTCTTCACGCGCCAGCCGTCCCAGTTCACGCTTAACCACCGGTAGGCCGATGTCCGGTTCCGTTGGGCCGCATAGGCATCCAGAAAAGTGTTGGCCGCACAATAAGCCGCCTGCCCGGGCCCGCCCAGAACAGAGGCGATAGAGGACATCAGCAGGCAAAAATCCGGCTCCCGGTCTTTAAAAATCGTATCCAGCACAATCGTGCCGTGAAGCTTTGCGTTAAACTGCGGCTCGCTTTCACTCCGGCCTGTTTCCCTAACCGCAGCAAATGCTTCATGGCTTAGCGTTCCTGCCGCATGGATTACGCCGCTCACCCGCCCGAACCGCTGCTCGATCCGCCCGACCGCGGCACGCATCTGCTCCAGCTCCGAAACGTCAGCCTGCTCCAGCATCAGCCCGCCGCCCAAAGCCTCGATCTCCAGCAGCTTGCGGATTTTCCCGCTGGTCTGATCTTCCGGCTCATGCGCAGCCACCCAATCGTTCCAGTCCTCTCGCGCCGGGAAAAAGGAGCGGTGGAGAAGCGCAAGCTGCGCTTTTCTCGTACGGGCCAAGTAGGCGGCCAATTCCAGTGCGATGCCTCCGGTGCCACCGGTGAGGAGATACACCCCCCCGTCTTTCAGCCCGGTGTCCGCTCCGTCGGCTTTGTCCAACGGAACCTGCTCGTAAAAAACCGTCCACCGCCTGCCGTTCCGCAAACTGACCGTCTGCTCCGGCGAAGCGTGGGTGAATTCCGCGGCAAGCTGATGAATCAGCTTCGGTCGGCCAATCTCTTCGATGGCAATATCGACATTGCGGCACCAGATATTCGCGTACTCTTGCGGAATGACCTTGCACGGGCCGAGAATTGTACTATGCTCCGGAAACAGATGCTCCCCGCCATGAACTTCAAAAATGTTGTTCGTCACGACATCGATTTGCGTCTCTGCCGACAAATACACACGGGCCAAGGCTTTGGCCAAATAAAGCAGGCTGTAATAGCCCCTCTCCTGCGCTTGTGCAACCGATTGTCCTTCCGGCTTCGCCTGAAGACTGAAGGCATGCAGAATGCGGGACGGCGTCCGTCCCGACTTTTGCACCGCTTCCAGCAGCTGGCGGTACTCCTCCTCAGAACCAGGGTTCAACGTATACTCGGTAGCCGACTTCGCTTCGAAGCAGCTGCCGGACCGGACCATAATCACCTCGGCGCCGCGCTCGCCCAGCCTTGCGCCGAGCGCCTCGGTCACGCCGAAGTCATCCGCAAGCACCAAATAAGTGCCTGCCAGCGACTCCAGCCGCAGGCTCGGCTTCAACGCCGACTGCTTCCAGGAAGGAACATAAAACCAGTCGGCCGGCGCGGCGCTTTTCCGCTGGCCGGCGCTTTCCTGAGCTTTGGCTTCAAGCTGTTTGCGTTTGTCGGCATCCGGCCAGTAGTACTTTTTCTCGAACGGGTATGTTGGCAGCGGTATCCGGTGACGGCGTTCCTCTCCGTGGAACAAGTTCCACTGCACCCGTACGCCGTAGGACCATAGCTTGCCGAGCTGCCTCAGCAAATAACGGGGCTCCGTCATTTTTCCAGCCTCGGGCTGGATCAGATCAACCGCATGATGGGACTTCCCGTCCACATGCCGCCGAATCATGGTCGTCAATTCCCGCCCTGGACCGATCTCGATAAAGACATAGCCGGGATGTGTGCACAATTCGCCGATTCCATCCGAAAAACGGACCGGCTCGGCCAACTGCCTCAGCCAGTAGTCCACATTCGCAATCGCTCCTGGGTCCATCGTAGTTCCGGTCATTCCGGAAATGTACGGAATCTCGGGCCGTTGGAACTGGACAGCCTGCAAGCCGCCCTGCAACGCGTCCGCCACCGAAACCATCATCGAGGAATGCCCGGCATGGCTCGAATTCAGCCGCATGCAAAACAGCTTTTGCTCCTTCATCTTCTGCTCGAAGCGCTTGATCGCTTCCTCAGCTCCGGAAACGATGCATGCCGGATGATTCACAACGGCGATCGAAACGCCTTCCTCCAGCAGCGGCCTCAGCTCTTCCTCGGGAAGAGGGACGCTGAGCATGGCCCCCCTGGGCAGCGTCTGCATCAGCTTGCCCCGCTGCACGACAAGAGACAGCGCCTCCTCAAACGAGAATACCCCGGCAATGCAAGCCGCAGCATATTCCCCAAAGCTGTAGCCGATTACCGCACTAGGCTGAATTCCCCAGCTGATCAGCAATTTCGCTAATGCATACTCGAAAATAAACAGCACGGGCTGGGAAACTTCCGTCCGGTTGATCTGTTCCTGCGCTTCTGCGGTCGCCTCCGCCGGATAAAGCAAGCTTTTGAGCGGATAGCCGGCCAACGCGGCAAACCGCTCAAAACCGGCATCCATAGTCTCCCGGAAAACTGGCTCGCTATCGTAAAGCTCCCGTCCCATCTGGACATATTGGGCGCTTTGGCCGGAGAACATAAAAACCGCCTGTTTCTGTTTTTCTTTTAAAGACAGTGCGTGTCCGCCGCTGCCCGAAAACGACTTGAGGCCGGCAACCGCCTCCTCCACGCTGCTGCACACCACCGCCCGCCGGTACGGAAATACGTCCCGCCCGACCTGCAGCGTGTAAGCGACGTCGCCCAAATCAATCCGCGAATCGCGTTCCAAAAATGCGGCCAAATTGTCCGCCACCTGAGCCAGCGCCTTCTCCGACCGGGCCGACAGCACAAGCAGCTTGTCCGGCCGTCCGGCCGAGCTCTCCTCCGGCAAGGCGGCCTCTTCCAAAACCACGTGAACATTCGTTCCGCCCAAGCCGAACGAGCTGACGCCCGCGCGCAAAGGATACCGGTCATTTTTCCATTCGGTTAATTGGTGATTGACATAAAATGGGCTGGTTTCAAATTGAATTTCCGGGTTCGGCGTTTCATAGTGCAGGCTGGGCGGAATTTGCTTATGCTTCAGCGCCAGCACCGTTTTAATGAAACCGGCAACTCCCGAAGCCGCGTCCAAATGGCCGACATTCGACTTGACCGAGCCCACCCCGCAAACATGCTTGCTTGGCAAATCAAATGCCTTTTCCAGCGCCTTGATTTCAATCGGGTCGCCCATGCTGGTGCCGGAGCCGTGCGCTTCAATGTAGCCGATGCTTTCTTCGTCCACTTCAGCCAAATGCAGCGCTTTGCGCACGACTTCCGCCTGGCCCTCGACGCTCGGAGCCGTATAGCCGACCTTGCGCGCGCCGTCATTGTTCATCGCCGTCGCTTTGACGACCGCATGAATGGTATCGCCGTCCTCAAGTGCGTCCTCAAGTCTTTTGAGCACGACAATGCCTGCGCCGTCTCCAAATACGGACCCGTCCGCCTTTGCGTCAAAGGAGCGGCAATGGCCGTCTCGCGATTCGATCATGCCCTCCTGGTACAGATAGCCTTTCTTTTTCGGATAGCCGACCGAAACCCCGCCCGCCAGCGCGATCGAGCATTCGCCCAGCAGCAGACCGCGGCAAGCCTGATGAATCGCAGATAACGAAGTCGAGCACGCGGAATAAAGCGCCAGACTGGGGCCCTTCAAATTCAATTTATACGCGATCAACGTACTGATGGCGTCTTTATATCCCAGCGTGCCCGCTTCAAAGCCTTCCGAGCTCAGCGTCGATTCCCCGTAGGACGTCATAGGCAGCCAATTGAAATTGGTCGACGCCCCTGCGTAAAATCCGATCTCCCCGTCATACGAGGAAGAGCAGTAGCCGGCATGCTCCAGCGCCTCCCAAGAACATTCGTGCAGCACCCGGATTTGCGGGTCCATAATTTCCGCTTCCCTGGAGGAAAAGTTGAAGAACGCCGCATCAAAGTACTCGATATCCTCAATAAACCCTTTGGCCTTGACGTAATTGGGATTTTTCAGCAGCTCGGGGTCCACTCCAGCTTCCAGCAGCTCCTCGTCCGAAAAGGAGGAGATGGTTTCGATGCCGTTGACCAAATTGTTCCAATATTCATCAATGCTGCCTGCTCCCGGAAACCGGCATGCCATCCCAATCACAGCGATTTCCAGCCCATTCCTCTGGCTCATGTTATCCCTCCCACAATCTCGTTCAGGTCTTGCTTCAGGAATGGCTTTTTAACTTGGCAAGCGTTTTGCTCAAGACCTTTTTATCTTTGTTCAGCTTTGCATCTTTCTGCGGAGCGGACGGCTCCTCGCTGCGTGTCAAATGCTCCTTCAAGGAATGGATGGTCGGGTACGTGTACATCGTCACGATCGGAATTTCTTGCTTCAGCAGCGTTTTCAAGCGGCTGTTCGCCTGAATCACGTCAAGCGAGTTGGCTCCTAAGTCAAAAATGTTATCGTGAATGCCGATGTCCTCCTTCCCGAGCAGATCCTTCCAGATGGCAACCAGGGTACTCTGAACGCTGTGCGCTTGAGCCAGTGAGTGACCGCTTGCCGCTTGCTCCGGCCGGGCAGCGCTGAAAGCTTCCCGGCTTTCGACCATTTCACGGAAGCTGGCTTGCTCATGGGCTATCTCCGCGTGCAAATCGGCCGGTGAAACAACTACCCTTGTCAGCAAGCTGTCGAGAATGCGCCGGAACACTTCCGTCCCTTCCGCGACGTTCAACGCATCCTTTAGCAGCGTTTGCGTATCCGTTTTAAGCGTCCTGCCCCATTTTTCCGCCGCTGCGACCGACATCCCGACATCCTTCCAGTCGCACCAGTTAATCGAAACGGTATGGGTCCGTCCTTCCGCCCGTTTATAGCCGGCATAGGCGTCCAGAAATTCGTTAGCCGCATTGTAGCTGACTTGCCCAAACTTGTAGTGGTAGGAAATATTCCCGTTGGATGAGCAAAGCACGAAAAAATCGAGCCGCTGATCCTTCAGCAGCGAGTCCAGAATCAGCGTTCCTTTGACTTTGGGGGCAAAAATTTTCTCGCTCTGCTCCCGCGTCCGGTTTTGGATAACCCCTTCATAATCCGGGATTCCGGCCGCATGCACGACACCGTCAAGCTTGCCGAACCGCGCCGCGATTTGCGCCAGCGCTTCCTCCATTTGTCCGCGGTCGGTCAGATTGGCGCTTATCACGAGCACCTCCGCTCCCTGCTCCTCCATCTTCAGGATAGTGCGGATCTTTTGGCTGACGGCGTCCTGCTCCTCATGAGCGGACAGCCATTCCGGCCACGACTGCCTTTCCGGGAAGCGGGAACGGCCCAGCAGCACGAACTTGGCCCGGACGCTTTCCGCCAGCGTTGCGGCCAGCCCAAATCCGATTCCGCCCAGGCCGCCCGTAATCAAATAAACACCGTTTCCCTTCAGCAGTCCCGCAGCGCTTTCCCTGCGTTCAAGCGGGACGGCTTGATACGTTGGAACCCAGCGGTACGCGCCCCGATAGGCAAGCATCCGTTCCTGCGCAGTCGCCAAGATGTCGGAGAGCAGGCGTTCCGGCCAATCGTGATTCGTATGCCGCAACGAAATGTCGATGCTTTGGCATTCGATATTCGGATATTCCAGCGGACAAATTTTTACAAACCCAAGCACCGTGGCCTGTTCCGGCTTCAGCTGCTCTTCCCCCGTAACGTCGTGCATATCGCTTGTTACGATCGTCATCCGGATCGGCTTCGTAATCTGCAACGCCCCCAGCGTCTGGACGATGCTCATGCAGCTGAAGTACCCCGTATTTTGCGCCGCTTCCAGCTGCTCAAGGGTCAACGCCCCCGGCGGGCGGCTTGACATGCTCCAGAAATGAACGATCCGGTCCGGAAGCCGGCCCGCCGCCTGCAGGTCGCTGAATAAAGCACGGTAGTCTTCAGCACGGGACGGATTTACGGCATACATCTGATCATGCAATTTTTTAAACGCCGTCATTCCCTCCAGCACCGTGACAGTTTGGGTCTCAGCGGCCCTTAAGCGGTCGGCCAGCGCTTCGCCAATCCCCTGTTCATCGGCAAAAATCAGCCAGGTCGAAGCCGACGCAGCCTCCTGCTTGCCATCCCGCGGCACAATTGAGCGCTCCCAAGAGGGCATATAAAACCAGTCCGCTATCGATTGTTTTTTAGCCAAGGGCAACCGCGCCGACGCCGCTGCTTCGGGCTTGCCCTCTGTCCGCTTGCCCTTGAGCCAGTAGCGCTTGCGTTCAAACGGATAGGTCGGCAGCGGTACGCGGTATTTCCTCTCATGCGCATCCAGTTGGCTCCACTCCACGTTTACGCCCAATGCCCAAAGCTTGCCCAGCGCTTGCATCAGCGACTGCCGCCCCAAGCGGGCGGCCTGCGTCGGGTCCGATAAGGCGATGGCCGCAGGCCCGTTTTCCGGCTTCCGGCGCCGATTGACCAGCGAGGCCAACGTTTTGCCGGGGCCGACTTCCACCCATACCGCCTGCTCCAGCTTAAGCAGCTCGCTCACGCCTTCGCTAAAGCTGACTGTTTCCCGCAAATGCCGGACCCAATATTTCGGATCGGTGGCTTCTTCAATGGTCATCCAATTTCCAGTTAAATTTGATATATAAGGAATTTTTGGCGGCTGCAATTTTATATTGCGCCATTCGGCCTCAAAGTCCGCCAACATCGGATCCATCGACTTCGAGTGAAACGCATGCGAGGTTTGCAGCCGTTTGACCAGAAGGCCTTGGGCGGTCAACTGCCGCTCCAGCCTGTCAATGGCCGCATGGTCGCCCGAAACGACGCATTGCGCCGGAGCATTAACCGCAGCCAGTGAAAATTCCTCATTCATCAATGGCTCCAGCTCGGCTCTCGATAAAGGAACGCTCAGCATGGAGCCTGTCGGCATCTCCTGCATCCGTTTGCCTCTTGCCACCACAAGCCACAGCGCATCTTCAAGCGAGATCACGCCGGCCAGACAGGCGGCCACGTACTCTCCCAGGCTGTGGCCGATCATGGCCGAAGGAGCTGCCCCCCAAGACATTAGCAACCGGGCGAGCGCATACTCGACTACAAACAAGGCCGGCTGGGCGTATTCCGTCTGCACGATCCGTTCGGCCGCCGCCTCCCGCTCGGTAGAGAACCGCTCAGCCGCCTCTGTTCCCGGCAGCGGATAAAGCGCCTCCTGTACATGGCCGGCTCCCATTGCGCTCAAGATGGCAAAGCAGCGGTCAACCTCCGTCCGATACGCCGGTTCATTTTGATACAATTCATATCCCATGTGTACGTGCTGCGCACCTTGACCCGGAAACATGAACACGATCGGAGGATTTTCTCCGGCCTTGGCTGCAAATACGCGGGCGGCATCCTGGGCGTCAAACAGTCCTTCCGCCTCATCCAGCGTCGAGCAGACAAGCGTTTTCCGGTATGGAAACGCTTTCCTTCCCGTTTGCAAGGTGTGCGCAACGGCAGATAACGGCACCGCCGGACGGCTGCGCGCATAATCGGAGAGCCGGGCGGCCAGCCGGTCCAACGCTTCCGGCGAACGCGCCGAAAGCGGAAGCAGGCGCGGTACCGCTTGCTCGGATGAAGGAAGAGCATGGACCGCTTCCTCCAGCACGACATGGGCGTTCGTTCCGCCGATCCCGAAGGAACTGACGCCCGCCCGCAAAGGATACTCTCCCCGCTTCCAATCCGCCAGAGCACGGTTTACGTAAAAAGGGCTGTTCTTAAAGTCAAACTTGGGCGTCGGCGTCTCAAAATGCAAGCTTGCCGGAATTTGCCGATGCTTCAGCGCCTGCACCGTCTTGATAAAACCGGCCACACCAGCCGCCGCATCAAGATGGCCGATGTTCGTCTTCACCGAGCCAATGGCGCAATACCCGGTCCGCTTCGTCTGAAATGCCCGTCTCAATGCTTCGAGTTCCACCGGATCGCCCAGCGTAGTCGCCGTTCCATGCGCTTCGATATAGCCGATGCTTTCCGGCTCCACGCCGGCCATCCGATGGGCGGCCTGAATCGCACTCGCTTGCCCTTCGATGCTCGGAGCTGTAAAGCCAACTTTGCGGTAGCCGTCGTTGTTCGTTCCGACTCCCTTCACTACAGCGTGGATGTAATCCCCGTCTTCCCGCGCCGCCTGCAGCCGCTTCAGCACGACTACGCCTACGCCTTCTCCAGGTACGGTGCCCCTGGCCTGCTCGTCGAAAGCCCGGCAATGCCCGTCCGGAGAAAAGATCATCCCCTCTTCAAAAAGATAGCCCGGCTCCATCTCGGGATAAACAGAAGCGCCCCCGGCAACCGCCATATCGCATTGGCCGCTCAGCAGCGCCTGGCAGGCATTGGCGATGGCAACGAGTGACGTCGAGCAGCCTGTTTGCAGCGTATAGCTTGGACCGCGCAAATTTAATTTATAGGAAATATTCGTACATAGAAAATCTTTGCGGCTCAGCAGCGACGCCTTATATTGATCAATAGGCGAAACCAGACCGTCCGACGTCGTTTTCGTCCAGAAGAAATCATCCGAGGCCCCGGCATACAACCCGATTTCTCCGGGATAATCCTCGGGATTGTAGCCTGCATGCTCCAGCGCTTCCCACACGGTTTCATGCAGCAGCCGCATTTGCGGGTCCATCAGTTCCGCTTCTTTCGGCGAGTAGCCGAAAAATGCCGCATCGAACCATTCCCGGTCCTGCAGCACACCGCCCGAAGTTTTTACGAAAGCAGGGTTACTTACCAGTTCGTTGTCCACGCCAAGCTGCCTCAGCTCCTCATCCGAATAAAAACGGATCGATTCCGTCCCTTGCTGCAAATGAGTCCAAAACTCCTCTATCGTACCGGCTCCGGGAAATCTTCCCGCCATGCCGATGACCGCGATTTCTCCCCCTTTCAGTTCGCCTTTATCGGGTTTGCGCAACTTGGGAGTCATTCGCTTCGGTTCAGCCGCCGGCTGCTTGTCCGTCAAAAAGTCAGCCAACGCGCTTACCGTCGGATACGTAAACATATCGGCAATTGTGAGCTCTTTATCGCTTATCGACTTCATCCTCCCGAAAACCCGAACGATTTTCAGTGAATTGCCGCCAATATCAAAAAAGTTATCGTGCAGCCCCACCCGCTCGATCCCCAGCGCTTCCTTCCAGAGCTCGGCAATCGCCTTCTCAACGGCCTTCTCCGGCTTGACATAGGTTTTTTCCGCCAGATCAACGGCAGCTTCAGGCGGCTCCGGCAAAGCCGTCCGGTCCACTTTACCGCTCGGGTTCAACGGAAGCTTTTCCAACGGCACGTAAACGGATGGAATCATATTGTCTGGCAGCGCTTCTTTCAAAAATTCCTTTAGCGCTTCGGGAGCCGCCGTTTCGCGGGCGCTTACATAATACGCAGCCACATAAGACTCGCCGTGCTTGTTCTTTTTCTGAACGACTATAGCGTCCTGAACCTGCGGGTGTTTGCGCAAATTTGCCTCGAGCTCTTCCAGCTCAATGCGGACGCCGTTGATTTTGACCTGATGATCCAGACGTCCGATGTACTCCACCGTGCCATCCGGAAGCCACCTTGCCAAGTCTCCGGTCCGGTACATCACATGTCCGGTTACGAACGGATCGGGAATGAACTTTTTCCGTGTCAGCTCCGGCTGGTTTAAGTACCCTCGCCCAACCCCGTCGCCGGAAATACACAGCTCCCCGATAACGCCGACCGGCTGAAATTCATGATGCTTATGCAAAATATATACCCTTACGTTATCTATCGGTTTGCCCAGCACGACATCCCGCTCAAGCTCGCACTTGATGGTCAGCGTATCAACCGTCGTTTCCGTCGGTCCGTACGAATTGTACAGTACGAATCCGTTGGCGATAATTTGATTTTTCAGGCTGTCCTCCAGCTTTTCGCCGCCGACGATGATCGATTTTAAACCGATCGTGTTTGTGCAGTCATAAAATAATTCCTTCAGCATGGCCGGAGTCAAAAAAATCGTCCGGATCCGCCGGGATTGCAGGAATGCAAATAAACGCTCCCGGTCAAACAAAACGTCCGGCTTCAGACAATGCAAAGTAGCGCCATACAGCAAGGCTCCAAACACTTCTTCCACGCTTGGGTCGAATACGTAATTGGTCATAAACGCAATGTGCGCATTTTCATCGATTTGTTCCGCTTTGGCGTACCATGCAATCAGATTGACCACGTTGCGGTGCTCAATTAGCACGCCCTTCGGCTTGCCTGTAGAACCGGACGTATAGATCACATAGGCCAAATGGTTGACCGTGACATCCACCGCAGGCGAATGACTCGGGAACGAATCCGCTCCCGGATCATCAAGCATCACTGTCTCCCCTGGCCAAGGAATCGTTCTGACGGCGCCGATCAATTCCCCGTCCGCAATCAGCAACCGCGCACCGCTGTCCTGCAGCATGTGCTCAATCCGGTGAGCGGGATACCCGGGGTCAATCGGCAAATACGCTCCGCCTGCTTTCAGCACGCCCAAAATCGCCGCAACCCCATCGATGGAACGAGGCATCAGCAAACCGACAATGTGTTCCGTTTCGACGCCCTTGCTTCGAAGCCGATGGGCCAGTCGGTTGGCTCTTTCATCCAGCGCCCGGTAAGTGATGCTCGCTTCATCATCGACCACAGCAATCCGATCTGGCGTCTTGGCAGCCTGTTCCTCAAACCAGGCATGGAGCGTTCGATCTTTGCGGTATTCTGCCGCCGTATGATTGAATTTGTTTAAAATCTGGGCTTTTTCCGCATCGGATATCATCTCGACTTCTTCCAGTTTCATATCCGGCTGTTGAATCAACTGACTTAGCAGAAAACTGAAATGCTGAAGTATTTTTCGGATTGCGGTTTTATCGTAAACGCCGGAATTGTAGCTTGCCGTAATCTGAATCGCTTCGTCGATTTCGAGCGAAACCAGCAGGTCGTAATTGGTTTGCTCGACTGCGGAATACGAATCAATCGCCAGCGCGCCATGCTGCGTTTTCAACCGTTGATCGAGCGGATAATTTTCGACGACCATCACGGTGTCAAACAACTCCGCTGTCGGCTTGCGCCTGGCGTACGATTTAATATCGACGATGGACGTATGCTCATACTCCTCCCGCTCCCGCAAATCCTCGTTCGTCTTTTTCACCGCCTCCAGCAAGCGCCAGCCTTCTCGAAATGGAACCCGTAAAGGAACAGTATTGATGAATAAGCCAACCATCTCTTCACAGCCCGTGATTTGAGCCGGTCTCCCGGAAAGCGTCGTTCCGAACACGGCCTCCCGGCTGTTTTTGTACCGCTGCAGCAAAATCCCCCAGGCGGCAAAGAACACGGAGGCCAAGGTCAGTTCATGCGAGGCGGCAAAACGCTCCAAGTCCCGCTTGGTTTCCGCCGATAGTTTCATCCGCTCATGACCGCCGGAGCCCGCCGTTCTCGCCTTCCGGACAACGGACAGAGGCTTGCTGTCCTCCAGCTCGTTTAAATAAGCTCCCCAGTATGCCGCCTGCTTGCCCTTGTCTTGCGACTGCAGCCATTTGACAAACGTTTTAAACGGCGTTTTGGCCCGCGCCGGCGTTTCTTGCTGCCGGGACAAACGGTCATACGCTTCCAAAAACTCCTTCAAAATAATCCCGCTGCTCCATCCGTCATACAAAATATGATGATTGCTGACCAGCATGACCGCCGCCCGGTCCCCTACTTGAAAGAGCGATACGCGAAAAGGCACGTCCTGTAAATCAAATTTCTGCTGCAGATCCCGCTTTTTCGCTTCTTCCAAAGCGCTCTCCTTTACGCTTGCTATTTCCCGGGAAAGATCTGTATAATCAAGCGCTACCTGATGCGACTTAAGTATAATCTGGATTGGCTGCTTGACATTCTCCCAGCGGAATACGGTTCTTAGCAGTTCGTTCGTTCGCGTGACTTCGTTCCAGGCCTCTCTGAACCACTCCTCATGCATCGTCCCGGTCAAGCGCAGGCACAACTGCTCGTGATAGTGATCCGCCTTGGAATCCTGAAGGTAATGAAAAAGCATGCCTTCCTGAATCGGCGTGAGTCCGATAATATCTTCCACTTCGCTCTTTTTGATCTCTCTCATGGCAACCTGCCTTTCTACAAAATTCATTCTCTCAAAACAAAAACCGCCAGCCGACATTAGTCGGGTGGCAGTTTCAGGAGTCGTGAATCCCAAATTGCGCTCAGCAGGCGGAATTTATTCAGTATTCAAATTCATAGGTTCTCCATTTGCTCTGAAACTCATAGCCGAGCTTGTTCGCCAGCTTCACCGACGGCGTGTTCGTTTCAAAAGTAGACCATGCCGGAACAATGCCCCGCTGAAGGCATTGCTCCAAATAGGCACGGGATACAATCGTGGCCAGTCCCTGGTTTTGCACTTCCTCGTCACACGTTTCAACGGAAATTTCGTGCTTATTGCCGTCGACATAGCAGGACAAGCAATAGCTGACAACTTCGTTTCCGCGCAAGATGCAGTAACCCTCGCCCAATGCCAGAAATTCATCCGTCGTTTCCCAGAAGTCGCCCAGACTGTCAGCCAAAGTATCTTCTTCGTCGTTTTCGATGACGTCCCGGTCGATTTTTTTTAGTCTGTATTCTTTTGCCAAAATGGGGTGTTTTTCTTTCATTGCCCGAAACCTTTCCGGATTGAACGTATAGCTGAACTCATAATCCGTTTCAAATTCCCGGTGCGCAATGGCTTGCTCCAGTACTTTTTCCCAAGCCTCATCAAACAGCGTCGCGATAAAGTAGCTTCCGCCGGACTCAAGACATGCGGCTTTCAACTGGTTTTCGATGCAGTCCTTCAGACTGCTTCCGAATACGGCATTCCCCGCATCGCCGACAAAATAACACGTCGTTCCGGTGGCATCAATTATTGCAGCTTGCGGACGTTCAAGGTTATCGACGTAAATATTCCCGATATTCGTTCCGTTGATTACCGCTTGGACCGAAATATTGTTGATTTCGGCCTCTTTTTTCAGCAAGGGCTTGACCTTGTAGAAGTCTTGCTTCTCCAGCTTGTGAATCATTCCAGCCACCTCGTTTTCTCATAGATTTCGCTAACGAAACATTTTACGAAGCTCCGCGAGAAAGGTTGCAATATTTTTCCTGATTTATTTTAAGAATCCCACTCTTCCATTTCATTTGGCGGCCCTACAGCTCCTTGCCGATCTGAAGCTTTCCTGCTTGCCTCAAATAATACTCTCCGATGGAGATGTCAAAAGCGGCCATGCCCATAGGATTGACCATTACCGGCTGATCCCGCGCGATTTCCTGCAAGGCATGACGGCAAACCACATCGGCGAACGTTTTTACATCCTGCTCCTGCAGCCCGCGATGCAGGTGAAAATATTCAATATCGGTGTTTTCCCGGCATACTTCTTCCCAATGATCTACAACAATCGCATGCTTGACGTAGTCGAACACGTCCAGCTTATAGTCTCTTAACGAGACATTTAACAGCACCGCACCCGGTCTAGGCTTCAAATCGATGTACCTCTCTTTGGCTACCGTGCACGTCATTACAACATCCGCATGCTCGTAAGCTTCTTTCCAGCCTGAGCAAATCCGTATTTTAGGATCAGCAGCCAGTTCGCCCGCGTTCGCAATGCCCTGAAGATCATACAAGTAAATCGCTTCAATCCGGTCTTCAAACAAAGAACGGCACATGCTGTAATGGTACTGCCCGATCGGCCCCCAGCCGATAATAGCGACCGAGAACCGGTCGAACTGCTTCTCTTCTGCCGCCCGCTTCAGCAGCAGCCCGCTGACCGACGCCGTCCGGATAATGCTGAGCAGCGCCCCGTTAATAATTGATTTGACTTGTCCTGTATCGGCATCATTCAAAATGACAATGCTGCTGGCCCGTGGCAAGCCCCGATGAATATTTCCCGGAAAGCTCGCGATCCACTTGATGCCCGCAACATCGTAATCATGCCCGACATAGGCCGGCATCGCAATAATCCGGTTGGTCAAATCCTTGAAACGCAGGTATGGCTTGATCGGCTGCACGACCTGATTCTCATCATCGGCCTTGATCGTTTCTTCAATCACTTGGATCGTTTCCATCCAGTCTATACCAATAGCCCGCAAATCCTGCTCATTGAGATATAACATTAGCAACTTCCTTTCCGATTAAGGCTGAATACCAATTCGGATTAAATATTGTGCTTGCGTACCGGTCTCCCCGGTCCGGGAATACGGTAATGACCTTCGCTTTTTTCTCCAGCGGCTTGTCTTTGAAATAAGCCAAAATACCGGCGAATACGGACCCGGATGAGCCGCCCGCTAAAATCCGGTAATCTGTAAACAGACGATGGCAGAGGTCAATGGTTGTTTTCTCATCAACCATGATCACCTCATCGATTTGAGCCTGATCCAAAATTTTGGGGTACATGCTGGAGCCGATCCCCGGAATGCGGCGCTTGGCTGGAGCATGGCCGAAGATAACCGAGCCCTCAATATCGACGGCTATCACTTGCGCGTTCGGAAACTTCTCTTTCACCTTGTTGGATACACCAGTAATGGTGCCGCCCGAGCTTACTCCCATAAATACATAATCCAGTTCGTCGAATGTTTCGTTGATTTCAACGCCCAACGTTTCATAGTACGACTCTGCATTCAACGGATTTTCGTACTGATTCACCCAGTAAGAGTTCGGAATCGCCTGCCTTAATTCTTTTACTTTCTTGATCCGGTTCAGTAAGTAACCGCCATTGGCGTCCGGTTCCGTTATTTTGAACACTTTCCCGCTCAGGCGGTTGATCAAGGTTTCATTGTCCGGCATAATATTGGCGTCGATGACGCAGTAAAAAAGAAGCCCACGTTCACGGCAAAAAGCAGACAGCGCCAAACCGAAATTGCCGGATGAGGATTCGATAATCACCGTCTCCTGATTGATCTGTCCGGTGGCAAGCAATTTATCCAAAATATAAAAAGCCGATCGATCCTTGACACTGCCCGTGGGATTAAACATTTCCATCTTCGCGTACAGTTCAAGCCCTGGCAGCTCCGGTACTTCCATTTTGACGATCGGAGTCTTTCCCACTCGGCTTAAAATGCTGTTATATATCACAATTATTCCTCCAGTCAAATATAGTTGACTCACATTCCGCACCCTTCGTGAAAATTCGAAATACATTAATTTTCAAGCATTTTTTTCATCTAAAACCAATCCGATTATGGGATTTAATAACAGTAAATGTATTGTTTAAAGCCTATCTAAAGTAAAAATTTTGCATAAAAATAAAAATCCTTTGAATAAATAAACAAGGGTGCGGAATGTGAGGTTGACTTCAGACCTTCGTTTATAAAACCGTCCGGCCCATCCCCACCACCTCCTTCGCCAGGACCCGGCCTTGCTTGAAAAACAAAAAAAGCCTCTCCTTTTAATGGATAGGCTGGCCGGGTATTGAAAAATAGGCATGCTTCGCCCTTTCATGCACCTTTGACGCACTACAAGAACCTCGCAGATGTCCTCTACCAGATCGAACAACGTGTCGAAACAACGATTGCCCGCCAATAGATTCATAAGCCTTGCATACAAAAGAAGCGGAGAGCATGGTCAACTTTATTCTTATGTGTCGATTGGATGTGTCGATTGGAGCAAGCAGAATATATTTAGTTTAAATTTTTAAAGATATAGTAACATACCCCTCTTTTATCTGTCAAAATACTTATTTTTTAGACATTTATAGGAATATGTCAATGACTTTCCCATCACTAGCTTTAGTTGATGGTAAGATTCAAAGACGGCTGCAGTTTGTACGGGATGCCGGGTGAACCGGGCGGCACGTTCACTGCATTTTGAAACGGTTCATTGCGCAAGAGATGCAAAATTTGCTCCGAAACGTCGACTGCCACGTTTTCTTGCGCCTCAATGGTCGATACCCCAAGATGCGGGGTGACGATGATTTTCGGATGCCCTAAAAAAGGGTGTTCCTTTTCCGGCGGCTCTGTCTCGAACACATCGACAGCGGCTCCGGCGACTATCCCCTGATCCAGCGCTTCAACAAGCGCAAGCTCATCGACGATTCCTCCACGGGCACAGTTAATGATCCGCATCCCCCGTTTCATCACCGCAAATTGCGGGCGGGAAATCATATGACGAGTTTCCGGCGTCAAGGGCGTATGCAACGTCATAAAGTCCGCTGTGCGGATAATTTGATCCAGCGTTGCCAGCTTGACCCCAAGGCTTCTTGCACGTTCTTCCGTCAAAAGCAGGTCATAGCCCAGCACCTCCATGCCAAAAACTTTAGCTCGTTTGGTTACCTCGCTGCCAGTGCGCCCCATTCCGACAATGCCCAGCGTTTTGCTGCGTAATTCGACACCCACAAACGATTTCCGGTCCCACTCGCCGCCTACCGTTTTCATATAGGCTTGGGGAATGTGCCGGGCCAGTGCCATCATCATCGCAAACGTATGTTCACTGGCGGTGATCGTGTTGCCGTCCGGAGCGTTAAGGACAACAATCCCCCGTTCCGTCGCCGCCTCCAAATCAATGTTATCAACCCCGACTCCAGCACGTCCGACTGCCTTCAGTTTTTTCCCCGCCTCCAAAATCCGTTTGGTTACTTGGGTTTGGCTGCGCACCAGCAGCGCATCATAATCTCCAATAATTGCTGCAAGCTCATCCTCCGTCAAGCCGACGTTAGTTTCTACGAGCACATCATATGCCTCGACTAGCTGCCGGACACCGTAATCGCTAATCGGATCCGCCACCAATACTTTATACATTTGCTTCCTCCCCTTATCCTCGCTTATGCAGTCTCTATCTGCACTGCTGCGGCCTGAGTGATCATCTGTCATCTATTCCCGGCAGCTCGTAAATAAGATCACACAAAATACATTCTATGTAAATAGGCAGAATACCTCCTAAATTTTCTATTCTCTGTATTTTTACAAATAAACGAACATGAGCTCATGCTCGCAAACCTAGCATGAAAATAATAGCAAGGTTTGGGCGAACAAGAAACGCTCCATTCTTATAATCAAAAAATAAAGACTGGTTTAGATCGATTTATGGCTGCTCCAACAAAATCCTACAGTTCGAAAATTTCATTAGCACAGGTGACGAGTAATAGCCTAAACTTTTTAAGCATATAAAAAAGGTTCGTAAATCGCCACTAGAGCAATTCCACGAACCCGTTAATTGTGAAGTTGGTGCGGTCGAGAGGACTCGAACCTCCACGGGGGGTTAGCCCACACGGACCTGAACCGTGCGCGTCTGCCAATTCCGCCACGACCG
Source organism: Paenibacillus elgii (assembly GCA_042219835.1). Lineage (GTDB taxonomy): Bacteria > Bacillota > Bacilli > Paenibacillales > NBRC-103111 > Paenibacillus_G > Paenibacillus_G elgii_A. The sequence goes on from JBHJMN010000059.1 coordinate 22,462, forward strand.
CATATTTTTGTCCCTCAAACAGATTGCCTGAAAGCTGCTCTTTCAAGGGGACAAGGAGTATCATACCATCGTTCAAGTCTTTAGTCAAACAATTTAGGAATAATATTTTTTTACGATTCATATTATGATACAATTTGTATTATATACCCATATTTAGTTACAATTTGTATCATATTCATATGAAATCAGGTGATAACACTTGAAACGATGGAAGATCTACGGCCTTACCGTTGTCGTATTTGCAGGAGCCGGTCTCGGACTGCTGTATCGTTACTTGGAGCCTGTCCGCCATTTTGAAATGAAAGCCCTTCCGGTTGTCGCCGCACCCTCCGTCGCCGTCTCCACAGAACTCTCGAGCCAATCCAAGCTTCCGCCGAATGATCCGACAGTTGTCGAGGATTCAACCGCTTCAACGGCTCTCCCTGCCGCCAACCCGCTTCAAGCCGCCAACCCAAACAAAGCGACCGCATTTAACGCACTCGTGCTCGGATTGGATTCGACGAGCGGCCAAACCGCCCGTTCGGACGTCATTCTGCTCGCTCATGTCGTGCCAGCCGAGAAAAAAGTAAATCTTGTATCCGTTCCGCGGGATACCCGCGTCCCGCTGCCGGGGATCGGCTTAACCAAAATAAACCATGCGCATTTCGTGGCCGAAATGGATGGCGGTAAGGAAGCGGGAACCAAGGCGGCGATTCAAGCGGTCAGCGACCTGCTGCAGATTCCGGTTCATTATTACGTAAAAACGAATTTCTCTGGATTCGTCACCTTTATCGATACGATCGGAGGCATCGATGTAGACATTCCCAAAGACATGTGGCTGTCCATGACCCGCAAGCCGCTGGAAGCGGGAAGCCGACATTTGGACGGTTTAACCGCGCTCGCCTTCGTCCGGGAACGGTATTCGTTACAAGACGGTGATTTCGGCAGACAGGCGGATCATATGAAGGTGATGCGGGCCGTCGTCCAGAAGCTGCTGGCGCCGGAGAAAATAACCGAGCTTCCGGGGCTGCTGAAGCAGGCCAAAAAAGAGCTGGTTGACACGAACTTGACCGACAGCGATCTCATCAGCCTCGCCTGGCTGTTCAAGGGCATAAAGGGACAGGATATCCAATATACGCAAATTCCCGGCAAATCCGTTGTCGCTGCCGATCCGCTTGTCCGCTCTCCCCTTTGGTACTGGGAGCCTGACAAGGAACGGCTAAAGGAACTGGTCCGTGAAAATCTGCAATAATGCAGCCAAGCCGCGAAACAGTCAAATGCTTCCCTAATCGGCTAGCCATTTGCGAACAAACCATAGGATCACCACCCAGATCGGAAGCGTTAGGATGACGCCAATTACGGTTCCTTTCAACGCCGAGCCCTGCTTCAAATGGCAACGCCTCCCACGAACGATGGTAAAACCCATTGTATGCCGCATAAAGGCAGATCATAACTTGTCCGGCTGCATGACATGTTTTTTTCATTGCACCATATACTTTCCTACAGGAGGGATCGATATTATGGTGCTGCTGCAGATCATAGGAGGCATACTGCTCGCTTTGGCGCTGTGGGGCTTGCTGAAACTGACGCTCAAGGCGCTGCTGTGGGTCCTTGGCGGCGTGTTTCTTCTGGGAATCGTATTTCCCGGCTTGCTGCTTTTGCTAGGCGGCCTTATTTTCGTCATGATCAGTCTCCTTGCGACGCTTGGGGTGCTGCTGCTGCTGTCCGCTTTCCGGTCATGATGCGGCGATTAAACTCATCAGCCTTCCTCATAGGCCCGGATCGCCCGCTCGGCCCAGCGTTTAAGCTCCTCCGCGTTTTCCTGCCTCGGAACGTTGAACAAATGCGTGCCTGCGCCTCCATGTCCCGCGTTATTGCGCAGCCATACCTCGCCTGACGTCCCGCCGCTGTCCGAGCGTATCCGCAGCAAATAATGAGGCTGTAAAAACAGCTCGGCTTCCTTCGAATGCTGATTCTGATCCATCTTCTCCCCCCTTTTCTGCCATCATATTTTACCTTAACCCAATCCGGATGGGCTCATACCAGACCTCCCATTCGCTTCAGGCAATTCGCTGCGGATCGTTTCGTTGCCTCATAGACCGTTCGGCCAACCGCATAGCCTAACCTGGTCGCTGTCCCCGCATACTGGTACGATTCGCCTTGCTGTGTCGCTGCAATAAGGATCGCATCGGTCGTCGTACCCGTAGCGGTCTGTCCCCCATCTTCCATGAGGATATTTAAATCCTGCAGGGCAGCCGTTTTCGCTTCCGTCGCAGTAATGACGGCGTTGACGAACGCAGCGTCCGTCAAACGGCCCTCGATCACCAGCACCGTATTGATCGTGCCCGGGAACAAGGACGAAACGTCGCATGTCTTGCCCGCTCTCGCCTTGTTGCTTAACCCTGCTGTCACCCATGCGCATACGTCCGTCCCCCCGGGAAGACGAAAATGCTCGTATCCGAAGTCCGCCAAGCTTGCCGCGGTCAGGAGCGCAGCCGTATGTTGAGGCTCCAGCCCCTTTTCCGCCATAAAAGCGTTCATCTCGGCCAACGGATCGTCCGAGGCATACTGCTTGGGCACCTGCCGGTTCATCAGGCGGCGGAACTCTCCGAATCCTTCCCCCCACATCGAGGAATTCAGCGTTCGCAGCGGCCGTTCGCTCTCGATCAAGAAGTAGCTCCCATAGCCGCGGCTCGCGAAGCCGAACCGGAAACCCGCCAACGGAACGACCGAATAGACCAGCTCGTCCGCATAACCGTGGGAAGCAGGCCTCTCCGGGGTCACGACAGCTCCCCTTCAAACAGCTCGATGCGCGGCTCCTGGAACGGCTGAAAATGATAGCCGCGATCCAGCTTTACGATACGGCGGTTCTGCTTGCGGATCATGACCGTATTGTCATCCCACGCAACGACGATGCCCTTAACGTCATTCGACTTGTCCGCATCGCGTACGACGCGCAGCAGCGTCCCCCCAATCCGGTATTTGTCCAACTGTTCGTCTGAAATCATGGTATTTCCCCCTAATTTTCATTGGAAAATCATACTTGCACTTTAGGTTGGTTATGTAATAAGAATACATCATTTGGGGGATACAATAAACAACGTCAGCGGGGTACCCGGATTGGAGGAGCGGATACGAGATGGAAAAGAAAACGTACTATATTGCTGTCGGAAGCGGCGAAGTGCAGGAGCCGGAAGAGGCGACCGGCAATTTCGAGTTCGAAATACAGGCAACGGAAGAAGAAGTCGATAAGCTGCAGGATATGTTCGAGGAGCTTGCCATGAACGAAGAGGATACGGCAATGCGGGCAACGATTCCTTACCGGGAATACCGTCCCGATAAAGAAAGCGACGGGAACTTGACGGAGATTTACCGGATGCTGCACGAGCTCGGCACGCCGGATACGAGAAGGCATATCGAAGCGATGAATGTGCTGCCCCGGCATGAACGGCTATAACAAAAGAACCTGTACTGCGGACGCGAGCCCGGTACAGGTTCGATTTATGATCAGGAACAACGTTATCCTACATGCTCCTTGGTGTCGTTTGTTTCGAACCAATAATCGAGCACTTTGCTGGACATGACCCGTTTGTTGATGTACTCCACTTGCTGCTGCGAGAATTGCTGTTCCCACTCGACGTCCAGCTCTTTGCAAAGCTTGACGACGGTCAGCAGCTCAGACCAAGCCACATAGCGTTTGTACCAAAAAAATTGAGGATGCTCAATCATATAGGGATACAGATCGTCAAAATCCGTATGTTTACAATCAAGGGCACGTTCGAAGTGTACTTTTGCCTCATTCAATTTGGTCAAGAAAAAATCTGCCGGAATTTCTTTCCCCATGCAAGTAGCACCTCCCCATCTTTGTCTTTCGCCAATTAGCCGAAGATCGAACTTCAGATTTTCAGCCTATGATCCATTATAAAGGAAAAAGCAAACGGATGGAAGGCTTAGCATGCAGAAAGCCGAGACAAATGTTGCTATTCGAACCGGATTTCCCCACCTGCAAGCGATGCGATCTTCACAAGCGACTCCACTCGTACGCCGGACTCGCGAATCGTTCGTCCACCGGCTTGAAACGATTTTTCCACGGCGATTCCAAGACCGAGCAGCGTCGCACCCGAACGTTGAATGATCCGGATCAGCCCCCGTGCCGCATCGCCGTTGGCGATAAAATCGTCGATCAGCACGACGCGGTCTTTTTCGCCCAGAAACTCCCTCGAGACCATAATATCGGTGACAATGCCTTTCGTAAACGACGGCACGCGCTCGCAGTACGTTTCCGTCTCGGTATTGAGCGACTTTTTGCGCCGGGCGAAGACGAGCGGCACGTTCAATTCCTGTGCGGCTGCGAATGCGATCGGTATGCCGGACGATTCGATCGTTAAAATTTTCGTAACGTTCTCGTCACGGTACAAACGCGCGAATTCCCGTCCCATGGTTGTCGTCAGTACCGGATCGACCACATGGTTCAAAATCGCATCCAGTTTGATCACCTCATCCGACAGGACCACGCCCACTTCCCTGATCTTTTGTTTCAATAATTCCATTCTCCACGCCTCCGCTCTTTCATTTCCCTGTTCCCGTAAAACTTAACATAACGGCAAACTAGGTTTCAAGTACCATCTTTTACGGAATCGGAAACAAAGATGCAACTTTTTGCTTCCAAACATCGTCTAAGGATATAGCACAAGAAAAAATGTCTGCCCGGACGAAAACGAAGCTTTGAAAATGAAATTCCCGCATTTTCGTAGCAATCGGCGGGGATTTGGTCATTTTCACTCTTTGTGAAAGAAGTCGGGTACACGGTATGATTTAAAGAGGTTACATCCAAATTGTAACACGGAAAGGAAGCTCATGATGAACAGAAAGAAAGCCTTCATCGGAATCTTGTCCGTTATAATGATCATGATGATGGTAGCAACGGGGTGCAAACCAAAACATGCGGCGGAGCCGGCGCCCGTCCAGCCGAAGGAAACGACAGTCGTTGCGCCGACGGAAACGTCCTTGCCTCAGAACGAGACGATCACGAATCCGTCTGTCCCTTCTCCCGCTACGCCGACGGGAACTCAGACCGATAAAGTATCGCTCGCAAGCGCCGACAAGGGCGACAAGGACAAAGGGGAGGGCGAGCAGACTCCGCCCACAGCGAAACCCAATGCGCAAACAAAGCCGAAGATCGAAATCAAGTCGCCGTATACGCAGGCCAAGCCGACCTTGCTGGGCTTGACGCTCAAAACGAGCGCCGCGGAAATTACAGAGAAATTCGGCAAGCCGAAAGAGCAATTCGTCATGGAGGATGACACCGATCCGATTACGGTGTACGATTACACCGACTTCCTCGTCGGGTTCGACAAGCAGAAGCAGCTGCATTTTGTCGATGTCCGTAGCGCTGACGTCAATCCGGGCCTGAACGGCCTCAAGCTCGGCGACCCGGTTGAAGAGGTGACCAAAGCGCTCGGCAAGCCGGATTCGAACACCAGCTTCGTTCTCACGTATAAAGCGACCGGAGCGGTGCTGAAGCTGGATATCGACCCGAAATCGCAGAAGGTCAATTCCATCAAATTGTTCGCAGAATAGCATCGTATGCCCAAAAAACCTTGACAGGAGCTTCCTGCCAAGGTTTTTTATGTCCGGTTTAAGGCCCGCTTGCGGTGCCGCCAATATAAATAACCGATAATGATGACCAGGACGACCAGTATCGCGACCGTGATCCCCATGTAGCGTTGAGCGACCTCAATAATATGCGGAGCATTGATTCCGATGACATGCCCCAGGGTCAGAAATGACAAGCACCAGACTAAGCCCCCCGCTCCCGCATATAGGAGATACCGCCAAATTCCGACATTGCTGACGCCGGATAAATAGCACGTAAAATGCCGCACTCCCGGCACGTAGTAGCCGAAAGTGACCGCCCACATGCCATACTTGTGAAACCAGCCCTCCGCCACGTTAAGCCTTTCGGGCGTCAGCTTGATCCATTTTCCATACTTGTAAAGAAACGGCTTACCCACGGTTCGGCCTAAAAAATAACTGATCAGCATGCCTGTCATAGACCCGCCGAAGCAGACGACAAGTGAAGCGCCGAAATCAAGCAGCGGAGTTTCTCCTACCGTAAGCGAGCCCACGGTCGTCATTAATATTTCATCCGGCACGGGTATGCCGACAATGCCGAGCGCAAGCAGACCGTAAAGAGCTATATACCCGTATTGATCAATCATCTGCAAAAGATGCTCCACCTTCACACGCTCCAGCCAAGTATTTCGAACGTCGCTCAAATCCTTTATTATTGTATCAGAATTCGTCCGTTAACCCAAGAACAAGCTTCCCTCCAGACAGGTTGGCCAATCCGGCACAAACAAAAAGTCATGAGGCTTGGCCCCTTCTCATACGCTGTATCATAAAGGAAGCCGTCAGAAGGGGGACTAGCGAGCGACATGAGAAAATGGGGGAGCATTCTGCAGGTCAGCTTCACCTATGTAGGCACCGTGGTAGGCGCCGGGTTCGCGACCGGGCAGGAAATTATCCAGTTCTTCACCCGCTATGGCTGGATGGCGACTTTCGGCATCGGCGTCGCCAGCGCCTTGTTTATATGGCTGGGCATCAAGCTGATGCTGCTGGCCCACGACACCCGCGCCAAGTCTTACGAAGATCTCAACAGACTGTTATTCGGAAAAACCGTCGGAAATGGCGTCAGCTTGTTTACCCTGGTGGCTCTGTTCGGCGTATCGACGGTCATGCTGGCCGGGGCGGGATCGGTTTTCGCCGAGCATTTGAATCTGCCTCTTCCGTCCGGGCTGTTTGTTACCCTGCTGCTGGCGTATGTCCTTCTTATCCGGGGGATGAAGGCGATCATGGCCGTAAACTCCGTCATCGTCCCGCTCATGATCGGCTTCAGCTGCATTGCCGTATGGGTTACGTGGGATACGCCCGGGGCCGGCAACTGGCTTCGCATGGAATCGGATTATTCCATCCAGCGCATATGGTTCTCTCCGCTCCTCTACGCGGCGTTCAACCTGACCATGGCTCAAGCGGTGCTCGTACCGCTTGGGGCTCAGATCCAAGACCGGTCGGTGCTGTATTGGGGAGGCGTGTGGGGAGGAATCGGCATCGGAGCCATGCTGCTGGCCGGTCATTATGCGCTGTCCGCCCAAATGCCGGGGATCGCGCAGTTCGACATCCCGATGGGACACCTGATTCACGGACTCGGCCCGCTGCTGCAGCTTCCGTTCATTCTGGTAATCTATGGGGAAATTTTCACAACCTTGCTGGCCGACGTTTATGGCTTGGCGCTGCAGATCGAGCAGCGGAGCTCCTTGTCTTATCAGATCATCGTGCCGCTCCTTCTTGCGCTCTGCTATGTGGTAAGTCACATCGGCTTCAAAACGCTGCTCTCGTCGCTCTATCCGTTACTGGGCCTGCTCAGCATGGCCTGGATGGTCCTGATGATCTGGCGGAGGCAGCGGCCGTTCGGAACGAACTGACGCAATCGTCAGCGCGAGCCGGACGAGCATCATGAGCATGCCGGCCACCGTAAAGACAAAGCCGCACAGCAAATAGGGGAAATGATAAGGCGGATATTGCTCCGCATCCCGCAGGACGGCAAGCAGATCCGTAAACAGAAACAAACTGCCGATCAAAAACAATGCAAGCAGCGCATAATCGAAAAACGTCCAACGGGCCAAATGCGGGCCGGCCTGCCGGACCAAGGCAGCAGATAAGGACGGCTGGTCTTCCGGCCTTTCTTTTGTCAGGACCGCAGCAGCGTTCCCGCTGTCCGCCGGGTTAGCCGTATCTTGGGCAGCCGCCTCCTCCGGGACGGCTGAAAGCGCAGCTTCGGCTTGGGCCCGCGAATAGACGGTCCAGGCCAGCAAAACGGCCGATCCCGTCACGAAAAGCCCAATCGCCCCGCCGAGCCAAGCAAGCGTCATCATCATGAGTCAACACCTCGTATAATCATCTTATCGGGCATGCCGGGCAAGCTCGTATACCATCCACAGAAATAACGCAAAGAGCAGAACCGGCATTGCAAATACGGCGACTTGCAGCGTCCAATGGCCCGGTGAAGGCGCCTTGCGCCATAGATAGCTGCGGTTCCACCGCTGCATGCGGGATTCCCGGATAATGGACATCTCCGGGGAATGTCCGAATGCCGCAGCCGGAGGGCCCTGCCCGTTCGGAACGATGGTGCCGCGCTTCCAGCCGATCCGGTATGTCATTTCGCGCGGTGCGCGATCTTCAGGCTTCACCCCACGTACCTCCGTTTCAATTGGCTTTTCTTTATACTTGCTTATTATATAGCTTCCTGGGAACGCAGGCTATGGCATTTTGTACTCCTATGCGGAACGATGGCCTTTGCGGTATTCGTCGTCATCGCGATGAACGTCGTACTCGTGCTCTTCTATGCCCGCTTCGGCTTGAAAGAAAAATTCAGCCGCCTCGAAGCGGGCGGCCAATGGCTTGCCTTGATCGGCATTATCGTATTACGTCTTGCGGCTTAAATGCCGGACGGATGCTGCGGAAAAACGGGAAACATACGCATCCAGCACGTGCTTGTGGCACGTAAACAGCAGCAGCTGGCGGCCCTCGGCCACCATGTGCAGCAGCTCCATGCCGTATCCGAGCCGCTCATCATCGAAATTCACGAACAAATCGTCAATCACAAGCGGCAGCCGGACCCCGGACGCCGCGTATTCGTCCGCGAGCGCGAAGCGGATGCACAAATACATCTGCTCGGCCGTACCCCGGCTGAGCGCGGAGGCATCCAGCAGCTCGCCGTTCGCCCTCTCCGCCAATACCCGCTGCTCGCCGAGCGGCGCAATCATCCGCGTGAACCGGCCGGATGTCATCTTTTCGAAGTACCGGGAAGCCCTCTGCATGACGGAGGGCTGTTTTTCGCGCTCGTACAATCGTTTCGTCTGTGCGAACAGCGCTCCGCACATGGAAACGACTGCCCAGCGCTTCATCAAACGTCTTAGCTCGGTACGTCGTTCCTCCGTCTGCTGCAGCTTGTCCGCATGATCTCCGCCTTCGGTCAGCCGTTCGATTTCGAAGCGTTTGCGGGTTTTCGCCTCCCGGCACGCTTCCAGCCGCTCCCGGAGCGCATCCCGCTGTTCCGACAGGCGGGTCCGCTCTTCTTCCAGCTCTCCTCCGGCGGCGCTCGCCAGCCTTTCGTCGAGCGGCTTCATCCCCGCTTCCCCTACCAGCGTCCGGATGGCAAGCTCGTCCTGTCTCAGCTCTCCCAGCAGCTCCTGGCGGCGAAGGTATTGGCGGTGGAGACGCCGCAGCGCCTCTTCTCCGTCTGCCCCCGCGGTGTCGAGCAGCTCCTGCCGCTTCGCGGCCGTTCGATCGAGCTGCTGCGACAGCAGCGCGGACTGACGGCTCAGCTCGGCATGCTGCCGGCCATCCCGCGCAAGCTGCTCCAGCCGCGCAAGCTGCCGGTCGCGGGCGGCCTGCCACGCTTTCAGCGCCGGGCCGGGCTCCCGGCCGGCCGCGTCGCCAAGCAGCGCGGCCGCCTCCGCAGCAAAGCCCGCGGCGGTGCCCCGCAGCGCCTCGCAGCGCGCGGCCTGGCGGCGCAGCCGCTGGAGCTGCTGCTGCGCCGCTTCCGCGAGCTGCAGCAGCTCCAGCGCCGCCTCGGCGCTCGCGTCCGCGGGCAGCGCCTGCGCCTGCAGCCACGCGCGCCAGCGGCGGCGCAGCGGCTCGCCCGCCTGCGCGTGGCGCTCGCGCCGGGTGCGCAGCGCCGCCAGCCGCTCGGCGGCGGCCCGGCGCCCGGCGTGCCGC
>JBHJMN010000006.1:0-178805 GCA_042219835.1 Paenibacillus elgii
ACCCACACCCTTGCTCCGCAGCACGCGGGCCAGACGGTTCGCCCTCGCGTTTAGCTCCCGGTAGGTCAGACGCTGCCCTTCAAAGATCGCCGCCGGATGATCCGGCGTCCGCTCCACCTGCTCCTCGAACAATTGATGGACCGTCTTTTCTTTCGGATACCGCGCTTTCGTTCCGTTAAACCCGCTCAGGATTGCCTCCTTCTCTTCTGCCGTCACCATGTCGACGTCGCCTATTTTTTGTTCGCTATGGTCTGCAAACGATTTCAGCGCCTGAACGAAATGGCCCATCATTCGTTCCACGGTATCGTGACGGAACAACCGGCTGCTATACTCCATATGAAGCTGGAGACAGCCGTCCGCCTCTGCCGCATTAAATGTTAAATCAAATCTGGAAACGCCCGGATTCAGCGGAAACGTCTTGAATTCGGCGCCGTCGATCCGCATTGGATTTCCGCTTGCATTCTGCAGCACAAGCATCGTATCAAACAGCGGGCTCCGGCTAACATCTCTGCGCAGCGCGAGCTTCTCAACCAACTGTTCAAAAGGATATTCCTGATGCTCGAAAGCCGCCAAAGTATTCTCCTTCACTTCCGCAAGAAATGCTTTGAAGGTCTTGTTTGAAGTAGGATAGTTGCGCAGCGCGAGCGTGTTCACAAACATTCCGACAATCTGCTGCGCATCGGGATGCCTCCGTCCGGCAACCGGCGAACCGACGATGATATCTTCCTGCCGGGCGTACTTGGACAAAACAACGTTATAAACGGCAAGCAGAATCATAAATAGCGTGCTTTTGGTTTCAGCGGCAAGCTGCTGAAGCTTGCCTGTTATGTCTTGATCCAGTATCCGCGATACCGTATCCCCTTCAAAACTTTGAACCGGGGGCCTTGGGAAATCGGTTGGCAATTGAAGCACCGGAAGGTCGCCAGCAAGGACATGAAGCCAATATGATTCCTGCTCCCGTATAAACCCTTTGTCAAGCTGTTCATTGTGCCAGTTGGCATAATCCTTATACTGAATCGTCAAGGGCGCCAGCAAATGCCCGTCGTATAACTTTCCGAATTCATCCATGATGACGGATACGGAAACTCCGTCGGAAATGATGTGGTGCATATCGACCAGCAATATATGTCTCGTCTCGGATAAGCGGACAAGCTTTGCCCGAAACAAAGGAGTTTTTCCCAGATCAAACGGACGTACGAATTCGTGCAGAGCCGCCTCGATCCGGACTTCCTCAGGGCCGGCGCAGCCGGTAATCTCATCGTAATGCAATTGAAAGTCGACTTTGCTACGAATGCTTTGAACCGGCTCGCCATCCATCCAAGTAAATGAAGTTCTCAGCGCTTCATGTCTGCGGATCAATTCTTCGAATGTCCTCTCCAGCCGTTCGCAGTCTATCCTTCCTTGAACGAGCATGGCGGAAGGCATGTTGTAGACCAGTTCCGCGCCTTCGAGCTGGTGCAGGATCATCTGCCGTTTCTGCGCGGAGGAGACCGGATAATGGTCGCGGCCTTCCACAGGCGAAATCGCGGAGAATGTCGCCGCTTCGACCCCCAGTGCCCGTTCGATGAGCCTGCTCATGCTTTCCACAGTCGGATGGTCGAAAATGTCGCGCATCGGCAGCTCGACCTGAAATTCCCGGCTAATTTTCGCGATCAACAGCGTGGCTTTCAACGAGTGCCCGCCCACCTCGAAGAAATTGCTGTAAATCCCGATCGGATGTAAGTTCAGAATGGTTTCCCATAACTGTACCAGCCTGCCTTCCGTTTCCGTACGAGGCGGCACATATTCATTCCCTTGGGGACGGCCGTCCGGTTCGGGCAGCACCCTGCGATCCACTTTTCCATTGGGCGACAGCGGCAGCGAGTCCAGCTGCATCAGATGAGCAGGCACCATGTAGTCCGGCAGGGACGCTTTCAAATGTGTTCTTATCGCCTGCGCTGCAAGAGCTGCGTCGGCAACGAAATACGCGCACAGGTATGGTTGACCGCTTCCGTCCTCCTTGGTGACGACAACTACTTCCCTTACGCCTTCGTGGGAAAGAAGCGCCGCTTCGATCTCCCCGGTTTCAATACGGTATCCTCTGATTTTTACCTGATGATCGATCCGCCCCAAGTACTCGATATTTCCATCCGGCATCCATCTTGACAAGTCGCCGGTCTTGTACATGCGCCCGCCCGGAACGAACGGATCAGGCACAAACTTTTCTTCCGTCAGGTCCGGCCGGTTGACGTAACCTTTCGCTACGCCAAGTCCGGCAATATGCAGTTCTCCCGGAACTCCCACCGGCATAAGCCGCCCCAATCGGTCCAGAATGTACAACCGGGTATTGTCGATCGGTTTGCCGATCGGGACGACCTCTTGTTCTTCCTCTCCAGGGCAATCGAAGTAGGTGACGTCCACCGTCGCCTCTGTCGGCCCGTACAGGTTGTACAGCGCCGTTCCGTTGGTTTGGCGAAGCAATCGGTTGAAACGGCGGACATGAGCAACCGTCAATGTTTCCCCGCTGGCGAATATCCGTTTCATGCTGTGTAGTTTTCCCGCTGCCTCATACTGCTCCGCATACTCCAGAAAAACGGACAGCATCGACGGCACGAAGTGCAGCGTTGTAATCCCCTTCTCTTCAATCGTTTTTATCATGAGGCCCGGGTCTTTCTCTCCGCCGGGCGGAAGAAAGCAAACGGAGGCCCCCGCCATAAACCACCAAAACATCTCCCAGACCGACACGTCGAAGGTGTAAGGCGTTTTTTGCAAAATGATATCTTCGGGGCCAAGCGGATACCGCTTCTGCATCCAATAAAGCCGGTTCATCACGGAGGCATGGCGAATCATGACTCCCTTCGGCTTCCCGGTGGAACCGGAGGTGTAGATCACATAAGCCAAATCGTCCGGACCGTTGACAGGAAGCGGGGCGGCGCCGTAGTCCGGCAGCGGTTCCCCGATCACAAGCACGTTGATGCCGGGTACAAGTCCTTCCAGCTTATTCAGCGCCTTCCTTTGGGTCAATACGATGGACGCTCCGCTGTTGGCTGCGACGTATCGTATTCGCTCTTCCGGATCCTCCGGATTGATTGGTAAATACGCCCCCCCTGCCTTAAGGATAGCCATAATCCCGATCAGCATCTCCGGTGAACGGTATGCCGCTATGCCGACAATCCGGTTCGGGCCGATTCCCGCATCACGCAGTACGCGCGCCAGCCGGTTGGTCTGTTCGTTCAGTTCCATATAAGTCATTTCCCGATCCGTAAACATGGCAGCCAGGCGATCCGGCGTCCGCTCCGCCTGCTCTTCGAACAGCTGCTGGATCAATTTGTCTTGAGGATAGGAGGCAGCGGTATCATTGAACTCATGCACAATCGTTTGCTTCTCTTCGTTCTCAAGCATCTCCATGTGATCCACATTCCGATGCGGATCGGATGCGATCTGTTCGGCGATTCGTTTCAGGTGCAATTCAAGTCTGCCAATATCCGGGGAACGGTAGACCAAGGCATTGTAGCCGAATTTAATCTGTAGTTCTTCGCCGGGTATGACCCCGATGTTGAAATCGTAATTCGTTTGCTCGAAGCCTTCCGTCTCAATGATCGAAACAAGCTGCTGTCCTTCCCCTCCGAAAAGCTCTGCGGCGAGCGGATAATTTTCAAACGCCACAATATGGTGAATCAATCCCGTTTTCAGCGGAGTCTGCGCCTGAATGTCGGCCAGCGAAACGTAATGATACTTACTCGCATCCATCATCATCTGCTGAAACTGCTTGACCAAGGCGGAAAAGCTTTGTCCGTCCTCGCTGCGCAGGCGTACGGGAACCGTATTGATAAACAGCCCAACCATATGTTCCGCACCCTCAACTTCCGCAGGGCGGCCGGAAACAACAGAACCGAACACCACGTCCCTCGTATTATTGTACCTTTGCAGCAGCAAGCCCCAGATAACATGGAACACAGTGCTTAACGTCACCTGATTTTGTTGGGCGATTTTTTCCAGCCGGCGGGTCAAGTCTTGATTCAATTTAAAAATCCGGTTCTCAAGAACATACCCGCCGTCGCCGGCCGGCTTAACGCCGACCGGTAACGCGCTCTGCTGCTCCACATCCGCCAATTGGGTCTTCCAATAAGTGAGCGCCTCCTCCTTGTTCTGTTTCTCCAACCAATGGATATAGCGGCTGTAAGGGAAGACCGGGTCGAGCTCCGGTGAAACGTTGCCAAGGTAAGCCCTATAAATTTGAAACAGGTCTTTGGCTACCGTGCCAATGCACCATCCGTCCATAATAATATGGTGAAAGCTCAAGATCAGCTTGCATTTCGATTCGCTTAACTGAAAGACGGATAACCGAATGAGGAGATCCTTTTCCAGATTGAACCGCTTTTTCCGCTCCCTTGTCGCGAATTCCTCGACAACCAACCGTTGCTCGTTTTCCGTCAAACCTGAGATATCTTCGTAACCGACCGATGCCCGTTTTTGGGTCAATACCACCTGAACCGGCCGTTCCACTTCTTTATAGACGAACACCGTCCGCAGCACTTCATACCGGTCGATCAGCGCCTGAAAGCTTTGTTCAAGCAAGGTCGGGTCCAGACGTTCGTTTAAAGTGATGATCGTTTGATCGAAATACGCTTCGGAGCGCTCGTCCAGAATCGAATGATACAGCAGCCCCTCCTGCATCGGCGTCAACGGGTAAATGTTTTGAATCAGAACATTTCTCATGCGGCTCACCACTTTGTTACAAGTTTAGTTTGCTGCTTAAAACCTGCGACAGATTTTGCAGCTCGTCGATCGAAAATTTGTCATATGTGAAATCGGTCGGACTTTGCTCCGTCATTTGCTTACTGCAGCAATGGTCGATAAGTTCCGTTAAATGTTTTTGGAACAGCCGGACCAGCTCTTTAACCGTCTTCTCACGGAATTCCTGTTTATTGTAATTAAATATGACCGCCAGTTGTCCATTCTCAATCAAACCGTTAATATCTAGGGAGACCGATCTTTCCGTGAACGGGCTTGCCTCTGCCCCGGAAGAAATCGGGGAGAGCGTAAACAACTCCGTGTTCAGCTCGGTATCAAAACGGCCCATGTAATTAAAAGCGATTTCCGGATCAGCCCGGGATTGCAGCACTTCGGCCGAAGCGCTTAAATATTTTAATACTCCGTACCCGAAGCCTTTGTGGGGGACGCGTCTGAGACTATCCTTGATGCTCTTGATCTGATACGAAAGATCATGGGAAAAACTCATATCCAGCAGGAACGGATACACGGTCGTAAACCATCCGACCGTTCTGGATATGTCCAGTTCCCTAAACAACTCTTCCCGTCCGTGCCCTTCCAGATTGATGAGCACACGGTCGCGCTTCGTCCATTCCTTCACGCTCAGTCCGAGCGCCGTCAGCAAAATATCGGTAATTTCTGTATTGTACGCTTGGTGTACTTGCTTCAACAGCTTCCCGGTATATTCCGCATCGAGAGTCATACGCAAATCCTTGCTGTTCGCCAGAGTATTGGTCACATACGGGCCATCCTTGGGAAGCGGGGCGGATTCGACTTGTTCCAGCCCGGTCCAGTATCCGATTTCTCGGCGCAGTTCGCCGCTTTCCGCATAGCGG
This sequence comes from Paenibacillus elgii, assembly GCA_042219835.1. Lineage (GTDB taxonomy): Bacteria > Bacillota > Bacilli > Paenibacillales > NBRC-103111 > Paenibacillus_G > Paenibacillus_G elgii_A. The sequence goes on from JBHJMN010000006.1 coordinate 5,589, forward strand.
GCGACTTCCTGCGACCATGTCCGGTACGAGTCGGATTTGTCCGGCAGCAATAAGGGCTCGCCCCGCGTGCTTTGTTGATAAAGAGCCGCAAAATCTTGCAGGATGATCCTCCACGACACTCCGTCGATCACGAGATGATGAACAGCAATAAGAAGGTGATCGCCTTCTCCGCTTCTGAACAAGCCCAGTTTGATCAACGGGCCGACTGCCAGATCGAAGCTGCCTTGAATGGCTGTCGCTTCCCGTGCAATCCATGGGCCGGCTTCTTTTCCTGCGGGAAGGGATTTCACGGTCAGTTGTACGTGCCGATCGCGCAGCCCCTGATTATACTGCACAACATTCTCTTCTCCCAAACGGAACGTCATTCGTAAAGCATCGTGATGCCGGATGATCTGTTCAAAGGCGTCAACCACCCCCTTCTCCTGAAACCCGTTCGCATTAAACAGCATGACGGACTGGTTGAAATGATGCGGATGAACCCTTTGCAACTCAAAAAATCGTTTCTGTATTGGCGTTAAGGCTGCCTCGCCTTCTACGGCCTCCTGGCTGACCTTGCGGATGGACGCTTTGACAAATTTGCTTAAAAGCCTGATTTTCGGATACTGGAACAAATCTTTAATCCCCAGCTTATACCCGTGGGCATTAAGCCGTGAGACGATTTGCAACCCTTTGATGGAGTCCCCTCCAAGATCAAAGAAATTATCATTCACGCCGACGCGCGGCAACACCAGCAGTTCTTCCCATAATTGCGCCAGCAGCTTCTCGACCTCGTCCGCCGGCTCCACATATTCTTGTTCCAACGCTTCTTTCCAGTCAGGTTCGGGCAGTGCTTTTCGATTGATCTTGCCGCCCGGGGTAATCGGCATATATTCAAGCTGAACTAACGCCGAAGGTATCATGTAATCCGGCAGTTCCTTGGCTAGGCTTGCTTTGATTTCTTCCTTGCCGATCTCCCGGTTCGTTACCAGATACGCGCACAAGCATTGGCTGCCGTTGTTCTCTTTCACCATAACGACAGCTTCCCGAATTGCATCCATGCCAAGCAGGCGATATTCGATCTCACCGAGCTCTATCCGGTATCCTCGGATTTTCACCTGAAAATCGGACCTGCCCAGGAAAGCAATGTTGCCGTCCGGCAAGTATTTGGCCAGATCGCCTGTTTTGTAGAGTTTCTCGTACCCGGTCTCGGCGTAGGGGTTATCGATAAAGCTGGCTTGCGTTTTGGACGGATCGTTCAAATACCCGATCCCGAGGGGGACACCTGCAATATACATTTCCCCCGCGACCCCGATAGGAACCCGCTTCAAACCGGTGTCCAAAATATAAATCTTGGTATTGGATATGGGCTTTCCGATTGGGATTCTATCTTCCTGTCCCGTGACCCGATAGGCCACACAGCCGATGCTCGCCTCTGTCGGACCGTACAAATTCGTAAGGGCGACATGTGGGAAAATGTTCAAAAACCTGCGGGCCGCCGCCAACGAGATTTCTTCCCCGCCAAGGATAACTTGCTTTAGTGAACCCAACTGCTTGTGCAGATTCGAGTTTCCTTCAAACTGGTTGACGATGGCATTAAATACAGAAGGAACGAAATCTATAATCGAAATGTGCTCCTGCTGTATGATGGTTGCCATATAATCCGCATCCACCGTCATACCCGTTTCAGGCAGCACGGTTTTGCCGCCGTTCGTTAGCGGCCAGAATAACTGCCAAACCGCACTGTCATATACATGATTGGTCGTCTGCAGCACGCTGCGGGCCGCTTCAACCCCGAAGAAATCATTCATCCACAAGAATCGGTTCGTAATTCCTTTATGAGCAGCAATGACGCCCTTCGGCTTTCCGGTGGAGCCGGAAGTGAAAATAACATAGATCGGTGCTGCCAGATCCGTTTCGACAGCCGGATTTCCAGCGGCCGCCGTCGGCTTCCCGCAGTCTACAACCAGCCGCCTGCCGGTGGCAATCTCTTCAGCGATTGGCGTTTCCGGATGGACAAGCACGACGGAGCTGTTCAAATCGTGAAGCGCACTTTGCAACCGCTCCCCGGGCCAGCTCGTATCGAGCGGCGAGAAAGCCGCTCCCGTCTTCATCACAGCAAGAATCGACACGACCAGTTCCAGACTTCGATCCATAAGGATCGGCACATAACTGCCGCTCCCGATACCCGTTTCCAGTAAATGGTTTGCCGTAGCATTGGCCCGCTCGTTCAACTCGCGGTAAGTCAGAAAATTGGCCCCGGTAGACTACAGCGACAGCTTCCGGCGTTTTTTCGACCTGCTCCTCAATGCAGCGATGAATCGGTTTCGGCTGTCGATAAGGGACAAATGTCCCGTTAAACCTGCTCTCTATCGCAACCTCTTCCTCCCGGTCGAGCAGGTTGATGTCCGACAGTAGCTGGTCCGGCTTTCGGGCTACTTCATTCAACAGGTTCAAGTAATGACTGGCCAGCCGTTCAACCGTTTCTCTGCGGAACAGCTTCATGGCATATTCAAATTCCAATCGAAGGCTTCCGTCCTTTTCCTCTACGTTCAGTATAAGATCGAACTTGGAGACGCCCGTTTCGAACGAATAAGGCGTAACCCGAAGACCATCGGCCTTCCATTGCTGCGCATCCGTATTTACGAAAGAGAACATAGTGTCAAACAGCGGATTGCGGCTCAAATCGCGCTTGATCTGCAATTTTTCAACGAGCCTGGCAAAAGGATAAACCTGATTTTCCAGCGAGCGCAGCGTATTTTCTTTCACCTCGGTCATGAAGGATCTGAAGCTTTTCGTTGACACCGGATGATTCCTAAGCGCCAGCGTATTCACGAACATGCCGACGACGGCCTGAGCGTCCGCATGGGTTCGTCCCGCAGCCGGAATACCAATCACAAGATCCTCTTGCCCCGCATATTTGGCGAGCAATACGTTATAAGCGGCAAACAGCAGCATAAAGAACGTGCTTTCCGTTTCTGTGCAAAGGACCTCTAGTTGACGAACGAGCTTTTCGGCAAGCTCCACCTTCACCACACCTCCGGCGAAGCTTTGCATCTGCGGTCTCTGGTCATCTGCAGGCATATTCAATACGGGAATATCGCCTTCGTACAGATCCAGCCAATATTTCTCCTGAGCGGATAGTTCATCCAAGTTCGATTTCACCCACGCGGAGTAATCTTTATATTGAATGCGTAAAGCCGGCAGTTCCTCTCCGTTGTACAGTTTGTTCCATTCATCGATAATGATATCGACTGACATTCCGTCTGCAATCAGATGGTGCATATCGATTAGGAGAAGATGCTTGCCTTCCGCCAATCGGAGCAGTTCGGCCCGAAATAAAGGAGCCTCGCCGACATCAAACGGCCGGATGAACGACCGGATGAACGGCTCAAGATCCTTCGCGCCGGCATCCGTTTCAGCATAACCCATTTGAAATTTCACCTGACGATGCACGAATTGCACCGTTTTCCCGTCCTCATGTCCGAAGGAAGTCCGAAACGCTTCATGTCTCTCAATTAATTGATCGAACGTGCGCTCCAGCCTTTCCCGGTTCACGCTTCCTTCAAGCATTAGCGCCGCAGACATATTATAAGCGACCCCGGTCTCGTCCAGAGGGAGAACGGCCAGAAGTCTGGACTGCGCCGGCGACACATCGTAGTACTCTCGTCCCTCCACCGCTTCGATGCGGCGATACTGCGTTTTTCGGGCGGATGATACTACGGACGCCAGCGCCTCAAGCGTGGGCGACCCGAAGACATCTTGAGTGGAGATCTCCACATGGAAAGCCTTATTGATTTGCGCCGTCATCAAGGTGGCTTTCAGAGAATGCCCACCCAGCTCGAAGAAATGGTCGTGAACACTGATCGGCGACACGCCCAGAAGCTCCTGCCAAACTTTAGCCAACTTTTGTTCCGTTTCGTTTCTCGGCGGCAGGTACCGCAAGCCGGAATCCGAATGCCCGTCCGGTTCTGGCAGCGCGTTTCGGTCGATTTTGCCGTTGGCAGTCAACGGCATGCGGTCAATCGGCAGCACGTAAGCCGGGACCATGTATTGCGGCAGACGCGAAGCCAGCCAAGCTTTCAATTCGGTTGCGGAAACCGGATGCCGAAGCACGACGTAAGCGCAAAGATACGGGTCTGCCTCCGTTCCTTTCACGATGACCGACGCCTCTTGCACCGCCTCATGAGTGAACAGCATGCTTTCAATTTCGCCGGGTTCGATCCGGTATCCCCTGATTTTCACTTGATGATCGGCCCGGCCGAAGTATTCAAGCGTACCGTCGGGAAGCCATCTTGCCAAATCTCCCGTCCGATACAGCTTCGTATTTTCCAGATACGGATGTGGAATGAACTTTTCCGCAGTAAGACCGGGATGGTTCAGATATCCTCGCGCAAGCCCCTTGCCCCAAACGCATAATTCCCCGGGCACGCCGATCGGTTGTAATTGCAAATGTTCGTCAAGAATAAGTACCCCCGTATTGGCGATAGGCTTGCCGATGCAGCCGATCCCCTCGGGAAGGACGTTCCTGCGAATCGTTATGACGACGCTGTACTCCGTCGGTCCGTACTCGTTGAGCAGTTCAATTCCGGGGTTTACGGCGTGACTGGCTTCAATCAACCGTTTCGTTATTTTTTCGCCGCCCAGCGTTACCGCCTTGACCGTCTTGGCTTCTTGCGGCGTCAACGATGCCGCAATCGGCAAGTACATGGAAGGCGTGCATACCAGATGCGTGACGCCGGCTGAAACAATCAGCGTTTTCACCGCCGACAGCTCCCGGATTTCTTCATCCGCAGGCAGGACGACGGCGGCCCCGGACAACAGAGGAGTGAAAAAAGCGGCGATGAACGCATCGAACGAGCTCGATACCAGAGGCAAAACGCGATCCGCTGCCCCCATCTTATATTCCTCTGTTCTCCACAACAACGTATTGACGATGGCTTGATGTTCAATGCAAACCCCTTTGGGAGCCCCCGTCGAACCCGATGTATAAATCACATAAGCCAAATTATGCGGACCGGCTTTCAACTTTAATGACGCCCCATTTTCCCGCCCATACCATTCCTCGTTATCTACGCAAAGCACTGGGCCGTCAAACGTCGCCTTAGATTTCACATGTTCTTGCACCAGCAGAACAGCGGTCCCGCTGTCCGCAAGCATGTGGTTGATCCGTTCCGCCGGATAAGACGGATCTATAGGCATGTACGCTCCCCCGGCCTTCAGAACGGCCAAAATCGCGACAGCCATTTCGAACGAACGTTCCAGCATGAGGCCGACGATGATTTCCTGTCCTACCCCTCGTTTTAACAACTCATTCGCCAGCTTGTTCGACTTCTCGTTCAACTCTTTGTAGGTGATTTCCCGCCCCAAATGCACGACAGCGACATAATCCGGCGTTTTTTTTGCCTGTACTTCGAAGAGCGCATGCAAGGTTCCGTTATCCGGAATCGGAGCCTGCGACGGCTGCATAATCGGATTGAACCCGGATAACAGCAGCCTCTTCTCCTCGCCGGATAACCATTCGAGTTTGGCAATTTCGCCCCAGGGACGTTCTACGGCGTTCTGCAACAATCGTATATAATGGCAGGCCATGCGATCCACCGTTTCCGCCCGGAACAACGTGGTGCAATAGTTAAACCGAAGCGCTAGTTGTTCCTGCCATTCGTCGGCGCTCAAAACAAGATCGAACTGCGAAATGCCCGGATTGACTTCAGCAGGCAGAAATTTGACTCCATCGGCTTCGAAGGCTCGAATTTCAAAATTTTGCATCACAAACATGATGTCAAACAAAGGATTACGCTCCGGATCCCGACGTACATCCAATTTCTCGATCAACTCTTCGAAAGGATACTCTTGATTCTCCATCGCACGCAACGTCGTTTCCTTAACTTCCTGTAGAAGCGTATGAAAGCTTTTCTCCCTGGACGGTTTATTGCGCAGAGCCAACGTATTGACAAACATACCGATCATTCGTTCGGTGTTGGGATGATGTCTGCCAGCGACAGCCGTACCGATAATCATATCCGTTTGACCGGTGTATTTCGCAAGCAGCACGTAATAGGCCGAAAGTAAAATCATATACGGCGTAGTGCCGGTCTCGCCCGCCAGCTTTTTCAAACCGGCTGTTATTTTCGGATCAATCTCGTACGATAGTACGGCCCCTTCCTGACTTTGAACCGGGGGTCTCGGGAAGTCCGTAGGCAGTGTCAGAACCGGCAGTTCCCCGCTAAAACCAACTTGCCAGTACCGCTCCTGGTCAGCAAAACGTCCGCTGCTGTGCCTCCCTTTTTGCCAAGCGGCAAAATCTTTGTACTGAACATGGAGCGAAGGCAAATTCCGGCCTTCATACAGGTACGCTAGCTCGTTCAAGAAAACGGACATCGACAGCCCGTCGGCTATAATATGATGCATGTCCATGATCAACCAGTATTTGTCCGGCCCAAAGCGCAGCAATTCAGCTCTAAACAACGGTGCTTGGCGCAAATCGAAAGGACGGACGAACGCCCTAATCGTTTGTTCCGCTTCTTCCTCCCCGATGTCCGTAACCATGATATTAAAGTCTGTGTCGGTGTTGAGAATCTGCACGATCTCTCCATCCACAATGTCGAAGGAAGTGCGAAAAGCTTCATGCCGCTGCAGCAATTCCCGGCAAGCGTTCAGAAAGCGGGAGATATCCAAGTCTCCTTCGATCATTAACTGACCGGTAATATTATAGGTTGTCCCCGCTCCCATGCTTTGCAGAAGGAACATCCTTTTTTGAGCGGGGGACACTTCGTAATGCGGCCTCATTTCGAGTGGAAGTATGGGCAGATACTCCTCCCGCTCCATGCTTTCGATCACTGCGGCCAGAGCTGAAACCGTCTGTGAACGGAATAGCTCGCTCAGCGGGACCCTTTTCCCAAACTCTTGCTGTACTCTGGCAAGCAAGAGGGTCGCATTCAGCGAATTACCTCCAAGATCGAAGAAATTATCGTCCGGTGAAACGCGCAATGTCCCCAGCACCGCCTGCCAAATTCGCCCGATTCTTTCCTCCGTCTCGTTGCCCCGGACTTCCGGGTAGATTTCATTCATAACCTGCTCCGGGGAAGGCAATTGAAGCGGGTCCACCTTTCCTTCCGGGGACAGCGGCAGTCTCCTCAATGGAATGATATACCTGGGGACCCAATAGTCGGGCATCTCATGCAGCAGTCGTTTTCGAAGCATCGCCGTCCATCCGCCATCGATATCTCCAGCAATATAAGCGGTCAGAATGCCGCCTGAGCCGTCCTCTGTGTCGTATTCCTCAACAAAACACGAGTCAACTTGCGGGACAACTGCGATATGTCGCTCGAGCATATCCAAATATACCGCATGTCCTCTTACCCGTACCCGGCGTTGAACGGAACCGAACGACTTCAACCGGCCATCGGCCGTTCGCATGACCAATAGTCCCGTTCCAGAAAGGGCCCCCGTGTTCGAAAGCGGCAAACCGCTCTCCTGAAGATGGAGTTCTCCGATGACGCCAACGGGAGCCGGCTGCCTGTATGAATCAAGTAAATAGACGGCCCCTTGCGAAAACGTACAGGCCTGCCCGGAAAAATCGATATCGAAGTCCGTATAACCGCGCCAATCCTTCGTGCCAAGCTCCTGCTCTTCCTCGCTTAAGAGCGAGATTTCGCTCAGGGCCGGATTGTCACGCTCGGACAGTGTGCCCAACACGCGAAGGAAATAGCCGGCCCAAAGCTGTATCGTCTCCCGGCGCATCACTCTGGCATTGACGTCGAAATCAAACCAGAGCTCTCCCTTGACCTCCATAACATTAAGAAACATGTCATATTTCACTTGCCGAATCGGCGTCGGCATGAGATGAACGTCAAGCCCATGAAATTGCAAACGCTGCATAGGCCGGTCCATATTGAAAATCACATTCATTTCGGGAACCGCTCTGCCTTCTAGGCGCTCCGTCAGGTCGGCAAACGAATAATTTTGCAGCGGGTCGATTTCCTGCATGACTCGCTTGATTTGCGCCAGATAGTCGGCAAACGACTCCTTGAAGCCGATACGGCTCAAGACCGGAAGCATGTTGACGCAATTCCCGATCAAGTGATGTTGTTCCATTCTCGCCTGTCCGGACGTCGGTATGCCTACAACCAGCGTCGTGTTTCCCGTCAAACGATGCAAGAATACCTTGTAGGCGGTCAGCAGCGTGACGAACAAACTGTTCCCCGCTTTCATGCTCAGCGCCTTCAGTTTCTTCGTCAGCGCTTGATCCGCCCGAATGCCGATTCGTTCGCCGTGAAACGACGGCTTGGCCATCCCTCCGTGTTCGGATGGAAGATCCATAACCACAGGGGCCGTATCCAAAGTCTGCATCCAATAAGCAATGGCTTTTTTTAGATGCTCGCCTTCCAGTTCAGCCCGCCGCCACATTTGGAACTCCCGGAATCGGGCGGGTGCCGGCAAGGAAGCTTCCCGGTCTCCCAAACAATAGGACGTATAAAGCTGTTCCAATTCGCGTACAAATACGGCGATAGACCATCCGTCCGCAATAATATGGTGGAACGTCGCAATCAGAATATGTTCGTCGTGAGCCAGCCGCAAGACGTTTATCCTGAACAACGGCTCGCCAGAAGCCAGATCAAACGCCTTTTGTCCCTCCACTTCAAACCACCGCTCAACTTGTTCCGCGCGCTCGGACTGCGGACACGACGAAAAGTCGGTTACAGAAGTCGTTATTTCGGCTTCGGGAAGAATATGCTGTTCTTCCCCGCTCGGGTCGATCACGATGCGCAACGATTCATGCCGGCTTACGATGGTTCGAACGGCACGGCGAATCGCATCGTCCTGTAATGCCCCATTCATTTGCAGCGCCACTGTCTCGTTGAATGCGGCGGAAGAATCGTTTCTTGCTTTGACGGCAAACCAGATTTGTTTCTGTTCCTTCGTCAACGGCAGCGATGCGGGGGTGTCGGGAATCACGTCGCTTTTATGGCGTTCCCCCCCATCCGGTGAAGGAGGCTTTTCAGGTAAAAAGCCGCCTTCCCTCAATTCGTCTACGCTTTCCTTGACCGCTTGGATGATTCGTTCCAGATCATCATCCGTATGGGCCGTCGACAGAAAACAGTTGCGGCCTTCCCAAATGTAGATTCCCTTGCTGATCAGCAGATAAAAGAACAATTCGATATCTCCGAACGAAACAAATCTGAACAATGAACCGCAATTAACCATATGGATTGGTACGCTGTCTTGTTTGAAGTATGCGTTCAAACGATGCACCAGTTCGTTGGTTCTCAAGTTCAGCTTCTCCTGAAGCTCGGGTCCTTCCGACTTCAGATATTCCAATACCGACAGCGCCGCATGCATCGCGAGCGGATGCGTGCAGAAAGTGCCGCCTACAAACGTTTTTTTGCTTGCGTTTGCCGGGTAAGAAGCATCGCCGAAGGACCATATCCCACCGTCCACCGCGTTCATGAACTCGGATTTTCCCGCGACGATGCCGATCGGCATGCCTCCTCCCACCACTTTGCCATAAGTGACCAGATCGGCCTCGATCCCGAACCATGCCTGAGCGCCGCCCGGATGGATGCGAAATCCTGTGATCACTTCGTCAAAAATAAGCGCCGTTCCCATTGCTTTGGTGATTTCCCGAATTTGCCGCAAAAATTCTCCGGGCTGCAGGTCAGGCCTGCGGCTTTGAACCGGCTCCACGAGTACCGCTGCCAGATCGCCTGCATGCTGTTTGAGAAGTCTCAGGGAATCCGGATGATTGTAATTGAGCACCAGCACATCCCGGATCATATCAGGCGTAATTCCCGGAGCCATAGGCAAAGCCTCGCCTTCATCGGCATTCGGATCGGAAACGACAAGCACTCCGTCAAAGGTGCCATGATACGAACCTGCGAACAGTGCGATCTTCGAGCGGCCCGTAACCGCTCTGGCCAGACGCAGGGCCACCATCACCGCTTCCGTTCCGGAATTGTAAAAGGCAACCCGTTCCACTCCCGTCAGTTCGCAGATCAATTCCGCAACCCGGCCGGCCACATTGGACATAGGGCCTAAAGGCGGAGTCTCCCCGTGGACTTGACTTTGCAAAACGTTGGTGATTATACCCGGATTATGGCCCAGCAAATTAACGCCGAAGCCCATCGTCAAGTCGATATATTCGTTCCCGTCCACGTCCCACATGTTTGGGCCTGAAGCTCGTTCAGCAACGATAGGGTAGACCATTTCTTTCCAGTATGAACGAAATCCGGATACGTTCCGGTTGTTTGCATGAACGAAGCGGGTATCCTGCGTATAATTTTTGGAGCCCGGTGCTCGTCTTACATAGCGTTCGATAAAACGCTTCAAGTATTCATTTTGCTTTGCGGTAAATCCGCTTTCCCCTCCGATTACTAACGGTTGATACGGAATAAAAGGCTTGGATTGACCGTTGGACGCCTCCTTTTTCTCCCTTAAAACCAGCGCCGTAGATTTGAAATCGGAAGGCTGGATCTTATCCGGTTCGGCTGCAATCGCTTGGACGATCGAAGCCCGGTTGTTTAACACACTCAATTGCTGTGTCAATATCTGCGTAAAATTTTGCTGCTGGTTGTTCATCAGCTTGATCTGCTGAGCAAGTAGTGCCTCCAAAGAACCGGATGATGCCGCTTGAACGGCGCCTGCATCCTCCGGGCGAGGTTCCGTTTTTTCGACAGTCGCACTTGCCGCCGCAACCGACCGCTCGGAATAAGTCATTTCCGCAATAAACTTCGTGAGGCTGTGCAAATTGGTGAGAGATTCAAAAAAATGCGCTATCGGAACATGCACTTGGAATCGGTCCGTGATTTCTTTTTGAACTTGAACCAGCATAATCGAATCCAAGCCCATTTCGAGAAAATGCACTTGTTCGTCCAATTGAGCCGATTCAAATCCCGAAGCCTTGCTTACAATCTCCTTCAAGGCTCTGGAAATGTCGGCAGCCGCATCGTATTCCGGGCGAGTACCTGCAGACTGCCCGCGAAGATGTGCGATTGGCATCTCTTCCGTCACCCTTTCTGTCTGGCATACCTGCTCCGGTTTCAGAGCAAACCAGCATCTTTTCCTCTCAAACGGATACAACGGAAGCGGAATTTTCCTCTTGGCATCATTGTCGCGGTAAATCGCTTCCCAGCGAATGTCCGCACCCAAAACGTATAGTTCTCCTAAACGGCGCAGCGCTTGCCTACTCGCTTGTCCGCTTTCCGCAACTTCCGCGATAATATGTTTTGCCGCCTCGCTGTGAATTCTTCGTTCGTTTTCCGTCACTTCCCCCGGCAATCTCGGCTGGCCCTCATCGGCAACCAGCTTGTGCATTCCCAGATGAATTTCCGACCCTTCCGGCACATTTCCTTTTTCTGCGGATAGTCTTTCCAGTTTATGCAGCAATTCAGCCGGACTTGAAGCAATAACGGCTAGCCTGTGATCCAAATGAGCTCTTCCTGTATGGGCCGTATAGCACATATGTTCCAAAGAAACGGCGGAATTTGCATGTAAATACTCGATATACCGGTCGATCAGCTTCGACAGGGATCCCTCGCTTTTAGCGGAGAGCGTCAGCAGATGAGGTCCGTTTCGATCTCGATCAAGCTCTCTTTTCGAGTGTGCCTCGACAAACTCCTCTAGTACGATGTGGGCGTTTGTCCCGCTAAAGCCGAAAGAACTGACCCCGCAGCGAAGCGGCAGACCGTTCGAAGTCAATTCAACAGGCTCCGTCGTCACATAAAACGGCGATAGCTCAAAGCTGATATTGGGGTTCGGCCTTTTAAAATGAACGAGAGGCGGATTTTTTTTGAACCGGAGCATCAGTACCGCCTTAATGAGACCGGCAATCCCGGCCGCTTCAAACAAATGACCGATGCTCGACTTGACGGACCCGATCGCGCAAAACTGTTTTTTGTCCGTATATTTTTCGAACGCTTGAGTCAAGCCGGCAATTTCAATCGGGTCCCCCAGCTTAGTCCCCGTGCCGTGCGCTTCAATAAACGACAGCGTTTCCGGATGAATACCGGCATCTTTCCAAGCCGCCTCGACCACTTCCGCCTGCGCAGCCGGATTCGGTGCCGTAATTCCGGTTGTCGTGCCATCCTGATTCACGGCGCTTCCCTTAATCACCGCATAAATATGATCTCCATCCTGTACAGCTTGGTTCAAGGGCTTCAGCAATATGGTTGCGCCCCCTTCTCCGACGCCGGTCCCATCCGCTTCGGCATCGAACGTTCTGGCCCTGCTTCCTGGAGACTCCATATCCAGCCCCAGCTTGACAGGCAAGAGCGCGGTTCGAATACCTCCGGCCACCGCCAACTCGCAATCACCGTCAATTATGCCTTTGCACGCCATATGAACGGCGACCAGCGAGGAAGAGCACGCCGTATCGATCGTAACCGCCGGACCTTTTAAGTCTAGAAAGTAGGAAATGCGACTGGCTAACACAGACGGCAAATTGCCAACGATATACCGATTCAGCTTCCCTTGCTCCCCTATGGAAATCAATCTTTCATAATCGTAGCCCACTTTGGAAAACCCCGCATAAACGCCCACCTTGCGCCCGCGAAGCAGTTCTCCCGCATATCCTCCGTCTTCGAGCGCATGCCATGCTGTTTGCAAGAACAGTCTCTGGTTGGGGTCCATGTAGCTTGCTTCAACAGGACTCAATTTAAAAAATGAATAATCGAATTTATCGATCTCTTCCAGGTAACCGCCTTCCACAAAGTTCTCTTCCCGCTCATCCAGATTCAGCGCAGACAAATAATCTCTGGCATCCCGCTTTCGTTCCTCGCCAAACGGTCCGATGACGTCCTTCCCCTGAACAATTAAGTCCCAAAATTGCATTGTAGTCGTGGCCCCGGGCACATGCAAGGAAATCCCTATAATAGCAATGTCCTTGCCCGCGCTGCGTTCCGACTCGCTCTGCGACGCTTTGCCGGACTCCGGAATTTTGGGCTTGACGATAAACTCCGCCAAATTGGCTATCGAGGGATAAGCAAACAAATCAGTCACGGACAACCGCTTACCCAATCGCTGTTCAATTTTATCCGTGATTTGGACTAACTGCAAAGAACTAGCTCCTAGATCAAAATAACTGCTCTTCGTATCGATCCGTTTGAGCCGGAGCACTTCGCAGCAAATATCGTGCAGGATACTTTCCACCTCAAAGGAAGCCATCGGCAGTTCTTCATACTTGTTTTCTGGTTCAAGAAGCTCGTTTAATGTTTGAGAGATTTGCCTATATTCTCCTTTCCGATACTGCTCGGACAGCTTGAACCGCTGCACTTTGCCGCTGGTTGTTTTGGGCATTTGCTTAATCGGAACGATATCATGGATTGTCCAACCGCCTTTCCGATACAAATGCTTCTTCAATTCGAGCGCGATCGACGCAAATTTCTCCAACGATTTTTTGGATACTACAAATACAACAATCGCTTCCGTATCCAAATCCGGAACGTGCACTCCGCAGGCGGCTACCCGGCCGAGTTCGACTCCATCAACTTCTTCTGCTATACGTTCGATATCATGCGGGTAAACGTTTTGTCCGTTTACAAAAATAATATCTTTCGCCCTTCCCGTAATCACGAATTGCCCGTTGCGCATGAACCCAAGGTCCCCCGTATTCACCCAACCGTCGGACGTCAGCAGCTTTAACGAAGCTTCTGGGTTATTATAGTACCCTCGCGTCACATTGCGTCCCTTAATTTGGACATACCCCAGGGTATCATCGGATAAAGGAGCGTCAGCCTCGTCCGCGATACGAATATGACAATAATTAAACGGATATCCGTTTGATACAAAACTGATACAAGATGGCGAGCTCCGTTCCACTTCAACGATTCGCTCGCCCGTATTCAAGTGATTCCGGTCCAAATTGAAGGTAACGATCTTGCTGCCCGGCTTTGAAGTACTTACGCCTACAGAGGCCTCCGCCAAGCCGTACGCAGGCGTCATCGTATGCTCCTTTAATCCGTAATGAACCAATGTATTCACAAAACTATCGCATAAATTCAAAGCAATAGGTTCTGCGCCGTTCACAATCACTTTAACCTTGGACAAGTCCCAATTCTGCGCTTTTTCCGGTTTGAAAAAGGTTAGGAAATATTTTAATCCAAAGTTTGGCGAAGAAAGATGAGTCGCTTTATGTTCACTGGCTTTTTTGATCCATAACATAGGCTGCCGAATAAATAAGTTCGTTGGAATAATATACTGACTGATACCCGCTATGTAAGGTGAAAGATGATTGCAGATCAATCCCATATCGTGGGTCAAAGGCATCCACTGCAGAAGGACGTCTTCTGACGCAATTTCATGTCCTGTAATAATTCCACAGCAATTGTAAATCAAATTTTCATGGGTAAGGATTACGCCTTTAGGATCGCCTGTGGAGCCTGAAGAAAACTGGATAAATGCGATATCCTGCGGATTCGATTCATAAATGATTCCTTCGGAATGCTCACTGTAATTCTCTTCCATTCGCAACGTTCTGGCCTCCAAGGCTTCAAACCATTCGCCAGAAGCCAGATCGCTTTTTAATTTGGTTAAATTCTCAATGGACTTGTCGGTGCCAATCATGTAAGGATCGGACAATATTTCCCATATCCTGAGCACTTTCATTTTATGCTCTTCATTATTGCCCACGCTGACAGGCACCGGGATCATACCGCCTAAAATGCAAGCCCAAAAGGCGATCAGAAAGCTTCGGTTGTCTTCGATTTGAAAAATAACTTCCTGTCTTGGCTTCACACCCTTGCCCTGCAAAGCGCCGAGAAATCTCAAAGCTTCGCCATAGAACGCTTGATACGACAATTGTATTTCCTGATCGTTTCCATCTATAAAAGTAATACCTTTTTTGGCTTCACTGCTCCTTTCCTTCATTACGTCTGTTAATGTTTTAAACGTATCCACAAACATAGAGGCCCTCCTTCTGTCAGTTGGAATTTATATATATAACTAAATTAAGTAAATTTACATGTAAATATAATTATACACCATATTTTAGATATTTTGTTAGGAATTTTGTGATATTCTTTTAAACTTTGATTTTTTGAAAAAAAAAAGAAAAACCCGAAGCATAGGCAGCATGAAACGCTGCGTCTGCTTCGGGCAGATTGATTTCTATTGTTATTTCCGGTTGACCAACTGGTGAATCGGATGGCCGAGCGCGCCTTCGGCGGCGTCCATCGTAATTTCGCCAAGCGTCGGATGGGCGTGAATCGTCATCGCAATGTCTTCAAGCGTAGCGCCCATCTCGATGCCGAGCGTCATCTCCGCGATCAGGTTGGATGCTTCCGCGCCAACCACCTGTGCCCCGATTAAAAGGCCGGTGTCTTTGTCGCCGACAAGCTTCACAAAGCCGTCCGTAACGTTCATCGATTGCGCGCGGCCGTTCGCCCCGTAAGGGAACTTGCCGGTGAACACGTTGATGCCTTTGGCTTTCGCCTCAGTCTCGCTGAGACCTACGCCGGCGATTTCCGGATCGGAGAAGACGACAGCCGGAATGACTTTGTAGTCCACAACGCTCGGCATTCCGGCAATGGATTCTGCCGCCACTTTTGCCTCATACGAAGCTTTGTGAGCCAGCGCCATGCCTGGTACAATGTCGCCGATCGCGTAGATGTGCGGAACGTTCGTCTGGCATTTTTCGTTGACTTGGATCAAGCCGCGTTCGCCGACCTGTACGCCTGCCAGCTCCAGCGACAAATCGCCATCGGTATTCGGTCGGCGGCCGACAGTAACCAGCACGTAGTCCGCGGTTATTTTGTGCTCTTCGCCTTTGACGGTGTAGGTTACCGTCACGTCTTTGTCCGTTTGCTCGCAGCCTTGAGCCATCGCTTCGGTGACGACTTCAACGTCGAGCTTTTTCAGGTTGCGCGCTACCGGCTGCGACAGTTCTTTTTCGAAGCCCGGTAGGATCGAATCAGAGCCTTCCAGCACCGTCACCTTCGCGCCGAACTTGGCATACGTTTGTCCCAGCTCGATACCGATATAGCCGCCGCCGATGACGACAAGGCTCTTCGGCAGCTCGCTAAGCGACAGCGCTTCGGTCGAGGACAGAATGCGTCCGCCGTACGGGAATGCTTTCAGCTCGATCGGGCGGGAGCCTGTCGCAATAATGCAGTGGTTGAAACGGTAACGCGCCGTTTCGTTATCGTTGAAGACACGCGCTTCATGCTCGTTGATGAACAGCGCCTCGCCGTTAAATATTTGCAGCTTGTTCCCTTTCAGCAGCATCCCTACGCCGCCGCTTTGCTTCTTGACAATGCCGTCTTTCCACTCTTGGACCTTCGCCCAATCAATGTTCACATTCTCCGCCGAAATCCCGATCGACGTAGCATGCTTGATCACTTCGTAATGATGCGCCGCGGAAATCAGTGCCTTGGACGGAATGCAGCCGCGGTTCAGACACACGCCGCCAAGCTCGGATTTGTCCACGATCAGCACGCTTTTGCCAAGCTGAGCTGCGCGGATACCGGCTACATAACCGCCGGGGCCGGCCCCGATGACCAGAACGTCAATTTCAACCGATGCGTCTCCTACTACCATCTTGGATTACACCTCCATGACAAGCAGTTCCGGATCGGCCAGCAGCTGCTTGATATAGTTCATAAAGTTTTGAGCCGTAGCGCCGTCGATGATGCGATGGTCGAAGCTGAGTGACAGCGCCATGACCGGAGCGATGACGATTTCGCCGTTTTTGACGACCGGCTTCTCGCTGATACGGCCCGTTCCGAGGATCGCCACTTCAGGGAAGTTGATGATCGGCGTAAAGAACATGCCGCCGGCGGAGCCGATATTCGTAATCGTAAGCGTGGAGCCTTTCAGCTCGCTCGGACCGAGCTTGCCTTCGCGGCCGCGTACCGCAAGGTCCTTGATCGCGGCGGCAATGGTCCAAATATTTTTGCGGTCCGCGTCCTGAATGACCGGTACGATCAAACCGTTGTCCGTATCCGTCGCGATGCCGATATGGTAGTACTTTTTGTAGACGATCTCCTGCTTCTCTTCGTCGATCATGGCGTTCATCGCCGGGAATTGACGGGCTGCCGCCACCAATGCCTTCACGATGAAAGGCAGGTAAGTCAGCTTGACGCCCTTCTTCTCGGCAACCGGCTTCGCTTTTTCGCGCAACGCGACGAGACGGGTCACGTCGACTTCATCCATCAGAGTCACGTGCGGAGCGGTATAAGCGCTCTTGACCATCGCATTCGCGATCGCCTTGCGGATACCCTTCAGCGGTACGCGCTCTTCCTCGCGGTCGCCGCTGACCGGCGCTGCTGCCGAAGGCGCCGCCGCACTTGCTGCCGGAGCCGCTGCCGCCGGAGCTTCGGCCGCTTTCGGCGCAGCGCCCGGCGTGAAGCCAAGCACGTCCTCGCGCGTCACGCGTCCGTTCTTGCCTGTCGCGGTAACCTCCGCGATGTTGACGCCCTTCTCGCGCGCCAGCTTACGCACGCTCGGCGTCGCGAGCACTTCGCGCGCGTCGCCTGCCGCTTGGGCTCCGCCGGCCATCGGCGTATCCAGCTTCGAGGCGTTCACGTTCGCCGCTACGGCGCCGCCAACCGCGCAATCGGCGTCTTCTCCGCCTTGCGTTGCCGCCGGAGTCGCCGCCTGCGCAGCGCTCGGCGCTTCGCCGTGACCATGGGCCTGCTGCGGCACCTCGCCGGTCACTTCGATAACAGCGATCACGTCACCGATCGTACATACCGTACCTTCAGAGACATTGAGCTCAATAATTTTCCCTTCTACCGGAGAAGGTACTTCCACTGTCGATTTATCGTTCTGAACGTCCATCAGGATCGTTTCGTCATTTACCGTATCGCCGGGTTTTACGTGCCATTTCACGATCTCGCCTTCGTGAATGCCCTCGCCCAGCTCGGGAAAGCGGTATTCAAAGTTTGCCATCGGTCGCTCACCGTCCTTGCGTCTTAGTAAAATATTAGAAATCCAATACTTGATTCAGGCCTTTGACGATACGGGCAGGATTCGGAAGCCATTGATCTTCGACCTGCGCAAAAGGATACACCGTATCCGGAGGTGCTACGCGCAGCACCGGCGCTTCGAGATGCAGGATCGCCTTCTCGTTGATTTGCGCGATTACTTCCGCGGCAATACCTGCCGTTTTTTGCGCTTCCTGTACAACGATCGCACGGTTCGTCTTCTTGATCGATTCGACGATGGTGTCGATGTCCAGCGGCATCAGCGTGCGCAGGTCGATAACTTCGACTTTCGCGCCGCGCGTTTTCTCGATCTCCTCGGCCGCTTTAAGCGAAGTGTGCACCATGGCGCCGTAAGTAATGATCGTGACGTCCGAGCCTTCGCGAACGACGTTCGCCTTGCCGATCGGCACCGTATATTCGCCTTCCGGCACTTCCGCGCGGAACGAACGGTACAAGTTCAGATGCTCCATGAAGAACACGGGATCGTTGTCACGGATTGCCGAAATGAGCAGCCCTTTCGCATCGTACGGGTTGGAAGGCACGACAACTTTAATCCCCGGCGTTTGCACCATCAGCCCTTCCAGCGGGTCGGTGTGCAGCTCCGCCGCTTTAACGCCGCCGCCGAAAGGCGTGCGAATCGTAATTGGCGCATTGTAACGGCCGCCGGAACGATAGCGCATGCGCGCCGCTTGCACGGCGATTTGGTCGAACGCTTCAAAAATAAAGCCGACAAACTGGATTTCCATGATCGGACGGAAGCCTTGAATGGCCATCCCGACCGCCATCCCGCCGATCGCGGATTCCGCAAGCGGCGTATCAAATACGCGGTTCTCCCCAAATTCGGCCTGCAGACCTTCCGTCGCACGGAATACGCCGCCGACCTTACCTACGTCTTCCCCGAATATGACCACGTTCGGATCGCGCTGGAGCTCGACTCGCATCGCGTCCTTGATCGCTTGAATCATTGTCATTTGAGCCATGGCTGAAAGTTCCTCCCCTTTTACGCTAAGTAATCCGCTTTTTGCTCTTCCAAATGCTGCGGCGTCGTTTCGAACATGCTGTCGATCAAGCCCGGCACCGTCATTTTTTCCGTTTCTTCGGCCTTCTTGATCTGCTCGGCGACGGTGTTTTTCGCATCCTCGACGACTTTGGCTTCTTCCTCTTCGGACCACAAGCCTTTGGAAACGAGGTACGCGCGGAAGCGGTTCAGCGGATCCCTAAGCTCCCATTCAGCCGTTTCTTCTTTCGTGCGGTATTTGGACGGATCGTCCCCGGACATGGAGTGCGGCAGGAAGCGGTAAGTAATCGCCTCGATCAACGTCGCGCCCTCGCCCTTGCGGCCGCGCTCCGCTGCGTCTTGAACGGCTTTGACCACCGCAAGCACGTCCATCCCGTCGACTTGCACGCCTTCGATTCCCGCTGCAACCGCTTTGTGCGCTACAGAAAGCGCAGCTGTTTGCTTGGAGAACGGCGTCGTAATCGCGTAGCCGTTATTTTGCACCATGAAAATCGACGGCAGCTTGAACGCCCCCGCGAAGTTCAGCGCTTCGTAGAAATCACCCTCGGACGAACCGCCGTCACCGGTGTACGTAATGGAAACGCGCTGCTCTCCGCGCTGCTTGAATGCCATCGCCACGCCCATCGCATGCAAATATTGCGCGCCGATGATGATTTGCGGCATAAGGACATGCACGTCTTGCGGAATTTGTCCGCCGTGCTGATGTCCACGCGAATAAAGGAATGCTTGGTACATCGGCAGACCGTGCCATACGATTTGCGGCATGTCGCGGTAGCCCGGGCAGATGAAATCGTCTTTGTTCAGCACGAATTCGCTGCCGACCATCGTCGCTTCCTGGCCGGAAACCGGAGCATAAAATCCGAGACGCCCTTGACGCGTCAAATTGACAGCGCGCTGGTCCCACGTACGCGTGAATACCATGCGGCGCATTAATTCTTTCAATTGGTCATCCGTCAGATTCGGCATAGCTTCGGGATTCGTAACGGTACCGTCGGTGCCCAGAACGGACAACGGCTGTATTTCCTGTACGCCCACTACATAAGGCTTGCTCATTTCCATATTCACCTCAGCGATAGATTTTTGAAGGGATGTCGAAATTGGGGTGTTTCTGTTATAGTATTATTATAAACCTGTTTTAGTGAATTGCACAAGAACATACTTGTAAAATGTGAATTCTTTTCGATTAGACGTATATAACAGTTCACAAAAAATAATAATACAGATTAATAAAATCCATAAAACTATTATAATACAATGGGAGGTTTTACCCTTGGACGACAGCTTGTACTATAAGCGTACCATCGTAAAAGAAACCGTATTTTCACACGCTCTCGGGCAGGAAAGGTCACTTCGCGTTTACCTTCCCCCAGGCTACAATGAGCTGTTGTCGTATCCTGTCGTCTATTGCCAGGACGGCGAAGATTTTTTTAATTTCGGCCGCATCGCCACAACGATGAACCGGCTTATTTTTGATGACAATGTGGAGCCCGCCATCATCGTCGGGGTGGATGTGGACAAAACGGTCCGCACTTCCGAGTACGCGCCCGAAGGAGAGCGTTTCCGCGCTTACTGCGCGTTCTTTGCCGAGGAACTGATCCCGTTTATGCAAGATCGTTACCCGGTCCGCGCGGATTTAAACGAACGGATCTTAGCCGGCGATTCGCTGGGGGGCACCGTATCGTTACATCTTGCCTTAGATTATCGTAGCCTTTTTTGCCAAGTTATATCCTTGTCCGGTGCATTTTTACAATCGACGCAAGATCGGATCGAAGCCGAGGACGACTTGTCATGGCTGAAGCTGTCCATGGTCATCGGGCTCGACGAGACGGAAGTGGCAACGGAGCGCGGGACATTCGATTTCGTCGAAGCGAACCGCAAAACAAAACAGCTCCTCGTCACGAGAAGCTGTTCGCTGCATTATGAAGAAAAGCCGGGAAAACACATTTGGGGCTTCTGGCAAAATGAATTGCCGGGCATGTTGAAACAATTTTTGACTTGAATCGGTAACAGAGCCACTTATTCGCCAGACTCCCCCCCGCGAATGCCGTAACGCTCGCGAAGCATGGCTGCCATCTCCCGCACCCGGGAAGCTTCCGGGATCCACAGTCCTGCTGCCGCCTGCTCCATCCTTTCAGGCGTTTGCCCCTCGCGCACGACCCGTTTCACCGCCTCGATGAACTTCAGAGCCGCGCTGCCGCCCAGATCGGTCAGCTCTTCCAAGCTGGCCATGCTGTCGGCCGTCACACGCGGAAAATCGAGATCCTGCGCGTCGGCGGAGGCTCGCTCGTAAAACTCGCGCGCTTGCTGCGCCTTCTCCGCCCCGGCCCCCTCGGCAATCACGAACGCCTGCACGACGTACGCATGGGCCTGCCGCCGCTGGGCGATGCCGCAAAATTTGCGGCCGCCGATGCTCAGATCGTAATCTCCGGGACAGTAGGCCCCTTCAATCTCCCCTTTGCGCACTTCGCATCCGGTCGCTTGAAGCGCCAGCCGGATCAGCTCGAACATCCGTTCGAAGTCGTCGCGGAAGTCGATTTCCCCGGCCCGGCGCTTCGGCATGATCAGCGACACGTTGACGACGCCCAGATCAAGCGGCACCGCCGCACCGCCCGAATTGCGGACCGCGACGTTGTAGCCTTGCGCCTCCAGATACCGGGCCGCTTCCGCCGCGCCGGGCAGCCGGCTGTCGCGCAGCCCCATGACGAACGCGCGCGGGTGACGCCACAGATGGCACAGCGGCGCCCCGCCTTCACCCACGTGCTTGCACAGCAGCTCCTCCAGCGCAAACGGATACAGCACATCCTGTTCCGTTACGTCTTGCGAACGGTCCAGCAGCAGCAGATTCGAAAGCCCGTTCTTCTGCGGCTGCGTTATCTCTTGCTTGTCCATAGCGGCTAACCCGCTCCTTTCCCGATTCCGCTTCGCAGGCTCGTCTAAACTACCCCCATTCTAAAAGGGTCCGGCGGCCGTTGCAAGTCCCCCGGCTTTACCGCTCCCTGTACGCACAAGGCGGTCTGCACGGGAAACGCGCTTCAATTCATCCACTTGCTGACGGAGGATGCCGTCCTGTACTCCGATGGCGGAGGAACGGCGCGCGCGGCGCTACGACCGCTCTTCGAGCCCTTCGATTTTCGCTTGACCCCACGGGGCGACTTTCATATGCACGATTAACCGGCTGGCCTTATCCTCAAGCGATTTGCCAGTCCCCTCGGGCACGTAGTATTTTTCGACTCCGTATTTGACGAAAACTTCTTCTCTCCAACTATGGTCGATCCGGCCTTTCAACAAGACCTCCCCTTCCTGCGCCGCAGGCTTCGAGCCATATGCGGCCACCGGCTGGGCAATGCCGTCCGCACCCGGCTTCAGAACCACATAGACCGGCTGGCCTTGTTCCGGCTTCCGTGCCGCGTCTTTCCACAGCGACGGGTCGAGACGGCTGATGTCATAGCTAAGGGTTACATAATCACCGTACAGCAAATCGCGCGGGTCCACCGGCACCGTTCGGACGCGGATGTCGTTTCCAAACCAACTAACCGCATAGAAGGAAAGGGCGATTCCGATCAGCACAAGCGCTTGGAGCAGGACGACGCCTGCCGTAAGCAGCGAACGCCGGCTGCCGCCGGTCACAGCTTTGTCAGACATGTCCGTTCCCCTCCTTTGTATCATGGAAAAACCGTTTTTTCCGCCGGTTCAGGAACCAGCTCAATCCGATCAGGATGCAGCCTCCGACAATAAAAAACAGCGATTTGTCCATAAAGTCCCACGTCAGCTTACCGTAAGCCACCATTGTGCTGCAGATAAACAAAACCGTCCCGAAGTTGATCTTGAACCGCCACTCCTCGGCATAGCCGCGCCACAGCACGTATAGCGAGAAGAAAAACATCGCCAGTAGGTACAAAATGTCGACGCCGGAAGGCAAGTAAACGAACGGAGCGAGCAAAATCCATTCGAAGGCGCTGGACGCCCGGCCGTTTCGCAGCTTGCCGGCCAGCGAGACGGCAAAGAGAATGATGAGCGCCCCGAAGTAATAGAGCGGTTCGGCAAGCAGCCTGTCGTCATCGACGGCCCCTCTTTCATGCCCGATCATCACCATCGCGACCGCGAAAATAAATGCTGCGGCAAGTGGAGCCGTCTGCAGCGCATAGCCCCCGTGACGTTCGTCCTTCAGCCAATCGCCGAGGACGTAAAGCGCCATGGCTGGAATAAGCATCCAGAGGAACGGCACGTCCGAGGTGACCGCCCACATCAACGCCTGCACCGTAACACTAAAGCTGAAGCACCAGATCAGCAGAGGATGACGCCTTTTCCAGCCGTAAAATCCAAGACCGGCAGCCAGAAGCGCAAATGTGGTATAGCTGAAGTTATCGAATTCCGCGACGCTGTACCATTGGGCGACGTTAAAGAGAAGCAGACTTATTAAGTACAAGTATCGGCTGCGATATATAAAAGTCGCGGCCATTCCCGCGCACGCCCACAAAATAAACGTTCCCGCGTTGTAAGCGACCAGATGAAACATTTGGCCGATCAACACGATGCCTCCACCGAAGGTGACGACCCCGAGGCTGACAAGCGCAACGCCCAGCTTATCTTGACCGCGCCGCAGCGCAAGCTCGCCTCCGGCATAAAAGCCGATCATCAGCACCACGATCATGGCAAGGCGGACAAGCTGCGGGATATCCTGCCAGTTGGCTGCTATAAAACTGAGAATGCCCAGTCCGACCAATATGCTTCCGAGAATCGGCAGCAGACCGACGGCGTAATGTTTCGTTTCGTACATGCTTAGAAGCTGATCTGCCTGCTCACGGGTAACGATGCCCCGCTCCACCCAAATTGGAGTTTCTTTTTCCAACCATTTTCGGCTCATCGGAATGCACCCCTTTGTTTGCGTAAAATCTTGTGCGAGTTGTTGATACCTCAAGTATATCCCGCCCGAGAGGAAAAAGAAGTACTAACTTCCGCTAGTACTTCGAACGCTCGTTCCCAGATTAGCGTAAAACTAAGGATTTTTCCGATGCTAATTCTATTCCTTACGCATATTTTATTTTTACAAACGGTCCGATATAATGGTAGAATAACTATTTTGAACCACACTCCAGAGGGAAATATCCCATTGATGTCCAGACGACAATTTGTCAAGCGCATGCTCCTTTCCTTGCAATCCTAAAGGCGCAGCTCCATCCAAATCCTGACATATTGCATTTGCAAGATCGTTCTTTATGAAGATCGTCTCCAACGATAAAAACACGCTGCCAAAAGGTGATGACATTGAACTTGCTCCAACAATTGCTGTTAAACATGCTTATCGTGATTACGCCGGTCATGCTGTATCATCTGTTTTGGATCGATCGTCTTCAGCATGTAAACGTGCGTACGAACCAGATCATCGTTACCGCCATCTGCGCGGTCGCCTCTTTGGTCAGCATGATGCATCCGTTCGAGCTCTCTCCCGGATATTTGTTCGATTTCCGCTTCATTCCGCTCGCTCTGTGCTTTTTTTATGCCGGACCTTTGCCGGCTCTCGGCGTAGCCGCCATTATTATGGCCTACCATTGGAAGTCGGAAGGGTATGGCATGTATTCGCTGGCGATTTCCCTCGGCTTCAATATCATTCTATTGTGGTACTGCAAACGCCGGATCGCCGATACGGCCCGGCTTCTCAGTACCTCGACCGCAGCTGGATTCGGATTCGTTTTGTCATTGATTACGGCATTTGTCGCCTTGTTCTCCATGTGGCTGGAGCACATACCAGTTACCGGATACTTCTTCCTGTTTTTTGCTTTGTTCAGCCTTATCCATTCGTTTACCGCCGTTCTTGTCGTCTATATCATCAGGCAGATCAAGCGAAATATCGAATTGCGCAAGCAATTGCAGCATAACGATAAAATGAATATGCTGAGCGAGCTGGCAGCCTCCTTCGCCCACGAAATCCGCAATCCGATGACCGTCGCCCGCGGGTTCGTGCAAATGATGCGTCAAAACGATTTGGCGGAAGACAAGCGGCTAATTTACAGCCAGATGGTCTTGCAAGAAGTCGATAAAGCGCAGGCGATCATTAACGATTATTTATCCTTTGCCAAACCCCAGCTGGAAGAGATCGAACTGTTTGACGCCAAGCCGCTTATTTTACAGACGGTCCAAACGCTGCAGTCGTACGCCGACCTTCGGGGCGTATCGGTGGAAATGAATCTGCAGGACAAGCTGATGATCAGCGCCAATCCGGATAAGTTCGCGCAATGCATCATGCATTTGTGCAAAAACGGCATTGAAGCGATGCCCGGCGGAGGGAAGCTGCAAATCGTCGGCATTCTGCAAAATCAGACGGTGTGCATCGACATTATCGATCAAGGGATCGGCATGACGCAGGATGAAGTCGGGCGGCTCGGCACGCCGTTTTATTCCATCCGCGGCAAAGGGACCGGCCTTGGCATGATGGTTACCTACCGGGCTATACAAAACATTCACGGCCGGATTGACGTGACGAGCGAAGTGGGCAAAGGCACCTGCTTCTCGATTTTGATCCCATCGCTGCATTCCTCTACCTATCATTAACCTCAATCAAAAAAGGCTGAGTCTTCGCCGTACATCTCACGAAAACGCAGCCTCTCGCAATATCCTCCAATAAATCCCCTCATGATCAGTTCTACTTTTTTGAGCTATCAGCCAAAATATCCATCACTTCCTTAAAAAGCGGGATCGCCCTATGGCTGCCCCCTTCCGGGACGTTCTGGACGAGCACCGCGGCGGCATAGCGAGGCTGTTCTACAGGACCGTAGCCGATAAACCAATGATTCTCGCCGGGCCTTCCGTCTTTTAACCTGACCTGCGCCGTCCCCGATTTCCCGGCCAAGCTCCATTTCGCTGACCGCAGCGCCTTCCCCGTGCCGTGCTCCACCGTCTCGGCCATCCAACCCAGCAGCCGCTTCGCCGTCGCCGGCCTGATAGCTTTAGCAGCCTGCTTAAGCTCATGCGACGGGAACGACTGGTATGACCGATCGTTCCGGAACCGGATTTCCCGCACGATTCGCGGCGATGCCACCTTCCCTTGATTATACAGCGTCACGATCAAGTTAGCGGCTTGCAGCGGCGTCATTAACACGTCACGCTGCCCGATGGCCGTCTGTACCAGCGCCCCTTCGTCCGACTTGTCCGATACAGCCGCATAGACTTGCCCCTGCTCCTCGGCATCCCATTGCCGAAAGCCTTTTCGGTGCGGTACGTCTCCGCTCCAGCCGACGGGCGTTTCCAGCCCAAGCCTGTGCGCGTAAGTCTCCAGCTTGTCTCCCCCAAGCCGCTGCGCCACCTTCGCAAACACGATGTTGCACGACTGGGCGAAGCCTTCTTCCAATGTAAGCTTACCGTGACCTTCCTTCTTCCAGCAGGTGAAGCCATATTTTCCAAGGGCACCTTTGCAATCGAACGTTTCGTCCGTTTTCACAGCCTTCTCTTCCAAAGCAGCGGCGGCAGTCACGGTTTTAAAAATCGATCCGGGGGCGGTCGCTTTTAATGCCTTGTTGCGCCAGTTTCCTTGGGCCAGATCGATATGCTCCGGGTGGAACGCGGGCGAGCCGGCCATCGCAATCGTATCCCCATTTCGAATATCCAATACGACGACGGCGCCTTCCGTCACATGCAAGCGCTCCAAGGTCCGTTCGACTTGCTGCTGTATCCCGGAGTCGATCGTCGTGACGACTTTAAGCGGGTAATACGGGTTGCTCGGAGTGATTTGGCGCGTATCAAGTCCGGGCAGCGGACGCTTCAAGCCGTCGGTAAAAAGCGAGACGGAGGACGGCCCGATGCCTTGCAGCCAAGGCTCAAACGTTTTTTCCAGCCCGGAATTGCCGATTTTGCTCGTGAGCTGCAGCTCCCCCTTATGGATTTGGTCGGTGAACTGCCTTGTTATCCGCTCAGGATTTTGCCCGATGAAGCCAAGCGCCTGACTTGCCGGCTGCCGCTCGGCGTAGCGCTGCTTGAAGGTCATCGCCCGGACGGATTTCAGACCTAGAGCCTCGATCTTGGACGCCTGAGCGTCGGTCAAAGGTACCGGACGGCCGGACACGGACCAAATGGCAGGGCCTTTCAACTGGCGGACAAAGGGCTGCCAAGCGGAAAGCGGAGCGTTTACGATGCTTGCCACCCGGTCCATCGCAGCAGCCGTATCGTTCCCCGCGGACTCTTCTTCGCGGATAGGGAAAACGACTAAAACCTTCTGCGCCGTTCCTGTCAAGGGGACGCCGTTTCGGTCCGTAAAGTCGCCCCGCCCGCTATCGAGCACAAGACCTTGAGCCCGTTGAATGACCGAATTTTCCACCAAGTCGATCTTTCGTTCCGTCAAGCTGCGGGAGGCTGCCACTTGAATCCAGAACAACCGTAAATTCCAAGCGGCCAAAACTCCGATGAGCAGCAGCAATACGATAAAAATCCGGTTCTTTCGCAGCTTTGTTCCGTTGTCCATCCCGAGCACCTGCCAGTACCTTGTAAGATGATACAAGTATAGTCAGGAACCGCCCTCTGCAAACGATCCAAACAAAAAGCGCCTTCCCCAATGGAGAAGACGCCGTGCAGACCTGCTTTAAACTTGGAATTTCGACAGCTGTTCCTTCAACGAGTTCGACAGCTCTTCGAGACTCTCGGACAGCTTCACAAGACCGGAGCTGACGCTCATTTGCTCCGAGCTTAAGGATGCCACCTCTTGCGAAGTCGCGGACGATTCTTCGGCTACCGCGCTGACGTTGGACATCGCATCGCTCAGCACCATCTGCGACGCTTCAAGCTCGCTGATCGATTCCGTTACTTCGGACAACCGTTCAATGAATTCGCCCATCTGCGAATCGACTTGCTTAAAGATCGAATCGGCTTCTTTCACGGATTCGATTTGTTCCTGGAAAATCGGGTATGCCTGCGAAAGCACGTTCACCGTCTCGTCAATTTCCTTCTGAATCGTTTCGGTAATTTGGCCGACAATCGCGATCGATTGTCTGGATTGGTCGGCCAGCTTGCGGATTTCGTCCGCGACGACCATGAAGCCTTTCCCCGCAGCGCCGGCCCGGGCCGCTTCAATCGTAGCATTCAACGACAAAATGTTCGTTTGCTTCGTCATGTTGTTGAGCACGTCCAAAATTTTGCGGATGGAGCGGGTGCTTTCCTTCAGATTATCGACCTTCTCGACCATCGAACGGGTCATCGTTTCCGTTGCGTTCGTTTTGCCGATCAGCCCGGACATATATTCGATCCCTTGCTTACTCGACGCTTGAACTTCCGAAGCTGCGGAGCCCATGACGATGTTGGCGTCGACCACGCTTTTCATCTGCATGCCGATATTGTGAGTTAACTCGTTGCCGCGTTCGGATTCCATGGCCAAGCTGGATGCACCGCTGGCAATCTCTTCCGTAGCGACGGCGATTTCCTTAGCCGATGTGGCCGTTTTCTTTGAAGCGTCCGACAAGCTCCCCGCCGTTTGCAGCACCTCTTGAGCGGAATGATTCGTCTGCTGCACCAGTGTCGTAATTTTTTCCATCATCTGGTTGAAGCTTTGACCAAGCTGCCCGATCTCGTCCTGGCTCGTGACGGTCATTCGCACCTTCAGATTGCCTTGCTCTCCTTCTTTCATCAAGTTGCTGAGCTGAGTGACGGGGCGGCCGATCGTTCGTACGATGAAATATCCGATGACAACGGCGATAATCATGGCCACAAAGGCCATCAGCCAAGTCATGCCGAAGATGATTCTTGCATCCTTCACAAGCTCCGCCACCGGCATCGCTCCGACCAAGAGCCAGTTCGTTTTGGCCGAATAGAAATAAACGAGCTGCATGTCCCGGCTGCTGTTTTGCAGCTTTCCTTTGTCTTCAGCAAAAGCTTCCTTCGTTACCCCAAAATCGCTCGGTTTGCCGATCAGCGCATCGTCCTGGTTATAAATGTAGTTCATGTCAGGTGTGACGATGACCGTTTTACCGCCTTCGCCCATCGAAATTTGGCTGAGCTCCTTACCAACCGCTTCCAAGCTGATTTCCAACAGAAGCACGGACTGTGCAGCATTGGTCGTCGTGTTCTTCAGCACGCGACCCAGACCGAACGAAGCTGTGCCCGAATTGCCGAGCGAATCCGAATAGCCCTTCGCTCTGGACTCCAGCCAAGTCGCTTTACCGTTGCCTTCGACGATCTTTTTGAACCAATCTTCCTGCGCCAGACTTTCCTTATTCATCACTGCTCCGGCCGAAGCTATCTGCTCTCCGCTTGCTTTAAACAAATAGATCGACTTCAGCGCTTTGTTCGAGTACGAATAAACGTTCAGCTTGTCGCCAAGCTTCTGCCGGAACTGGAGAAAATCGTAGCTGTTTTTATTGACGTTATCCATATCCGCAATCAGCTTTTTCAAATCTTCGTCCAGTAAAATTTGCATCGACAAGTCTTCGTAGGTGGCGTAAAGCAGATCAAGCTTTTGCCCGGCCTGCGTAATCGTGCCTTCCGATGCATCGGCCACCTTTTTCTGAATAACTCCTTTGGAGATGTTATAAGAAGTCAGACCTACGGTCAACACAAAAAACAAGATGCTGATAAAAAAGATAAGGAACAGCTTGTGCCCTACCGACCTCAACAAGTTCTTAAGACCCACTTTTTTCAGTAAATCCATGACTTTAGAATCACTGGGACCTTCGGGGCGATTCGGGTCGGACGAATTGGGAAGCCCCTTTTTCAACGATTTGCCGGCTTTTTGCAGGCTGGCTTTAAGTGAAGACCATTGATCCTTCACAGGAAACACCACCTAAATATGTAATAGTTTTATAAATATGTAAGCATTTAACCGGTTAATCTTGGTATTCTACATGAAATGTCAAATTCCCTTTCGTTCATCGGGTTGCGATCGAAAAAACTGTTCGTTCCACCGCCTCAATTCCATAATCGCCTTACGATATATAAATTTTTCATTAATAAAAAAGAGTATCTTTATCTATATCGGGACCGAGTAGGTAAAATGTTATAGATATTTTAACAAAAAACGCGATTACATGACCGAAGGCGCATACTTAGGCCATTTGACCGATTCCTCGCGCCGGAATGATGCTGCGAACGCCAAAAAGCCCCGTCCCTAAGGGACGGAGCGTCATCGAGCGGCGGTTATGCCGCGGCCATTTACGAATTTCTCATTTTTTTGCGCATCATATCAAACGGACGGACCGGCTGCTCCACCTTCATCCGGATGAGCTGCAGCGGATGCCGCGCAGCGTCGAGCGCTTTGCCCTCTTCATCCTGCAACTCGCCCACCGCCTGCTTAAAGAATGTGCCGTTCGGACCGAAGAACTCCACTTCCTGCCCCGGCTTAAAATGGTTCCGCTGCTGGATGAGTGCGGTCTGCGCCGCTTCGTCATACTCCATCACAACGCCGACAAAGTCGTACGGAGCCGCTTTGTCCTCGGGCTCGAAGATGTGGTCCTCGTGCCCCGGACGATCGTAGAAAAACCCGGTATTGATCGGACGGTTAGCCGCCTTCTGAATTTCGTACAACCACTCCGGCTTCATCTCGTAATGCTCCGGATCGGCAAAATACGCATCGATCGCCTGACGGTATGCATTGACGACCGTGGCCACGTAGTGAACGCTCTTCATACGGCCTTCGATTTTGAAGCTGTCGACGCCGGCGCGAATCAGCTCGGGAACGTACTCGATCATGCACAGATCCTTCGAGCTCATCGAGAACGGATTGTCGCCCGCTTGGAACAGCGGAATTTCCTTGATACCGATCTGCGTTCCGTTCAGCTCTTCCTCGGTCGTAAACAGATCATATTTCCAGCGACAGGACTGCGAGCAGCCGCCGCGGTTCGAGTCGCGGTCCGTAAAATGGTTCGACAGTACGCACCGTCCCGAATAGGAGCTGCACATCGCCCCATGGACGAAAACTTCGATCTCCATATCAACGTGCGTCTTGATCTCGACGATTTCTTCCATGGCTGCCTCGCGGGCAAGCACGACCCGGTCGATGCCTTCTTCTTTCCAGAACTGCACGGCCTGCCGGTTCATCGTGGACTGCTGGGTACTCAGGTGAATTTCCAGCTTCGGAGCCGCGCGCTTGCACGTCTCGATAATAATCGGGTCCGCCACGATAATGGCATGCACGCCCGCATCCTGAATGCCGCGAAGATAATCCTCCAGGCCCGACAAATCTTCATTGTGGGCATAAATATTCGTCGCGACGAATACTTTAGCGCCATATTTCTCCGCAAACTCGACCCCTTCCCGCATTTCCTCGAAGGTGAAGTTGTCCGCGTTCGACCTGAGCCCATATTGCTGCCCGCCGATATAGACCGCATCCGCCCCGTAATGAACGGCGAACTTCAGCTTTTCCAAGCTGCCGGCCGGCGCGAGCAGCTCGGGTTTCTCGAACCGCACTCGCTTGCCAAGCAGCTCTTGCTTCAACAATGTCATGGTATTCCACCTCGCTTATATTCGAATTAGGTTAATAAACCTGCTCTTTGAAAAAGAATCCGTACGTCAGTTCGCGCCGTTCGTCCTGCAGCGCGCGGATGGCATCCAGCCATTCCTCTTTAAACTCGTAGCCGTCCGGATTCGCCATATACGCGTCTATCGCTTGCCGGTAACCGCGAACAACCGCTTCATTGTACTCCGGCGACTTCAGCAATGCCTCCAGCTTGAAGCTGTCGATGCCGCCTTCCATCAGCTCGTGCAGGCTATCCAGCATACAGATGTCATCCGAGCTCATAATATGCGTGCCGTTCGCATCCTCGTAGATCGGATATCGCTCGTTCGGTCGCTCCTGTTCGATCAGGAACAAGCCTTCCTCCTTATCGAGCTCCAGCCTTTCAAGCTCTTGAGGACGCCCTTGATGCTCCTTGTAATTGGTCAGCAGGCTCCGCTTCGAATGATATATATTCGTGATGCCGTGCACCTGCACTTCGACTTCCATCGAACCGTCAAGCTGCCGCGCAATTTCCAGCGTCTCCTCCAAATTCAGCTCGCGGGCCAGCACCATGCGGGCCGCGCCTTTGCTTGCCCAATATTTCGCCGTCGCATAGTTGGTAGAGGTCATCTCCGCATTCCAGTGCAAACGCATGCCGGGCGCGAAGCTGCGAACCGCCAGCAGCACGGCCGGGTCGCCGAAGACGATGCCGTCGACGCCCGATTGCTTTAATTGGCCCACATACTTCTCCAGCTCGGGCAGCAAATCGTTGTCCATAATCTTGTTGACGGCTGCATACACTTTCGCTCCGCGTTCATTTGCCCATGCAGCAAACGATGCCAGCTCTTCCCCCGTCACTTCCCCCGGAAGCCGCAAGCCGAACCGGTGCTCGCCTACGAGGACCGCGTCCGCCCCTGCCGCAATATACCTCTTCGCTTCTTCGGATGATCCGGCCGAAATCAACAGTTCCGGTTTTTTCATCTGCCTGCTCACCTTCTCCTCACATTGTAAAGCTACGGCTTGGCGCTCTTGGCGCTCTCCGCGATATTCTTCTTATGCTGCTCGAACGTCTCCGCAAACAAATGCGCCTTGGTTCCGTCCTTCTTCGTTACATAAAACAAATATTTGGTATCTGCCGGATAAATCGCCGCTTTGATCGAGGCGAGACTTGGACTTGCAATCGGTCCGGGCGGCAGCCCTTTATTCAAATACGTATTATAAGGACTTTGAATCTGCAAATCCTTCTCAAACAGCCGTTCCTTCGGTTTGTCGAACAAATACTGTACGGTCGCATCGATTTGCAGCGGCATGCCTTGCTTTAAGCGGTTATAAATAACGCCGCTGACGAGCGCGCGCTCGTCTTCGACAACAACCTCGCGCTCAATGAGCGAGGCCAGCGTCAGCATCTGATGCACGGTCAAGCCGCGCTGGGCCAATGTCTGCTTCCAATCCTGCGGCAGCTGTCCGAGCTTCTTGTCGAGCTCTTGCGTCATCGTGTCAATCATCTCTTGCGGACTCGTACCCTTTTTCCATTCGTACGTTTCCGGAAATAAATATCCTTCAAGACGGGACCGCAAGGACGCATTGGCCGGAATTTGTGCCGCTGCGGAGCCTTCAGACCCCTTATAGCCTTGTACAAGATTCATGAACTGCTGCAAGTTAACGCCTTCCTGCTGCTGCAGCTTTTCCGCGATCTGACGCACGGTAAAGCCCTCGGGCACCGTCAGACGAATACCGGCTTCCTTAACCGTATCACCCCGGTTCAGGCGGTCGATAATCTCATCCGGCGACAACCCGGGCGTCATGGCGTATTCGCCTGCTTGGAAACGGCCGCCTTCCCGCTTGTATTTCAAGTACCACGTAAAGACGCGGGCGCTGCGAATAATGCCCTTGCTCTCCAGTTCGGAGGCCAGCTGCCCTGTTCCGGCCCCCGGCGGCAGCGCGATGCGCTGCTCCGTCTCCGAAGCCGGCATCGGCTGAAGCGAGCGGGTCACATACCACCCAAACCCTGTACCGGCTCCGGCCATCATTGCAACAATTCCTATTGTTCCCCAAATCCATACCCGTTTCACGGCGCCGCTCCTTTTAAATCTCCGCAAACAAACGAAAAAGAGCGGATCATCTCCGCTCAGGCTTCCTTAAGAAAAAAGTTGTACATTACAACTGTTCGTCAGCCGGAAAAGTCAATTCGTCGAAAAGCTCGGAGACGTTTTCCCATTCATCGTCGTCTTCGATCGTTTCAAGCTCAAGCTCCCCGTCATCTTTCCGCGTGACACGGTAAATTTCCGGTTCGTCTTCCTTGCCCGGCTTTGCTTTTTCCAGCATCGCGTACCCTTTATCGCCCAGGATCAATTCGGAAACGATACGATAGACGACGGATTCCTGCTCTTCGTCATACAAAATAATATCATCTCCGAACGTTTCCCGCAACTGACGGGTCGGCGTCGCTTCCATATTCGGGTTCAACGTTCCAGCCTCCTTATACAAACGGCGCGCCTCCCGGACGGGAGGCCGGGCGCCGTCTTACTTGGACGGTTCTTCTTCCTCGTCGTCGAATTCGTCCATCAGCGTGTTGAACGTTTCCTCCACGATATTCCATTCTTCCTCGTCCTCAATCGTATACAGCTGCAGATCGTCACCGTCTTCTTCATAGCGGAACGCGTACACTTCGTCGGATTCCTCGTCGGCATCGACAGGAACGACCATCATGTACTTTTTATCCGAGCCGTCCACTTCGAATTTCATGATGACTTCGAATTCTTCTTCGTTGCCTTCTTCATCGGGAATGTAAATAATTTCGGGCTCTTCCTGCAGTTGCTCCTGATTGACATTTTGGTCTTTATCTGTCACCGTTCTTCACCTCTTCGAGTTGGATTGGGCATCCATATATCCTTGCAAAATGAGCGCAGCCGCCATCTTGTCGATGACCTGCTTACGTTTCTTGCGGCTGACGTCCGCCTCCAGCAGCGTGCGCTGGGCGGAGGCGGTTGTCAACCTTTCATCCCACAAATGCACCGGCAATTGTAGGGTTTCATACAGTTGCTCTGAAAATGCGATACAAATTTCTCCACGCGGACCGATCGTGTTGTTCATGTTTTTCGGCAGACCTACGACGATTTCCGTGACGCTGTATTGCGCAATAAGCTCCCGAAGGCGGGCCATATCGCGCTCCTCGGTCGTTCTCCGGATCACTTCAAGCCCCTGCGCGGTCCAACCGAGCTCGTCGCTGACGGCGACGCCGATCGTTTTGTCCCCGTAATCCAGTCCCATCAAGCGCATTCGATTCTCCAGTCTGGCGGTTAATAGTCCAGTGAATAAAAGGCCGCTGTATTCACCTGACTTTTAGGATTTATTGTGCTGCAAGTAGGATCGGACCAGTTCCTCGATCAATTCGTCCCGCTCCCGCTTGCGGATGATGCTGCGCGCATTGTTGTGACGCGGAATGTAAGCCGGGTCGCCCGAGAGCAAATAGCCTACGATTTGGTTGATCGGATTGTACCCCTTCTCCTGCAGCGCGTCATACACCGCTAGAATGACTTCTTTGGGCGAGGTCTCGATCTCTTCCGCTTTTACGTTGAACTTCATCGTTTTATCCATCGAACTCATTTAGAGGCACCCCCCTGCATTGATCAATACTGACTTATTCGCCACGATCCTAAAAATTCCTGTTGATGGCGAAATTATTATTTTGCCGCGATGAGCTGCTCCACGCTTTGCAGCGCTTCCTGCAGCTTGGAAACATCCTTGCCGCCCGCCTGCGCCATGTCCGGACGTCCGCCGCCGCTGCCGCCGCAGCGAGCAGCGACTTCCTTGATCAGCTTGCCCGCGTGGTAGCCCTTCGACACCAGATCCGGTGTAACGGCCGCAACCAGATTGACCTTGTCCTCTGCAGCAGCTCCGAGCACGATCACAGCCGAACCAAGCTTCGTTTTCATCTGATCGACGATATTGCGGAGCGACTCCATATCGCCTGCGCTCACCTGAGCGGCAAGCACCGTTACGCCGTCCACCGTTTTCGCCTGATCGGTGAGCGAGCCTGCTTCAATGCCGCCGAGCTTCGCTTTGAGCGATTCATTCTCGCGCGATACTTCCTTAAGCTGTGCGAACAAGCCGTCGATCCGTTTCGGCACGTCGCCGATGTTCGATTTCAGCAGGCTTGCGGCGTCGCGCAGCAGCTGCAGCTGCCCGTCCAAATATTGGTAGGCGTTCCGTCCCGTCGTCGCTTCGATCCGGCGTACGCCGGAGCCGATCCCCGACTCGCTGACGATTTTGAACAAGCCGATCTGGCTCGTGTTCCGTACGTGGCAGCCGCCGCACAGCTCCAGGCTGTAGCCGCCAACCTGTACGACGCGGACGATATCGCCGTATTTTTCGCCGAAGAGCGCCATAGCCCCCATAGCCTTCGCTTCGGCAATTGGTTTAAGCGAAATCTCGACTTCGATGCTCTTCCAAATTTGCTCGTTAACCCGCTGCTCGATCTCCTGCAGCTCTTCGGCGGAAATGCTGCCAAAGTGCGAGAAGTCGAAGCGCAGGCGCTCGGGCGCAACCAGAGATCCGGCTTGGTTCACGTGCTCGCCGAGCACTTCCTTGAGTGCTTTGTGCAGCAGGTGGGTAGCCGTATGATTTTTAATGATATCTTCACGCACATCCTGCGTGACCGTTGCCTGAACGGTATCGCCCTTGCGCAGCACGCCCGCTTCCACGACAACGGTATGCACATGCTGTCCGTGCGGCGCCTTCCCTACGTCCTCAACCTTGAGCACCGTATCGCCTGTGGTAATATATCCATGGTCGCTGACCTGACCGCCGCTTTCGGCATAGAACGGAGTTTGGTCCAAAATCACCTGGCACGTCTCGCCTGTCCCGACCAAATCGACGAACTGGTTCTCATGTACGACCGCAATCACTTTAGCAGCAGTTACCAAATCAGTATATCCAACAAACTCGCTTTTAACCGTGAAATCCGCTAGCGGGCCGCCCTGCACCTTCATGCTGTCGGTCTCTTTGCGGGCCTCACGGGCACGATCACGCTGCTCCTGCATCGCTTGATCGAAGCCTGCGCGGTCGACCGTCATCCCTTTCTCGGCGGCAAAATCCTCGGTCAGATCGAACGGGAAGCCATACGTATCGTACAGCTTGAACGCATCCGGGCCGCTGATGACCGTGCTGCCTTCTTTGCGGGTTTTGTCGACCATTTCGGCCAAAATTGCAAGGCCGTCGGACAGCGTCTCGTGGAAGCGCTCCTCCTCGATGCGGATGATCTTCTCGATGAATTCGCGTTTTTCGACCACTTCCGGGTAATAGACACCCATTACCTCACCGACAATCGGGGTCAGCGTATACAGGAACGGCTTGTCCATGCCGAGCACCTTGCCGTACCGAACCGCGCGGCGGAGCAAACGGCGGATGACGTAGCCGCGGCCCTCATTGGACGGAAGCACGCCGTCGCCGACGGAGAAAGCAACGGTACGGATGTGGTCGGCGATTACTTTCAGCGCTACGTCGTACTCTTCGTTTTGCTTGTAAGTCACGCCGGCAAGCTGGGCCGTCTTTTGAATGATCGGCTGGAACAGATCGGTGTCGAAGTTCGAATCGACATCCTGCAGAATGGAAGCGAAGCGCTCCAAGCCTGCGCCAGTATCGATGTTTTTGTTCGGGAGCGGCGTATAGCTGCCGTCTTTGTTATGGTTAAACTGCGAGAAGACAAGGTTCCATACTTCAAGGAAGCGCTCGTTTTCCCCGCCCGGCCAGCACTCGGGATCGCTGAGATCGCCGTACTTGTCGCCGCGGTCGTAGAAAATTTCCGTACACGGGCCGCAAGGACCTTCGCCGATGTCCCAGAAATTTTCCTGCAGCTTGTAGATGCGCTCCTCCGGCAGGCCGATCTTTTTAGCCCATAGCTCGAACGCTTCGGTATCCTCGGGATATACGGTGACGGACAACCGGTTCGGATCGAAGCCGATCCACTCGGGGCTTGTCAGAAACTCCCAGGCCCACGTGATCGCTTCCTCCTTGAAATAATCGCCGATGGAGAAATTGCCGAGCATTTCAAAGAACGTGTGGTGACGGCGCGTTTTGCCGACGTTCTCAATATCGTTCGTGCGGATGCACTTCTGCGAGTTCGCGATCCGCGGATTTTCCGGGACGACACGGCCGTCGAAATACGGCTTCAGCGGCGCCATGCCTGCGTTGATCCACAGCAGCGATGGATCATTGTGCGGTACGAGCGGCGCGCTGGGTTCGATCGTGTGCCCCTTGCTTTCAAAAAACTTCAACCATTTTGCGCGAATTTCACTTGCTTTCATTGGGTTCATTTTCCTCCCGACACTTCATTTTAATACAAAAAAACGCCCCTGAAACAGGGACGATTTGCTCGCGGTACCACCCTGGTTATTGTGCGGCTGCATGGATGCGCCTTCACAATCTCCTCTGTCCGGACGATAACGGGCCCGCCCGGCGGACTTTTTGAATCCGCGCTCCGAAATGAGCGTTCGGTCATCCTTCATTAGAAAGGTTTTCCCAGCTGGAACTGCGAGACGGCAAGCATGCTTGCCGCGCGTCGCCTCCAAAACCTTATCTCTGGCTAATGGACTATGACGTACTTAAATTTCATCAACGCTTTCCTGTGCCTGTAAATAAGCACTATTTATCAAAATTATATCTTTCGGGCAGCAGACTTGTCAACAAACGTCTACTGCTCCCAGGCCATGCGCTGGACAAGCCGGTGCCTGAACAGGCTGATGACGAAATCCTCGTAGAAATCGTGACGGACAATCCATTGATACTCGCCGTCTTCGTGGGCGTAAAATAAGACGTCCGTGATCACGTCGTTATCGTCGAAATAATCGCGAATCCGCTTCACGGCCTTCTCGACACCAGCATCGGGGCGATGGAGCTTCATCCGGAACTCAACATCTTGTCCGTTCGATTGCTCTTCAATGGTCAGAAGCTCACGGTCGTATTCGTAGTATAGCATGGTGAAGCCTCCTTCGGTTAACCAACTGCTGTTACATCAAATATCTCACATACACGTATATATTTGCAACAGCTATCGAGAGCAGCATAAGCGGAAAGGCGATCACGAAAAATTTCATGAACGAAATCGGATGCCCTTCCCTTGCCGCCATACCGGCTACGATCAGATTCGCGCTCGCGCCGATCAGCGTGCCGTTCCCCCCGAGACAAGCCCCGAGCGCAAGACTCCACCAAAGCGGCTCCAGGTTGCTGACCCCCATCGTACCCATTTCCTGAATCATCGGAATCATCGTCGCCACGAACGGGATGTTATCCAAAAACGCCGAAGCGATACCGCTGAGCCAGAGGATCAGAACCGCCGATTTCGTCACATCGCCGCCCGTTATACCGACCGCGTAGTTCGCCAACGCGGCGATCACGCCGGTTTCAATCAAGCCCGAAACAAGCACGAACAATCCGACGAAGAAGAAGATCGTCGTCCACTCGACACGCTGAAACGCCTCTTCCAGAAAGTGCTCGCCGGTCAACAGCAGCAGCAGGAATGCGCCGGCGAGCGCCACGGTCGCCGACTCCAAATGGACGAGCTGGTGAACGAAGAAGCCGATCAGGGTCAGCCCAAGCACCGCAAGACACTTTTTCAACAACACAGGATCGCGGATTTCCGCTTTTTCGTTCATTTTCATCAGTCCCAGCCGCAGCTCTTCCGTCGTGCGAATCTGTTTGCGGTAAAACAGCACGAAGAAAGGTATGGTGATCGCGAGGATAATCGCCGCAATCGGCGCCAAATTGCTGATAAAGGCCATAAAAGTCAGTTCTTTCACCGCGCTGCCGATCATGATGTTCGGCGGATCGCCGATCAGCGTCGCCGTGCCGCCGATATTGCAGGCAAGAATTTGCGACATCAGAAAAGGAACCGGATTCACTTGCAGCTGCCGTGTAATGCTAAAGGTTACCGGTACCATCAGCAGCACGGTCGTCACGTTATCCAGAAACGCCGAGCCGACCGCCGTTACCAGCGAAAGCACGACCATGATCCGGACCGGGTGACCGCCCGCCTTTTTGGCCGACCAGACTGCAATATATTTGAATAGTCCCGTTTCTGCGGTAATACCGACGATAATCATCATACCCACCAGCAGGCCAAGCGTGTTGAAGTCGATATGATGGATTGCCGTTTCCTGACTGACGATGCCCAGAACGACCATCAGAATGCCGCCGATCATGGCAACAATCGTCCGGTGAATTTTTTCCGATACGATAAAACCGTAGGCTACCGCAAACAATCCGATAGCGATAAGAGCTTGTTGATCCATAATGAAATCCTTTCTCCGATGCAATTTTGTTGGTGTCATCAACTCGCGCCGCTCTTCCGATAACCCTAAAAAAAGCAAAAAGAAGCCCTTGGTGACAGGCTCCTCCGAAAATCAACGCGATTATGTACTTGTCTTGTGCAACCAACAGGCATCTGGTCAACGGCGGGAGATCGAAGACACGTTCCCCTGCCGCTGCCAACTTATATATACGCACAAGGTCGTCGTTTGGTTTCGCCCGATAAAAAATTTTTTTCTAAAATAGAATCATGTCGTCTTCCGGTGAATGTAATACATAAACACATGCTGCAGAATTACTTTCATGACCGCAAAAAACGGAACCGCCAGTATGAGTCCCGTGATTCCGGCAATCTCCCCGCCCACAAGCAGCGCGAAAATGATAGCAAGCGGATGCATATTGAGCGAACGGCCGACTACTTGAGGCGAGATTACATTGCCTTCCAGTATTTGACACAACGTGTTGATGAGTCCGACAAACAGCGCCATCTTCCAGGAAATCGTGGACGCCACGATCAGCGCCGGCGCCGCTCCGAGAAACGGACCGAGGTAAGGGATAATGTTGAACACCGCAACGATACTGGCCAGCAGCAGTGCGTAAGGCATGCCGATCAGCCAATACCCGATGTAGGCGAGGAGCCCGACGATCATGCATACGGTAAACTGGCCGCGAATATAGTTGCCGAGCGCCATATCGATATCCATCAGCATGGACACGATTTCCTTGCGGTGCGTTTTGGGCACAATGGCCAGCGTCGATTTTTCGATCAGTTGAAAATCTTTCAGGATATAGAAGGCGACAAACGGAATGATGAAGAGAAGAAAGACCGTATTGATGGTACTGCCGATCCCGTTAATGTATTCCGCAATTGCAAGCGAGATTCCGTTCTCCAGCTTCGAAAGCGACTGCTGTATGCCCATCCGTACACTATCCGGGAGAAAGTTGAGTCCGTTTAAGCCGTTTACAACACTTTGCGCCTTAA
The DNA here is from genome assembly GCA_042219835.1 of Paenibacillus elgii. Classification (GTDB taxonomy): domain Bacteria; phylum Bacillota; class Bacilli; order Paenibacillales; family NBRC-103111; genus Paenibacillus_G; species Paenibacillus_G elgii_A. The sequence goes on from JBHJMN010000006.1 coordinate 46,196, forward strand.
AGGCGACATCCGGCATCTTATCGTTCAATTCCGCGAGCTGCCGCACGAACATCGGAATGAGATTCATCAACACGACGGTGGCTGAAGTAATGAAAACCGCATAAATGAGCAGCACGGCCATCGTTCGCGGCACTTTGCGGGCGCCGAGCAGCGTCACCACCGGATTCAGTACGTAAGAAACGATCAGCGCGATCGCGAACGGCGTCAAAATTTTTTTCAAAAAATCATACAAACCCGCAATCATCGGACGGAGCTGCAGCAGCATGTACAAAATGATCAAACCGAGCAGCGTATAAATCATGCCGACGAGCAGCCTTTGTTTCGGGAACCGGTCCATAGCGCCCCCCTTTACCTCGATCTGACTTCTGACGAAGAGCTTGCCTTTTACAGTATATGTACAAGTCCGGGCTCTTAACCCAGCGAACAAAAAAACCGCTTATCCCGGGACGCCTGTTCAAAGCATCCGGGAAAGCGGCTTGACTATACGATTATGCTCGTTAGTTGGCATGAAGCTCTGGCATTTCCTCTTCAAAAAACAAATCGTCGAGCGAGCTAAGCGTGCCGTCTTCCTCCACTTGGAATACGGACATTTTTTCCCCGTTCACCGTCAGTTCGATAAAACAGCCCCAACAGTAAAACTGATGGGAGCCGATCTTTCCAATATCCTTGGAATTGCAATTTGGACAACGTAACATCGGTATCACCCTATTCTTCTTTTGGTCCGAAGATTTCTTGAAGCGCTTCGCTGGCGTGAACGGGAACAATTAAGGCGTCGTCGCCGACCTTGACCGCATCCGGCATCGGAAGCCATCTGCGCCCTTCCGTTAGATCCGAGATGAAACCTTCGGTCAATTCATAACCTATTACCTTTATGCCCTCATCCGCATCCAAATAAACATCCTCGATCACCCCGAGCTGCTGCCCGTTGACGGTAATGATCGGGAGTCCCTTCAGCTTGCGTTCGCCAAACAGCAGCGCCCTGCAAGCGGAGCTTGGATTCAGCGGGCGGACGGCTTGTTCTGCGGCAATCGTAACAGCGTCGTTGCCCATCGCTATCACGTCTTTTCGCTCGATACACGTGGCCTCTGAAAACCAATGCCCCGCTTCGAGCAGCACGGACTCGACCTCCCAGCCTTCGTTCAGCAACAGGTCTTTGGCGCTGCCCACTTGTTTCCCTGTCTCTACGCAAATGACCGGCAATCCGATAACATCGCGCGCTTTTTTCAACGAGCTTCTCTCCCAGCCGGCAAATCGAAATTTGCCTATCCTTTAGTACGTAAGCGGCTGATAATGGTTTCAACGGCCGTGGCGGCAGCTGCCATTTGCCCGGAGTCATTACCCGGTCCGAAGCTGAATCGGATGGCCGATTGCGTCACCTCATCCGGCAGCCTCATCGCCTTAAGCACATGAGAGATTTCCAAGGAGCCGGACGTACAAGCCGAGCCGCTTGAAGCCATCACTCCCGCAAGATCCAAATTCATCAGCATCGTCTCGGTGGAAATGCCGGGGAAGCTGACATTCAGAATGTGCGGAAGCTTCTCTATAGGATGACCGTTGACGACAAACTGCCCGGGGGCCAGACGCCGTTCCAATGCGGTGACCATTTCTTGACGTAGTTTTTCCATCTTTTGTTGCACTTCATACCTATTCCGGTCAAAAATTTCTACGGCTTTTGCAAAGCCTGCGATGCCGGCCGTATTTTCCGTCGCCGGACGGCGTTTCCGTTCTTGAGCGCCGCCGTAGAGCAGCGGTGTGACGCGAATGTTTTTAGCTATATATAACGCGCCGACCCCTTTGGGACCGTTTAATTTATGCGCGGAAAAACTCATCAAATCTACCGGCAGCTCACGAAGATTGATAGGCACGTGAGCCAACGCTTGAACGGCGTCGACATGAAAACAAATGCCGCGCTCCCTGGCAAGACGTCCGATCGCTTCGACCGGCTGGAGCGTACCGACTTCGTTGTTGCCGTACATGACGCTGATCAGGATCGTATCCGGCCGAATGGCCGCTTCCACATCGTTCGGCGAAACTTGGCCGAATCGGTCCACAGGCACATAAGTCACTTCGTATCCAAGCTGTTCCAATCGCTCGCAAGCATGAAGAACGGCATGATGTTCGATTTGTGTCGTAATGATATGCCGGCCGCGTTCCCGGTACGCCTCAGCCGCACCGAACAGCGCCATATTGTCGCTTTCCGTTCCGCTCCCTGTGAAAACGAGCTCGGACGGCGCGCAGCCGACAAAAGCGGAGATCCGGTCCCGGGCGGCGCTAAGCGCCATTCTGGCTTCCCGACCGGCTTGATGCGTGCTTGAGGGGTTCCCGTACGCCCCGGTCCAATAAGGAAGCATCGTTTCCACGACTTCGGGAAGTACGGGCGTTGTGGCGGCGTGATCTAAATAAATGAGCTCCAAAGCTTTCACCACATCTGTTAGGAGGATTTCAAAGCGGTCTAAATGTAAAACATGTAGCTGTCATTCTGACTTCCTTCGTCTTTGTAAGAAATCAAATCGTGCAGCGTCGTCGAATCAAGCACCTGCGCAATTCCGTCACGGATCCGAATCCAGAGCTGGCGTTTGGCCGGATCGTCTTCTTCCGTGAAGTCCACTGGGCTGATCGGACCTTCCAGCACCCGAATCACATCGCCGGAGGAAATGTCTTCGGGCGATTTGGACAAAATATATCCGCCATATGCGCCGCGGATGCTTTTAACGAGACCTGCATTACGCAGCGGAGCAACCAATTGCTCCAAATAATGCTCGGAAAGCTGATGTTTTTCTGCGATGCTTTTCAGTGAGGTGGGGCCTTCTCCGAACTTCGTCGCGAGCTCCATCATGATCGTGAGTCCGTAGCGGCCTTTGGTGGAAATCTTCAACTTGTAGCACCTCGTTTACATTTCATACATTTTTGTATCGTTACTATGGTAACATAAAACCTTGTAATTTGGGAGAAAAACCGTGGCATATTCATGAAAAATTTTATTCTTTCTTGATTTGAATGTATAATACTTTTAATGTACGAACGATGTACAGGTATGGAAGCGAGGTAATGATCATGACAACAAAACCCCGAGTCGTTCTCGGGATGTCGGGCGGCGTCGATTCTTCCGTATCCGCGCTTGTTCTGAAGGAGCAAGGGTACGAGGTCATCGGCGTGTTCATGAAGAACTGGGACGATACCGATGAATTCGGGCATTGCACGGCGGAAGAGGACGCCGAAGACGTACGCCGCGTCTGCGACCAAATCGGCATTCCCTATTATACGGTAAATTTTGAGAAACCATACATGGATAAGGTGTTCGCCTACTTCCTTGACGAGTATCGCAAAGGGCGGACGCCGAATCCCGACGTGATGTGCAACCGGGAGATCAAGTTCGGGGAGTTTTTGAACAAAGCGCTCGAACTCGGCGCCGACTTCATCGCCACTGGCCACTACGCCCGCGTCGAGGAGCGGGACGGCAAATACCGGCTGCTGCGCGGGGTCGATAACAACAAGGACCAGACGTATTTCCTGCACGCGCTGAACCAATACCAGCTGTCGAAAGCGATGTTTCCGATCGGCCATCTACCGAAGCCGGAAGTCCGGGCTATTGCTGAAAAAGCGGGACTTGCGACCGCGAAGAAAAAAGACAGCACCGGCGTCTGCTTTATCGGCGAGCGGAACTTCAAGGAGTTCTTAAGCGGCTATCTGCCCGCGAAGCCGGGAGAGATGAGAACGCTGGAAGGCGAAGTAAAAGGAAAGCACGACGGCCTTATGTACTATACGCTCGGTCAGCGCCAAGGCCTTGGCATTGGCGGCTCCGGCAGCGGAGAACCTTGGTTCGTCGCCGGCAAAGATTTGGAAAACAATATCTTGTATGTCGTTCAGGGCGAGAAGCATCCGGCGCTCTACTCGACCGGACTGCTGGCGACCGATTTGAACTGGATCGCCGGCGAACCGCCGAAAGAGCCGCTGCACTGTACGGCGAAGTTCCGCTACCGTCAACCCGACCAAGGCGTGACGGTCCATTTCGGCGAAGGCGGCCGCTGCGAAATCGTGTATGACCAGCCGCAAAAGGCGGTGACGCCTGGACAATCCGTCGTCTTCTACGACGGGGAGGTCTGTCTCGGAGGCGCGGTCATCGACAAAGTGTTGCAGTAAGTCTGCATATAGGTATAACAAAAGGGAGCTGTCCAGTGTAAACCGGGGCTCCCACTAAATTAACTTGGTAACATCTGTTTTTTTGAAACGATCCGGGCTAACAGAAAGAAAACTTTTTGTTTGTTTCATGTTGGTTCCGATTTCTGCAAGCACTTGTTCGGCCGTTCGCCTTCCCACTTCGGGAATCGTATCCAACAACTCCAGGTCTTCCTCAAAAGGGAGCATGCGCGCCTTCATTTCTTCATCCAGTTTCCCGATTTCTTGATCCAAAAAGTCGATATGCCGAAGCTGGGTTACAAGCATAAGCCGCTGATGTTCTCCCATTAGACCGTTCAAGGCACGTTTTAGCTCTTTTTTTTGTTCTTGAGCTTACGCTGCGCCAGTTCGGCGAGTACTCGGAACTTGTTTCGCCCTGAATCATCGCCTCAATCATAGCACGTCCCGATTTACCAAGCACATCGCTTGCCACCGATGATAGCTTAATGTTTGCACCTTCAAGAACTTTTTGTACCCGATTGACTTCTCGCGAACGCTCGTCAATGAGACTGCGGCGATATCGGATGAGTTCTCGCCTATGGACGTCCAGTCCGCAAACGACTGTAAACTACTTCCATTCTACTAATATCCTTTACGGCTTTCATGATTAAAGGCTGGTGCAACAACCGCCTCGAATTAATCTATCCTCCGTGCTTCCCTAGAGTGGGAGCAACAATCTGTGGTGAACCTGGTCGTTGTGGTCTGTCTATTTCAGAGGCTCGTAGCACCAAGAAGATACGACCTACTTTCGCCAGCCATAAAGACTAAGTTCGACGCGGCACCTTTTTCATCCTTCTGATGGTGCCGCGCCAGCGGCATAGATGTCTAATTTGAAAATAATTGAAGGGGAAAACGCCGCGCGAACCGTCAAAGGGTTCAAAACAATACGAGGATGTGGAACCATTGAATACGCAAAAACTAGGATTTATCGGGGCCTTTTATTATTTGCTTTATCTTCTGCCCGCAGGCATTATCGGATTCACGCTGACAATCGTCGGTGTCGTCTTGTCTATCGGACTGATGCCACTGTTCATCGGCTTTCCGCTTATGATCGTAACAGCGCGGTTTACAAAGCATATGACTGCTTTGGACGCAAGGCTAGCCGCCCGGCTGCTTCAATCCCCTTCGACTGCCACAGATTCCGTGCATACGGAAAGCCTTAATCCTAAGCAGTATGGCAAAAGAGGCCTCTTCGACCAACTAGGCGCGGAGCTTTCTAATCCATCAACTTACGTAGGACTGTTTTTCCAAATCGTCAAACTGCCCTTAGGCATCATCTCGTTTGCGCTTGCCGTTTCGATCGTAGCCGTTAACTTGGCGTTTTTGGCGTCTCCGATCGTCTATTCGATCTTGTTGCAATCGATCGGCATTGATATTTTCGAGAGAGAGTTATTCGCCCGTTTAATTCCGATGGACTTAAGCTCGCTTCAAATCTCGCTTATTTACGCAGGAATCGGTCTGCTGCTTCTGCCCGTAACCAATAGCTTGATCCGTCAAAGCGCCTTATTCTTCGGACGCATCGCCGTCGAAATTTCCGATCCGGCCGGGGAAAGAGGCGAAAATGCTCCGTTACAGCGAGCCTAAAGGGGCTTATTTCCCCGGAAATGATATACTTTTATATAGCGCCGTCAGCCATCTATCGCTTCCCGGCGGTTTCACTCCGCCGCAGGTTTGTTATATTTCGCGAAAATCTTCGCTTCCACTCCGCTATTTTGCGGCTGATAAAATCGCTTGCCTTTCACTTCCGGAGGAAGGTATTCGTTCCGGGCGTTCGGATGGTCGATAGGATTCGAATAAGTTCTCGTACCGTCGCGAACATCTCCGGGGACCTCGTAAGCTTTCGTCTGCTTGACGTAGTCGAGCGCTCCGTTGATTGCTTTATAGACCGCATTGCTTTTCGGACTCTCGCAAATGAACACGACGGCTTCGGCGATGGCCATTCGTGCTTCCGGCATACCGACAAACTCGACGGCATCTTTGGCCGCCAATGCGATTTGCAGCGCGGTCGGATTGGCCATGCCCACATCTTCCGTCGCATGAACGACGATTCTGCGGCAGATGTATAGCGGGTCCACACCCGAATACAGCATGCGCGCCAGCCAATAAATGGCCGCGTCCGTCTGGCCGCCGCGGAGCGACTTGCAAAAGGCGGACGTCATGTCGTAAAAATCGGTATGGGTTATCGCATTGATCCGGGACTCGAACGATTCCTGAATCGTTTGCAACTCGATCGTTTGTGAATCGTGCAGCGAATAGGCGGCCGTTTCCAAGGCGATCAAGGCATTTCTTACATCGCCATTGCAGACATCGCATAAATAATCCATTGCGTCCTGTGTAATCCGATACTCCCCGCCCAGCCCTCTCTCGGGGTCCGCCAATGCCTGACGCAAAATTTGCTCCAGATCTTCTTTTTGCAGCGCTTCAAGCCGGTACACACGGCAGCGGCTGACAAGAGGAGGTATGATATCGTGTGCGATGCTTTCCGTCGTCGCGCCGATCAAGATAATGGTTCCGTCTTCGACGATTGGCAGCAGCGACTCCTGCACATTGCTTTTGAGCGCGTGGATTTCATCCAAAAACAGAATCGTCCGCTCATTGTACATCTTCAGATTGTCTTTCGCTTTTCGGGCGACTTCCCGCAGATCCGAGACTGAAAGCGAGACGCCGTTCAATTTTTCAAAATGCGAGCTCGTCATTCCGCTGATGATCGTGGCGAGCGTCGTTTTGCCGCTGGAAGGCGGGCCTTGCAAAATCATGGAGCCGATCTTGTCCGTTTCTATGAGCCGGCGCAGCACCTTGCCTTCGCCGAGCAAATGCTTCTGTCCGAAAAATTGCTCCAGATTTTGCGGGCGCATTCTTTCCGCCAGCGGCTTATATTCGTTCGTTCGGTTAAAATCGAATAAGTCCATGGTTTTCTCTGACCGCCAATCCCTGTGTATTCGCAAAAAAAAGCATAGGCCCTTGACGCCGCATATGTGCTGCGAACGTGTGACCCATGCTTTTTATTATAAAAGCACTTTGGACAATTTACAAAGCCGGCCATCCGATGCTTGATCGGGGCTGCGTTCCAAAGGATGCTTCTTTATGCCGAATCGCTAATTATGCTACTTCAGTCCGGCCTTTGCCAGCAGGTCACGGACAGCGACGCTGACCATGATCAGCCCGGCGACCGGCGGAACGAACGCATTGCTAGCGGGAGGCTGCTGCGCTTTACGAATTTCAGGGGCATTCTCCGGCACGATCCGCTGCGTGACGTCCACCCGCGGCTTGATCGGCTCCTCCGTTGAAAAAACGACTTTGACGCCCTTCTTGATGCCTTCCTTCCGCAGCTTGTGACGAATTACCCGCGCCATCGGGTCGACGCTTGTCTTCGAAATATCCGCCACCTGAAACCGGGTCGGATCCATCTTATTCGCGGCGCCCATACTGGAAATGAGCGGAATCTTGCGCCGCAGGCATTGCTTGATCAGATGAATTTTATAACTGATCGTATCCGAAGCGTCCAATACATAATCCAACGGATATTGGAACAACTGCTCATACGTTTCTTCAGTATAAAACATGCGTAAGGCGACAGCATCGCATTCCGGGTTGATTTGCAGGATACGATCTCGCATCAGCTCCGCCTTCGGCTGGCCGACCGTCGTCACCAAAGCATGAATTTGCCGGTTCACATTCGTAATATCGACGACATCCTTATCGATCATGATGATCCGGCCGACGCCGGTTCGGGCCAACGCTTCGGCGGCGATCGAACCGACGCCGCCGATGCCGAGAACCGCCACCGTACTATTTTTCATTACCTCAAGCCCTTCCGGGCCGATCGCCAGCTCCGTACGGGAAAATTGATGCAGCATGGCTTACTGTCCACACTCCTCTTATTCGGGTCTTAAGCTTTGGCGGAAGGCTGCTTGAGCGCCAAACGAATGGACAGATCCTCAAGCTGCTTGGTATCCACAGGACCCGGAGCTCCGGTCAACAGGTCCGTTGCGCTGGCCGTTTTCGGGAAGGCAATCGTTTCGCGCAGATTGGTGCGGCCGGTAATCAGCATCACGAGCCGGTCGAAACCGAAAGCAACGCCTCCGTGAGGCGGCGTACCGTATTCGAAAGCCTCCAGCAGGTAGCCGAATTTCTCCTGCGCTTCTTCCTTGGAAAAACCAAGCGTAGCGAACATTTTCTCTTGTACTTCACGCTGATAAATCCGCATGGAGCCGCCGCCGACTTCATAGCCGTTCAGCACAAGGTCGTAGGCCTGCGCGCGGATTTGGCCCGGGTCGGTGTCGAAGTAATGCATGTCTTCTTCCTTCGGACGGGTAAACGGATGATGCTCCGCCACATAGCGCTTCGCTTCTTCGTCATAGCTAAGCAGCGGGAAGTCCACTACCCACGCGAACTTGAATTTGCTGTCGTCGATCAGGCCCAGCTGACGGCCGATTTTCAATCGAAGGTTACCGAGCACGTCGGCAACGACCTTCTTCGTATCGGCGGAGAACAGCAGCAGGTCGCCTTCTTCGGCTTGCAGACGCTGCTTAAGCTGCTCCAGCTCCTGCTCGTTGAAAAATTTCACGATCGGCCCTTTCAGCTCGCCGTCTTTATACGTCATCCAAGCAAGCCCTTTGGCCCCGTAGCGTGCGGCGAATACGCCAAGATCGTCGATTTCCTTGCGGCTCCAGGCGGCGCAGCCTTTGGCATTGAGCGCCTTCACCTGGCCGCCCTTTTTAATCACGTTCGCAAATACCTGGACGCCCGATTCGGCGACAATGTCCGACACGTCCTGCAGCTCCAGACCGAAACGAAGATCCGGCTTGTCGGAGCCGTATTTGCCCATTGCATCCGCGTAGGTGATGCGTTGGAAAGGCGTTTCGATGTCGGCGCCGGCCGTTTCTTTAAACAAGCGGACGACGAGCTTCTCCATCATGTCGAGCAGTTGATCCTGCGACAGGAACGACGTCTCGATGTCGACCTGTGTAAATTCCGGCTGGCGGTCGGCGCGCAAATCTTCGTCGCGGAAGCAGCGGGCGATTTGGTAGTAGCGTTCCATGCCGCTTACCATCAGCAGCTGCTTAAAAATTTGCGGCGACTGCGGCAGCGCGAAAAATTCGCCCGGATGGACACGGCTTGGCACCAAGTAATCGCGCGCGCCCTCTGGCGTGCTATTGATCAAGATCGGCGTTTCCACCTCGATAAAACCGTTCTCGTCCAAATAATCGCGGAATATTTTGGCGGCTTTGGCGCGCAGCATCAACGTACGCTGCATTTCCGGACGGCGCAGGTCGAGATAGCGGTGCTTCAGACGCAGCGATTCGTCGATTTCGATCCCGTCTTCGATGAAGAATGGCGGATTTTTCGCGGCATTCAAGATTTCGATCTCCTTGATGCGAACTTCGATCTCCCCGGTCGGAAGGTTCGGGTTGACGGTCTCCGCATCCCGTTCTACGACTTCGCCGCGAACCGCGAGCACGTATTCGTTCCGCGCCCGATCGGCTACCGCAAGCGCTTCGCCGGAAAAAGCCGGATTAAATACGATTTGCACGATTCCGCTCCGGTCGCGCAGATCGATGAACAATACCCCGCCCAGGTCGCGGCGGCGCTGCACCCAACCGTTCAGCGTAACCGTCTCTCCTACATTTGCTTTGCTTAAAGTGCCGCAATGCTGCGTTTTTAACATCGTCGTCATGGTGTTTGTTACCTCCATTTTATCGTTAAACTTGCCCAGTTCGCTCGCGCAGCGTCTGCACGAGATCGGAGAGAGCCAGCGTTTCTTGTTCGCCGGTAGCCATCGTTTTCAAAGTAATCTCGCCCCTTGCGAGCTCATCTTCGCCAAGAATGGCGACGTAAGCTGCATTGTACCGGTCGGCCGATTTCATTTTCGCTTTGATTTTGCGGCCCAAATAGTCTTTTTCCGCCGACAGCCCCGCCAGACGAACATTTTGCAGCAGCTTCACACACTCGCACTCTGCGGCTTCGCCAAGGCCGATCAAGTACACATCCAACGGTTTAGCCGCCGGAATATCGACCCCCTGCGCTTGCAGTACAAGCAGGATACGCTCCATCCCGAGCCCGAAGCCGACGCCCGGCTGGTCGGTACCGCCGATTTGTCCGACAAGGCCGTTATAACGCCCGCCGCCTCCGATCGTATCGATCGCGCCGATTCCGGCCGCTTTGTACTCGAACGCGGTGTGCGTGTAGTAGTCCAGCCCCCGAACCAGGCGCGGATTGATGCGGAACGGTATCTCCATCGCGGTCAAATATTCTTGCACCGCCTGGAAGTGCGTCTGACATTCCTCGTCCAAGTATTCGAGAATGGTCGGTGCGCCTTCGCCGTATTTCTGATCGACCTTACAGTCGAGAATCCTCATCGGATTGCGGTCGTAACGCGATTGACAGTCCTTGCACAGCTTATCCTTCACCGGAGCGAAGAACTGCTGAATTTTCTCGCGGTACACAGCCCGTACAGCAGGGTTGCCGACGGAGTTGATTTCCACCGTGACGTCTTTTAACCCGAGCTCTTTATAGAACGTATAGCCCAGCGCAATAACTTCCGCATCGAGGCTCGGGTCCACTGAACCGAACGCTTCGATGCCGAATTGGTGAAACTGGCGGTAGCGGCCGGCCTGCGGCTGCTCGTAGCGGAACATCGGGCCGATATAATACAGCTTGCTGACATCCGGCTCGCCGTACAACTTGTTCTCCACATAAGAACGAACGACCCCGGCCGTTCCTTCCGGGCGAAGCGAAATGCTGCGGTCCCCTTTGTCGAGGAAGGTGTACATTTCCTTCTCGACGATGTCCGTCGTCTCTCCTACGCCGCGCTGGAACAGCTCCGTGTGCTCGAACATCGGCGTACGGATCTCGCCAAAATTGAAACGCTGACACAACTCCCGGGCCTTCGCCTCAATATAATGCCATTTCTCGATTTCGCCGGGCAGCAGGTCCTGCGTGCCCTTCGGTTTTTGGATGCTCATGTAAGCCCAGACTCCTTTCTGTCGCGTTTCAGCACAAATAAATAAAAAACTCCCGCCCCTGAACAAATTCAGGGACGAGAGATTGTACTTGCCTAAAGTCTCCCGCGGTACCACCCACGATTCGGACGAGCTTGCCATTGCCGACCCCGGCTTAAGCAAAACAGCTCGCTCACACTCTTCAAGCGGTTAACGTCCGCCTGCCGCAAACGACTACTATCCGGCACTGGCTATAAACGCCTTCGTCTGGCCGGGGTTCCCCGTTCGTCCTCCGGGAGGTCTGTTCGTCCGATTCGCATAAGGAAGCTTGCAGCCTAGGCTTCCCTCTCTGGATATGCAAGGTTCGAATTACTTTGTCCCATCAATGGATCTACAAGATATGACATGGAATTAGAATTTATTCTACCCGCGAAGGTTTTCAAAGTCAAGAAAAAACATGCGCTTGCTTGCAAATTTTCATTCGGATTATTTTGCCGCCTTCAGCGCGTTATATACGTCTTTTATCAGCATATACGAATCGCCGTTGGTCAGCTCCTTCTTGTTCGCGATGACATCCAATGTCGCGGCAGCAAGCAATCCTTTGCTCTGTAGCGTCTGCAGCGCTTGTTCGGGTGACGTTTCCACCTTTAGCGCGAGGGCGATCATGTGCGCCGCTTGGTCCAGCGTAACCGGCAGCGTCTTCGGATCGGTGCCTTTGACGAGCGCCTCTCCCGGTTTCCCAGCCATCGCCTCGGGCTTGAATTTGCGCATGTTCAAGAGAAGATTGACAAACCGCTGCTGGTTGGACTTGCTGTCCAGCGCAAAGTTGTTGTCGTATCCGCCTGTCGCAAGACTGAGCGTGACCGCCACCTTCAAGCCTTCATACGCTTTATGCTCCATGAACGGCTGCGCCTTGATGCTGAACGGTTTCAGTGCCATGCCCTGATTATTCAGCGTATCCTGAAGCTTCGCAATGGCTTCCTTGTTGGCGGACATTTGCCGGAACGTGATTCCGGAGTCCGCCGCGATTTTCGCTGCCGCTCCGGCCGCTTCGGCGGCCGCCATGCCGACCGGAATAACGCGTGCGGACCCGTGCGGGAGCGAATCGAAGCTCGCCGCGCGCCCGACGACCAGCAGCCCGTCGACTTTCAGCGGCACGATGCTTCGGAACGGCACAGCGTATTGCTGAGGCCGGTTCACAACCGCACCGTTGTCCTCAGGCGACATGCGCTGAATATCGACCGGATAGGAGCCGAAACCGACGCGGTCCCATTGATCGCGGTTTTCGAGCACGTCGATAATGCTGAGGCGGTATTCACCTTGAATATGACGCGTTTCGCGCACATACAGCTCGGGCGCTGTGGCGTCCATTTCGACTCCGGCAAATTCTGGGTATTTCTCCTGCATGTATTTCACAATATTAGGAAGCTCTTCCTTGCCGAGCTTAAATGCTTCTTCACGCGACTTTGGGTCGGTTCCGTCGATTCCGAAAATCTGCAGCGCATTGATCAACATCGTATCGTTGTTCTGACGTCCAATATTCAACCCCCGCATCCGCACGCGATTTTTATTGACCGCGGGATAATCCTTCATCTCTTTGTAGCCCCAAGCGCTCATTTCGTTCGCGCCTGTTCCGTCGTCGTTATCTCCTTGCAGACGCTTGCGGACCTTCTCCCATACATCCGGCGTAACGTTCTTCAACCGGAAGACGAGCGTCACGGCCATGCGCGCTTTCTTGTCGCCGAGATCTTCGCGCCCTGTCGTATAAGGAACTCCGGCGGCTGCGGCAATGTCTGCATCCTGCGTCGCATCGATGAGCGCTTTGGTCTGGACGGTTTTGACACTGCCGTCGGCCAACGTCAGCTTCATGCCCGTGATTTTGGAAGCCGTTCCGGAAGGGGAAGTGATCGGCTCCATCGATTTGACCTTCAGCAGCACGTCGATATTGTTCTCCGCGGCTACCAGCGAGTTAAAGACATTTGCAGCCGTCACGACATCGAACGAATCTCCTTCGATTTTGCCGTACCATTCCGAAAATATACCTTTGTTGAGTATTTCACGTGATTGAAGAACACCATTGTCCGGCTCATAGTTCATGTCCAAGCTGTTCAGCCATCCGAGTGTCATCAGTCCGCCCAAGATCTCGCGGTCTTTTCCGTCAACCAGCAGCGTCTTCTGGCCGTTGCGCGCCGCGGAAACGGCTGCCGCCACTCCCTCAGGGTCGGTCCCGGCCACGATAAGGTCATAGCTGTCTTTCGGAGTACTTACCGTTTTCACTGCTTCCAGCTTCTGGGCGGCTTTTCGTTCAACTTTCCCCGCTCCGGCTTTTGTTCCCCCTGTTTTCCAATAATGCCAAGCACCGGCGCCAGCCGCAATTAGAACGATTAGCGCGATTACTAGTACGTATCCTTTCGTTTTCCCTGCCATAATACACCTCTGCCATGTTATGATTTATGCCTGATCATTTGAAATTAAAACGTAGCATGATTCGTTACGCCGCCTTACAACGGCTGGCCGGCCGGAACGCCGTAAGCATCGTTAAGCAGCCTGATTTTTTTGTCGACATACTCTTGATAAGCCTCGTTGTAGAAGGAGGGCTCCTTCGGGTTCGGCAACCGTTCGATGCGCTGCTCGTAGCCGTCCTCATGCTCGACCTTCGGAAAAAGCACCTTGCTTACCGCGCCGCAGCCGAGTCCGATAATCGTCTGACGCTCTTCCATCATCAGAATGTTGTACAGACTCTCGAAGCCTTCAAGCGAATAGCCGACGTTCTCCTGATTGCCCAAAATGTTTTTCTGCCGATACATGTAATACGGTTTGTACCCGTGCCGCTCCGTCCACTCGGAGGCAGTGCGGATCATCTCGGCTATTTCATCCCGCTCCGCCACTTCGTACTCGCTTTTGTTCTTCGTCATCTTGGAAGCGCGCTTGAAGGATAGCGTATGAACCGTTAGCGATTCCGGCAGCAGCTCGGCTGTTTGATCGAGCGTCCTTTGCAGCTCGGCCATTCCTTCGTTCGGCAGCCCGATAATCAGGTCCATGTTGATGTTGTTCAACCCGAGCTTTCGCGCGAGCTTGAATTTCTCGATCGTTTCCGTCACCGTATGGTGCCGTCCGATCGCATCAAGCGTCGCTTGGGTGAAACTCTGCGGATTAATGCTGATGCGATCGACCTTCCAACGTTTCATCACTTCGATCTTGTCTTCGGTAATCGTATCCGGACGGCCGGCCTCGACGGTTAGCTCGCGGACACGGTCCATCGCCGGGAACGATTCGTGCATCGTGACGAACAGCGCATCTATCTGCTCGGCCGTAATGCTCGTTGGCGTTCCTCCACCCCAGTAAATCGTTGTGATGCCGATTCCGGCTTCCCGCATCCAGCGGCCCATCTCGCGAATTTCGTAATGCAGTCCTTTCAGGAACGCCTCGACGGACCCGTTATTCCCGCGAATATCGTAGGCCGGAAATGTACAATAAGCGCATTTGGTCGGACAAAACGGGATTCCGAGATAAATGCTTACTTCCCGGTCCAAATGGAACAAATCAGGGATCACTTTCAACTGGCGTTCGGCTATTCCGGCAAGCAGCTCCACTTTCGGCTCGGTGACGAGATACTCGTCTCGCAGCGTCTGCTTGCAGCTTTCAATCGGTTGCTTCATCATCATGTTATGCATCAGCTTGGTCGGACGCACGCCGGTCAAAATCCCCCATGCCTGTTCCAGCCCGGTATACTCGCGAAGCACCTGAAGCAGCCCATAGCCGACCGCCCGCTTGACGGTGCGTTTATGCCCGGCGTCCCGCGCATCCATCGCCCGCTCATGATCGGTTTCGTAAGCGGCGCCCGTCTCCCGGTCGGTCAATCCGACCTTGGTTCTGATCACACGCTTCGTTTCATCGGCCTCCACCTCGACGCGAATATGAAGGCGTGCATCGTCTGTTCTCTCATAGACCGCTTCGACCTCTTCGAAAAAAAGCTTGCCTATATGAAACAGCTCATTAGCCTGTTTACCGAAACCGACACGCTCGAATTCGATTTTCAATGCATTCCATCCTCCGTTATTCGTCTGTGCGAATCCGCCGCCGGATGCCGAAACAAATGCTTCGTCACACTTATAAGACGGGACTTCTGCACAAGAAGTTTCATATTGGAGCAAAATCGATTTTCAAACATTCCATCCTCCGTTAATCGTCTGTGCAGGTCCGCCGCCGGACGCCGAAACAAATGCTTCGTCACACTTATAAGACGGGACTTCTGCGCAAGAAGTTTCATATTGGAACAAAACTAGCAATAGTTTAGCATATTTGGCTGTTTAATGAAACAAACGGGCCGCTTTCGCTCAATCTACGAAAACGGCCCGTCTTTTGGGTCAGCGGAACGGTTTGCGCGCCGTCCGCTTCAACTGCTCGCTGGAAGAAGAGTAATCGGCACGGATTTCCGTATCGTCCATGCCGGACGATTGCAATGCCGCCGCCTCCGCCAGACCGCCGGAACCAAGCTGCAGTTCCGGCATCAGTATGCTTTGTTCTTTCGGCGATCGGTACATAATAGGCATAGGCTCCTTAGATGTCGGGCAGCCGCACAAGATGAAATCGTGCGCAGGCTTATTTCTCATTGTCTCCCGTCTAAGCCTTGCTTATTCGTATGCCGAAGTCTCTTGAATAGCTCCGGATAGAAGCCGCTGCGCATGCGGCTCCTTTATCGGACGCTAAACCTGCTTGCTTTCGACGATGAGCGTGACCGGTCCGTCGTTGACGAGGGACACGTCCATCATTTCCCCGAACCGTCCGGTCTCCACATGAAGACCCGCTTCGCGCAGCATATCGTTAAACCGTTCGTAAAGCGGCTCCGCAAGCTCGGGGCGAGCGGCCGCCATGAAATTGGGCCGTCTTCCCTTCCGGCAGTCCCCGTATAAGGTGAATTGAGAGATGGACAGCACCTGGCCCCCGGTCTCAAGCACCGAATGGTTCATTTTTCCTTGATCGTCTTCAAATATGCGCAGGCCCGCTATTTTATCGGCAACGTACCGGGCATCTTCCTCGGTATCGCCCTCCGCAATGCCGACAAGCAGCACCAAGCCGTGGTCGATACGGCCTACCGTTTCACCGTTCACCGTCACTTGTGCCGCTTTGCTTCTTTGCAGTACCACTCTCATAAACGTCCTGACCCCGTTCAAAATTAAAATTTTCGGGCCATTTTCCGGGCCCTAAGCCTGCATAATGCGCTGTACCGAATAAACGTCCTTGATCCGCTTGATTTTTTCCACGACCGAATGAAGATGATCGATATTGCGGATCAGGATCGTCATGTGAATGACCACCATCTTATTTTTATCCGAGCGGCCGGAAACGGCGGAAATGACCGTTTTGCATTCCGATACGACCTGCAGCACTTCGTTCAGCAGTCCGCGCCGGTCGTGACCCGTAATTTCGATCTCGACATTATAATTTGCCTCGATGTTGTCCGACCACTCGACCTCGATCACGCGATTTCCTTCGTCACTGCACTCCGGCGAAGGAATGTTCGTACAGTCCAAGCGGTGAACGGATACTCCCCGTCCTCGTGTAATATACCCGATAATCGCATCGCCCGGTACCGGATTGCAGCAGCGGGCAAACCGCACGAGCAGGTTGTCCACTCCTTTGACCCGGACCCCTCCGGTCGGACGGCCTTTGCGCTCCTTATCCGACACCGGCGCTTTCATTTCCTTAACCTCGGACGTAAGCAACGCCTGCTGCTGGGCTTCCTCCGCTTCCCTGCGAACCTTCTCGGTCAAACGGGTGACGATCTGGGCCGCGGTGATGCCGCCGAAGCCGACGGCCGACAGCATGTCCTCAATTTCGTTAAAGTTGAATTTCCGGGCGACCTCCAGCATCTCGTCGTCTTTCGTCAGCGCAGGAACGTCGTAGCCGAGCCTTTTCAGCTCGCGCTCGATCATTTCGCGGCCCTTGAGCACGTTTTCTTCGCGGCGCTCTTTTTTGAACCATTGGCGGATCTTAGTCCGGGCGTGCGACGATTGAGCGATTTTCACCCAATCCTGGCTTGGTCCGTACGAATGCTTGGACGTCAAAATCTCGATAATATCGCCTGTTTTCAGCTTGTGGTCGAGCGGGACGATGCGACCGTTGACTTTGGCGCCGATCGTACGGTTTCCGACCTCCGTATGAATCCGGTAAGCAAAGTCGAGCGGGACCGAGCCCGCAGGCAGTTCGATGACTTCCCCTTTCGGCGTAAAGACGAACACCAGATCGGTGAAAAAGTCCATTTTGAGCGACTCGACGAACTCCTGCGCATCCTGCGTATCGTTCTGAAGCTCAAGAATCTCGCGGATAAAATGCATTTTGTCTTCGTAGCTGCCTGACGGGACAGACGTGCCTTCTTTATAGGCCCAATGCGCAGCGACCCCGTATTCCGAGGTGCGGTGCATCTCAAACGTGCGGATCTGAACTTCCAACGGTTCGCCTTTCGGACCGATGACCGTCGTATGCAGCGATTGATACATGTTCGGTTTCGGCATGGCGATATAATCTTTGAAACGGCCGGGCATCGGCTTCCACAGCGTATGGATGATCCCTAGCGTGGCGTAGCAATCTTTAATATTGTCGACGATAATCCGCAGCGCCAGCAGATCGTAGATTTCATTGAACTGCTTGCTTTTCACCGTCATCTTTTTGTAAATGCTGTAAATATGCTTGGGTCGTCCCGAAATGTCGCCGTCGATCCCCATCTCCTGCAGCTTCTCGCCTACCGACGCAATGACGTCGCTTAAATACTGCTCCCGTTCGGCGCGCTTCTTCTGCATAAGGTTCACGATGCGGTAATACTGCTGGGGATTCAAGTATCGCAGGGCGATGTCTTCCATCTCCCACTTGATCGCCGATATCCCCAGACGATGCGCAATCGGGCAAAAGATCTCCAGCGTCTCGTCCGCGATGCGCCGCTGCGCTTCCTCCGACTGGTGCTTGAGCGTTCGCATGTTGTGCAGGCGGTCCGCCAATTTAATAAGAATGACGCGAATATCCTGTGCCATGGCGACGAACATTTTGCGGTAGTTTTCGTTCTGATGCTCTTCCTTGCTCTTGAATTTGATTTTCTCGAGTTTAGTGAGGCCGTCGACGATCATCGCACAGGTGGCGCCGAACTTTTCATGCACCGTTTCGAGCGATACCGTCGTATCCTCCACCACGTCATGGAGCAGCGCAGCAATGATGGAAGTCGTATCCATCTGCATGTTAACCAAAATGTCCGCTACGGCAAGCGGATGCAATATATAGGGCTCTCCGGATTTGCGCACTTGGCCGTAATGCGCCTGATCCGCAAATTCATAAGCTTCCCGGATTCGTTTCAGGTCATTTTCTTTCACATATGTGGATGCCTTCGCAAGAAGCTGCTCTATCCCCATCCGTTCATCCATTCCCTCAATTTGATTTTAATCCATTATGCCCTTGAACCGGGGGCTGCGTCAAGAATTTGCGGGACAAACCGACATATTGCGCGCAAAGCGAACAATTGTACACGCTCCGCGTACGCTGACGGCTACAAATCCCGCAGCGCATCGGCTACCAGCCTTCGGCGTTCTTCGATGTACCTGCGAATCATCCATACTTCGCCCTCGAACTCTGAAACCGACCATTTACGGGCCGTATCCCACACCACATGAGGCCTTATCGCGCTGTGCATGGCGTGGGCGACGGGAATGATTCTTCTTACCGTGAACGGGTCGTTCAGCATGCCCGCAAGCAGCTTTTTATACTTGCTCCGGACGGCCGGAAATTTCAGCAAGGTACGGGTCAGCCGGTTATAGCCCGTCACACGCACCAAATCGCTGCCGCACGGTTTGCCGAAGCAGTTCCTCCCCCAGGTGCCTTCGTAATCCCATGGAATGATTCGGTATTTTTGTGTTTTTTGGTGTCGGTATATGGCGTAGTTCTGATCGAAGCCGTCATAATTTCCGGTTAAAACGGCCCCTGCCAGCCAGCGGAGGTAATTGTCGATGTCCAAGCGAAGCTGCAGATACGATAATACCGCTTTAGAGCTGTCCGAGCCGAGCGTATTCAGCTTGCGGATAAACAACGTGAACTTGCTCCGGTCATCCGAGGATCCGATCATTTGCTTGTACCCTGAAAATAACGAGGATTTTTTGCGGCTCGAATCGTCCGAATACAAGCTAAAGTTCGCATTGTCGTTTACGGCATAAAATAGCGCCTGAACCGAGATTCCCCGTCTTCGGAAAAAATAACGGTCGACCCCTTCGATCTCCAGATACATCCCTAAATTTTGCCCGTTGAGCCGCAGCAGGCAATGTCTGGTTCGAGGACAAGCCACCCTGATCCACTCGAAAAAACGAAACGACAATGCATTCCGAATCAATGAAGGATCGTCGTACTCGGCATTATAATGGTACGTTTTCCCGCCACGAACCACTTCGTAGGAACGTTTCGGATAGTCGCGCGTATGTCCGCCCCGGTAGCGAACCTGGATCTCCGTTTTTGTTCCCTCGGTCACCATGCTTCCTTGAACGAAGCGGTTGCTCCAGACGTTTTTTTGCAGCTTTTTCAACTGCTGCTCGCCAATTACCAAGTGCCTCACAAGCAGTTCTGCAACCATCGACTTTCCGCCTTTCTCTACAAAGCAAAAAGCCTACCCTTGTGGATAGACTTTTTGTGCTACTTTACGGTATGCGTTCGCAAACAGCTCAGTCGCGGCGATTGCCTTGTCTTGCCTACGCCCGATGGTGTTTGACGCTCATTACCGTTAGTTCCGCCCGCTGCGGCAGCCTCAATTGCCTTCATTTCTACCCCAAAACCATGGGTCACCATTGAGAAGTACAGGATTCATAGAGCAGAACTACCTCTTTCCTACTGATAGTTTTAGATTATGCTTGCGGTGACGACGTTGCCATGGACAAACGCTAATTATTGAAAAAGCGCGCTTTCGCCTTGCCCTCCAAATCTGCCGGCAATATGTCCATGCCCCAAGATACTAGTGGAAACTAAGAGACAACTAGATTTCAGACTATACCGAAAGATGCGAGATACATATAAATAAATTACAAATCAGCTCCGTCGACAAATGAAAGGAGGTTGGCGCCCATGCGGTAAATTGGCAATTCGGTGACAAGCCGTCAGCGGGGCATCCATTCAGGGAATCGGAAAAACCATTATTACTCGGAGGGGAATGTATCATGGCGGATAACAGCACGTTTAAAAGTTTGATCGGTTCAGAAGTAAAAATTAACCAGGGAGGGCCGGACGCCGTTACCGGTAAATTGATCGGAGTTCATCCCAGCTATGTGGCCTTAAGTACAGAAGATGGTGCCGTCTATGTAAATACGACTCATGTGAAGAGCATTTCGCAGTCCCACAACCAAAAAAGCTCGGGGACGAACGGATCGGTCACGACGCATATCAAAGCCTCCAGCTTTAATCATTTGCTGCAAGAGCTTCGCCTCAACTTCGTGAAGATTAACCGGGGAGGTTCGGGAAAACTGGAAGGAATTATTTCCGATGTCACATCGGACCATGTTATCGTCGTTATTAACAACGAACTTGTTCGCGTCCCTCTCCTCCATATTAAGAGCGTTACCGTCGCACTGAAAAGCCGTGGAAACAAAAACGGGAACGAAAATGGAAATGCAATTGCAAAATCAGGCAGCAATAAAAGCAATAAGAGCAGCCGCAGCGGCAACCCCAGCCATCACAGTGACCGCAGCGATCGTAGCCATCGGAGCAATCGAAGTAACCGCAGCCATCGGAGTCACCGCAGCAGCCGCAGTGGTACTCGCAGCGGAGGATCACAAGGATTTAACTTTTGGACACCTCCTTTCCTTTAAGCCGCGGACAAGGCACCGAAAGCCCGGGCGCGCAGATGTTAAGCAGTCACTGGCACTTTTGGCGGCCCCAGGCGGCCATTTTGGAGACATCGCTTTCACTTAAGTATTGCGAAAAGGTTATAAGGAGGTGTGTCATATGAAAACGATGCGCTCGTACATCAACCAATACGTCGAATTGTCCGTCTCCGGCAAAAGGGATTGTGTCCGTGGTTTATTAATTGATATCGGCAGCGATATTATGGTACTTCACGATGGGGAAAGGTTTCTTTACCTCCCGCTCCTGCATCTGCAGCAAATGTCTCTCTTTGTCAAACAAGAGGCTGTTGTAGAATTTTCGGGGATTTCATGGGACCCGTCTCAAGATTTGTCGTATCGAAAAGTGCTGATGAACGCCAAAGGCATGTTTACCGAATTGTATATAACGGGGAATCAATCGATTCACGGATACGTAACGAGCATCATGAACGATTTTTTCGTCTTTCAATCGCCGGTTTTTCACTCCGTTGTGATCGCGATGCGGCATTTAAAATATTTGATTCCTTACAGTCCGAATGCAACGCCTTATGCCATGAATCCGACTTCCTTTCCGGTCAGCACACCGACTATGGCTCTGGCGCGAACGATCGATCAACAATTGAAAAAACTAGAGGGGGAGTTTGTCGTATTGAATCTGGGAGAAAACCCTGGCAAAATAGGGCTGTTAAAAACCGTCGACACTCCCATTATCGAAGTCATTACTTCCGGCGGCGCGTCGATGTTTATGCATATCGATCATGTTAAAACAGTCCACCGCCCTTAAGCTGCGAAATCTTTCATTGATAAAAAAGCGGCCCAAGGAATTTGATTCCTTCAGGCCGCTTTTCCATGAGTTTAATACTGCACGAGCGACAATACTTCGACCCCGTCCAGCTTCTCCCGTCCGTTAAGCTCCAACAGCTCGATCAGGAACGCTGCTCCGACCACTTCACCGCCCAACTGCTTGATCAGGTTGATCGAGGTCACAATCGTACCGCCTGTGGCCAGCAAGTCGTCGGCGATCAGCACTTTTTGTCCCGGAACAATCGCATCGTTATGCATCGCAAGCTTGTCTTTTCCATACTCTAATGCATAATCTGCCTCAATCGTCGCCCCCGGCAGCTTTCCGCTTTTGCGGATCGGCACGAAGCCGACTCCCAGTGCGATCGCGAGCGGCGCGCCGATTACGAAACCGCGCGCTTCCGGTCCGGCGATGCAATCGATCTCTTTGTCCTTCAAGCGGCGGGCAAGCTCTTCAATAACGGCTTTGTAGGCTTGGCCGTCTCTCAGCAATGTCGTAATATCCTTAAAGCTGATTCCCGGCTGTGGGAAGTCTTCGATAACGCGAATATAATCTTTGAAGTTCATACGATTTCCTCCATCATGGAATGATTGGGTTCCGATCCCCTCAGAAGCTTTAAACGAAGCTCCTTTGCGGAGCAGTACAGAAGCTCCTGCTCTACGTCCAGCCGTTTCGAACGGCTGCGGTAAAGCAGCGAGGCGGATAAATCTTTTTTCTCGGAGGAGGGCACTACACTGTACCCTTCCCCTTCCGATTTGATCAAGCCAAGCTCGGTAAAAACGTCCAATATAAACAAGACGAGATACGGTGAAAGCGCGCAACGTCTCGCAATCGCCTGGACAATCTGTCCGCCCGCGGGCCGGTTCGCGGCTTCCGGCCGCAATGCCATGACGGCGCCGTATACGGCTTTGAACATCTCACGGCCCGGCATGATGCTGCCTTGCTTATCCTCTTCGGTGCCTCCGAACGCAGCGTAATACCGCTGCGCAGAGGACGCTTCGACGGCCAGCGCGTGCAGCTGCTCGATCCTCTGCGGGAGGGAGTAAATGAACACGTCCGAAGCCCCCGATAATGCCGTAAGTCCTGCGTGTTCGTTCGCAGGCCGAAACCGGCCGTGAATGTCGGAACACCACAGCGTGTATGGGGCAGGAGAGGATTGAAGCGGTGCCGGAACCGCCTCTCCAAACACGATGACGGCAGGCAAAGAGCCATGCTGCCCCGAATGATGCCGTTCAAGCCGTTCGCAGAGCTCCGCCAGCTTCTTTTCCGGCTTCGGAGCCCCTCGCCAATCGAACAGCTGTATTTCCGGCACGCGCACGTCCTGGATCATAATTTGCGGACGGCGTACTCCGTTCCATTCGTTGATCGATAGCTCCCCGAGCACTTCAAGCTGTGCCGACGGCGATATCCATTCCGACAAAGAAGCTTTGCCGAATCCGACCCCATCCATCGCGGCGGCCGTCTCATCCTGCGCGGAACGGAGCGACAGCTTCAAATGCTGCTGCTCCTTGCCCATCGTGCGCATGTCATTTAAAGCAAGACCGCCGAACACGAAACGCGGGGACGGGTTCCCCATCCCGAACGGTCCAAGCCGCTCCAGCTGTCCGATGCTTTCCAAGGTTACATCGCTGAAATCGCAGACCAGATCCGCATCCAGCTGCGGTATGTAATCATCCGGCGTCAGCCATTCTTTCGCCAGCTCCTCCAACCGAAGGCTGAGCTCCGGCAAATGATCCCTTGCAAGCGTCATGCCAGCCGCCATCGGATGACCCCCGTAATGATCCATGAAATCCGAGCAGTGCGTTAAGGCGCGGTACATGTCGAAGCCGGCGATCGAACGTGCAGAGCCTTTGGCCATACCGGTTTCCGGATCAATGCTCAAAATAATGGTAGGCCGGTAAAAACGGTCGACGATCTTGGAGGCAACGATGCCGATCACACCGACGTTCCATTCTTCATGAGCCAGTACGATAGCATCGGGCAGTCCGCCGTTCGCTTTTCGTTTTTCGACCATGTCTACGGCCTGCTTGGCCATTTCGTCGACAATGCGCTGCCGTTCCCTGTTCAACTGATCCAGCTCGAATGCCAGCCGATCCGCTTCCTGTTCGCTCGTCGTTGTCAGCAGCCTGACCGCCGTATCTGCGCTGAGCAGACGGCCGCTTGCATTGATGCGGGGCGCCAAGGCAAATCCGATATGCGCCGAGGTAACCTCCCGAACCGGAATGCCCGCTATTTCCAGCAGTGCTCGAATGCCATAATTTGATGTCGATCTCATACGTTCCAAGCCTTGCTTTACGATAATCCGGTTTTCGTCTGTCAATAGCATAAGATCGGCCACCGTACCGATGGCGGCAAATTCCAACAGCTCTTCAGGCCAACGGCCTAACAGCGCTTGTGCGAGCTTTAGAGCGACGCCCACCCCTGCAAGCTGCTTGAAAGGGTACGGACAACCCGGCTTTTTCGGATTGATCAGTACGTAAGCTTCCGGGAGCACCTCCGGCGGCTCGTGATGATCCGTGACGATGACATCGATCCCCAACTCGTTTGCATGTGCGATTTCCTTCACGGCGCTAATTCCGGTATCGACCGTTACGATCAGCCCGACGCCCTGTTTCTTCGCCGCGTAAAGCGCAGCGGTGTTGAGACCGTAGCCTTCGTGAACGCGATGCGGAATATAATAATCGAACGTGCAGCCGAGCTGCCGCAGCAGATGAACCATCAGCGTCGTGCTGCTGACACCGTCCGCATCGTAATCGCCGTAGATACGAATATGCTCCCCGTTGTCGATCGCTTTTCGAATTCGTTCCACCGCTTGTTCCATACCATCTAAAAGGAACGGATCGTACGTCTGATCCGTTCCTCCGTTTAAAAAATGAGCGGCCTGTGTGGAATCTGTTATTCCCCGGACAACGAGCAGTTTTGAAATGATCGGCGGCAGATTAAGCTCTTCCGCCAACCTTTCAGCCGCTATGCCGTCTGCCGCGCCGATATTCCATCTTGCTTTCGCCTGAAGCATGACGGCCGTTCCCCCTATTCCTCTTAGTGAAGCACCGTAGGCATATCGTCAGGCTCCGAATCCGCACTCTTGTAAGGATAACCTGCATCATACGGATTGACGTGAACGAACACATCGGAAACGTGCAAAAATCGTTTCATAAGCGTATACTTGACGATTTTGGCAATGTCATGCCCTTCCTGGATTGAAATGCGCGGATTGACACTGATTTTCACATCGACAATGACATAATGGCCGTGTTCCCGCGCCCGCAATTGATCCACAGCGATAACACCTTTAATGCGCTGTACCGTTTCCAGCAAATCTGCCGCATCTTCTTGATGCAGTACATGGTCCATCGTGCTGTGAACCGAATCCATCAATAAACGGTATCCCATTCGAAGCACCATAACCGCAACGACCAGACCCGCAACCGGGTCCAGGTAATACAAGTAAGGAGTTCCGAAATAGGAACCGAGCATCGCGCCCCCGACCCCGACAAACGCGGCAATCGAGGAATATACGTCGGAGCGGTGCTCCCAAGCGTTAGCGATCAGAGCTTGACTAGCCAGCTTCTTCCCAAGCCGGAACTTGTATTGAAACATCGCTTCTTTGACAATGATGGACAAGATGAGCACCGTCAGCGCGAAGCCTTCCGGCGGTTCGTGTACGCCGCCATAAATCGATTTCGCAGCCGAAATGCCGATTTCCACGCCGACCACAAGCAGCAGTACCGATAAAATAATGGCCGCTATCGGCTCCGCCTTGCCGTGTCCGTACGGATGATCCTCGTCGGGAGGCCGCTTGGCCGCACGAAGCCCGGCCAGCACCGCAATCGATCCTACGACATCCGACGCCGAATGGAACGCATCGGCCATTAATGCTTTGCTGTTGGCCAAATAGCCGGTCACGCCTTTCAGAAGGGCAAGGGCAAGATTTCCTGCTATGCCGATCCATGCGCCCGCTGCCGCTTGCTTGTAACGTTCCTCCGTCATGGGCCACTCCTCCATGAGATTGATAGAAAGGCCGCGGAAACTTGCCGTTTCGCGCGGCCGGCCGCAGATGAACCATGGCTTCGGTAAAAGCGGATCTTACGCTTTCGCTGCAGAGCTCTTTTTGGAGCCGAGCGCCTTACTTTTCATATCGTACCAAAGCGGACCTGCAATAAAGATGGAAGAATAAGCGCCGCTGGCCAGACCGACGATCTTCGCAAGCGCAAAGAGCTGAATGGAAGGGCTGCCTAGGATAAGCAAACAAACTGCGGCAATCAATACCGTAAGGACCGTATTAATATTTCTTGTCATCGTCTGCCAGATACTCTCATTCAATAAGGTCGCCAAATCGTCCGGCGTCTTCAGCTTGGCAAAGCGCAGATTTTCGCGAACCCGGTCAAAGACGACGATTTTATCGTTAACCGAATAACCGATCGTTGTGAGCACGGCAGCCATAAACGGCAGGTTCACTTCCAGCCGGAATATCGCGAACACGCTGATGACCAAAAAGGCGTCGTGCAGAATCGCAATGATCGAAGCAATCGCGAACCGCCACTCGAAGCGGATCGTGACATAGAGACAAATGGCCAAGCTGGCTACCCCGATCGCGATGAGCGCTTTGTTGCGAAGCTCCATCGCCATATCCGCCGTAACGGTATTAACTTCCTGCGATACGCTGTCGCCGTAGGTTGCCTTGAATTTTTCCTGAATCTGTTTCTGGGTTGCTTCGGGCAAGATATCGTTAAACCTCATGGACAGGCGGTTGTTGTTGTCCCCGCCAAGGGTCATCACACCGGCTTCGACGCCGACACTTTTGAGCAGTTCTTCGGCTTTGGCCTTATCCATCGCTTGTCCGGCCGAGATGTCCATGGACGTTCCTGCCCGGAATTCTACCCCGTAGTTCATACCGCTGACCGCCAACACGACGGCGCCAACGATACAGACGAGAAGCGAAATGATATAGAACGTTTTGCGGTGTTTGACAAAATCGAAAAGTATTTTAGTTTTAGAGTTCACGGATTTCCGACTCCTTTACGCCAAAATAGACCGGCTTCTTGAACATATTGCTTCGGATGAGCAGCAAGGTCAAAAACCGCGCAAAGAAGACGTTCGTGATGACACTAAGCACGATGCTGAGCATCGTCGTAAGCGCAAATCCGCGGATGGCTCCGTTACCGATGTAAAATAGTACAAAGCCGGAAATGATGTTCGTAATATTGGCATCCATAATCGTTCTAAACGAATGCTTCGAGCCTGCTTTCATCGAGGAAAGAATGCTTTTGCCGCTGCGGATTTCCTCTTTGATCCGCTCGGCGGTAATGATGTTCGCATCGACCGCCACCCCGATCCCGAGAATAAACGCCGCAATCCCCGGCAGCGTCAACGTCGCGTGAATCCAGTCGAAGACGACGAGCAGCAGCCAGGCGTAGGTGATAATCGATATCGAGGCGACGAGGCCCGGCACCCGGTAAAAAATCAGCATGAAGAGCAGGATCAGCACGGAACCGACGAGGCCGGCTTTAACCGTTTCCTGCAAGGACAATTGGCCAAGCGTAGCGCCTACGCTCTGCGTATATTTCTCGGTAAGCTTCAATGGAAGCGCGCCAAGGTTGATCGTGTCTTTCAGCTTGTTGGCTTCGTCATACGTATAATTGCCCGAAATCGTCGCTTTGCCGTCGGTCAGCACCTGCTGTACAATCGGCGCGGACAACTGGTGCTCGTCCAAATAAATGCCAAGCGGTTGACCGAGCAGCTTCTCTGTGACCTTGCGGAATTTCTCTTTATCCTTGACTTCGATCGAAATCATCGGACGGTTCTGTTGGTCGAAACCGACTTGGGCAGCACCCTCTACGAAGTCGCTCCCCAGCATTTCCTTCGTGCCGTCCGGCCCGCGGAACGTGAGCTGCGCAGGCTCTTTGATGATCTTTCTGACTTCCTCTTCATTCGACACCCCGGCCAGTTTCACGCGAATACGGTCGCTTCCCTCGGTTGTTACTTCCGGCTCGGCAATCCCGAGACTGTCGGCTCGCTTCTCCAGACTGATCGCGGTTTGCTTGAGCGATTCGGGGGTAACCGGCTTCCCGGGCTCAATCGGCTCCACAACGTACAGAATCTCAAAGCCGCCTTTCAGATCAAGCCCCAGCTTCACTTGTTTGACAAGCTGCGGACTCGTCACTCCGATCGCAGTAAAGACGATCAGTACGATAGCGAAAAAAGCGACGATTCTTTTGATGTCCATAAAAGTCTCCTTCCATACTCAATATTCCTATTATACCTACGTCCGAAAAACGAGTCAATTTGCCTCTTTTTTCCTTTCCATAAAGAAGCGCGAAAAAAGAAGCCCGCTCGCTAGCGATGGGCATCCTTGTATATGCTCATGGTCATCCAGTTCATAAACTGCGTCGCCTTCAAAGATAAAATATCGTTGACGATCCGGTGCAGCGGAGGAACGCCGGTCTTACGGTACTTGTCACTGACGCATTCCCATATTTCCTCTCCTGTCACCTGCTCGTAACCGATCATGCGGAACTCCTCGGCTTTGCTAAGGCAAATGTCCTCGATTACCCGGCTGAGCTCCTCATCATTCATAGGCTCTTCTTCCGGTTCAGGGTCCGGTTCCGATTCCATGTGTTTCATCCAAAGCTCCGGCAGATCGACCGCTTCGGGCTCGCACTCCTCCTCGTGATCCTCAGCCGAGGCCAAACCGGGCTCATCCTGAGGCTCATCCGGCTTCGGACCGGCCGATTCCTTATCCTCAGGTGAACGCGAGGCTGGAACCTTCTCTTCCACCGTCGGGTCCTGCGGGTGATCGCCGATTTCCCTCTCGGAATAAAAAAGTTCCATATAAGGGGCCGGTTCTGTAAGCGGCTTTTCGGCTGCAGCTTCCCGCGCCCCGTCTTCTTCCGGATTCCGAGACTTTGAACTGCCCGTATGCTCGTTCCCGGCTCCCGGTTCTGTTTCTGGAGCGGAGGCGTGCTCCGCCCCCGCTTCCATGGCATCCGGACCCTTGCCGCCGCTGCGATCCTGTTTCCAACTGTCGTTTTCCATCTTGTAACCCTCCCGCGTGCGCAGCCTCGTTATTGTACCTATTCGCTGTCCCGGATCGTTTTCCTGCCTTTCGTACCTGCGGCGCGCTCTAAAAATTGTTGCATGCTCTTGGACAGGTTGTGCATATCCATTAATAACGCACGGGAATACAAGCCCATCCAGGAAGAAAGAAGGTCGGTCCCTTGACAAAACAATCGTTTATCCAAGGAACGCTCATCCTCCTTGCAGCAGGCATTGTTAACCGCATCCTCGGCTTCATTCCCCGGATTACGCTTCCGCGTGTCATCGGTCCGGAGGGAATCGGCCTTTATCAAATGGGGTGGCCGTTTCTCATCGTCATTCTGACGATCGTCACGGGAGGCATCCCGGTCGCGGTAGCCAAATTGATCGCTGCGGCCGAAGCCGAAGGCAACGCCGCGCGGGTCCGCACGATCTTTCGGGTAGCGCTTGCCCTGGCAGCCATAATCAGCTTTGTCTTCACAGCCGTCATCGTCCCCGGCGCCCGCTGGATTACCGACCATCTGTTCACGGACCCCCGGGTGTACTACACGTTCCTGTGCATGACGCCGATCATCCCGCTCGTCGGCATATCAGCCGTATTCCGCGGGTATTTCCAAGGCCGGCAGGACATGATTCCGACGGCGCTGTCCCAAGTGGTCGAGACGCTCGTCCGCATCGTTACCGTGCTCGCCTTTGCCTTCATGCTGTTGCCTTACGGCATCGAATTTGCCGCCGCGGGAGCGATGATCGGCGTCATGGTCGGCGAGTTGTGCGCCCTGCTCGTTCTGGTGCTGCTATACCGGCATAACCGGTCGCAGCGAGTGACGCCTCAGCGGGCAAAGACTGGGGCTCGACGGTCCCTCAACCGCTTCGAAAGCCTGAAAAGTCTTCTCCAATTGGCCGTACCCGTCACCGGAAGCAAGCTGGTCGGCTCCGGCTCATATTTTCTCGAATCGATTCTGATTATTCAAAGCCTCGCCGTCGCAGGCGTACCAACCGGTGTGGCGACGGCGCAGTACGGAGCATTGCAAGGCATGATTATTCCGGTGCTGATGCTGCCCAGCGCGCTTACCTTTTCCCTTGCGGTATCGCTTATCCCATCGTTATCCGAGGCGGCGGCCAAGAACGACATGAAAACCATCCACATGCGGCTGCACCAATCGTTGAAGCTTGCCTTGGTGACGGGTGCCCCCTTTGCCGTACTGATGTATGTGCTGGCAGAGCCGATTTGCCAGTATATGTACGGGCAGCCCGGGGTCGGGGCGATGCTTCGGATGATGGCGCCCGCGGCGCTTTTCATTTATTTTCAGGCGCCGCTGCAATCCACTCTCCAAGCGCTCGAAAGACCCGGAAGCGCACTGATCAATACGCTCGTCGGGTCTATTGTTAAGCTGACGCTCATTTACTTCTTGGCCAGCCGTCCGGAATTCGGCATCTTGGGTGCGGTTGTCGCCATCAGCGTGAATATCATGCTCGTTACCTTGCTGCATTGGAACAGCGTCGTGCGTCTGCTTCAGTTTCGCATGCAGGCCGGGGACTTCCTGAAAGTCGGAATAAGTATGGCGGTCGCCGGCTTCTCCAGCTATGTCGTGATGTATACGCCTTGGATCGCCAGCGGCTTTACCCGTTTTACCTTCTCCGGCCTGACGGGGGTTATCATTTATCTGCTGATCGCGATGCTGCTTAAACTCATTAACCGCGACGACGTTTTCCGTATTTTGTGGCTCGGCAAACGGTTTGTGAAATAACAGGAGCCCCAGTTCATCATCTTTTTTTGTCGATAAACCAGCGCCCCCTATGATCGATGGAACAAAAAAATACGTCTTTAAAATCTTTGACTCCCTTATTCTGTAGCTGGCTCTTGAGCCAAAACCGGGTTTGGCCAAGCTTGCTCAAGTTCTCGTCCTGTACTTTCCCATCCATAATCAGCGGTAAAGGAAGTCCTTCGTAACGAAACGACGCCGGATTTTCAACGGACGGTTCCGTCTCTTGATTTTTTTCGACCACAGTCAGCTTACCCGATGATTCGAGAATGGCAAATTCCACGTCTGCAAGGTTTGTCACTTTATTTTCCCTCAATTGCAGCAACAAATCGTCCAAATTGTATAGTTGGCGCTTCATTTCCTTCCGATTCAGCTTGCCGTTCTGAATAATGGGGGAAGGTTTGCCTTCAAACAAGCGGCGCAGCTTTTCGTTTTTCAACGAAACAAAAGCAATGGTCAATTGAACCACGACCAACGTTGCCATGGGAAGAATCCCCTCGATTAAAGGCTTCTTGACATCTTCCAGCACGAACACGGCAATTTCCGCGATCATGATGGAAATGACGAGGTCAAAAACCGACAGCTTGCCGATCTCCCTTTTTCCCATAATGCGCAGGGTAAAAAATACGATCGCATAGATCAGAATCGTGCGAAAAAAAAGCGGCAATAGATCCATGGACTCGGCCTCCCCGAATGCAGTTCAATGCCTATTGTAGCCCTGGGGAACGATTGTCATGCGGGTGAATTGCTGGTAACAAATCGATGCTTCCGCAGCCGAAGAAGCTGTACTATTTCGGTGTACATGTCCATACAATGGAACATAAAATGCCTGGAACAGGAGGTCAAAAGGGATGATGAAAAATTCGCCCTTATTTGCCGGATTGGTATATGCCGTGGCGTTCATGCTGGCCGGAACGCTTCTCGCTTCGCTTGTATTGCTGGGAACGAATATTCCGGAGAAATCGTGGTTGGGCGCGACGCTGTTTATTCACGGAGTCGCCTTGCTGATAGGGGGTGCGGTATCGGGCAAACGCAGCGGCAGCAAAGGCTGGTATCATGGGGGATTGCTGGGGGCTTTTTACACCGTGGTCGTTTGGATGATCGGATTTCTGGCGTATGATGCAAATTTTTCCAAGGAGATGCTGGTGCTTGCAGTGGTAGGGTTGCTGGCCGGGGCGTTAGGCGGAATGATCGGCATCAATTTGAAGAAATGAATCGGTACGGAAACAAAAAAAGCGAGGTCTCTTTGAACCCGCCGGCATCCGGATGGGTTGAGACCTCGCTTGTTTGCGTGTGCAGCGAAGCACAATGGGAAAACTATTTTTCTTCGGAAGCTGCCGCCGAAGCCGATACCGTATTCACGGCCGAACGTTCGAAAGTCAGCTTCGTGACGTCGTTTACGCGCAGGACGACCGTATCGTCCGTAAGCTCCAGGATCGTGCCGTGCAGGCCCCCGATCGTAACGACCTTATCCCCTTTTTTTAAGTTGCCCAGCATCATGTTGCGCGTCTTTTGACGTTTTTGCTGAGGGCGGATAAGTAAGAAATAAAGAACGACGAACATCAGGACGAGCGGGCCGTAAGTCACGAGATATCCCTCGATCCCCGGAGCCGCCGCCGTTTCATTTGCCGCTAACCACATTTGTCTGATTCCCCCCTTTCTACAGACTCTTTCTCTATGTATACCAAGTGGTAAGTCCGGTGAACCCGGAGCCGGCTGCGCACCAGATTCAACGGGCTTTTAGAACCCTTTGCTGTTCTCGTCGATGCCGTATTTCGCGAAAAATTCGTCGCGGAAATCAAGCAGCCGATCTTCACGAATCGCTTGGCGCACCCCGCGCATCAGCTCCAACAGGAAATGAAGGTTATGGTACGTTGTCAGCCGGATGCCAAAAGATTCGTCGGCTTTGATCAGATGGCGGATATAAGCCCGCGAATAATTCGTGCACGTATAGCAGGAGCACTCCGGATCGAGCGGACCGAAGTCTTCGGCAAACTTCGCATTGCGGACTACCAGCCGCCCTTCGCTCGTCATCACGGTACCGTTACGGGCAATGCGCGTCGGCAGCACGCAGTCGAACATGTCAATGCCGCGGATCGACCCTTCCACCAAAGCGTCGGGCGAGCCTACGCCCATCAGATAGCGCGGCTTGTGGGCAGGCAAATAAGGAACGGTGTAATCAAGCGCCTCATACATCAGAGGCTTCGGCTCGCCTACGCTGAGTCCCCCAATAGCATACCCCGGGAAATCCATGGAAGTCAACTCAAGCGCGCTCTGCTTGCGCAAATCCTCAAACATACCGCCTTGGACGATCGCGAATATCGCTTGTTCGTTCGGCCGGGCGTGGGCTTTCAGACACCGTTCCGCCCAGCGGGTCGTCCGTTCGAGCGACTGCTTGACGTAGCTGTGTTCCGCCGGATAAGGCGGGCATTCGTCGAAGGCCATCATAATATCCGAACCAAGCGCATTTTGAATCTCGATCGATTTCTCAGGCGAAATGAACAGCTTGTCCCCGTTCAAATGCGAGCGGAACTGCACGCCTTCCTCACTGATTTTGCGCATCTCGCTCAAGCTGAACACTTGAAAGCCCCCGCTGTCCGTCAGAATAGGACGGTCCCAGTTCATGAAGCGGTGCAGTCCTCCCGCCTTCTTCACAATCTCATGGCCGGGACGCAGGAATAAATGATACGTATTGCTCAAAATGATATGCGCATCCATTTGCTTCAGCTCTTCGGGGCTCATCGTCTTCACGGTAGCCTGGGTGCCGACGGGCATAAAAGCCGGCGTCTCGATCACCCCGTGGGGCGTATGCACCCGGCCCAGCCTCGCGCCGGATTGCTTGCAGGTCTTGATATGCTCGTAGGTAACGGCCAATCCAATCACTTCTTTCTTTCCGGTCAATTTTACCCCATTAATGAATGAACATCGCATCGCCGAAGCTGAAAAAGCGATACTCCCGTTCAACGGCTTCGCGGTAAGCAGCGAGCACGTTCTCCCGCCCTGCGAGCGCGCTGATCAGCATAAGCAGCGTCGATTTGGGCAGGTGGAAGTTGGTTAGCAGCGCATCGACGATGCGGAAGCGGTAACCGGGATAAATGAAAATTCCCGTCCAGCCGCTTCCCGCTTGCAGCGTGCCATCTTCACCCGCTGCCGTTTCCAGCGTCCGGGCCGAAGTCGTCCCCACCGCAACCACCCGTCCGCCTTTTCGCTTGACGGCATTGACAAGATCGGCAGTTTCTGCGGATATTTCGTAATACTCTTCGTGCATCTCATGCTGTTCGACGGTCTCGACCCCGACGGGACGAAACGTTCCCAGTCCGACATGAAGCGTTACATATGCTAATTGTATCCCTTTTTGTTCCAGCCGATTCAAATATTGCTGCGTAAAATG
Source organism: Paenibacillus elgii (assembly GCA_042219835.1). Lineage (GTDB taxonomy): Bacteria > Bacillota > Bacilli > Paenibacillales > NBRC-103111 > Paenibacillus_G > Paenibacillus_G elgii_A. Next base: position 80,149 of record JBHJMN010000006.1, read on the forward strand.
AAGCCCCGCCGTAGGCGCTGCTGCTGAGCCTTGATGCTTCGCATACACCGTCTGGTACCGCTCGCGCTCCGGCAGCTGTTCTTTAATATATGGCGGCAGCGGCATATGCCCCAAGCGGTCGAGCAGCTCGTTAAAAATACCTTCGTAGCTGAAGCGCAGCACCCGGCTGCCCATGTCGCCTTCGGATTCGACGGTAGCGACAAGCAGCGGTGGCTCCGCAGCTCCTTCCGCTTCGGACGGAGCACCGCCCCCAAAATGCAGCACGGTCCCGGTCTTCAGACGTTTTGCCGGACGGACGAGCGCTTCCCAGCGGTCTCCTTCGAGCTGCTTGAGCAGCAGCACTTCGGCTTTGGCGCCCGTATCCGCCTTTACTCCGAACAGCCTGGCCGGAATGACCCGCGTATCGTTAAGCACGAGCACATCACCCGCCTCAAGATACCGCTCCAATTGTTCAAACTTATGGTGAGCGATTTCCCCTGTTCGCTTCTCCAGCGTGAGCAGGCGCGAGGCCGTCCGGTCCGGAAGCGGCGTCTGCGCAATTAACGATTCGGGTAAATGGTAATCGAACAAGTCCACTTGCATGATACGTTTCATCCTTCTGTTGGTTTCATATTTCGTTCAACTTTTTTATACCCCTGCTCGAACGACATCGTCGGCAGCGCCTCAAGGAGCGTCTTTCTGAATCGAGACGCCCGTGTAATACGTCGACAAAATTTTCTGGTAATCGTACCCAAGCTCGGCGTAGCCTTTAGCTCCCCACTGAGACATCCCCAGCCCGTGACCGTAGCCGGTACCTTTGAAAATAAACTGCGGGTCCCGGGTAGCCATTCGCACTTTGCCTTGCGCATTTATCATAAAAAGCTGGTCGTCGGTTTGTTTTCCCTTTCCGCCGCTGCCTGTGACAACGACGGTCTGAGAGGCCGAGGTCTGGCTTCGCGTCGCCCCCCCTGCTCCCAATATAGTATAGCGTCCCGTTTCTTCAATATCAAACCGGGTACTGGGCAGGCCGCCGAGCACCGTGCGGAGCGAATCCGGATAAGCGGCTTTAAGCGTCTGTCCGTTCGCCTTTACTTCCAGCGCGCGGCCGGACTCCCCTCTTTTCGATACTTCAAGATGGCTTAACGCCCCGCCGGTATAAGACGCGCCGAGCTTTTCCTTTAACTTCGCCGCATTGTAAGGGCCACGAATCCAGGAGTAAGCGTTCGATTCAACCTCTTGATCGATGACGACGAATCGGTCCCCGATGTCCACCTTGAACGCTGTCGGGTTGGTCGTATTGTCGACGTAGGGTGCTGGCCGGACGCTCACGCCGGTTGCCGTCGACTCGTAATAAGGCAAGCCGGCCGGATTTTTTTGCCCTGTCGCCCTTGCGTAGTCGGAGTGGATGTAGCCGGTATTGCCGTTCGGCAAAACGATCCGGTACCACACTTTTTTGCCCGCTTGAGCTCCTTCGTCCGGGGATTTTTGGCTTTTCAAGTACGCCACTTCGTTGCCCCATACTTCCGTTGGAGCCGCGGTCATCCCCCCTGCATTGGAGTAATACAGCGGGTTAATCAACCCGTTCTTATCTACGATCACTTCGCCTTGCGTCGCTTGCACCGCTTGCCGGGCGGCGGCGAACTCTCCCGCTACTCCTTTATACGCTTGATCCGTAGTCGTATCGGTGACGTTCGCGATCTGGTACTTGACGCCCTGCTTGAGCGCAAATGTGCGCGCGGCGACAGCCTGCGCCTTCAGCGCTTCCAAAGGCCATTCTTTACTCATCTCGGAGCCGAGGACCGAAACGAGATACTGCTCAAAAGGCAGCTCGTTGACGACGGCAAGCTTGCCGTTGAACCGGGACACCTCAATCCCACCGCGATAGGCGCGCTCGAACCGCTCGCGGACCGTGACGCCGCCCTGCGCATCCGCCGCCGCGGCCCACAGCTTCGCACCCCCGCCGAAGGCGAAGGCCGCGAGGGGACCGCCGGCGTTTGGGGCGCCCATATCCAGCTCGCTACGCTTCAGCACATAGCTCTGCGCAGCGTCCACCGGCGCAAGCGCCACAGTAGGCAGCGCCGTCGTAATCTGCGCTTTCAGCGCCTGCATCGCCGCGCTGTCGACGGCTTCGCCGACGAATACGGCATAGCCAGCTTCGGTCAGCGCCACGTCGGCGTCGAAGCCCGCCTGCGATAGCGCTACCGCCTGCGCATTCGCTTCCGCCTCACCGGCGAAGCTGCCCGCACTCCAGCGCAGCGGCCCGCCGACGGTAGCGCCGGACTGGCCTGCGGCGGCCGACGCGGCCGCTTCCTTTGTGGCGAATGGGCCCACGTAGGCCCGGTACGCCGACTGGCCGCGCTTCACGCGCTGTACGACGCCCGCGGCGGTTCCTCCGGCCTTCAGCTTCTGCGCCTGCGAACGCGCAGCCGTAACGTCGCCCGTCTCGGGCAGCTGCGCGTAATAGCCGTCCGCATAAACGCGAACCGGCGTTTTGGACGACGCTTGATGGACGGGCTTCACCCCGGCGGCTCCGCGCAAGCCGAGCTGCAGCCCGGCGTCCGCCGACAGCGTAACCGCGGTCGCCGGACTAACATATTTGCCCGTATCGATAAATAAAGCGACACGAATATTGTCGAGCTTCGGCACGGACACCGCCGCGTAAGCGGCTGGCAGCACTCCTCCTGCCGGTCCTGCCAAGCTGATTGCTGCCGCAAGCAGCAGCGCTGCCGGCACCTTCATTCCTGATCTTAAGCGACGCGCCACCCGCTCTACAGGAGCTAGTCCCGTACGGTCGAGCGGCCGTTTCGTTCTATGCATAAACCGCCGATTCCCCTCTCTTGACGGAACCGCCGATACTTCCGCTTAAGAGCGGCTTGGCATCGGCAGCCCGAGATGTTTGCACGCGCTCGGCGTTATCATACGTCCCCGCGGCGTCCGCTGCAAAAATCCGATTTGCAGCAAATACGGTTCGTAGACGTCCTCGATGGTCTGACTTTCCTCTCCGATCGATGCGGCAATCGTATCCAGCCCGACCGGACCGCCCTGAAAGCTCAAAATAATAGTCCGCAGCATCTTATGGTCGATCTCGTCGAGTCCCAGCGGATCAACTTGAATGCTCGACAGCGCCGCCTGCGTAATGTCGAGCGTGATGATGCCGTCACCCTTCACCTGGGCAAAGTCGCGCACCCGCTTGAGCAGCCGGTTAGCGATCCGCGGCGTCCCGCGCGAGCGCATCCCGATTTCCCGGGACGCTTCGCCTACGATCTGAACCTGCAGCAGATCGGCGGTGCGGCTGACGATATAGGACAGCTCGTCAACCGTGTAATATTCCAACCGGCTGACGACGCCGAACCGGTCGCGAAGCGGCGCCGAAAGCAGCCCGACACGCGTCGTCGCGCCCACCAGCGTAAACGGCGGCAGGTCGAGCCTCACCGAACGGGCGCTCGGCCCTTTACCGATGATGATATCGAGAGCGTAATCTTCCATCGCCGGATACAGCACCTCTTCTACCGTCCGGTGAAGCCGGTGAATTTCGTCGATGAAGAGCACGTCATTTTCTTGCAGGTTGGTTAAGATGGCCGCCAGATCGCCCGGGCGTTCGATCGCCGGTCCCGAGGTCGTCCGCAGATTGACGCCGAGCTCGTTGGCGATAATATTCGAAAGCGTCGTCTTGCCAAGGCCCGGCGGTCCGTACAGCAGCACGTGATCGAGCGCTTCCTTGCGCATTTTGGCCGCTTCGATATATATTTTCAAATTTTCCTTCGCCTGGGCTTGACCGATATATTCAGCCAAATACCGCGGACGCAGGCTGAACTCCATCCCTTGATCCTCCATCATCAGATGCGCCGAGATGATGCGGTCTTCCATGTTGCGCCTCTCCTTCCTGTCGGCTGTCCGCCAAGGCGGACGCGGCCTGCCGCGTCAACTTCCACACGGCTTATTTCATCAGCGACTGCTGAAACAGCGCCTGCAGCGCAAGCTTCGTTACCGCGTCGGCCGTCTCGTCGCCCTTCAGCTTCGGCTTGACGGCTTGTCCTGCCCGGTCCGCCTCGGCTTCGGTATAGCCTAGCGCAAGCAGCGCCGCCTTCGCCTCGCCCCAAGCGCCGCTTGCCGCCGGCCCTGCCGCGGCGATTTCCGGCAATCCAAAGCCGGCGCCATCCGCCTCGGCCGAAGTCCATGCGCCTAACTTATCTTTCAGGTCGAGCACCATGCGCTGCGCCGTCTTTTTCCCGATGCCCGGCAGCTTGGTCAAGAACGAAATATTCTCCTGCCCGATGGCCGCCGCAATCACTTCGGGGCGACCTCCTGCCAGTACGCCGATGGCTACCTTAGGCCCGATGCCGTTCACATCGAGCAGCAGACGGAACAATGACTGTTCTTCTCTGGACGAAAATCCGAACAGCAGGTGAGCGTCTTCCCGTACATGGTAGTGAATGTACATTGTCACTTCCGCGCCGTCTTTTCCGGCTCCTACCGCATACGGGTTGGCGCAAAAAACGCGGTAGCCGACGCCGCGTACGTCCAGCACCACATATTCCGTTTCGCGGTGCGCTACCGTCCCTCTTAAAAAGTCGATCATCGCTTGTAAGCTCCGTTCAATTTTTGTTGTAATCCCGAAGAATGGGCATGGCAAATGGCCACTGCCAGAGCATCCGCCACATCATCGGGCTTCGGCACGGCAGATAAATGCAGAAACATTTTAACCATTTCCTGCACTTGCTTCTTCTCCGCTTTCCCATAGCCGACAATCGCCTGCTTCACCTGCAAAGGGGTATATTCGGCAATCGGCAGCCCCTGCTGTACCGCCGCCAGCATCAGTACGCCGCGGGCTTGCCCGACGGTCAACGCCGTCGTGACATTCCGGTTAAAGAACAGCTTTTCGATCGCGACCGCATCGGGCTTATATTTCTCGATCAGCTGCACCGTCGCTTCGTATACTTGTTTTAGCCGCAGGGCATCTTCCGTACCGGCTTTCGTCTGGATCGATCCGTACTGAACAGGAACCAGCTTATGACCTTGTTTATCGATAAACCCGAAGCCGACGATGGCGATCCCCGGGTCAATGCCTAAAATCCGCAAGACGCGCACTCCCCCATTCGCTTTCCGATATTACGGCTCTCGGACCGCAGGAAGCGAACATATGTATTCACCTGCCATTATAGCAGATTATCCCTTCCATGAACACGGCAAAAAGTCCGCCCGGCCTCCAAATGCCGCAGCGGACTTCGACGCAATTCGTTATTAGGATAGGGCCTGTCTGAATCGTTCCTGTGAGATTGATCGCCTCTCCTCTATGGGGATGGCGTCACTTGCATCGCTTTCTCCGTTTCCTCGAGCGCATAATCGCTCAGGGTCGAGAGCACGCTGTTATAATCGGCCAAATCCCTTACCCGAACCCCTTGATAAAGCTGCTTAACCGTCTCCCGGGGCAAGCTGCTTTCCAGATGCCGGATGTTCAGCTGAAAAAACGTTCGCAGCACGTTTTGTCCTCCCGCCCCCGGCACCCCTTCGAACAACGACAAATTGCCTTTGGCATCCAGCCCGAAATAAGAGTTGTTTTTGCATTGCGGAGACAAGTCGTCCACCTTCTCGATGAAATAAACCCGGTCTGAATTCCCAAGACTAACGGTCATCGACGGATGAGCTTTGTGGTAGGCCAAAATGTCGGCTGCGTTCATAATGCCGATCCGCTGCAGTTCTTCGCCGCAAACATATGATTTTTTCACAAAAGCATCCCTTTGCCCGTTCAAATCTTTTACCATCGCACGTACTTCTTCCTCCGGCTGCACATTGGCTTCGACGGCGCGGCTGAAGACCGACTGTTCCTGACCCTGCCTGCCGCTTTTGTCATACAGCGAGTCGCGCAGCATCCACGCACCTGCAGCGAACAAGCCGACTGCGAGCAAAACGACAGCCAGATTCAGCCAACGGCGTTTCAGACGCAGCTTTTTTTTCAATTGCTTCTTTAACTGATTCCAAAAGCCGAGCAACATCATGGCGATCCCCTTCTGTCCGTGGTGTTTAGAAATACTTAAAGCCTTTTACTATTTTTCCCATGGGGATCGACGTTTATACTTTTTCCATGTATACTATGTTGCATACGAACAGTGGAAAGGAAGGGCGGTTGTTTATGCAGCCTCTATTCAAAGAAATTTGGTCGTGGGTTCGTTCCATCGCAGCCGCTTTCGCACTGACGCTTGTGATCGGCATCTTCGTGTTTCAACCGACTCATGTGCTGGGCCATTCGATGGACCCTACGCTGCACAACGACCAGCGCATCTATGTATCCAAGCTGTCGCATACGTTCCGCTATGCGCCGAAGTACGGAGATATCGTTATTATCGACAGCCGGGTAGAGCGGGAGCGCACGCTCAAGGACGATGTGCTGGAACACCCGTTGTTGAAATTCATTCGCGGGAGCGAGGACCCGAATATGTACGTCAAACGGGTCATCGGCAAGCCCGGGGATGTCCTGGAGCTCAAAAACGATAAAGTATACCGCAACGGGAAGCCGCTGGAGGAACCGTACTTGAACGAGCCGATGCAGGTTCTCGGCGAGCATAAATGGACGATCCCCGAAGGCCACATCTTCGTTATGGGAGATAACCGAAATCACAGCAAAGACAGCCGGGAAATCGGCTTTATTCCGCTGGACCACGTATTGGGCATTAAGATGTAACGCGCTCACAAAAAACAGCCGGAGGCTTAGGCTCCCGGCTGTTTTTTATTTAGTTGCCTAGCCAAGGCACGGGTCTTCTCGGTTTGACCGAACGGGCCGCCTGACGGCGATTACGCTCAATCAAGCTGCTGATCGCGGCACGCGCCGAGCTTTGCTTCTTTTTCCGTTTCGGGGGACGAGCCGCTTTAGATTCGGGCTGGGTATCGGTTTGCGAAATGACCGCCTTTTCGGAACGAGCGCTTTCTCCCGATTCCCCCTCGCCTTCACTCCCCTTATTGTATACCCGCGGCTGCCCCCAAGGAAAGGGACTTCCGTACGAGACAGCCGCAGGACTTACATAGCCCGGATACGACGGAAATCCCGTCGGGTATCCGTGGAACGGCACGACCCGTTCATAGAATATAGGTCCCGGACCCGGAAACGGCATGAGCGGGTATTCATCCATCGGCTGGCCATAGGGCTGGAACGGACCGGGGATACTCGGCTGTGGCAAAGGCGGCTCAAGCGAAATCGGCGCTGCCTGCGACCATTGAGGCATCAAGGAAGCCTGGGCAGGCATCTGCGCAAATGGAGGCGATTCCGGCGGCAACGCGTACGGCAAATCCGCCAGCCCCCCTCCGCAACCGCATCCGCTTTGAATAACCGGCGCTTGGCCGGCAGGTAAAGACGGGTATGCCGTAGGCGCTGCCGGAGCCGTATAGTAAGGCATCGTTCCTGCACCAGGCATTTGCGGAATCGGCGGGAGCTCCGGTTCCTTCCAAACGTTTTCTTTGCCCTTACCGTATGGAGGATGCGGCTGCTGAGCCATCGCTTCGACCGCAGGAACATTGTACTGCTGGAATAAAGACGCGGAAGGCTGCGGCTGGGCTACTTGATACGGATTTAGAGCAGGCTCGCTTGGTTTGCCTTTCTGGGCCGCTTGGAACGGCTGGGGTGCCTCGTACGGTTGCGGCTTTTGCGCAGCGCTAAATGGCTGCGCCATCGACTCCGGCTTGCCTTTCTGCGCCGCTTGGAACGGCTGTGGTGCCTCGTACAGCTGCGGCTTTTGCGCGGCGCTAAATGGCTGCGCCATCGGCTCCGGCTTGCCTTTCTGCGCCGCTTGGAACGGCTGGGGCGCCTCGTACGGTTGCGGTTTTGGCGCAGCGCTAAACGGCTGCGCCATTGGCTCTGGCTTGCCTTTCTGCGCCGCTTGGAACGGCTGCGGTGCCTCGTACGGTTGCGGTTTTGGCGCTGCGCTAAACGGCTGCGCCATCGGCTCCGGTTTGCCTTTCTGCGCCGCTTGGAACGGCTGCAGGGCCTCGTACAGCTGCGGCTTTTGCGCGGCGCTAAACGGCTGCGCCATCGGCTCCGGCTTGCCTTTCTGCGCCGCTTGGAACGGCTGCGGTGCCTCGTACAGCTGCGGCTTTTGCGCGGCGCTAAACGGCTGCGCCATCGGCTCCGGCTTGCCTTTCTGCGCCGCTTGGAATGGCTGCGGTGTTGGGAACGATTCCATTGGGGGTAAAGTTGGCATAGGAGCTATATTCGATGGAAATACGGCTTCCTGCTTGCCCTGTGGCTGCATCGAAAACGGCGACACGTTCGGCTGCGGAATATTCGGCTGGGCCGCAAACGGCACTATGTTCGGCTGCGGAATATTCGGCTGGGCCGCAAACGGCGCTACGTTCGGCTGCGGAATATTCGGTTGGGCCGCAAACGGCGCTACGTTCGGCTGCGGAATATTCGGTTGGGCCGCAAACGGCGACACGTTCGGCTGCGGAATATTCGGTTGGGCCGTAAACGGCGACACGTTCGGCTGCGGAATATTCGGCTGGGTCGCAAACGGCTCTATGTTCGGCTGCGGAATATTCGGCTGTACCGCAAACGGCGCTACGTTCGGCTGCGGAATGTTCGGTTGGGCTGCAAACGGCGCGACGTTGGGTTGCGGAATATTCGGCTGGGCCGTAAACGGCGCTACGTTCGGCTGCGGGATATTCGGCTGGGCCGCAAACGGCGCTACGTTCGGCTGCGGGATATTCGGCTGGGCCGCAAACGGCGCTACGTTCGGCTGCGGAATGTTCGGCTGGGCCGCAAACGGCGCTACGTTCGGCTGCGGAATATTCGGTTGTACCGCAAATGGCGACACGTTCGGCTGCGGAATATTCGGCTGGGCCGCAAACGGCGCTACGTTCGGCTGCGGAATATTCGGCTGGGCCGCAAACGGCGACACGTTCGGCTGCGGAATATTCGGTTGGGCCGCAAACGGCTCTATGTTCGGCTGCGGAATATTCGGTTGGGCCGCAAACGGCGACACGTTCGGCTGCGGAATATTCGGCTGGGCCGCAAACGGCGACACGTTCGGCTGCGGAATATTCGGCTGGGCCGCAAACGGCTCTATGTTCGGTTGCGGAATATTCGGTTGGGCCGCAAACGGCGACACGTTCGGCTGCGGGATATTTGAGAGTGGCATGACGTGCGGTATGCCCAAACTCTGGAGAGGTCCCATATGGGGCGTTTCCATCTCTGGCTGCGAACCTACGTTTGGCATGCCTACGTTCGGAGCGAGCGGAAGTTCCGAGATCGGTGACGCTTCGACAGGCAGCGGAGCTTGCGGAGCTGCCGTCGGGTGAGGGTTCGGGTTTGAGCCCGGCTTTGGAATGTAGACGACGTCTCCGGTCATCAATACATTCGGATTTTTGAGCTGCGGGTTGGCCGCAATCATGTCCGCAAGCGGAACTCCCCACGCTTTGCCCAGCTTCCAAAGCGAGTCCCCCTGAACCACGACATGCTTAAACAAATAGTCCGTTGGCGGGTGAGCTACCGGCTTCGGCGCATGAGGAATTTTCACCTTCTGCCCGACATCAATGCCGTTCGGATCGGTGATTTGCGGATTGGCCGCGATCAGCTTGTCGAGCTCAACGCCGTACTTTTGGGACAGCCCGTAAAGCGACTCGCCTTTCTTGACGATATGAATCTTCACTGCATAAACCTCCTTCAGTTGTGCGGAAGTCGTAATGACTTAAGAAAACCGCTTGATTTCCGGCCCGGAACCGGCTACGTGAAGCTCGCTGGCGCTCCGGAACAAAATGACATTACAGTTTATGCAGCAAAGTAGGCATTTGACCATCCGAATCGAAAAAAATGGTACGAAACCACGGCATCTCTCACGATCCGCGATAGAGAGAGATCCCCCATGACAAAACAAAGCTCCAAAAAAAAGAAACCTACCAACAGGCAGGTTTCCTCAAATTTTTCATTTTATCGCCAGCATCGGCGCTCCCGCCGAGATTTCGCAATCTTTTTGCTGCCGTATTTGCCGTTTAAATAAATGACCTACGCCATACGGGCTAGACTTTTGCCGTTTCGGTTCCTTGAGCCTCCAACACGGCTAAAGCCGTGGGATTCTTAGCTAGTTAACACACGCAGGCCATTTCTGTTTTGTGCAGACTGCTAAGTTAAGAGCTAGCTCATTAGCTCATCCTAGATCAAAGCGTATAGCTATCTAGGCTGATAGACTGTTACCATCTATCACAGGTTGGCGCAGGATATTGATCGCTCCAACCCTGTCGCGGTGTGCGCGATACCCGCATGAACACTCATACGTTCGGTCCATTGCCTTGTTCCGTTTCTCGCAGTTTGGACACGTTTGGGAGGTGTACGCTGGATTGACTTCGATGGTGTTAATCCCGGCCAATGCCGCTTTGTATGCGATAAACGTTTGCAATTGATGGAACGTCCAGTTATGCAAGTCTTGGCGTTTTTACGACTTGTTCTTGTCGTTTGGCGAAGGTTAGTCAGCTTCTCCAGCTTGATGACCGATACTTGTTCTTCGATCGCCATGTTCACGATCTTACGGCTGATTTTGTGGTTTTGGTCCTTGATGTAGCGATGTTCTTTATTTTCTTGCTTACGAATCGCAGACAGCTTCTTTAACTTGCCCATCTTTCTTCTGCGCTCTTTGTATTTGCGGCGTACGTACCACTTGCCCGACTTCTCAACCACTTTTAAGAGACCAAGCTTGCCGCTGGATAGCAACCGCTGTTCGCGTTCCATTACATGAGCCGAAATCTTGAGCCGCTGTACGCTTCCGTCCATCATCACAGGAAATGCAACGCTATGCTCCCCAAGTGAATAGTTCTGGTTATTTACGTAGTAGGCTCTGCGCTTGAGAACCGGACGTTTTCCTTGCTTTTTCGTCTTGTTATGAATGCTTCGCGCATCTCGAATGGCTTGGTTCTTTACGGCGGATGGAAGTTTGGCATCGACATCCTTGGAGGTGAGCTTTGGAAATGTGCCCGATGATTCCGCTTGTTCGGTGAGGAGATTGACCGTTTTGATGTATTCGTTCCCCATCTCCTTAAGCAGGGAAACATCGTTTGGGAATATTCGAATTTGAACGGTTACGGTTTGCACGGTTTCACCCCCTTGTCTTCTGTTCTTCAACATAACGTTGGATGGTTTCACTCGAAACATTCCCTGCCGTGCTGACAAAATACGAACGTGTCCAAAGGCTAGGTAGATGCTCCAAGTGCTTAAATTCTTGGCGCAAACATCGCGAGGTCGTACCTTTCAATTTTGCCATAACGTCCGCTGGAGAATCCGTTGGCAGCACGTTTAAGAATAGATACACATGATCTGGCATGACTTCCATCGCTACAATAATCACCCGTTTTCCTGGCACAGCTCTTGCACAAGCTCTTTAAATCTCGCTTCGACTTGACTCACAAGTGCCTTTCTTCGGTATCGCGGGCAAAACACAAAATGATAGTTGATATATTCTTGTCCCATATACCAATTGTATCAATTTTAACATACAACTGCAACAACATGAAGGAATGTAGGACAATGAAGCTGTCTAAAGACAGCCCTTGTCCTAAGCCGATTCATCCCATGCCTAAAGGCAAGGGCTTTCTCGGCTAAAATCCGTAAGAAAACGTAGGGTAGCAGCCCATGAGCCGGACCTGGCAGCCGATAGCCTCGATTTCTTGCAGAGCCGCAGGAAGCAGCACGGAATCCATCGAAGCCTCGATGTCGATATAAAAATAATAGCTTCCCAGCTTCTTCTTCGTCGGGCGTGACTCGATTTTAGACAAGTTGATGCGCCTCCAGGCAAACGCCGAGAGCACCTGATGCAGCGCCCCTGGAAAATCCTCCGGCAGCATGACCAGGATGGTCGTTTTCCGGCCGCCTGTCTCTTTGAACTGCGGCTTTTCTTGACCGATCAGCACGAAGCGCGTGAAATTATTCTGATGGTCCTGTACGCCCGCGGCCAGCGTTTCGAGCTCGTACAATGCCCCGGCGCCAAGCGGTGCAAGAGCGGCAGCAGCCGGATCGCCAAGCTCTCTGACCATGCGCGCCGCCTCGCCGTTGCTGCCGACAGGCTCCAGCTCGACATTGGGCAAGTGCGTACGCAGAAACTGTTGGCACTGCGCCAGCGTGACCCCGTGAGAATAAATTTTGCAGATCGCTCCGCAAGCTGCCTCCAGCTCGTCTGAACCGCCCGGCCCGCCGGGCAAACGCAGCAGATTGATCGAAATGGGATAGACCCATTCCGCCTGAATCGGCAGGTCGACATTGTGCACAAGCCAGTCCACATGCAGGCTGACAGAGCCCTCGAACGTATTTTCGATCGGAATCACGCTGTAATCGGTCATTCCGTTTACCGTCGATTCGAACACATCCGCAATCAATTTGTAATTTACATACTCAAAAACGTCCCGACCAAGATAATGATGTGCAGATTCTTCGGTGTACGTTCCAGGTCCGAGGAGCGATATTCGCTTCATGCCCGCTTCTCTCCCTTTATCATTTCAAATAATGTTCGTCCGCTGTCCGCAGAGGTCAATCGATGCGCCTGAACCCCCGCTCTGTCGGGATTCAGCCACATCGTCGAGGCCTCGATCCCTTCTTTCTTCAACACTCCCCGCATGAACGCCTCAAGCTCCGCCTTCCGGGAGCTGCGGCGGTCGACGAGCGCCAGCATCGTCGGACCCGCGCCGCTAAGCGCAACGCCGAGCGCGCCGTGGTCCGTCGCTTCGGCGAGGATCTTGGCAAGCCCGGGCACCAGCGTAGCCCGGTAAGGCTGATGCAGCGCGTCCTTCATTGCGCGCGAGATCATATCAAGCCGCCCGGTGCACAGGGCGGCTACCAGCACCGACGAATGGCCGACGTTGAAGACGGCGTTTTCGAGGCTCTGCTCGCGCGGCAGCACCCCGCGAGCTTTGTCCGTCGGCAGTTGGAAGTGCGGGATAGCCACCAGCACTTCCAGCTGTTCATGCGGCTCGATGCGGATATGCTCCGCCCGCTTGCCGTCCCAAAAAGCGACGACGATACCGCCAAACAGCGAGGCCCCGACATTGTCGGGGTGCTGCTCCAGCTCCGTCGCCATTTGAAACAAATCGTCGTCGGTAAACGGACGATTGATTAGCGCATTAGCCGCAGCCAGCGCGCCGACAATGGCCGAAGCGCTGCTGCCGAGGCCGCGCGTCAGCGGTATGTCGCTGTACATCGCAATGTACAGCTCCGGATGACGGACACCCGCCCGCTCGAACACCATTTGGGCTACTTTGTAAATGAGATTGCTTTTATCCGCAGGCACGCCGTTCATCTGGTCGCCAAAAAGCTCGATCTGCGTCGTCTCGGCAAGCCCCATCTCAATCCAAGCATACAAATTCAATGCCATTCCCAGCGTATCAAAGCCGGGGCCGAGGTTAGCCGTGCTGGCCGGCACCTTGACGCGCACTCTCCTGCTGCCGTTTTCCATAGTGACCGCGACGCTCCTAACCTTCGAGCTTGCGGATCGCTTCCATGACCGCTGCTTCGGAGTCCTGCACGACCATCGGTTCCGCACTGACGCTCTTGATGGCGATGTTCGGATCTTTAAGACCGTGCCCCGTCAGCACGCAGACAACGGATTGGCCCTTCTCGAAATAGCCTTCGCTCTTCAGTTTCATCACGCCGGCGATCGAAGCCGCCGAGGCCGGCTCGGCGAAGATTCCTTCGCGCGCGGCAATCGTCTTGTAAGCATGCAAGATCTGCTCATCCGTCACGAAATTGATTTGACCGCCGGAATCTTTGGCTGCCGCCTCCGCACCTTTCCATGTGGCCGGGTTGCCGATGCGGATCGCCGTTGCGATCGTTTCCGGGTTCGGGATCGGTTCGCCGCGCACGATAGCCGCCGCGCCCTCGGCTTCGAAGCCGATCATTTTCGGCAGCGACTTCGATTTGCCGTTCTCGTAGTATTCCTTGAACCCTTTCCAGTAAGCGGTAATGTTGCCCGCATTGCCAACCGGAATCGCGAGATAGTCCGGCGCTTTGCCGAGCTGGTCGCACACCTCGAACGCCGCCGTCTTTTGGCCCTCGATCCGGAACGGATTGACGGAGTTCACCAGCGTGATCGGATGCTTGGCCGTAATTTCGCGTACGATCTCAAGCGCACGGTCAAAGTTTCCTTCAATGGCGATGACCTTGGCGCCGTAAATCATCGCCTGAGCCAGCTTGCCGAGCGCGATGTTGTTATTCGGGATAAGCACGATGCAGTTCAACCCGCCGCGTGCCGCGTAAGCGGCTGCCGCCGCCGACGTATTGCCTGTGGAGGCGCACATAATCGTGCGGCTGCCCTCTTCCATCGCTTTGGCAACGGCCATCACCATCCCGCGGTCTTTGAACGAGCCGGTCGGGTTCAAGCCCTCATATTTAAAATAAATGTCAAGGTCGAGCTCGTTCGATAAATTTTCCGCACGGACGAGCGGCGTGTTGCCTTCCTGCAGAGTGAGGAGCGGCGTATTGTCGTTCACCGGCAAGTATTGTTTATAGGTCTGCAGCAGTCCCATGTATCTCATTTCGATCAGCCCTCCACTCGGTATACGCTTTTGATCGCATGAACGACGTCCATGGCTTCGAATTGTTTCAGCACCTTGTTCATCGCCGCCTTGTTGGCGTCGTGCGTGACGATGATGATTTCGGCAAGCGGATTCGTTGCATTCGGGTGCTGTAGAACCGACTCCAGACTAACCCCGTGCTCGGCGAATACTTGCGTGATTTGGGAAAGCACGCCCGCTTTGTCGGCGACGTGAAGCAGGATGAAGTTTTTGGAAGCGATCTGCTCGTCGGTTTTCAGCTTCTTCTCTTTGTACGGGATGAACCCGCGGCGGCCGTTCACGCCAAGATTCAGGTTGCGGACGACAGCGACAAGGTCGGCTACAACCGACGTTGCCGTCGGCATCTCGCCCGCGCCGGGACCGTAAAACATCGTCTCGCCTACCGCTTCGCCGTACACGTAGACGGCGTTGAAGACTCCGTTGACGGACGCCAGCGGATGCGACGTCTTCACCATCGTCGGTTGAACGCTGATGCTGATATGCTCATCCTGGCGCTCGGCGATGCCGAGCAGTTTCACTTCGTAACCCAAACGTTTGCCGTACGCAATGTCCTCTTTCGTGACGCCGGAGATCCCCTTCACTTCCACATCGGTCAGCGCGACGTTAGCGTGAAAGCCGAGTGTACCGAGAATCGTCATTTTCCGCGCTGCATCAAGGCCTTCGACATCGGAGGTCGGATCGGCTTCGGCGTAGCCGAGCTCCTGCGCTTCCTTCAGCACGTCGGCGTAAGCCGCGCCTTCCTTACTCATTTTCGTCAAAATATAATTGGTCGTCCCATTAACGATCCCCATAATCTTCGTGATCCGGTCGGAAGAAAAGCCTTCGATCAACGTGCGGATGATCGGGATACCGCCAGCTACGCTCGCTTCGTAGAAGACGTCGCAGCCTTTCTCGGCGGCCTTCGCCAAAATTTCCGGGCCGTGCAGCGCCATCAGGTCTTTGTTTGCTGTAACGATGTGCTTGCCGCGCTCCAGCGCGCCGAGCATCAGCTGCTTCGTCAGTTCGATGCCGCCCATCACTTCGACGATGACGTCGATCTCCGGGTTCTCGATGACATCCCAGGGATTTTCCGTAAGCATATCCGGCGAAACGCTGATATTGCGGGCTTTGTTTTTGTCCTGCACCAAAATTTTAACGATCTCGATCGGCGAGCCCGATTGGCTCATCAGATCATGCTGATGTCCTTCCACGATGCGAACAACCCCGGTACCAACCGTACCGAGACCAAGTAATCCAACTTTGACAGGTTTCATAGGGTTCCTCCTGATTGTAATAGTGCATAAAGTAGATGATCCCAAAAATGAGTTCTAGCCTTGCCCCACCAATGCGGCCCGGCTTACCCCTTCCTGGCTGCACAGCTTGTCGAGCAGCGAGGCGACGGTTTCGCCCATCATGGACGTTTCCACCGAGATGACGACGTTGGCTACGCCCTGCAGCGGGATCGTCTGGTGGATCGTCAGCACGTTGCCCTCAAGGCCCGCAATCATCGCGAGCACCCGGGACAAAATCGCCGGCCGATGCTCCAAATCCATCGAGATCGTCACGATCCGCTCCCGTTCGAGCTTGCTGAGCGGGAAAATCCCGTCCTTATACTTGTAAAAAGCGCTTCGGCTCAGCTCCACCTGCTCCACCGCTTCGTGAATGGTTTTCACCTCTCCGCGAGCCAGCAGCTCTTTGGCCTGTACCGTCTTAATCAGCGCCTCGGGCAGTATATCTTCACGCACCAAAAAGTAGCGCTCCGTCCCGATCCGGCTATCCTGAACGGCTTGTTTTTCCGGCACTGTAACAGTCCTCTCTAAAAAGACGATTGTTTTTACCTAGTGGACATTATAGCGCAAATCGCGGACTTCCCGCAATAGGCTTTTTTCGATATTTTATGATAAAGTGGTCTTTAGCAAATCGCGTTATCATAAAGGAGAGGACGAAGCTTGATACGAGCGCGTTTGATGGCTACGGCTATTTTATTTCACGGAAACGATATGCTGATGATGAAGCGCTCCCCTAACCGAACGCTGTCCCCCGGCTTGTGGGCGTCCGTTGGCGGACATATGGAGCCATACGAAATCGGCGATCCGGCGGCGGCAGTGCTCCGGGAAATTCACGAGGAAACCGGACTGCTGGCGGAAGATATCGCGAATCTGCGGCTGCAATACATCTTGATACGCCTTAACCAACAGGAAGTGCGCCAGCAGTTTATCTACACGGCCGAAGCCTTAAAAAGAGACGTCGGCTCGACCGACGAGGGGGAGCTGCATTGGATTCCGCGCCACCAGGTGCTCCACCGCGACATCCCGTTTATTTTCCGCAAGCTGCTGGAGCATTATTTTACCGAAGGATCGAACCCCCACGTGTGGGTCGGAACGGCAGGCTACGACGAAGCCGGTCATTCTGCCGTGCATTGGACGCAGCTTATCGACCCGCAGCAGATTTGATCTTCTTCCCGTGCGTCAAAAACAAAGAGGGCGCCCTAGAGGAGCGCCCTTCCTAACACAATATCGCTTTTGCAGCCCCATTCATCAGCCGCTCATTTTTTTCCGCGAGCCCTAAATCAATCAACAAAAAAACACCAACCTCACATGTTTATCACACGTTCGATTGATGCTTTCGTTTGTTCTATTCCTGTTCTACGAACTCAAATTCGAAATCCCCGATACGAATCGTCTGGCCGTCCTTCGCGCCACGCTCACGCAGCGCTTTATCGACGCCCTTCTTCCGCAAAATGCGCGCAAACCGCATTACCGATTCATGAGTGCTGAAGTTGGTCCGCTTGATCAGCTTCTCAATGCTCGGGCTATCGATAACAAAGACCTCGTTTTCCCGGCGAATCGTGAAGTCCTCGTCTTCCTCGGTCTCCAAGCGATACACCTTGCGCTCCGACAATTCGACCAATTCTTCCACCATCGGCATTTCCGGAATGGCCTCCAGCTTATCGGCGACTTTGTACAATAGCTCTTGTACGCCGGTCCGGGAAAGAGCGGAAACCGGATAAATCTCCAATTCTTTGCCGATTTCGGCAAGCCTGCGCTTAAATTCGGCAAGCTGCTCCTCCGCACCAGGCATATCCATCTTATTGGCAGCGACGATCTGCGGCCGTTCTTCCAGCTTCGCGTTATAAAGCTTCAGCTCGTCGTTGATTTTGACCCAGTCTTCAAACGGATCGCGTCCCTCAGTCGCCGCCATGTCCACCACGTGGACAATGATCCGTGTCCGCTCGACGTGCCGCAAAAACTCGTGACCCAACCCTACTCCTTCATGGGCCCCTTCGATCAAACCCGGCAAATCCGCCATGACGAAGCTCCGTCCGTCGCCTACCTCAACCACACCGAGATTCGGAGTCAACGTCGTAAAGTGATACGCCCCGATCTTCGGCTTAGCGCCGGATACGACGGACAATAGCGTCGATTTCCCTACGCTTGGAAAGCCAACCAGACCGACGTCCGCCATGACCTTCAGTTCAAGCACAACCCAACGTTCGATACCTTCTTCCCCGTTCTCGGCAATTTCCGGCGCCGGGTTGTTCGGTGTCGCAAACCGGGTGTTGCCGCGGCCTCCCCGTCCGCCCTTGGCCACGACGACTTGCTGGCCGTGACGCGTCAGATCGGCAATGATCTCCTGCGTATCGTCGTCGATGACGACCGTTCCCGGCGGAACCCGCACGATCATATCATCCGCATTCGCTCCGTGCTGGCTTTTATTGCGGCCCTTTTCACCGCGCTGCGCTTTAAAATGCTTTTGGTAACGAAAATCAACCAGCGTCCGCAATCCTTCGTCCACGCGGAAAATGACATCGCCGCCATCCCCGCCGTCGCCTCCGGCCGGTCCTCCCTCGGGAACGTACTTCTCCCGCCGGAAAGCAACCAGACCGTCGCCTCCGTCACCGCCTTTAACATAAATCTTCGCCTTGTCTACAAACATCAGGTTCACCCTCTTTATGTATCAATGCCGATAGGACCACCATAACGTCCACACAGCCGTATGTTCGCCGTAATATGTTTCCAAGCTTTCGTGTATTTCTTTAAACGATCTTTCTTTATGCTGCAGCCGCTGTGCAGCGTATTTTCCTTCGTAAAGGGCCGTCAGCTTCAAACGGTCTTTCCTCCGGGCCAATCGTAATTCAAGAACATTCTCTTCGTCTTTAGAGTCGCCGGCTTCTTCTCTGAAACAAGCGAGCATCGCCATAACGGCATCGGCCGCTTCCTGCGGCTGCACAAGCTCCTGCAGATGGATTTCTTCTTCCAATACCATTTCAAGACGCAGTTCTTTAACCTCTGCCTGAAATGCAAGCAAATGCACAACGAAGGAAGGAATCCCAAGCTTGGAGATATAGCTCTCCTGCCTGACCTTCTCTTTTATTTTCTCCATTAACAGAGGCAATTTATCATACTTTTTCAACTGCACGTAACCCATCAAAATTTGGATATCGTTCATCCAGTCATGCCGGTAATGATTGAATAACCGAAGCAAACGAACGTCCGAATCCGGCCCATCGAGCAAGGCCCCTAGCGCCGTCACCGGCTTCGCCGCATCGTAAAATTGTACATCATTGGTACGACCTTGTGCGTTAGACGTCACGCTTACCCTCTCCGTTCCGGTTCGTCCTTTATCCTCCCAGTATAGCACGCTGTGCGGTAAAATTCACGGTATCCCTCCAATGAACTTACCAAAATATTCCTGGTTTAACTAAGAAAAAACCCCGGCGAGCATCGTTCGCCAGGGGTTTGGACGTTGATGATGGGAATTAAACTTCCACTGCTGCGGCTACAGGAGCAGCCGACACAGGGTAGACGCTCACTTTCTTACGATCGCGGCCTAAACGTTCAAATTTCACAACGCCTTCAACCTTAGCAAAAAGCGTATCGTCCGAGCCGATTCCCACGTTGTTGCCCGGGTGGATTTTCGTTCCGCGTTGACGAACGAGGATGCTTCCTGCCGTCACTTTTTGACCGTCGGCACGCTTAACGCCAAGGCGCTTCGCAATACTGTCACGGCCGTTCTTCGTGGAACCTACACCCTTTTTGGATGCGAACAACTGAAGATTCAATTGCAACATGTCTGTCCACCTCCTTACTCGAATGATGATGTATCTTGCATCGCTATATATGCACCATACGATTGTTCAATGGATCTTAGCATGACGACCATGCTTTCCAGCAAAAGCTGTACTTTTCCGTCGATGTCCGCCTCGAGCTCCGCCGGAATTTTGACTTGAAGCAGCCCGTGCTTCATGCGCGTTCCAAGCTGAATTCCCGCCAGCGTTTCGACGGCGTTTACCGTTCCTACGGTAACGGCAGAGACGCCGGCACAGACAATGTCCTTGCCCTGTTCGTCGTATTGCGCATGTCCGTCAACGGTAAAACGTTCAATCCGCCTGCCCGGCCCCCGTGTTATCGCGACCCGAATCATGGCTTCTTACGCTTGGATCTTTTCGATCACAACTTTAGTGTAAGGCTGACGATGGCCTTGCTTACGGCGATAGTTTTTCTTCGCTTTGTATTTGTAAACGATGATTTTCTCGCCTTTGCCATGCTTTTCAACTTTACCCGATACGGAAGCGCCGGATACGACCGGAGCGCCTACCACCAAACCGTTAGCGCCGGATACGGCCAATACGCGGTCAAACGTTACCGCTTCGCCTTCGCCTGCTTCGAGTTTTTCGATGTAAAGAACATCGCCCTCTTGGACTTTGTACTGTTTACCACCAGTTTCAATAATTGCGTACATTGTTGCACCTCCCCATGTCTCAGACTCGCCTAAAGCCAGGTGGTTTGTCCGAGCCGGACAAACGCTTGGAAACAACCCGCTTCGCGCGGTTACAGCATGCTATAGCAACATACTAAAATATAATATCACGAAGCCTAGACAAAAAGCAATACTTTAATTGCTGCTACCGACAAATCCAATGCCTCCGCAAGTCGGACACGACTTCTGAGCCGCTGCCTCTTTGCTGTCCCGCACTTTTTTGCGCGTCAGCTCCACCAGCCCGAGCTTTGTCCAGCCGACAACAACCGTCTTCGTCCGGTCCTTCTTCGTTTCCCGCATCAGCTCTTCAAGCACCTGCTGACGGGAGCTTTCCGTTTCCATATCGATGAAGTCGATGACGATCAGCCCTCCGATATCGCGCAGCCGCAGCAATCTCGCAATCTCCCTGGCCGCTTCGAGGTTCGTATCGAACACCGTCTGCTCCAGATCGATCGATCCCGTGTACTTGCCCGTATTGACGTCAAAGACGGTCAGCGCCTCCGTCCGGTCTACGATCAAGTACCCGCCGTTGTTCAGCCAAACCTTGCGTCGAAGTCCTTGTTCAAGCTGTTTCTCCACCCCGTATTCCGCAATCGGATCGGTATGAAGCTTGACCCGATCGGCAAGTCCCTCGGAACCAGGGGAAGCAATAAGCCCGCGCACCTCCTGCAGCATCTGCTCGGAGCCTACTACCAGCTCCTGTACGTCGTCGCGGACCAAATCGCGGAGCAAACGAGGCAGCATTTCCAGATCGCTATAAATTTTGCGCGGCACGTCCCCGTTCGATCGGGACGTTTTCTCCAGCTGCTGCCAACGAATGCGAAGCTCCTCAAGATTGGCCGCCAGCGCTTCCTCGGGCTCTCCGAGAGCTGCCGTACGCACAATGAAGCCTTCCCCGGGCCGCAGATGGCGCTCCGCCGTCCGTTTCAACCGGTCGCGGTCGGCAGCGCCGTCGATTTTGCGGGATACGCCGATGTAATCGGCGAACGGCATGTAGACGCCGAAGCGGCCCGGGAGCGAGAAATGCGTCGTCACGCGAGCCCCCTTGGTGCCGACGGGCTCCTTGACGACTTGGACCATAATTTGCTGTCCCACTTTGACCAAATCATGAATGGGCGGCTTTTCCTTCGGCTGCTTATCCATATGAGCCGGCAGCAAATCGTCGATATATAAAAACCCGTTGCGTTCCAGCCCGATATCGACAAAAGCCGACTGCATGCCCTGCAGCACCCGCACGACGCGCCCGATGTATATATTTCCGGCCAATTGCCCCTGATTTCGCTCGCCCTTGTAATATTCCATGAGCTTGCCGTTCTCCTGAACGGCTACCTCGGTATGCTTTTCGTCGCATTTCACCAATATACGTTTCATGTGCAGCAACACCTCGGCCCTATTGTACCATATTCTTTAGGCGAAAAGCTCGGCAAGCGACATTCCTCTTTTTGTTTCGTCAAAGTAATGAGCGAGCACCGCGCGCTCGGGAACGACATAGCGAATGCGCCCTTTGTCATCCAGCACGTAAACCAAATGATAACGGTCGCGCATAAACAGCCGGACGACCTCGGTCACTTTACGGTTTCCCGGCACCACGATCGGTCCGGCAAGCTCTCCTTTTCCATCTCTTATATCCTTGAACCGCGCTTCGCGATGCACCAGAAAACGCATGAAGCGGTAAGGCGCGCTGCGCCATTCGTACCAATTGGAATAGAGCAAAAACAGTCCGATCAGCAGCCAATTGAGCTGAATGCCGCCTTTGTCCGAGAACATGTGTACGCCGGCGGCGCCGATCAACAGTGCGCTTAGCAGCAGGCTGACCCCGGCTGTCACCTGTATCGTTCGTTGATAAGGCAGCCACAGCCCGACCAGCACCTGCATGACCTTGCCTCCATCCAGCGGCAGCACCGGAAGGAGATTGAACAAGGCGATCAGCAGATTCGCCTGTACGAAATAGGAGCCCCACGGCTCGGAAAACAGACCCGCCGCAATCAAAAATGAACCGACCGCCATCATCCAGACGTTCTGCAGCGGTCCGGCCAAAGCGACGACGAGGTCCTGAACGGCAGGAACGCCGCCGGGCTCCTCCATCGAGGCGACGCCCCCGAAGGGCAGCAGCTGCACTTCCCTGATCCGCCAGCCGAAGCTTCGGGCAGCCGCGACGTGTCCAAGCTCGTGAATGAGAACGATTCCGAACAGCGTTGCCGTTTCGATAAAATATCCCGTCCAGATGGATAGCAGCAGCAGAATCGAAAACAACGGATGAAACCGGTAGCGGATGCCAAACCATTCATTCCAAGGCCTGCCTCTCCACCGTCTAATCAAATGAAATCACGTCCATCGGATTGACAGGCTTACCGTTCTTCGAAACGGCAAAAAAGAGCGTTCCCGCTCCCTGCCCCCCTGCGGGTTCCGCTACTGTACCAATCGACTCTCCTCCTTTGAACCAATCGCCCGGCCCCACCTTTCCCGGCTCCAAATGCCCGTACACGGATTCCATACCGTCCGCATGGCGAAGCACCACGGCGAGTCCGATATCTTCTTTCGGACCGGCAAATGTAACCATCCCCGTATCGATGGTCGCCACGGGCGAGCCCGTTGCCGCTTCCACAAGAACGCCGCCTTGCATCGGCGTAAACGGGGCAATGAGCTTTCCGGCGACCGGCGGAAAGTAATGCTTTGATACAATAGCGACCTTCTGCGCCTCCGTGTGCTTCGCAGGGTTCATCGCCGGAAGAAACGACGGTGCGCTGCCGAACTTGCTCTCGTACCATGAGGCAAGCGCGACCATATCGAACGATTCGGTTAAAGCGGCGGTTACCCATTGCTTGCCCTTGTTCGCCCAAGGACGGTCGAGAAGAAACATGCCCCATACGGCAGCAAACAGCATCCCGCTTATCAACAGCCGGACCGCAAGCCGACCGGTGCGGGGACCCGGACGAAAAAACGATCCTCCGTCGTCCTCCCGGCTCATGCGGGATAGTTCCTGCCGCCATTTGCGGTTCCATTCCTCCTCGGGGTCGGCAGGAACATATAAGTCCGGCCTTGGTGACCCCTCTTGCCGAGAATAAGGTCCAGGCAATCCGTGCGGGTCGTCGGATCGGAATCTCCATTCCCCCCCAATACCCAAGCTATCCCGATCCCATTCCCATTCGCGAATCTCACCTCCAGACGGAAACTCGATATGCGCATATTCCGTTTCTCTGCCTGGTCTGCGGCTTCCGCCTTCCTGCAGCTTGCGTATTTTTTCGGACCGGCGTTCCCGGACGTTTTTTCTCGTTTCCATCCCCCTGCCCCTCCCGCATTCAAGCTATACTCCATCCTATGAGCTTGTACCCGCAAATATACGGACAAGGAGTAGGAATGAACGGACTCCGTTCTGTGTAACCTCATCTTTTATTTATACAAAAAAACACCCTTCAGCAGGGTGCTTCACATCGCTTCGTATCCTCTTTGTTCACTCGTCCTCAAGCAGCTTGTCATCATGCAGCCGCACGCTCATGACGAGTCCCATCGCAATCATGTTGATCAGCAGCGAGGTTCCCCCGTAACTGATGAACGGCAGCGTTATACCGGTCACAGGCATAATGCCGATCCACATGCTGATGTTTTCGAAAATTTGGAAAACCATCATGGAGACGATACCGATAATAATGTAGGTACCGGCGAGGTGGTTGCAGTAAATCGAGATGAGAATCATGCGGTAAATCAGTACAAAATACATCAGCAGCAAAATGGACGCTCCGACAAAACCGAACTCTTCGCCAACAACCACGAATATCGCATCCGTGTAGACGACGGGAATCCGGTTGCTATGAACGGACGATCCGTTCAAATACCCTTCCCCGAGCAGCGAGCCTGAGCCGATGGCGCGGATGGCATTGTCCACCTGCCATTTATCGTCCTTGCTGGCCGTTTCCGGACTAATAAACGTATTGATGCGGTCCATCCAGTGGGTCGGCCATTTTTGGGCCTGGAAAAACTGCTGAATATCTGTATGATAATGCTCAAACAAATACAAGAACAAATAGGCGGCCCCGGCGATGACCAGTGCCCCAATCAGCAAATAACTTAGCCTCATGTTGCCGATCCAGTACATTCCGCACAAGATGACAACCAAAATCATCGCATTGCCAAGGTCCGGCTGGACCGCGACCAGAACTACGGGGATGAACGTAATCAAGCCGATGGGAACGACATCCTGAAGCAGCCCAAGTGGCTCCCCTTTGCGCCTGGCAATGAACATCGCCAGCGTTAGAATCAAAATAATTTTAAATAGTTCCACGGGCTGAAAGTCGAGCTTGACGAGCGGAAGCGAAAACCAGCCTCTGGCCCCGCCGATCTTTTCACCGAACAGTAAAACGGCAATGAGAAGAAGCACGCCGAATCCGTATAAATAAAAGGAGACTTTGGTCAGTATCCTGTAGTCGATCAAGGTCGTAACCAAAAAAGCAATAACGGATACGATGTAAATAACGATTATTTTTGTCGGTTCAAACGTAATGGTTCTTGAGTTCAGCGTCGCGCTGTACACGAGCATCGTGCTGATGACCATGAAGGCGAGAAGTATGACTACGATGGGCACATCAATTTTTTTCAGCTTGTGCAGCACCTGACGTTCATCCTATTCCGAGAAACTTTTTCATCTTATTGAATACGCCGCTTTTCTCTTCCATGGGCATCAGCGGCACTGAATCACCAAGCATCCGCCGGGCGATATTACGGTAAGCGATCGCTGCGCGCGAATCCGGATTCATCACGATAGGCTCACCAAGATTCGCCGCTTTAATGACATACTCGTCATCCGGAACAATGCCAAGCAGATCGACGGCAAGGACGGAGCAAATTTCGTCGATATCGAGCATTTCGCCTTTTTTGACCATATTCGGACGAATGCGGTTGATCACAAGCTTCGGCGACTCGACGTTCGGCTCTTTTTCCAAAAGACCGATGATGCGGTCGGCATCCCGTACGGCGGCGTTTTCCGGCGTCGTGACGACGATCGCTTTGTCTGCGCCCGCTACCGCATTTTTGAAGCCCTGCTCGATGCCGGCCGGACAATCGATAATCACAAAGTCGAAATCGCGCTTGAGCTCGACCACAATTTGCCGAACCGCTTCCGGCGAAATCGCGTTCTTGTCTTTCGTCTGGGCGGCCGGCAGCATATACAGCTCATCAAAGCGCTTATCCTTCACAAGCGCTTGCGGCAGTCGGCACCGTCCTTCGGCGACATCGATCAAGTCGTATATAATGCGGTTTTCAAGGCCCATCACGACGTCCAAGTTGCGGAGACCGATGTCCGTATCAACCATGACGACCTTTTTCCCCTGCAGCGCCAAAGCCGTTCCGATATTTGCGGACGTCGTCGTTTTGCCGACGCCCCCTTTGCCGGACGTGATAACGATTGCCTCTCCCATAGGTCCCACTCCTTTACCATCAAGCGTGTACATTCAAGCCGAACTTGTGCAAATGATGGATTTTGTCGATTTCCATTTTGCCGTCCTTCACGTATGCGAATTCCATGTACGTATCGAAAGCGTCCCCAAGACCCCATTCGTCGGGAGGACGGCTTATAATTCCCGCGATGCGAAGCTGCGTCGGCCTCATGTGAGAAGCGGCGATCACGGACCTCTCGTCTCCGTCGACCCCCGCATGCGCCATGCCGCGGAGCGAGCCCATTACATAAATGCTGCCCGAGCTGATGATAGCTCCGCCCGGGTTAATGTCCCCTAAATATAAAATGTCGCCCTCATGCGAGAACGTCTGCCCCGAACGGACGATCCCCCGAACGATTTTCACGTCCGGGGTCCCTTGCGGCGCTCGCTCGTGCGAAGGATCCGCCGTCTCTACGGATTGGACAAGCAGGTTGCCCTTTTGACTGATGATGCTGCGCACCAGTTCCCGCTGTTCCTCGGTCACCGCCCGATTGCCGAGCTTGACGTACACATGAATGATCGGACCGGTTAATATTTGCTGGTGCGTCTTCTCCAGCTTGTGTCTCAATTCGGCGACCACGTCGGAAAACTCGCACGCGTCATCGAGCAAAAACACCAATCCGTCCTTCACACCTTTGATCGTCACATGATGTTTAGCTGCCGCCATAACCGCTCCTACCTCCTAAGCCTATACAATTCGGCTTGGCGCGGGCGTTCTCCTGCTGCCTTGCGTTAAAAAAATTATTCCATTTCCTCCGTCTGCTTCACCGGAAGTCCCTCGAAAAGCTTCCGGATCGGCACGTAAATGGCAAGCGCAAACAACAGGTTGATCAGCATGCTTGGCAGCATCTGATGAAGGAATACCCACTCTAAGTTCGTATGTGTGACACGAAACAGCCGGAACAAACCGTAGATCGCCGTATCGTAAAACAAATTGCCGAGCCCAATCACGATCATGCTGATCACGATACTTGAATAAATGCGTCCTTGCAGCATGCCGGCCAAATATCCGGCAAGGCCCATTCCGAACGATACCGGCCCGAGCATGGGCGAATAATAGATGAAGTCATGCAGCATACCAAAAACGAGGCCGTAAATGAGCGCCGTATGCCGATTAATATACAATCCGATAAATAAAACGATAACAAGTACGAAATGCGGGTCCACCTGAACCTTCGATTGCCAAGCGACGGGAACGAGCCACGGGAGAAGCGTTCCTTCGAGCAAAAACAAAACGGAGAGAATCAACCATAATTTTTTATGATTCATCGGCTCACCTTAACCTTCCGGCATCTCGATGACGAAGACTTCGCGAAGATGATTGAAGGACGCAAACGGCTCGATCTCCGCTACATGGGTGACTGAATCGCCCTCGTACCGTTCCGTCACTTTGCCGATTTCAATGCCGTTCGGGAAAACAAGCCCTTTCCCGGCCGTAATGACCGTGTCCCCCGGCTTTAGCTTATCTTGCGGGTCGATTTTTGTCATAATCAGCTTCTGTTTATCGGGATCATACCGCTCGATTATTCCGAACGATTCATTCTCTTTTCCTTTGACGGACGCGGAAATTGCCTTGGAGTTCGAAGTGGCTTTGTCGTCGATTCCTGTAAGCAGTTGGACGTCGGAATAGAAATTGGAAACCGCAACGACGCGGCCGATCAAGCCTTCAACCGATTGAACAGCCATGTTCGGGCGGATGCCGTCTTTTTCTCCCAAATTGATCGTAATCGTCTTGTTCGATTGCTGAAACGTCACCACTTCGGCAATCCGGAAATTATACTTGTTCATCGACTTTTGCCGCTCCGTGAAGCCAAGCGCCGCCTGCAGCCGCTCGTTCTGCAGCTCCAAATCGTTCAGGCGCGTCGTGTCGCGGGCGTATCTGGATAATGTTTCCCGCAGGACCGTATTTTCTTCATGAAGCGTACGCAGCCGATTCACATCTTCGAAAACGCCGGCTACAAAGGCGACCGGCTTATAAATCAATCCTTGTGTCCATGCGAGGGTATCCTTAACAAATTTCTCCGGCCAAGTTTTATAGCCCAGTTGACCGAAGGTTAACCCCATCAGCGCAATAAAACAGATGAGGCCGAGCATCAGGATCAGCAGTCTTTTATTCCCCAGTAGTTTCAATGGCTACACCTTCCAACCTGAGGCTGCGTTTAGCGCCTGGACCTGCTAGTAGGGCCGGTTCTCGTCTTGAACAAATGAATGTTCTCCAGTGCGCGCCCGGTGCCGATAGCCACGCAATCCAAGGGATTCTCGGCGACCAGCACCGGCATGCCGGTTTCGCGGGACAGCAGCTTATCCAGATTGCGGAGCAAGCCCCCGCCGCCGGTCAGCACAATGCCGCGGTCCATAATGTCGGCCGCCAGCTCCGGCGGGCATTTCTCAAGCGTAACCTTGACGGCCTCTACGATGCTGTTCACCGTATCGCCAAGCGCCTCGGTAATCTCGTCGGATGTCACAGCCATCGTTTTAGGCAGGCCGGACACGAGATCGCGGCCGCGGATTTCAAGACGGGTCGACGGCTCCAACGGCATTGCCGAGCCGATCTCCATTTTGATTTGTTCCGCCGTGCGCTCGCCGATCATCAAATTGTATGTGCGTTTAATATATTGGATGACCGCATCATCCATCTCGTCGCCGGCCACACGGATCGAACGGCTGGTGACGATGCCGCCGAGGGAAATGACGGCGACCTCGGTCGTGCCCCCGCCGATATCCACCACCATGCTGCCGGTCGGCTCCCATACCGGAAGATCGGCGCCGATGGCCGCAGCGAACGGCTCTTCGATCGTGAACGCATCTCGGGCGCCGGCTTGGCGCGTCGCATCTTCTACCGCGCGCTTCTCCACTGCGGTAATTCCCGAGGGAACGCACACCATAACGCTCGGATGACGTTGGAACAAGACGCGCTGTTTCTGCGCTTGTCGGAGGAAATATTTGATCATCGTTGACGTGGTCTCGAAATCGGCAATGACGCCGTCCTTCATCGGGCGGATCGCGCGAATGTTGCCCGGCGTTCTGCCAATCATCTTCTTCGCGTCGTTGCCAACGGCCTCGATCGTTTTCGTATCCGTGCGAATCGCGACGACAGACGGCTCGCGCACGACGATGCCTTTGCCTTTGACATAAACTAGCGTATTTGCGGTTCCCAGGTCGATACCCAAGTCTTTTGTGAATCCTCCGAACATGGTTGGTGCTCCCTTCTCTATTTGAGGCGCTGATCACGCGGAATGGTTTGTTTGATGCGGCTTACGAGGAGCTGCCGCATTGGTGCGGCAACGCATTGACGGTCTGACGGCCAAGGGTCGTTCAATCCCGAATCAACTGCGGCCCGGCCGTTTCTTTCATTATATTACATGAATCCAAGCTCCTTCAAACTTATGTAGCGCTTGTCGCCGATGACGATATGATCCAGCACGTCAATCCCGACAATTTCGCCCGCTTGGACTAATCGCTTGGTGATTTCCACGTCCTCCGGACTCGGCGTAGGGTCGCCGCTCGGATGATTATGGGCGCAGACGATCGAAGCGCTGCTGCGCTTGATGGCGGCCCGGAACACTTCGCGGGGATGTACGATGGAGGCGTTTAAGCTGCCCATCGACAAGGTTTCCTGCCCGATGACGTGATTTTTCGTATTTAAGAACAGGCACACAAAATGCTCTTTTTGCAAATAGCGCAAATCCTCCATCAGCAGCGCAGCAACATCCTGCGGCGAGCGAATCGTAACCGTTTCGCTCATCGTGCTTCGCGCCAGCCTTCTCCCGAGCTCGATGCCCGCTTGAATCTGCAGCGCTTTGGCTTCGCCGATGCCTTTGATTTCGGTCAGCTGCTCCATGCTCATGTCCGTCAGCATTCGGAGACCGCCGCTTTGAAGAAGCAGTCGCTGGGCAACGTGAACGGCCGATTCGTGGTATGTACCCGTGCGGAGCAAAATGGCCAGCAGTTCCGCATTACTCAGTGCTTGCGCCCCATACAACATCATGCGCTCTCTCGGTCGGTCTTCGCTGGGGACATCGCGCAAGGTCATATTGGGCGATTCCATGCATTCCCTTCTTTCTATGAGATGTCCGATTTCTCATTATAGCATGATGTTTTGTCAAATGACAGCGACCTGCAAAACACAACGAATACCGGACTAATGCGCATTGGACAAGCTGTAAAAACCTATATATCTCTTCGGAAGCCGGAGTCGATTTCAGTCCCTGAACCCGTTGGGAAATGATGGTCGGGACAATGATCGGGAGACGCGAAAAACACCGGATGAAGGGTATGTCCGATTCTACAGTACCCGGTCCCGTGGGCCGTCAACATCATAGAAAGATCGTCTTAAAGAATTTATAGATCATTCCAAAATATCGTTAGATATCGTAAGATTTGTTTTCATAGTCGAATACAATGCCAGTATCAAAATAAATGGGAGCGGTGTCTAGCCGCATCCCTTTTTTTGCATAGAAGAAGCACTCTATACGCGCTCCTCAACCGCGAGTTAGCATTAGCAACTGACCGATTCGTTATCTTTATAGTACTTTAACATCCAATTCCTCAAGCAATTCAGACAGTAAGCTCAATGACATTCCAACGACATTAAAATGATCGCCATGGATTGACTCAACAATTGTTGAACCTATGCCTTGAATCGCATATGCACCTGCTTTATCCATTGGCTCACCCGTAGCAATATAGGCGCGAATTTGCTCATCAGACAATGCTTTCATTCGAACATCAGTCACTTTTGATCTTGTAATTATTCTAGACTCTCCAACGTCAATACAAGTTATCCCCGTAAAGACTTGATGAGTCTTTCCCTCAATTAACTTTAGCATTCTAAAAGCGTCTTCTTGATCCCTGGGTTTTCCTAATACCTGTTCGGAAAAGACAACGATCGTGTCAGAACCAATGACAATGGATTGGCTATCTGCAACCCTTGCAGTAGATGCCTTAGCTTTTCTAAGCGATAGTTCTTCGACAATTCGAGCTGGAGGCAAGTCCGTAGAAATTGTTTCATCAACATCGTTGGTAATAATTTCAAACGGAAGTCTTAACATTTGGATTAACTCTTGTCGTCTAGGTGAGGATGATGCAAGCACTAATTTTTTCATTTGGGTCCTCCAGTTTTATCCACGCGTTTCATCTCAGCAAGCCAGTCGATACCTTGTATCCCTCTTTCGCAAGGTGCATTGCGCTTCCGTAACCCCCCACTTGATCGATAAGCTCCTGGCGACGCGGAAAAGATGAAGCCAGAATCAAGGTTTTGGATACCGCAAACGTCATAAACCGCTCCCTCGTTTCGAAAGCTTGTAAAATGGAGCTTTGCCGTCCAAAGTCCGCTTCGCCCTAAAGTTTGCGGTACAGCCAAAATTCATTTTCAAAATATAGGATACCTCTTTTGCAGAAAATGCAATCGGCCGCTTCGAAATGTCACACGTCATTATACCATAACTCACGAAGGACAAGCGGACTTTTATAACTAAGGACAGCTTAATTTGAAGGAATATTTACCGCTTACAGGATGTAGAAGCCGGATCAAGGAAGGAGTGAATCGGAAGATGCGAAAGCCTTGGATGCGGGCCAGTTTGCTCGCATTCGCCCTTCTCGTGCTGCCGGGGCATGCCTCGGCTGCGAAAATTGTCGTCGACGCAGGACATGGCGGCTCCGATCCCGGAGCAATCGGAGTGAACGGCCTGCAGGAGAAAACAGTGAACCTGGACATTGCCCGTCGGCTGCGTGATCTGCTTGTCCAACGAGGGTATGAGGTAGTCATGCCGCGGGACACCGACGATTATGTTTCGCTCAAGGGACGCGTCGATTTCACCAACGGACAGCAAGCCGATCTGTTCGTCTCCGTTCATGCCAATTCGAATTTTAATGCGAACACGCGCGGGGCCATGATGCTTTATTATGATGACGCCTACCCGCAGAGCAGCTACCCCGCCAGCGAAGAGATGAGGGCGCTCACGCCGGAGAGCCGCGAGCTTGCGCAGCAGGTGCTGGACGCTTTCGTCCAAACGACGGGACTGGAGAACAAAGGACTTGTTCCCAGTGCGGTATATGTCGTACGAATGGGAACGGTTCCGAGCATTCTCGTGGAGACGGCGTTTCTTTCGAACGCCGCGGATGCGGAGCTGCTAGCCAGCGAGTCGATGCGCCAGACGATGGCACTCGGCATTGCCCGCGGCATTGAAGCGTACATATCGCCGCAAAGCAGCGTGTTCCCCGATCTTCGGGGACACTGGGCCCGGGATGCCGTCCTGCGGCTGAAAGCGCAAGGCGTGGTTGAAGGCACCGGCGGGCGTTTCGAGCCCGGCCGTATGCTGACGAGAGCGGAGTGGGCGACGCTGCTCGGGCGGGTGTTCGACCTGCCGGCGGCGAAGCCGGGAGGGAGCGCCTGCGCCGGTGACGGCACGGTCACCGGCGGGGTTTACGGTGACGGCGGCGGGAACTGCGGAGCCGCCGGGGCCGGCGCGGGCGCGTACCGCGACGCGAGCGCAGGGCATTGGGCCTTCGCCGCCCTCGACCGGGCGGTGAAGGCCGGCGTGCTGGAGGGCTACCCCGACGGCACGCTGCGGCCCGACCGGCCCGTGACCCGGGCGGAGGCGGCGGCGATGTTTCAGCGGCTGGCGAAGGCGCCGCAGGTTCCGGGCGCGCAGCCGCCGTTCCGGGACGTGAAGGCGGGCTTCTGGGCCATGGATGCCATCGCCAGCCTGAAGCGGGCCGGCTGGATTGACGGTGTGACGGCGGAGCGCTTTGAGCCGGAACGGCTGATCACGCGTGCGGAAGCCGCCGCTCTGGTTGACCGCTATATGGCGAATGCCAAGACGCCAAAGAAAACTGCTCCAGAACCGCAAACGCCCGGACGGACCTCTACAGGCAAGTAAGCAAGGTCCTTTATACCCAACGGAAAAGAGCCGCCGAACCGAAAACGAAAACGGTCCGGACGGCTCTTTTCCGTGCGCCTCCGTCGGCGGATTAATCCGCCTGCCGGTTAAGAAAGCGCAACCGCCTTGAGCAATTCCTTCTCCGCTACGATGTATTGCATGGCAGCCGTTTGCGCCTGCCACAGGAAGGCCTGAGAAGGGTTCTTCTTGTATTCCTCAAGTGACGCCACGGCCGTATTCAAGGAATTGTTCATCTTGGGCAGCGCCTTCTTCCCGGCTTCACCCAGGCCATCACTGACGGTGGCAGCCGTCTGGGACCAGCTTTGATGCGTCGTCTTGATCGACTGCAGCACCTTACCGTCAAGCGCTTCCGGCTTGACGTCGGACGCATGGCCAATCGTTTGTGACACGATGAGCTTCACAAGCTTATTCCCCTGCGCAATATAATTGGAAAACACATCCGCTTGCTTGCCGTTCCATTTGACTTTCGTCACCGCTGGCAAATCGAGTGTTTTGACAATCACCTCGATGTTTTTTTGCTGATAGGCTTGCGACAGCCCCAGGGCTTCGTCCCGGGTTCCGGCCATTCCCACATAGACGGGGTGCTTGTCTCCTCCATCTACCGCTCCTGCCAGTCCTTTCTTGCGAAAATCCGCAGCTGCGGCCTCCGCTCCTTGCGCGCTGCTGAATACCCCGCCTTGCAGAACGGTATACGATTTCGCTGGAATCTGCACCGCCACGCCGAGCCCAGAACCGCTCGCCGGAGCCGCCGAATCCGCAGCGCCCGGTTTACCGGCCTTCTCTCCTGCAGAAGCCGTCCCGCCAGCACCGGCTCCCTTCGTCCCTTGCTGGGCTGTTGTCGTGCTGCCCGGGGACGTTGTTTTGCCGGAGTCCGTACCGCCCGAAAACATCGACAAGACCAAAAAGCCGAAGGCGACGCCCGTCACCACCGCACCGGCGACGGAAGCAGTAATGCGAATCCAAGAGCCATTGCCCGGGGTTCTCCTGAAATAGGTCGACTCCTCCTGTGTATAAGGCCGGTGCGTTCGCTCCATGCCGCCGGTCGAAACCGGCTGCTCGACATAACCCGTTTCCGGATCGAACGACCGGCCGCTGCCCGATTCGCGAATCAATTGTTCCACGCGGTGCGTCTCGGTCTCAAAAGAGCTCTGCCAACCGCCAAAATCGGTCGTGTATTCGTTAAGCGCAGGTCCGGTCCACATCGATCCTCTTATTTTTCCGGTCTCTACCGGCTGCTTGTCCGATTCCTTACGGCTTTCGTCAGCCGGCTGCTCCACGACGTTATATTCTTCCGCTCGAAGGGGGATGACCTGCGGCCCGCTCCTCGTATCCTGCCGTTCTTGCCGCTGCCCGTCCTTATGGAAACGAAACGTCATCTTGGTCTTGTTCATTGCGCCAACTCTCCCTTGTCCATATTCGTATTACTAGACTATGAGAATCGGTCCGCAAATAGAACCGCAGTCAACGCAGACAGCCAATTCGCGGTCCCATGCAAAAACCCCCGACTTCGCCGCTAAAAAACGGCGTTCCGGGGGTTTTCGTTTCCTACTGCTAAGCCAAGCGTTCCGTCAATGCCTCGGCAAGACCGGCCGCCGCTTTCCATATGTCTCCCGCACCCATCGTAATCACCAAATCTCCGGGGCGCACCGACTTCAGCAAATAGGTCTGCACCTGCTCCTTAGTCGGGACGTAGCGCACGTTGGCATTGCTGTTCTGACGAATCAGCTCGACGAGCCTCGCCGAGTCGATGCCTTCGATCTGCTTTTCGCCCGCCGGCGAATAGATGTCGGTAATGATCACTTCGTCCGCCTCGGGAAACGCGCGGCTGAACTGCTCGAACAAAAAGTACATCCGCGTGTACCGCTGAGGCTGAAATACGGCGACAATCCGTTTGCCGGTCGCCTTGGCCGCTTGGATCGTCGCTTCGATTTCGGTCGGATGGTGCGCGTAGTCGTCGATCACCAAAATATCGTCGACTTCTCCGAGCACTTGGAAACGCCGCTTGGCCCCCCGAAACTCGGTAATCGCTTCCGCGATCCGGTCGAAGGACAGCCCCGCTTCCATGCAAGTAATCAGCGTAGCGAGCGCATTGTAGACGTTGTGTTTGCCTGGTACGGACAGATGAATCGTTCCGAGCGTCTCGGCGCCGCGCACGACATCGAAGGATACTTTACGGTCGCCAAGAACGATGTTCCGAGCCGTAAAATCCGCTTCCGCTTCAATTGCATACGTGAGGACCTCATTATTTACGCTGGAGATCATCTCTTTCAAGTATTGGTCGTCCAAGCAAACGACGGCCTTGCCATCCTCTTTCACCTGACTCAAAAACTGCGCATAGGCTTTTTTCAAATTTTCAAAATTGCCGTCGTAGTTTTCCAGATGATCCGCTTCAATATTGTTTACCAAGGCGATGGCAGGCTGGTACTGCAAAAACGAACCGTCGCTCTCGTCCGCTTCCGCGACGACCCAATCGCCTTTGCCCGCCTTGGCGTTGCTTCCTACGTTCATAATTTCCCCGCCGATAATGAAGGTCGGGTCCGAGCCGCAGCGCTCAAGTACGAGCGCAATCATCGACGACGTGGTCGTCTTTCCGTGCGCACCCGCAACCGCGATGCCTTTTTTGACGTTCATCAGTCTCGCCAGCATTTGCGAACGGTGCAGAATTGGAATGTTCAGTTCCTCCGCCGCCATCATTTCGACATTATCCTTAGCCAAAGCCGTGGAATACACGACGACGTCCGCGCCTTTCACATTTTGCGCCTTGTGCCCGATGAACACTTGCGCCCCTTTGGCCGCAAGCTTTTCTGTCAGTTCCTGTTGCGCCAAATCAGATCCCGAAACTTGGTAACCCATTTCCAGCATCACCTTGGCAATGGCACTCATGCCGTACCCGCCGATGCCGATAAAATGGATATGCTCCGATGTATTCACGCCTGCGTTCACCAGCCTTTTTCAGAATCGGATTGATGCTTGATCCAGGAACGGACGTCCCCTATTAGATATAACGTGCCGGAGACGACAGCCAGGTCGTCCTGTGCCGTCAGGCGTTTAAGCTTCTCCAGCCCCGTCTTCCAATCGGGTTCCACGATCACTTCCACGCCGTGCCTCCCGCACTCCGCCAGAAGCGATTTGGCAAGTCCGGCCAGATCCTCGGCAGCGGTCTTTTTCAGCCAATTCGGCTCGGTTAGGATAAGCGTATCCACTATTGGTAGTATATGCCTCAAATAGCCCGTATGATTCTTGTTCGTCAGCATTCCCATCATAAAATGGAGCCTATTGTACGAATATGTTTCCTTCAGCGCAGCGGCAAGCGACTCGGCCCCCTCGGGGTTGTGCGCGCCGTCGATCAAAATGCGCGGCTCCCGCGATACCATCTCCATCCGCCCCGGCCATTGCGCCGCTTTCATGGCGCGAAGCAAATCCTCGTCTTCCACGATCAGCGCATAATATTGCCGCAGCACCTCAAGCGTCATGAGCGCCACCGCCGCGTTTTTCAACTGGTGCGGGCCATTCATGGAGATGGCAACGTCCGAAAGGTCCCGGAACGTGCCGGTAAACCGAAACGTCTGCTCGTTTTCTTTGGTCAAGATCGTTTCATAACGGAACTCCCGATCCATTAAATAAAGCGTGCTGTTCTTGGCTTTCGCCGCTTCCTCGACGACCCGGACGACCTCCGGCTGCTCCACGGCGCTGACGACCGGGACGCCCGCCTTAATAATGGCCGCTTTCTCGGCCGCGATTTTCTCCAGCGTATCGCCGAGAAACTCCATATGGTCATGACCGATATTCGTAATGACGGAGACAAGAGGCGTCACGATATTCGTCGAATCCAACCGTCCGCCGAGCCCCGTTTCCCAGACGACAAAGTCGGGATAAGCGGTGCGGGCAAAATACTCGATCGCAACCACGGTCGAGATCTCGAACATCGACGGCTGCCCAAACTCCTCCGCAACCTGATCGACGAGCGGCTTGACTTTATTGATCACCTTTAGCAGGTCTTCATCTGGGATATTGACCCCGTTGAGACGAATGCGCTCA
Source organism: Paenibacillus elgii (assembly GCA_042219835.1). GTDB lineage: Bacteria > Bacillota > Bacilli > Paenibacillales > NBRC-103111 > Paenibacillus_G > Paenibacillus_G elgii_A. The sequence continues at coordinate 116,771 of JBHJMN010000006.1, forward strand.
TTGTAGCATTCAATGTAAGGCGAAGTAAACGTCCCGACGTCGTAGCCGCATGCGCGGATGACTTCGGTCAAATAGGCGCAAACCGAACCCTTGCCGTTCGTACCGGCGACATGAATAAATTTGAGACGCCGGTGAGGGTGATCGAGCAGCTCCATGAGCCGCTCCATCCGTTCCAGCCCCGGCTTGATTCCCGCCAGAGGAATAAACCGGACAACCCAGTCGATCGCTTCCCGGGCCGTCCGAAACGGCCCTTCGTTAACGCTTAGCTGTGCTTCGCTCATGATGCCTCATCCTCTCAGTTCGGCCAGCCGGGCCGACACTTTATCCCGTTTGTCCGCATAATCAGCGAGCTTGGCTTTCTCCTCGTCGATGACTTTGGCCGGCGCTTTGGCAACGAAGCCTTGGTTGGCCAGCTTTTTCTCGATCCGGTCCACTTCGCCGTGCAGCGTAGCAAGCTCTTTTTCCAGACGCGCTATTTCCTGGGCAATGTCGATTAGCCCCGCAAGCGGCAAGAACAGCTCCGCCCCGGTCACGATGCCCGTCATCGCTTTGTCCGGCGTTGCGAGCCCAAGCTCGATGGAAAGCGCGGACGTGTTGCAGAAGCGCCGCACGTATTCTTCGTTGCGCTTCAGAATAGCCAGCGCCTCTTCGCCGGCCGGCTTCACGAGCAGCTCAACCTTTTTGCTCATCGGCACGTTCACTTCCGCACGAATATTGCGCACCGTCCGGATGATATCCATCAGCAGCTCCATCTCGCGCACCGCGTCCGCCGCTTCAAAACGCGCCTCAAAGGTCGGCCAGGCAGCAAGCGTAATCGTCTCGCCTTCATGCGGCAGATGCTGCCAGATTTCTTCGCTGATAAACGGCATGAACGGGTGAATCAAGCGCTGCGTGCGGTCCAGCACATAAGCCAGAACGGATTTCGTCGTTTTCTTCGCCGCTTCGTCGCTGCCGTACAAGGACAGCTTGCTGAATTCGATGTACCAGTCGCACAGATCGTCCCAAATGAAATTGTACAACAGTCGTCCGGTTTCGCCGAATTCATACGCATCGATCAATCGGGTCACTTCGCGGACGATTTCGTTCAAGCGGTGCAAAATCCAACGGTCGGCCGTACCAAGCTCACCGCTTAGATCGATATCCGACGCTTTGAAATCGCCCAGGTTCATCAGGACGAAGCGCGATGCGTTCCAAATCTTATTGGCAAAGTTGCGCGCCTGCTCGACTTTTTCCCAGCGGAAGCGGAGATCCTGTCCCGGCGTGGAGCCGGTCGAAATCATAAACCGCATGGCGTCGGCGCCGTACTTTTCGATCACCTCAAGCGGATCGACGCCGTTGCCGAGCGACTTGGACATTTTGCGTCCTTCCGCGTCGCGGACGAGCCCGTGAATCAGCACGTCTTTGAACGGAATTTGATCCGTGTATTCGAGTCCGCTGAAAATCATCCGCGCTACCCAGAAATAAATGATATCGTAGCCCGTCACGAGCAGATCGGTCGGGTAATAACGCTTCAAATCTTCCGTCTGCTCCGGCCAGCCGAGCGTGGAGAACGGCCACAGCGCGGAGCTGAACCAGGTATCCAGCACGTCGTTGTCCTGGGTCAGATGCGAGCCGCCGCAATGCGGACATACGGAAGCGTCCTCGCGGGAGACGATCATTTCGCCGCAATCGCTGCAGTACCAGGCCGGAATACGGTGTCCCCACCACAGCTGACGGGAAATGCACCAATCGCGAATGTTTTCGATCCAATGCAAATAAATTTTTTCGAAGCGGTCCGGTACGAAGTTCGCGCCTTGGCCGGATTTCTGCGCTTCGATCGCGCGTTCGGCGAGCGGCTTCATTTTAACGAACCATTGCGTGGACAAATACGGCTCCACGACTGCGCCGCTGCGCTCGCTGTGGCCGACCTGATGCACGTGTTCCTCGATTTTGATCAGCACGCCAAGCTCCTTCATATCCGCCACAATCTGCTTGCGGCAGTCGAAGCGGTCCATGCCCTGATACTTGCCGGCATTTTCGTTCATTTTGCCGGATTCGTCCATTACAAGCACCTGCGGAAGATCGTGGCGTCTGCCCACCTCGAAGTCGTTCGGGTCGTGCGCCGGGGTAATTTTGACCGCGCCGCTGCCGAAATCCTTCTCGACATATTCATCGCCGACGATCGGAATTTCGCGGCCGATGATCGGAAGCACAAGCGTTTTGCCGATCAGGTGCTTGTAGCGCTCATCCTCAGGATGGACCGCGACGGCCGTATCGCCGAGCATCGTTTCCGGACGGGTGGTCGCCACAACGATGAATTCATCGCTGTCCTTCACCGGATATTTCAAATGATACAGCGCGCCCTGCACCTCTTTATATTCGACTTCGATGTCGGAAAGCGCCGTGCGGGCGGCCGGGTCCCAGTTGATGATATATTTGCCGCGGTAAATCAGCCCTTTTTCGTACAAGCGGACGAATACTTCACGCACCGCCTTGGACAGCCCTTCGTCCAGCGTGAACCGTTCACGGGAATAATCAAGCGAGAAGCCCATTTTGGCCCACTGCTCGCGGATCGTCTCGGCGTAATGCTCCTTCCACTCCCATACCTTTTCCAAAAACTTCTCACGGCCGAGATCGTACCGCGTCACGCCTTCCTCGCGCAGCTTCTGCTCCACCTTCGTCTGCGTCGCGATACCCGCATGGTCGGAGCCGGGCAGCCACAGGGCGTCGTAGCCCTGCATCCGTTTGGTCCGCGCCATAATATCCTGAAGCGTAAAATCGAGCGCATGGCCGATATGCAGCATACCGGTAACGTTCGGCGGCGGGATAACCATCGTGTATGGCTTCGCATCCTGACGCTGCCCCGCTTTAAAGTATTGTCCCTTGAGCCAGTAGTCGTACCACTTTTTCTCGGCTTCCTTCGGATCGTAGGTTGTCGGCATAGCCGTTTCCGGCGCCGCTTGTTTGGTTTCTTCCATACACTGCAACCTCCAAGTGCACATAATTGTGGTTTGTTTTGAGTTATCAGCTTTACCGTACCATCGGAGAAATGGCGACAAACAAAGAAAAGCCTTCCGCCGCAAAGGACGAAAGGCTCTCGCTTCCGTGGTACCACCTTTATTCCGCCCGTGCTCCAAGAAGCTGGAGGCTTCCCTTCATTCGTGCGGCACTTGAACAGATAACGGCTGTGACCGGCCGAATCTAGAGCTTCCGCTTTCAATTCGACAACTCCGGGGCGACTTCGACAGGTACGTCCTGCGGAACCTTCCAGCTCTTGCCGGCTCCGCTCTCTGAAGGGTTCACTGTCTACTATTCCCTTTCCGCGTTTTTGCTTGCATCTATGCGTACTATGATAAACAATAGTCAGGACAGAGTCAATACAAGGATAACCAAAAACCCCCCCGGTCAAGCCTGTTTCGGCTCGGTCGAGGGGATTTTTGTAAAAAAATCTTCATTTCGGGATATACACGATCTGCCCTTCGGATACTTCATGATCTCCGAGGCGATTGTAAAGCGCGATTTCGCGAGGATTCAGATCGTAGCGCTTAGCAATGGACTCCAGTGTCTCTTCCTTTTGCACGATGCACAGCCGAAGCCTTTTGAATCCATGCTCTTCGCCTTTGGAAGTGAGCAGCAGGTTTTTCCATTCCACCTTCTCCGCCACGGACTCCGACTCTTCCCCAAACATTTCTTCCGGATCGCGCTTTTCCTTTTGGGAAGAGCCGGGGTTAAACAAGTTGGATAACCCGAACGATTTGTAAAGCGGCGCGGGCGCCGTAGGAGGCTCGGGTGTTTTTTTGCTGCCGACGCCTACCTTCAGATCTTTATCCGGCGCTGCGGTCGGGTGAAGATCACCGAAGGATTGGGCGGTCGGAGCTTCCTGCGGTTTTTGCGCTTCCTGCGGCTTGAAAGTCTCCGGACCTTTCGCCGTCTCTTGTACAGATAGCGGAGCTGGATTTACATTCGACATAGGCTGTGGCACATTTTGCTGGGCTGCTTGAGGCACATTCGGCGCAGGCTGCGGTACGTTTTGTTTTGCCGCTTGAAGCACATTCGGCGCGGGCTGCGGTACGTTCTGCTGGGCCGCTTGAAGCACATTAGGCGCGGGCTGCGGTACGTTCTGCTGGGCCGCTTGAAACACATTCGGCGCGGGCTGCGGTACGTTCTGCGCCTGCGGCCCCGCAGGCAACTTGCTCGTCGGCTCCACCTTCTCGCTTCGCATTTCCCAAGATTCCGTTTCAGCCGAAGCTTGGTCCGCCGAATCGAAAAAGCCGGAAACGTCCCCGAATGCCTCATCCGTCGCCTCCGCAAGAGTAACCGTATGCGGGTCGCGGGCCTCGTGAACGAACACCACTTCGTTTTCCGTTTCCCGCCAAGTCTCCTGGTCCGTATCCGACATGAGCTCCAGACCGGCGAGCGACAGCACTCCCGTAATGTTCAAGCTGCGGGATGACAGCAGATCGACGTCAAAGTTTTCGATTTCGACGGCGATATCCTCCATCCGTTGAACCCGGTTCATCGGCAGCGTAATCTCTACCGGTATCAGATGCTCCAACGTCTGATCGCTGCGGCCCAACTCATCGATAAAGGTCCCGATCAAAAACAGATTGCCGCGAAGCAGGGCTTGGTCCCCTTGCGGAATGACCTGAATATGGGGAACAAGCTCCACTCCCTCCAAGTCTTGAATACCGATCGCCCCTTCGGACAAATGCACGCGCTCGTAAATGTCGAAGCGTAATCCGTTATGCTGCGTCGTCAATGTAAATCCTCCCTCCGTAATTCCTGCCTTTTCCACAGAATCCCGCATCGGCTCCGGCGAGTTCGAAATTCTGATATAACCATAAAAAGAAAGATGGCCCTATGCCTTCGTCTCTACAATTTATATGGCTTCAGGGGAAGGAGCATGACTACTATTTTTTCAATCGCTCATTCAGCGCAGCAAAGTCCGGGGGCCACGGGGACTGTACTTCGATGCTTTCGCCGCTCCACGGATGAGGAAACATCAGCCGCTCACCGTGCAGTGCCTGTCTCTCCATGCCCTCGCTCCGTCCGCCATACAGCTTGTCGCCGATCAACGGATGCCCAAGATAGCTTAGATGAACGCGGATTTGATGCGTCCGTCCGGTTTCGAGCCGGAGCCGCACAAGCGTCGCAGAACGATAAGACTCGACGACCTCGTAATGGGTTACGGCCCGCTCGCCCCCGGGAGAGACGCGCCGGCGCGTCGCGTGATGCCGGTCCCTGCCGATCGGCGCATCTACACGGCCGCGGTCCGGCTGGAGACGCCCGTGCACCAGGGCCACATAGGTCCGCTCGACCTTTTTCTCCCGCATCGCTTCGTCCAATCGGACCTGCGCCCATGGGCACTTGGCCATCAGCACCGGGCCGGTCGTATCTTCGTCAAGCCGGTGAATGTGCCGGGGCCGGCACGACTGCCCCGTCGACTCCAGATGCCAGCCGATCGCATGGAGCAGCGTTCCGCCCTCCGATTCCCCGGTCGGATGCACCTTCATTCCGGCCGGCTTATCCGCCACGAGGCAAAAGTCGTCTTCGAACAATACTTCTATCCCCGTCCATTCCGGCATATATTGCAGCGATTCCTCGGGGAACAGCCGCAGCAAAATGCGACGTCCCTGAATTTCGACGCCCGAGGCGCTCCGGAGCTTCTTCAGCGTCCGTTCGTCGATCGCATCCGGCAGAAACGCCTGCACTTCCTCTAAAGTCGAAGGCTCGGCGCTCGCCGTCCATTCCAGCCACTGGCCTTTGCGACGCCATGCGGTCATGGCAGCCGCCTCTCGGAGAGGCTCGCTTCGGATGCCGCCCGTTTCTTCCGGCGTCCCCATTGCAACCATGCCGTCAGAACGATTCCTGCAAACAAAATGAAAAACACGCCCGCCACTACGATCAATTCGAGCGTAGTACCGAACAGGCTGTACCGATTTAACATGAGCGCTTCCTCCAATGTTTAGCTTATGGCCATTCTATCAATCCTTCACAGCGAACGCAAAGCGGTTGCAATGCCAATTCCGCCGGATCTTGCAATCTAGCGAATGTTGTTATATCTTCTTTTCATATGATAGAATAGCATAGGAAAAAAAATAAAAAAATTCGACACGAAATGCCTTAATTTACGCATGGGAGAGGTTAAAACATTGAGCAGTACTCTGCGAAAAATACGACAATGGAGCAGTTGGAAAAAAGCGCTGTTTTATTTCACGGTGCTGACTTTTTTGACGTCCAGCTTTTTATTTCTGACCCCGCCGGGAGGCAAGATCAGGGAATGGCTCGCGGAAACGGTCATTACGACGCAGCACCGGAGCTGGGCATGGATTTTCGTCGGTGCGGAGCAGCGGGATTTGATGGTCAAGCGATTGCAGGACTTCAACGAGGAAGCCGCGCGGGAAAAGCAGAACAACAGCTTGATCAAAATTCGCAATCATCAGGCGAAAGCCCGTTCCATCGATGAGCTGATTAAGGTCGAGGATATTTCGGGAAAGTTTTGGGTAGGCAAAAAAATGTACGTCTTTGATCCCAAGACGATCCGTGTCATGACGCCTCCCAAGTCCGGAGAAGGTGAAAGAATCACCTCGATGGTCAAGCGGACAGGGGCCGTGGCCGGCGTCAATGGCGGCGGTTTCGACGATCCGGAAGGTCTCGGGAACGGCTTTGCGGCGTTCGGCGCCATTATCTCCGGGGGCGAGGTCATTTATACGGATCAGGACGGCAGCATTCCGCAGCACATCGTCGGCTTTACCAAGGAAGGGATTCTCGTCGTCGGAAAATACAATATTATCGAACTGCGCGAAATGGGCATCTCGGACGCCGTCTCGTTCCATCCGCGTCTGATCGCTAACGGCAAGCCGCTGATCACAAGCGGCGACGGCGGCTGGGGACGTGGACCCCGAACGGTAGTCGGACAAAAAGCGGACGGCACCGTCATATTCATCGTCATCGACGGACGGCAGGCGCATAGCGTAGGCGCGACGCTCAAGGAAGTGCAGGATCTTCTGCTGGAAGAAGGCTGCATCAATGCAGGCAACCTGGACGGAGGCGCTTCGTCTGAGCTCGTTGTCGACGGCGAGCTCCTTACCAAACCGTCGAGCCGTTACGGCGAGCGCAGATTGCCTAACGCGTTCCTCGTCTACGACGACCCGACGTCGGTGCAAGCGGACCGCGTCTGGGATGGCATCGACAAGATCGATGCGGGCGGCTCTTACGACCACCCCGACTTCCTGCGCGAGCAGGCTGAAAAGCGGGGCAAGCAGCAGCAAAATCCGACGCCGGCTACCAAGACGGATACGGAAAAGACAAAGACGAAAACCGAAACAAGGCCGGAAACAAACAAGCCTGCCGCAAATAAACCGGAAACGAACGAAAAGAGCAAGACAAGTACGGAAAAAGGCGAGAGCGCAAAACCCGGCGGCAATGTAACCAAGGAGCCAGGTACCAAAAAGTCTGGTGTTCCCGGCACAGGAAGCACCGGGTCAGATACGGAAACGGCAGATCCAGACAAGCCGTCCGGCGGACAGGGCAATACGGGCGCGGGCAACGGGTCAGCAACGCCGAACAGCGGCGCTTCCGGCCAAAACGGTACCGGCAGCGGGTCGGCGGCGGGAGGGAACGGTTCTACGGGAACCGTCCCGAGTTCCCCTGCCGGAACTTCGGCTTCGGGAACCGGAAGCGGCACATCGGCGAAGACGAGCGAAAAATCGGCTGAGACGAATGCACCGACTGCAACGCCGACGCCAACCCGCCAGCAACATCAAACGCAAACGCCGGACCAATCGGGTTCGGGTACAGCTGAACCGCCGGCCAAAACACCGTGATCGTTTAAATAAATCTGTAGCAACATAACAAACGGACGGCACGTTCCCCTCCTTCGGGAGTGGACGTGCCGTCCGTTTTTACATTATAACTGCTTGAGCGCTTGGTAATGCGCCTTAATCGTCGCCTCGATATCTTCGTCGGAGTGCGCCGCCGAAACGAACATGCCTTCGAACTGGGAAGGCGGAATGCTGACGCCGTAGTCGAGCAGCAAGCCAAAATACCGGTTGAACTTGCTCAAATCCGATTGTTTGGCGGTTTCGTAATTGGTCACCCGTTGGTCGGTAAAGAACGGGCAAACCATAGAACCGATCCGGTTGATCGTGATCGGAACGCCCAGCTCGCGGGCATTTTGAAGCATTCCTGCTTCCAGACGGGCGGACTTGCGCTCCAGCTCTTCATATACGCCGGGCGCTCCCAGCAGCTTAAGCGTCGCATATCCCGCAGCCATCGCCAGCGGATTACCGGATAACGTTCCAGCCTGATAAATCGGGCCTGACGGCGCAATCCGCTCCATGATCTCCCGTTTGCCTCCGTACGCCCCAACCGGCAGCCCCCCGCCGATCACTTTACCCAGACAGGTAAGATCCGGCGTAATGCCAAACCGTCCTTGCGCACTGTTCAAGCCTACGCGGAAGCCGGTCATGACCTCGTCAAAGATCAGCAAACTGCCGTAGGAAGACGTGGTCTCCCGCAATCCTTCCAAGAAACCGGGAAGCGGCGGCACGACGCCCATATTTCCGGCGACCGGCTCCACAATAACAGCGGCAATATCTTCGCCGAAATGTTCAAAAGCCGTACGTACCGAATCCAGATCGTTGTACGGCACCGTAATCGTGTTGGCCGCTACGCTTTCAGGTACGCCAGGGCTATCCGGCAGTCCAAGGGTGGCTACCCCGGACCCTGCTTTGATCAGCAGCGAGTCCGCATGGCCGTGGTAGCATCCTTCGAACTTCAGGATTTTACTTCTTCCCGTATAGCCGCGGGCAAGCCTGAGCGCGCTCATTGTCGCTTCCGTCCCGGAGCTGACCATCCGCACGAGCTCAATGGAAGGCATTCTTTCGATGACCAGCTTCGCCATCTCGGTTTCCAGCTCCGTCGGCGCGCCGAAGCTCGTACCGAGCTCCGCGGTCCGTTTTATCGCTTCGACGACCTCCGGGTGGGCATGTCCCATAATGAGCGGGCCCCATGAGCCAATGTAATCGATAAATTCGTTGCCGTCGATATCGAAGACGTGCGAGCCGCTCCCCTTATGCATATACAAAGGCGTCAAGCCAACCGATTTAAACGCGCGAACCGGACTGTTGACTCCGCCCGGAATCACTTGCTTCGCTTCCTCAAACGCCCGCGCCGAACGCGCATCGGAACGTTTTCGCTGATCGTTCATCCATCCCACTCCTAACCTATTTTGAGGATAACTGCAGCCGCTCTGCCATTTCCTTGGCCGCTTCCTTGCCTTGACGAATGCAGTCCGGCAGTCCGACGCCATGAAACGCGCCTCCGGTAATCAGCACGCCCGGCATTTTGTCCGCCAAATGCTGCCGTACCCCGCGAACAAGGTCCAGATGACCTACCGGATACTGAGGCATGGAATGCATCAGCTTCGTCATTTCCGTAAACAAAGGCTCCGCCGATATCCCCATAACTTCCTTCAAATCATGCCGCACCGCGCGGATGATCTCATCCTCCGACATGTGCTGCCAACGTTCGTCGCCGGAGCGCCCGATATAGCAGCGCAGCAGCACTTTGCCGCTTGGCGCGGTGTGCAGCCACTTTTTGGACGTCCACGTACATGCGGTAATGAATCGCCCTTCCCGTCTCGGGACGAGGAAGCCCGAACCGTCGAGCTCGCGCCCGAGCTCTTTCTCGTCAAAAGCGAGAATTACGTTGGCGACCGACACGTATTCGATCCGGTCCAGCTCCTTGACCTCTGGGACCGACGAGCCAAGCAGCTTGGAGATGCCGTGAGCCGGAAGCGCAACGATAACCCCGTCCGCTTCCTCTACCGAATCGTTCTCGCGGATTACGCGGTATCCGTCGTCGGTCCGCTCGATCCGGGCCACTCCGCACTGCTTAACGAACCGTACGTTGTCGAGCGCATCGATTAAGCCATGCACGATCGTTTCAAGCCCTTCCTTATAGGAAAGAAACATCGTGTTGCGCGCCACCTCGGGAAGCGTTCGGCTTTCTTCGCCGCCTGTCTTGCGGTTCTTCATCATACCGAGGATCAAGCTGCGATGCTTCTGCTCAATCGCATGAAATTGCGGGAAGGTCGCCCGCAAGCTCAAATTGTACGTATTGCCGGCATAAATGCCCGCCAGCAGCGGCTCGGCAATCTGACCGAGCACTTCCGCCCCCAGCCTGCGCTCCAGAAAATGCCCGAGCGATTCGTCCTCGGGCGATGTCCGCTTCGGCAGCACTAAATCCATCGCAGCCCTGAGCTTGCCTCCCAGTGACAACAGTCCAGTACGCATGAACGGACCCATTTGGGTCGGTATGCCGAGCATCAAGCCGGGAGGCATCCGGTGCAGCTTGCCGCCGGACAAAATATACGTTTTCCGGGAATCCGGGTTCATGCCGGTCAATTGATCCTCTAAGCCTAATTCGCGGGTCAGTTCGACCATTGGCAGCTTGCGGGCCAGAAACGAATCCGGCCCCTTCTCAATGACGAATCCGTCGCGCCTCAGCGTTTGAATTTTGCCCCCGAACGTATCGCCCTTTTCCATGATGGTAATTTTCAACGGTGCAGCGGATGTCCCGATGCTTTGCTTTAAATAAAAAGCGGCGCTCAACCCCGTGATCCCGCCGCCAATAATAACCACATGCTTCGGACTTCGGTTGTCCTCCATCGTATCAATCCCTCTCGGACTGCGCATAGACGACGTCGCTCAACGTTTCCATATACAGCGGATCGGTATTCAGCGAGCGGGTGCGTTCCAGCCGCAGTCCGAGCTCCCGTGCCGTCTTCTGCGCTTCAATATCGAGATCGTACAGCACTTCCAGATGATCGGATACAAAACCGATCGGACAAATCAGCACATGACCGGCCTGCTCCTCTTGCTTCATGGTGTGCAGGACGTCGAGAATATCGGGCCCAAGCCAAGGCACGCCGGTCTGTCCGGCGCTCTGCCATCCGAACTGCCAATGGGTAATGCCGCATCGCTCGGCTATCGCTTTGGACGTTTCCAGCAGTTGTTCGGGATACGGATCTTTCATTTCAAGAATTTTCTCAGGCAGGCTGTGCGCCGTGAAAATCACTTTGACATCATCCTTTGCCACGCCCCTGAACCGGTTCAAGCCTTCCTCCACCCGCTGTACAAGCGCTTCGATCAGTGCCGGATGAAGATGATAGCTTTTCACAAAACGCATCGAAAGCCCAAGCGAATCCGCCTTTTCTTGCGCGCGCTTAATGTAGCCGCCCACGCTCATGACCGAATAATGCGGCGCCAGCACGACGCCGACGGCTTCCGATATCCCATCCTGCACCATCTGCTCCACGCCGTCCTCAATGAACGGGGACGCGTGCTTCAGCCCCTGATAGCATACGAACGTCGTGTCCGGGTATTTTTCGTTCAGCCGGGCTTCCAGCGCTTGCACCTGTTTATCCGTATTTTCCCGCAGCGGGAAAAAGCCTCCCACAATTGCTTCGTAGCGATCCGTCAAATCCTTGAGCTGCTCCGGGGTCGGAGGATTCCCGCGACGAATATGCGTATAATAAGCTTCCACTTGATCGAGGCTTTCCGGCGTTCCGTAAGACATCACCAGAACACCGATCCGTTTTGGCTGCGCAACGCTCATGCTATACACCGCTTTCCTGTTTCGTCGAGCCTTGCGCCTTCAGAGCTTGACGAGAATAGTCGTGAATGAAATCTGTCAGTTCTTTCAGCTTCTCCAACGACGCTTCCGGGAACAGTCCGTGACCCAGATTGAAAATATAGCCCGGTTCCCGGATGCCCTCGTCAATAATCGCTTTAGCTTGCGCCTGAATGACGGACATCGGAGCGGTCAATACGTACGGATCGAGATTGCCCTGCACCGCATAGAACGAGCCTACTCTTCTTCGGCCCTCCGAGATCGGCACACGCCAATCGAGGCCGATGACATCGGCCTCGATGCCTTGCAGATAAGGCAGCAATTCGCCGGAGCTGACGCCCGGGAAATATATTTTCGGCTGCTCCAAATGCTTCAGTTCTGCAAAAATACGGCGGATCGTCGGCAGAACGTACGTTTTGAAATCAACGGGGGACAACGCGCCGACCCAACTGTCGAAAAGCTGCACCGCTTTCGCCCCTGAGGCTATCTGCGCTTTCAGATAAGCGATCACCATATCGCCAAGCTTATCCATCAGCTTGAACCATACCTCCGGCTCTCCGTACATTAAGCCTTTCGTGCGGATATAGCTTTTGGACGGCCTGCCTTCGATCAGGTAGCTTGCGATCGTAAACGGCGCGCCGGCGAACGTAATCAGCGGCACCTTCAGCTCGGCCGCCAAAATCTCAATCGTTCGTAAAATATGCGACAAATCCTGCTCCACCTGGATCGGCTTCAGCTTGTTCACGTCCGCTGCCGAACGGATCGGATTGTCGATGACCGGACCGACATTTTTAACAATATCAAAATCGATGCCGATGGAAGCGACCGGATTCATAATGTCCGAATATAAAATCGCCGCATCCACGCCCAGCTTTTTGACCGGCATCAAGGTAACCTCGGCCGCCAGCTCCGGCTGCTTGCAAATTTCCAGCAGGCTGTATTTCTCTTTAATTTTCCGGTATTCGGGGTCGTAACGGCCGGCTTGACGCATATACCATACGGGCAGCGTTTCGACAGGCTGTTTGCGACAGGCGCGAATAAACGTATCGTTATAACTCATGGTGCATCCTCTTTTCCGTAAACTCCCATAGTCTACTTCCCATTATGCCCTATTTGAAACGAGGTAACAACGTGTGTCAGGCTACAGTTTCCGACAAAAGTTTGACAGTGCCGCTATGCAAAAGACCGCTCCGCTCCGGGAGAAATGCCGGATAACGAAACGGTCTTTTCATCATAATCACGTATCGTGGCGGCAGTCTAATTCCGAAGCCAGCGAGCGATATCTTTGGCAAAATAAGTAATGATCATGTCGGCGCCGGCCCGCTTAAAGCCGGTCATCGTCTCCAGAACGATCGACTTCTCGTCGACCCAGCCCTGTAGAGCGGCAGCCTTGATCAAGGAATATTCTCCGCTGACATTATACGCTACGAGCGGCAGGTTAAAATGGTCGCGGAGCTCGCGGATGACGTCCATATAGGCGAGGGCCGGCTTGACCATCAGCATGTCCGCGCCTTCGGCCACGTCGGATTCCGCCTCGCGCAGCGCTTCCCGCACATTGGCCGGGTCCATTTGATACGTTTTGCGGTCGCCGAACTGCGGCGTGGAATGCGCCGCTTCCCGGAACGGACCATAGAACGACGAAGCGTACTTCACGGAGTACGACATGATCGGCACCTGCTCGTAGCCCGCTTCGTCAAGCCCTTGACGGATCGCATAGACGAAGCCGTCCATCATGTTCGACGGCGCGATAATGTCGGCACCGGCTTCCGCCTGCGAAACCGCCGTTTTGACCAGCAGCTCCAGCGACGCGTCGTTCAGCACCTCGGCTCGTCCTTTCGCCTCGTCGTAATGAACGACGCCGCAGTGGCCGTGGTCCATGAACTGGCACAGGCAGGTATCGGCAACAATGAGCAGCTCTGGAGCCCAAGTTTTGATTAAACGCGACGCTTGTTGAACGACGCCGTTCGGATCGTAGGCCGAGCTGGCATGCGCGTCTTTCTCGTGCGGAACACCGAAGAGCACAATGGCCGGTATACCCAGCTCAACGATTTCGCGGATCTCCTCTTCAAGCCGGTCGAGCGAGAAATGGTAGACGCCCGGCATCGAGCGAATTTCTTCTTTAACGTTCGTTCCATGCGTTACAAAAATCGGATAGAGCAAGTCATGCAGCGTAACGGTATGTTCCCGTACCAAATTCCGAATCGCAGCCGAGCCGCGCAAACGCCGGTTTCGTACAAGTGGAAAACTCATGGTTTACTCCTCCTTCTCATATAAGCACTGAACCAGGGAAGCAACGGTTGCTTCCTTAGCCAAATAATCGACCTTCAGTCCCGCTTCCTGCGCGGTAGACGCCGTTCTCGGACCGATACAAGCGATTCTGCACCCTTGCAGCAGCTTGAGCGGTTCCGTCTCGCCAAGCTCCTGCAGCGCGTGCAGCAGATTCGTAACCGTCGAGGAGCTGGTAAAAGTAACGATGTGCAGCATGTTTTGCTTCAGCAGCTCAATGATCTCGGAGCCGCCCTCGGTATCCAGCACCGTTTCGTAGATATCGATTTTGGTTACATTTAAGCCGCGCTCCCGCATTTGTTCGGGCAAATAAGCTCTGGCGATATCCGCCGTCGCAAGCAGCGCGTTCTGCCCCGGGCGCAGCTCGGGGGCAATGGCGTCCAGCAAAGCGTCCCCGTCGAATTCCGAAGGGATGACCTCTGCGAGCAATCCGTATTGCGCCAAGGCAGCCGCCGTTTTCGGACCGACCGCCGCCAGCCGGGCATTTCCCAACGCCCGAATGTCGAGCCGAAGCTCCCGCAGCCGCTCCATAAAAAATTCGACGCCGTTCGCGCTCGTGAACAGTACCCAATCGTATGTGGAAAGACGGTTAAGCGCCTCGTCCCGCGCCGCTTGCGCTTCCGGACGAGAAGGCGGCCGGGTGCGGATCACCGGAAATTCCACGGCTTCCCCGCCAAGCTCGTCGATTTGCGAGGACAGCTCGCTCGCCTGACTGCGCGCGCGGGTAACCAGAATACGACGGCCGAACAACGGCTTGGTTTCGAACCAGGCCAGCTTTTCGCGCAGCTTGACCACTTCGCCGACTATGGTGACAGCCGGGGATTGGAAGCCTGCCGCTCTTACCTTGTCGACAATATCCGTTAACGTACCCGCTAGCGTCTCCTGTTCCATCCAAGTGCCCCACCGGATCAGAGCGACCGGCGTTTGCGGTGATTTTCCTCCGCGGATCAGTTCCGTGCAGATTTGCTCCAGATTGGCGACACCCATTAAAAAGATCAACGTGCCGGAGGCTTGCGCCAAGTTATCCCAATTCACTTGGGAGTACGTTTTATTCTTATATTCATGGCCGGTTACGATCGAAAAGGACGAAGTAAAATCACGGTGCGTCACCGGAATGCCTGCATAAGCGGGGACGGCGATCGCGGACGTGATGCCGGGCACGATTTCGAAGCGGATTCCGTGCTCCGCGAGCAGCTCCGCTTCTTCGCCTACGCGACCGAATACACTCGGATCTCCGCCCTTAAGCCGGGTCACCGTCTTGCCCTGCAGCGCCAAATCGACGAGCAGGCGGCTGATCTCTTCCTGCTTCATCATATGCTTGTCCGGCAGTTTGCCGACAAAAATTTTCTCCGCCCCGGGTTTCATATGTTTGAGCAGACGGGGGCTGGCCAGCCGGTCATAGACAACTACGTCGGCCCGCTGAATCGCCTCCAAGCCTCTCAGCGTAATCAGCTTCGGATCTCCCGGTCCGGCACCGACAAGATAAACGACACCCTTGTTCACAACCGCTTCTCCCCTATTCTTCAGCTAATGCAAGCAGTTCGGCAGCACCTTTCGCAATCAACGCTTCCGCCAATTGCAGACCCAATTGCTGCGGATCTTCTCCGGTCATCGTCTCTTTCAGCACCCGCTTGCCGTCCGGCGATCCGACCATGCCGGTCAGTACAATAGACGGGCCGCTTCCTTCCGTCAAATGCGCGTGAGCGCCGATCGGCACTTGGCAGCCGCCGTTCAAACGGCCCAAGAAGCTGCGTTCCGCGGCAACGGCAACCGCCGTCGGTTCGTGTTTGTACTTGGACAACAGGTCGAGTACAAACTCGTTATCGCCGCGGCATTCGATGCATAATGCGCCTTGTCCGACCGCTGGCAGACACAGCTCCGGCGGCAGGTAAGCGCTGATGCGGTCCTGCCAACCGATCCGATGCAGTCCGGCGGCAGCGAGCAGAATGGCATCGAAGCCTTCCGTTTCCAGCTTGCGCAGCCGCGAGTCGATATTGCCGCGGATCGACTCAATATGCAAGTCGGGACGGTAATGCTGCAGTTGGGAAGCCCGGCGCAGGCTGCTGGTTCCGACCTTGGCGCCCTGAGGCAGGTCGTCGAGCCCGCGGCCGTCCCGCGTGATCAAGCAGTCGCGCGGATCTTCCCGCAGAGGAACGGCGCCGACCACAAGTCCCTCGGGCAGTTCGAAGGGCATATCCTTCATGCTGTGTACCGCAAGATCTACTTCACCGTCGAGCAGCGCCTGCTCGATTTCTTTGACGAACAAGCCCTTGCCGCCGACCTTCGAAAGCGTGACGTCCAAAATCCGGTCGCCCTTGGTGACGATTTTTTTCAGCTCAAATTCGGCTTCGATGCCATGCTGCTTGCAAAGCTCGCGCAGGTGATCAATCACCTGTCCGGTCTGCGTCAAAGCAAGCGCGCTTTGTCTGGTGCCTACTACGATGGTGCGCATGCGTGAAGTCAACCCCTTATCTTCTCCCTGCAAAGTCGGAAGTGCTGTATTCGTTATGTACCACTTTTCTCATTCATATCCCAATTGCCGCGCATCTACACGCAACCAGTCGCCGATCGCTTCCATGCCTCCGGGCGTCGGATCTTGCAGCACCCTGCGCGCGAGCTCGGCGCGCAGCTCCGCCGGATCGACACTGCCGCTTCGCAGCAGCGGCAGCAGCTCCCACTCCAGCATGCCGCGGAACAGCTCCTGCCGCTTGCCCGTGTCCGGGACGGCTTGCTGAACAATGCTGCGCAGCTCGTGGAGCAGCTCTACGTACGGCGTATACTCTTCGCCGAACGCTTCCTCCAGCCTGCGGCGCAGCGCCGCGGCCAGACCGGGGCTTGCGCCTGCGGTGGATACCGCAAGCGTCAACCGTCCCCGCCGTACCGCGGCCGGGACGAGAAAACCGCCGCCGGCTCCTTCGTCGGCGGCGTTCGCGAACTTGCCGAGCGCCTCAGCCTCGGCGCAAACCTGCGCGTTCACCGACGTATCGTCGGTGGCCGCGAACACCAGCCGCGCTTCGGCCAGCGCAGGCAGCCCGGGCGCATACCGCTCGCGCAGCGCGCGCACCGCGCCCGAGGCCGCCCACGCTTCCAGCTGCGGCGTAAAAACGGGGCTCACGACGGTGACGCGAGCCCCCGCCTCCAGGAGCGCGCGTGCCTTGCGCTCCGCTACCCGGCCGCCGCCGATAACGGCGCAAGGCCGCCCTTCAAGATCGAGCATAGCGGGATAGTAGGATTTGACGCCGGGGGACGGCCCCGGGAGCCTTCCTTTGCCAGCTTTCGTCATGTCCTACGCCCCCTCAAGACCATTGGTGGAAGTTCGAATATTGGTTAGCCAACAAAAAGTTGAGCAGCGTAATGACGAACGCAGCCAAATTCCACAACGCCAGCCGGTTGCCTGCCGCTTTCATCACCAGCCGTTGAAACAAATAAAAAATATAGGCCAACATCACAAACCAGGAATTCAGCACCTTCGGATCGAAGAACAGCATGAAATTGCCCTCAAGCGCGATCCAGACGATCCCAAGTGACAGCGTAAGCAGCAATAGCGGAGCTCCGATGACGACGGAAACAAAGGCATAGCGGTCCGTATTCTCCAAGCTCGGCAGACGCAGCATTTGCTGCGACCACTGCTTTTCCTTCAGCTTGCGGTGCAGGAACAAGTACATGCCGGAAAAAATGGCGGATACGACGAATGCGACATAGCCGGAAATCGCCAGCGTAATATGAATGAACAGCAGTTCGTCGTTAATGTTCCAATGCGCCAAGGTCGGCGCCAGTCCCGGCCGGCTGAAGACGTTAAGCGCAAATGTCGCGAATCCGAACACGTTTACCAAAAACACAAACAGCTCGATCCGGAAAAAGCGGTTCACGATCAACGAGACGGTCACAAGCAGCCAAGATAAAATAAAAAGCGTTTCGAACATGGAAAACGCCGACAGCTTGACGTGCGTGACCAAACTGTAGATTAAATAGGCGGTTTGCAGTAGCCATACAAAAGAAAGCAACCCTGTCCCCATCCGTTTTGCGCTTCGGTTCGGACCGACAAAGTCCGAGAAGTAAAACAGGAGGCTCAGGGCATAAATATATAAAATGACATCGTACAACCAGGTTTGAGTGACCATGCTGTTCCTTTCCGGTCAAGCTTTGGCCAGAACGTCAAGCGCTTCGGCAGGCGCTGCGGCCCGCACTTTGGATAGCAGTTCTTCCTTGATCCGATCCTGCGCCGCCTCCGCCTCCTGCTTCCGTACCGCCTGCTCCACCCGTTTTTGCTCAGCCAAAGGCTCTTCCAAAGCAAAAATTTTCGTGAACATGTCCAGCGCGTCATCCCCGTGACGTTCGGCAGCCATTTCTTTAATGCGGACAATGGGATCGCGCAGCATCTGATTGACGATGCTTTTCGTTAATTTGCGAATGACTTTCAATTCGTGTTCGTCCAAATCCGGCAGCTTCTTCATCAAGCTGTCCATCGTTTCCTCGTGAATCGTGGCCGCTTTGGTCTGCAGCGCTTGAATGACCGGGCTGACGCCAAGCGTTTTCGTCCACTGCTCGAAGGCCGCCATTTCCTCACGGATCATTTTCTCAATCTGTACCGCCGCTTTACGCCTCTCTTCCAAATGAGAGTTCACGAGCGATTGAAGATTGTCGATATCGTATAAAAAGACGTTCGGCATCTCGCCAAGCCGCGGATCGAGGTCTCTCGGAACCGCAATATCAATCATGAACAGCGGTCGCGAACGGCGCCGCTGCAAAATACAGGATACCTGCTCGGCCGTCAGCACGTAACCGGCCGATCCGGTAGAGCTGATCACGATGTCGGCTTCTTCCAAGTGCGCCAGCAGCCGGTCCATCGTGCCCGCCACACCCCGGAACTTGTCCGCCAGCTCTTGCGCCCGGCTGAGCGTCCGGTTTACGACGATCACTTTGTCGGCTCCGTTCGCGTACAGGTGCTTCACGGTCAACTCGCTCATTTTACCCGCGCCGATAATCAGCACTTTCTTATGCGCGTAGCTGCCGAAAATACGTTTGCCCAGCTCGACGGCCGCATAGCTGACGGATACCGGATTTTCCCCGATGCCAGTCTCGAAATGGGCGCGCTTGGCCATCGTTACGGCTTGCTTGAATAAAGTGTTGAACAATACGCCGGTCGTCTTCTCGCGCTGAGCCAGCAGGAATGCGTCCCGAACCTGTCCCAAAATTTGCGTCTCGCCGATGACCATGGAATCGAGACCGCTTGTGACGCGGAATAAATGCTCGATCGCCTTCTCATTCTCGTAAATGTATAAATGCTCCTGAAATTCTCCGCGCGGCACGCCGAACCATTTCTCGATAAAGCCCCGCAAATAATGGGCACAGGGCTGGCGGTCGACCGCCACGTACAATTCCGTCCGGTTGCAGGTGCCCACGACGACGCACTCCATGACGCTCTTCGTTTCCTTGAGCTCCTTCAGCGCCAGCGGCAAATCCCCTTCGGCGAATGCAAATTTTTCTCTGATGGACACCGGTGCTGTGCGATAATTTAAACCCGCCACGACGATATGCATCTGGTTCACCTGCCTCCTCCTCGTAAAGTCAGTTTATTATATCACACCATGTGGAACAAGTCCGAGTTTTTGCGGCAATAATTTTGAAAGTTTTATTACAGGGAGGGGGGGCTCCATCCCCCTAAATCCCCCTTCGTAAGGGGGACCCCAGGGGGCTTGCCCCCTGGACCCCCGAGCTTCGATGCACAGTTGGTGGAGTGAGCGCTTTTCCTCCTTGTGTTAGCCGGCCCCTCTTCCCTATCGAGAGGGGCCGGCTAACGCAAGGATACGCTTAACGGCGTGCGGGAACGGGTAAGGAACGTGGGAGGCGCAGAGACGCGCATGAGAGCTGCTGTGGTGCTGGGATCGCGTCTGTTCAGGAGAGGCCGGCTTCCCCCAGGAAGCGGCCGTCTCCTGAACACGCTTCACTGCGATGGCTCGACTCCCACACTCTTCGGTGAGAGCGAGCAGGCACTCTTTACAACCTGTTACCAGCATCAACCCACTAATAAGTCCATAGCGTCACAATACCCCGGGAACATATTTCATTCCCTAACTTTCCCCAACATCCTATCACGCCTGACTTAAGCAGGCTGTGATTGAAATCACGCTCACGTGTCCTGCCTAAGGCTGCCAATTTTAGTTTCCTCTGAAACGCGTGGGCCTATACGACTACAGCGATTATTGCAGCAGCTTTTTACGCAGGAGGTCGGCAATCGCTTTGTCGGATTTCATCAAACGGTCGTTCTGCGAACCGACAATGTCGGCGCCGCTCGACATCAATTTGCCGTAAGCCTCGTACAGGTCGGCGTACAGCTTCGAAACATCTCCAAGGGTCTGGGCCTCCTCCGCGCGCAGAGTGCGGGAGCCGCCAACCTGGAGGCGCAGCAAATATTGCATGAGTTGGGCGAGCGAATCGAGCTTCGTCAAGCTGGTTTCGCCGTAGGCAAGCGCCAAATGATCGTGCGCGAACGAAGCCGAGTAAACGGCTTGACGGAGCGCGCCAAGTGAATCGGTATCCTTGAGCTTGCCGGTTTCCTGTAAGTAGCTGCCAAGCAGCTCGATTTGAAAGAGGGATACTTGATACAGCAGCTTCTCCGCTTTTTCGGGCGGTGCCTTACGACCGATCAGCTCCGCGATTTGCAGAACGGGCCAGACGATCAGCACGGCGACGATCAGGTACATGAACAGCTTTTTTCTGAATCTTTTCAACCCGGGTCCCCCTCCTCTGCCTGCAGCGGGCGGACGCTGCAGGAACCAAGCTCTCTTTGAGAGTGTATGGGCCCGGGGCAAAAGAAATAACCACGGAATCATCCGTGGTTATCGTATATGCGCTTGTAATTATTTTACCAATTCAGCTTGCTTCAATACCGGTGTTTCTACTTGCAGTTCACCCAAACCGCGAACCAGTTTCTTCGCATGAGATACTTCCGGCTTCAGCACGGACAGCATGTGCTCGATCGCGAGCTGAGGGTCTACCGTCTCGCCACAAGTATAGCAGTCAAGGGCAGCAAATCCTCTCTCAGGATACGTATGAATGGAGAGATGACTTTCCGACAACATGACCAGAACGGTTGCCCCTTGGGGTTCAAATTGTTTGGATTGTACCGACAAAACGGTTGCTCCGCATACCTCAGCAGCCTCTACCATTTGTGCTTGTAACCATTCAGCATTGTTGAGAAGATCAAAATCTACTCCCCAAGTGTCTACAGCTACGTGTCTTCCGAAAGTTGAATACTCCATCTTCCGGTTCCCCCTTCCTAGGAATAAAATGTTTTGAAAATTTCATCCGCTAGGACCTACGTCATTCACTTCCCGAGGGAATAATCTCTCGCAACATTACATGTCCTGAGTGAATCCTGGTTCCTATTTTGTTTGCAACGAAGATAAAAATAACATCTATTGAACAGAAATGCAACCCTTTTTTTTGCACAGGCCATATTTACCTGCCTGAGGGCGGCATACAACAATAAATTATGCCCGAAGCCCGCCCGGGGTGTAAGCCGCAAAGCGCCAAATGAGCCCAACTTTTCCGTTTTTTCTTTTTGTTTCCCAAGTTGAAATATACTCTCCGATGCATAAAAATACAAAAAAACTCTTCCCTGCCCTTGTTATGGGCGATCAGGAAGAGCTTTTTCCGCTATGATCGAGAAGTCCAAAGAATATATGTTAAGCTTCGAGTACGAACAAGCGATGGGTAAGTTTGTGCAAACGCCCGTCGATATGCTCGCGGATGGCGGCTTCTTGCATCTCGTTTCTCATGTCGAGCAGATGATTCACTTGGGCTCTGAGCATTTGGATTTCCTGCTCCACCTCATTCTTATGGAAGAGCTGCTCCAATTGTCCGACGGTGTCCCGATATTCGTAAATCACTTTTTCCGCGGCATCCTTTTTCTCGGTAATCCGGATAACCGCGCCTTGCTTGTACGTATAGACCATCGTATATGCTGCATAAATGCGATGCACAACAGCATCGCCTTTAAATTCGGCTACGGCTTTGCGCATCAGGTTGACCAAATTTTTATTGCGGATGCGGCATGTTCCCCGGCATACATACAAGTTCATTTCACGTTCGAACGACAGCACGATTTCTTCGCCGGCGTCGTCCGGCAATACCACCTCTTGATTTCCGTTTTCGAGTACTTTGACTTGCAGAGAGGCTCCGTGATCGACAAACATCCCAATGAACTTGGCCATCTCGGCTTCCGTAAGCTGCAGGCAGGTTTTGACGTATTCGGTCGCTAACCTAATTGCCATAAAAATCCCTCGATTCATTTTTTTCAAACCATGTGTCTGTGAGCCTGATTCTATTGTCTATATACATTATACTACATAATTATTTAATATTCCTGCCGGGCAGCCATTGATTTTCGCCGGAAATCAGAAAATTCCGCGTTTTCCTCGCAGAAGGGCGGCATAAAAGCTTAAAAACTCGTTTTACCTCCTTTTGTTCCGCAGTTCCCTGCGGCGCTGACGATGAAAAAACAATTCGTACAACACCGGCACGATGACCAGCGTCAGCAGCGTCGATGTAACCAAGCCCCCGATCACGACGACGGCAAGCCCTTTGGAAATCAAACTTCCCTCCGATTCGGTCAACGCCAAAGGAATCAACGCGCAGACGGTAGCGAATGCGGTCATCAGAATAGGACGCAGCCGCGTTTTGCCCGCTTCAATAAGCGCCTCGCGTATGTTTAACCCGCTGTCGCGGTTTTGACGCACCCGGTCGATCAGCACAATCGCGTTCGTCACGACGATGCCAACCAGCATCAACAGACCGATCATGGCACTGACCGACAGCGGCTCTCCGGTCAAATACAGGCCGAAAGCTGCGCCGACCGGTACGAACAACAGAGAAGACAAGATGATGAATGGAACGCGCGCTTGGCCAAAGGTGACGAGCATAACCAAATATACCAACCCGATGGCTGCGGCAATTGCCACGCCCAAATCCTTAAACGTCTTCTCCGTCTCATCGCTGCCGCCCCCGAAACCGAGCGTAACGCCTTCCGGCAGGGGGACAGCAGAAGCCGCATCCTTCACGTCCTGCGTCGCTTGACTGATGTTGTTTCCGGTCAACTCCGCGCTGACCGCCGCATAAGGCTTGCCGTCCAGCTTCTGAATCGCGGATACGGTATCGGATGCTTCGACGGCCGCTATATCGCGAAGCAGCACCGGGCCTTTCTTACCGAACAGCGGCATTTGTTCCAGCTCACCGGCACTGGCAGGACCCGCCGTATAGGTTGCTTGCAGCTTTTGCGGCTTGCCGTCCAGCTTGTACGTGCCGATCTCGACCGGCTTGGTCCGGTCCGCGACGAGTCCGAGCACCAGTTGGGGATCGACTCCCGCAGCGGCGGCTTTTCCAGGGTCAATGCGGACGGTCCACTGCCGCTGCTTTTTGCGGAAATTGTTTTTGACCGAGCGCAAATAAGGAATCTGCTTCAGCCGGTCCTCCATCCGCTTGGCGGCTTCTCCCAGCCTGTCCGGTTGGCTGCCGAACAGCCGGACTTCGACGCTTGTTCCGGTCATAGGGCCGCCGGAGCTCATGGCCTGCACCGTTACGGTTCCCTCCGGCGAGCTCTTTTTAACGATAGCATCCATCTTGACCGCGAGCGTCTTCACGACAGCTTCCATATCGGCCGAGCGATTCACGCTCATCATGTACTGCGCCTGATTCTCTTGCCTGAGACCGGAACGGTAATCTAGCCCGCCGATCGTTGTAAATACGTATTCGAAAACGTCCGCCTGTTCGCGGAGCATCTTTTCAATATCTTTGGATATTTCGTTCGTTTTCTGAAGCCGGGAAGCGGGCGGAAGTTGTACTCCGGCGGCGACGATCCGCTGCTTTTCGTTCGGCAAAAAAATAAATCCGAGCTTCGGCACCAGCAGCAGCGATCCGGCAAGCACCGCCAACGAAACGGCGATGACGGTCCATTTGTGCCGCAGCGCCGAGGCGAGCACTGCCGCGTACCCCCGCTGCAGCACGCTTTCCCGCTCCTCCGTCTCCCGGATGCGCCCAAACGAAGCTTTGGCCAAAATCGGAACGAGCGTAACGGCAACAAGCAGCGAAGCGACGAGCGCAAAGACGACGGTCAGCGCAAACGGTTTAAAAAACGTCCCGGTAATCCCCCCCACGAAGCCAAGCGGCAAAAACACGACGACGGTCGTCAAGGTGGACGATGTGATCGCACCCATAATCTCTTTGGTCGCATCCAGTGTAATTTGTGTCCGGTCTTCGCCGGGCTTTCTTTGGCTCATGTGCCTGTAAATATTTTCGATCACCACGATGCTGTCGTCGACCACCCGCCCTACCGCAACGGCCATGCCGCCCAGCGTCATCACGTTCAGGGTGATGTCCATGCGATTTAAAACGATCGATGCGATCAATAAAGACAAAGGAATGGATAAGACGGCGATAAGCGTCGCTCTTAGATTCCTCAGAAAAAGCAGCACCGCCAAAGAGGCGAACAACGCTCCGTACAGTCCTTCTCTCTGCAGGCTTTCGACCGACTTTTTGATCCCTTCCGACTGATCGAAAGCGAGCGCGTAATCAATCCGGTCCCGGTGCTTGTTCAGTACGGCGAATGCCTGATCGGCGATTTGGACCGTATTGGCATCCTGTTTTTTGGAAATGGATAGGGCCAGAGCGCTTTTGTCGTTATAGCGTACCAGTTCAGACGCTTCCTCTATCGGTTGCACAGAGGCGATATCTTCCAGCGTTATCTCTGCAGGGGCAGGCGGAAAGCCCGTCTGGACATCGAGCGCAAGCCGCTTCAGTTCCTGAATGCCCGCGGCGCGCTGCTCGACCCGGACCGGGATGACCAGCTCGTTCTCTACCATGGAACCGGCTGGGAAGGATAAAAATAGCCCCTGCACTTTTTGCTGAATTTGGCTTAAGGTTAGATTATACGCTTTAGCTTTGGCGGGATCGACGGCAATTCGGATATAGCTTTCCTTTAAGCCGCCTGCCGCCACGCTGCTGACGCCAGGGATTTTTTCCAGCTCCGGCTGAATATCCTGAACGATAAGCTCCTCAATGGAATCGCTCTGCTTTGAGAATACGGCCAAGTTCAGGATAGGCAGCGCGCTGAAATTCAATCGCGTCACTTTGGGCGCCACGCCCTCAGGAAGCTTCAGCCCCTTGAACGCGTCCTCTGCCTGACGGGAGGCCAGCTCCATATCCGTCCCGATCGGGTACTTCATCTGCACCATGGCGAAGCTTTCCATCGATTGGCTCGTTAATGATTCAAGGCCGCTGAGCGCTTTCAAGCTTCGTTCGAGCTCGCGCGTCACCCGCTCCTCCACATCGGCGGGAGCTGCCCCGGGATACACGGCCTGCACTGTTAACGTGGGCAGTTCCACATCCGGCAGCAAGTCCACTTTCAGGGACGTGAAAGCGTATATTCCGCCGAGCATAAGCAGGATGGAGCCTAATAGGATAGCGGCCGCATTTTTTAAGCTGAAACGGGTTAACAGGTTCAATTCGCTCTGACGCTCCTCGCTCGGGATGGAATCCAAAGTCTCCTGCTCCAAGTTTGGGGTAAAAGGCGGCAGATTATACGAAGGAGGAATCCGCTGAATAAAAAATCATTGCATTTGCTTAATCCATACGGCCGGCGGACTGGTTGCCGGGATATTGCCTGCACTTGCCAAAGATGAAGCTTAAAAAGGCTATTCCCGTTTACCGGCACAAGAAACCGGAAATCGAGGAATAGCCTTTTTGGTTTTCTGCCCTTGGGGGGCAGTATATTAATGTTCTTGCTCGGCGGATTCGGGCTGCGTCTCGGGCTGTCCCTCCACTGCCGTATCAGTGCCATATCCGATCTTCTGTTCGATGATCTGCCACAGCTCGTCTTTTCCGAGTCCCAACTCGGACGAAAATAGGACGACTGGGTCCGACTTGTCCGCTCCCAGCGTCTCCTTGACGATCTTCATATGCTGCTGCCACTTGCTGCGCGGAATTTTATCCGCTTTCGTCGTCACGATGCAAATCGGCGTGCCGTGATGCTTCAGCCACGAATACATGGCCTGGTCGTCTTTGGACGGCGGATGGCGAAGATCGATCACGAGTAGGACCAGCTTCAAAAATTCTCGGTGGAGCAAATAATTTTCGATAAATTTGCCCCATTTTTCACGTTCCGTTTTGGACACCTGCGCATACCCGTACCCCGGCAAATCGACGAAGAACAAATCGGAATTAATTTTGTAATAGTTCAACTGCTGGGTTTTGCCGGGCTTGGAGCTGGTACGGGCCAAGTTTTTGCGGTTGATCATCCGGTTGATCAGCGAAGACTTCCCTACATTGGAACGCCCTGCCAAAGCAATCTCCGGCAAGGCATCCGTAGGATACTGGCTCGGACCAACCGCGCTGATGATGAATTCAGCTTGATTGACCTTCATACGTTTCACTCATTTCTTGGTGGAGCGTCGGGCTAGACGGAGTTCGTAAAAATCATTCTTATCTGCCGGGCCGGAAAAATATTTCCGCTCCACCGCTCTTGAAATTCAAGTTGTCTATTATGATCCTTAGCGGATACAACTTGATTTCAAAAGGCGGCCGTAAACTTTCCGCGAAAATACTTTTCCTAACGTTGCCTGGAATGAATGATAAAATACGAAAAACCATCCGACCCGACGCCTGTTATTATACGCCTACAGGCTTGACCAGCGCATGTTCGAGCACTTCATCCATATGCGCGACCGGGATGAACGTCAGCTCGGAGCGCACGCTCTCGGGTATTTCTTCGATGTCTTTGGCATTGTCCTTCGGCAGCAAAACCGTGCGGATGCCGGCGCGGCGGGCGGCGAGAGCTTTTTCCTTCAGGCCGCCGATCGGGAGCACGCGGCCGCGAAGCGTGATTTCTCCCGTCATCGCGACGTGACGCGAAACCGGGATATTGGTCAAGGCCGAGATGAGCGCCGTGGCCATCGTAATGCCCGCAGACGGACCGTCCTTCGGGATGGCGCCTTCCGGAATATGCACGTGGATATCGTATTTTTCATGGAAATCCGGCTGAATGCCGAATTGCTCGACCCGCGAACGGGTGTAGCTGAAAGCTGCCTGAGCGGACTCCTTCATGACGTCTCCGAGCTTTCCAGTTAGCGTCAGCTTGCCGCTGCCAGGCATCACCGTCACTTCGATAACGAGCGTATCGCCGCCGACTTCCGTCCAGGCAAGCCCGGTCACCGCGCCGATCTGATCGCGCTCCTCCGCCATGCCGTAGCGGAATTTCGGGTGGCCGAGATACTCCTTCAGGTTGTCGGCCTTCACGTGCACGGCAGTCACCCCGCCGACGATCTCCTTGGCAGCCTTTCGACAGATAGACGAAATTTGCTGCTCCAGATTGCGGACGCCCGCCTCGCGCGTATATTCGCGCACCGCGCTCATGAGCGCGTCTTCGTCTACGACGAGCTGGCCGTCCTGCAGACCGTGGTTCTCTTGCTGCTTCGGCAGCAAGTAGTTGCGCGCGATGTGCAGCTTTTCAATTTCCGTGTACCCCGGAATGTACAGCACTTCCATCCGGTCAAGCAGCGGCCGCGGGATGTTGTGCACGGCGTTGGCCGTCGTCACGAACATGACGTTGGATAGGTCGAACGGCACTTCAACGAAGTGGTCGCTGAACGTGCTGTTTTGTTCCGGGTCCAGAACTTCCAGCAGAGCGGAAGCCGGGTCGCCGCGAAAATCCATCGCCATTTTATCGATTTCGTCCAGCAGGAAGACGGGGTTGTTCGTTCCCGCGTTTTTCATCCCTTGAATAATCCGGCCCGGCATCGCGCCCACGTACGTGCGGCGGTGTCCGCGGATTTCCGCTTCGTCGCGCACGCCGCCCAAGGAAATGCGCACGAATTGCCGGCCAAGCGACCTCGCGATCGAACGGGCGATCGACGTCTTCCCGACACCGGGAGGGCCGACAAGGCACAGAATCGGTCCTTTGAGCTTCTTGACCAGCTTTTGCACGGCCAAATATTCAAGGACGCGCTCTTTCGGCTTCTCCAAGCCGTAATGATCCTGATTCAGAATTTCCTCGGCCTTGCGGATATCGAGGTCGTCTTCGGTTGACTGAGACCAAGGCAAACCAAGCAGCCAATCGATGTAGTTGCGGATAACCGAGCCTTCGGCGGAAGTCGCCGGCATTTTTTCAAGCCGATCGATTTCCTTCTCGATCTTTTCCTTCACCTTCTCAGGCACGTCGCTTTGCGCGAGCTGGTTGCGCAGCTCCTCCACCTCACCGGCCCGTCCTTCTTTATCCCCGAGCTCCTTCTGAATCGCCTTCATTTGCTCGCGCAAATAATATTCCTTCTGCGTCTTCTCCATCTGCTTCTTGACGCGCTGGCTGATCTTGCGTTCGAGCTCGAGCACCTCGCGCTCATTGTTCAGGATCCCGAGCAGCTTCTCAAGCCGAAGCCGGACATCGACCGTTTCCAAAATTTCCTGCTTATCTTTAATTTTTAACGATAAATGACTGCAAATCACGTCCGCGAGCCGCCCCGGTTCGTCAATATCGGATACGGCAGCCAACGTTTCCGGGGTCACTTTTTTCGAGAGATTGATATAATGTTCGAATTGGTTCAGCACCGTGCGCATCAGCGCGTCGATTTCGGGATCGGACGTTTCCTGCTCAGGGAGTTCCCTGACGTGTACCTCGTAGTATTCGTCGTTAACCAGAAATTCCGCAATTTCGGCGCGAACGACGCCTTCCACAAGCACGCGGATCGTTCCGTTCGGCAGCTTGAGCATTTGCCGCACTTTCGATATCGTGCCGATCCGGTAAATATCCTCGGTTCTCGGCTCCTCGATATTCACCTCGGATTGCGAGCACAGCAAGATCATGCTGTCTTCGACCATAGCCTTCTCCAGGGCCCGTACCGACTTTTCCCTGCCCACGTCCAAATGCAGAACCATGCTCGGATACACGAGCAGCCCCCGGAGCGGAAGCAGCGGCAAGCGTCGCAATTTCTGTTTGCTCGTTCCCATCCGCGAGCACCTCCAGACTATACTTACATGCATGTGATTTACATTTTATCAAAATTGATTTTAAAACACCAATCGGGGGCCGCCGGTTTCGCTCTTACGAACAAAGAGACGCCAATCACTCTATTCAAGCGCATCGGCGTGCAAAATCGTAACGGATGCGCCGCTAACCGTCTCTTGAGACATGGCAGGAGGCTCGGTAGCCAGATGGGCGCTTTCAATACCGAGAGCGTGATGAAGCAGTTCCTCAACCGAGTCGACTGGAATGACTTCCAATCCGTTAAGCCCTGCAAAAACTTCCTGCCAGTTTTCCTTCGGAATGATGACTTTGGTCGCTCCAGCCTGAAAAGCAGCCTCGACCTTGGCGATAACGCCTCCTACCGGCTTGACCTTGCCGTGAATGCTGATTTCGCCGGTCATCGCCAAATGGTTGTCAACCGGAATCCGTTTGATGGCAGAAGCAATTGCTACGGCCATCGATACGCCGGCCGACGGTCCGTCGATCGGAATGCCGCCCGGAAAGTTGATATGCATGTCGTAATCGTAAGGCTGTAAGCCGAGCCGCCGCAGGACGGTAAGCACATTCTCGACGGAGCCGCGCGCCATGCTTTTGCGACGCAGCGTCCGCGACCCGCCGCCCATCTCCTCCTCATCGACGACACCGGTGATCGTAAATTGGCCCGTGCCCGGCTGCAGCGCTGGAATGGCAGTCACTTCGATGTCAAGCAGCATTCCGAGATTCGGTCCATATACGGCCAAGCCGTTAACCAACCCGATTTCCGGACGCTGGGAAATTTTTTTCTCCGGCCTCGGCGGAATTTGCGAGCTGTTGACAACCCATTCGATGTCGGCGGCCGACAGCTCTCGGCGCTGATCGGTCAGCGCTATCCCTGCCGCCAACTGAATAATGTTTACCGCTTCGCGCCCGTTGGTTGCATATTTCTTAACGACTTCAATGGCGGAAGGACAGTCGGGAAATCCGATTTTTTTCAGCGCTTTTGCGGCAATCGAGCCGATTTCTTCCGGCAGCAGCGGACGGAAATAAATTTCCATACAGCGCGAGCGGATTGCCGGAGGCAGCTCCTGCGGGTTGCGCGTCGTTGCCCCTACAAGCCGGAAATCCGCAGGCAGGCCATTCTGGAACACGTCGTGAATATAACTCGGCACATTCGTATCTTCGGAATTGTAATATGCGCTTTCCAAAAATACTTTGCGGTCTTCAAGCACCTTTAATAATTTATTCATTTGGTGCGGATGCAATTCACCGATCTCGTCGATGAACAAAATCCCTCCGTGCGCCTTCGTTACCGCCCCGGGTTTCGGCTGCGGAATGCCTGCGACTCCCATAGCACCCGCTCCTTGATAGATCGGATCGTGAACCGAGCCAATTAGCGGGTCGGCAATGCCCCGCTCATCAAATCGCGCCGTCGTTGCATCGATCTCGGTAAATTTGGCGTCCGGACGAAACGGCGATTCCGGATTTTTCTTCGCTTCCTCCAGTACGACGCGGGCGGCGGCCGTTTTGCCCACGCCGGGCGGGCCGTAGATGATCACGTGCTGCGGATTGGCGCTGCACAGCGCCGCTTTCAGGGCACGCAGCCCTTCCTTTTGCCCGACGATGTCCTCCATGGCAGTGGGTCTTGTTTTTTCGGCTAACGGTTTATTTAAAGAGACGGATCGCAGCCTGCGCAGCTTCTCCAGCTCTTTCTTCGATTCCTTGTCGACGGCGGAACGGTTCGTCTGCTGATTGCGCAGCAAATTCCAAAAATACATACCGATAACGATGGCAAAAAACAACTGGATAACCATCAAAACCACGCTGATATTCAATCTAATCCCTCCTATTGCTCACGGCCGCCTGACCGGCCGCTACGGCATTCATATAATTGGTAGTATTGCCCTGTCATGGTAGCATTAATCGCTGCGCTTTAAGAAACTTTTTGGGGAATGCTAAAACCATGTGATACGAAATAAGCTGCGGACGATTTTTCGCGAAAGGAGAAGTGGCGGATGTCGTGGCCGAATCTACGGAATCGGGCGATGAAACTTGCCGTTGCCGCACTGCTGGCGCTGACCGTCCTGACTTTTCAAGCAGGCCATGCGGGAGCATCGGCGCCTGAATCCTGGTACTTGCCGGAGCTAAAGTCTGCCACCCCCGCCATATCGAGCGTCGACGTTTTAATCGACGTAGGTCACGGCGGAATCGACGGGGGCGCCTCGTACGGTAACTTGCTGGAGAAGGATATCAATTTGGCGATCGGTAAAAAAACGTACGAGACGTTGCGCAGAAAAGGGTACGTCGTCTTAATGAACCGGATGGACGATTACGCGCTGAGCGGAGAAAATTTATGGTTGAAGACTCGTTCGAGACATATCAAGGACTTGGCTCAGCGCAGCCATCTGTGCAATGAGGTCAAGCCCAAAATCATGATCAGTCTACACGTCAACTCTGCCCGCAATTCCTCTAAACGAGGCGCAATCCTCATTCATCAAGCGAAACCGCAAAGCGCGCAGCTCGCCAAAGCCATGCAAGCAGCGCTGAACGCGCTTTACGGTA
Source organism: Paenibacillus elgii (assembly GCA_042219835.1). Taxonomy (GTDB): domain Bacteria; phylum Bacillota; class Bacilli; order Paenibacillales; family NBRC-103111; genus Paenibacillus_G; species Paenibacillus_G elgii_A. The sequence continues at coordinate 148,221 of JBHJMN010000006.1, forward strand.
CGGGCGACAAGCCTGTGCCGGGTCGGAAATTTCATTTGTTGAAGTATTCGAAGTCGCCAACGGTTATCGTCGAAATGGGTTTTATTACGAATGCCGAAGACCGCCGGATGCTAACCGAGGCCCAGTCCCAGCAGCGTATTGCGGAAGCCATCGCTGCGGGCGTCGAGCAGTATATGCAGCAGCAAAAATAGTAAAAGACCGTATGGACAAGCCGATTTCACGGCAGTTCGCGGTCTTTTTTTTGCATTTGAAATCATTATTTCATCAATTGCGACGCCGGTACGAAATGTCCGCCAAGCTGCTGCAGTGTCGGAATCAATTGCTTTAAAATTTCGGAGGTATGCTTCCCCGGAGGACCAACGTGGCCGATGACAATCGTACTGTCATTGTCACGGACGTGCTTCTGCAGCTTTACCGCCTGCTTGAGAATATGGCTCCGGGTGTAAGTGTCATCCAAGAACAAATTGTTTTCCGCCGTGCGCACGCCCAGTTCTTTCGCCAGCTTACCAATGACGCTCTTGTCGGTCGTCCGGCTATCCAAAAAATACAAGTTGCGCTCTTTGCATACGGTCAGAACGATGCGCATGACCCGCTCGTCGGACGTCGCCTTCGATCCCATGTGATTATTGATGCCTACCGCATGCGGCACATCCTCAATGGCGGCAATGACTCTGCGCCGGATTTCATCGTCGGGCAGCCTCGTCGATATCGCTCCCGGACCGAGCCATTCCGGCTTTCCGTTCCGCGGCTCCATTGGCAGGTGTACGATAACTTCCTTGCCAAGCTTATTCGCCCATTCCGCATCGCGCTTCGTTGTCGGCAGAAAAGGCATGACCGCAGCAACAAACGGAATCGGCAGCTCCATCATTTGCTCGGTGCCCGCTTGGCCGTTGCCGAAATCATCGATGACGACGGCGATTTGCTTCGTTCCTGCCACCGGGTCGATGGCTTTGTACTGCCCGGCTGCAGTGGCCGGAATGATGAGGCATAGACAAAGCCATCCTGCGACGGATGCCCACCATTTCCTTCTCATGGACCGCACCTCCTTATCCGTAATTTCCTAACCTCATTGTTTACAGTACGCCGAAAACCTATACGAAGGATTGCTAATTTGGGATTCAGGATTTTTTGGGAAATTATTCTATTTCAATTGTTTGTCTACTATAATAGTAATATCAGGAAAATTATTGTTAATGCGAGTCTATTATAGAAAGGACGATACAAATGGAGTCTGCCAAAGAGTTATCGAAAGCTATAGTCCCCGTCAAGGAATTATCTGCAAAAGAAACGCAAATCGATCCATTTCCGTTTTTTCGCCGATGCCGCGAGTCCACTCCCGTACGTTACGATACCCAGAGGGAATGTTGGGATATTTTTCGTTATGATGATGTGTACAACGTGCTCAAAGATCACTCTACATTCTCTTCGGTAAGACCGATTAAAGGCCCTGTCCTGCTCGGAAGCATCATAGGGATGGACCCGCCCAAGCATATGCAGATGCGCAGCATCGTGAGCAAAGCGTTTACCCCGAAATCGATCGAGGAATTAGATCCGCGCATTGCATCCATCACCGAAGAATTATTGAGCGTGATTGCAAATGAAGGCTCGATGGATTTGGTTCACGATCTGTCCGTTCCCCTGCCTGTCATCGTCATTGCCGAGCTGCTGGGGGTCCCGGCACAAGACCGCCGGCTTTTCAAAGAATGGTCGGATTCGATATTCAAAGGGCCGGAATCCGCGGATAAAGAAGACATGCACCGGCTTTATCTGGAAAGAGAAAAAACCAGGCGCGAATTGGACGACTATTTTCTGAAAGTCATTGCCGAGCGCCGAAATCGTCCGGAGGATGATTTGGTCACAGAATTGGTGGAAGCCGAAGTGAACGGCGAGCGTTTAAGCGATATGGAAATTGTTGAGTTTTGCATTTTGCTGCTTGCCGCCGGCAACGAGACGACGACCAATCTGATTACGAATTCGGTACGGAGACTGGCCGAAGACCCGGCGCTGCAGGCAACACTCTACGATCAACCGGCTTTGATCGAGAGCTTTATCGAAGAAGTTCTAAGGTATTATCCGCCGGTTCTATCTCTAAGCCGTTATACAACCAAAGACATTCAAATCGGAAACGCCGAAATCCGGAAAGGCGAACTCATTATTCCTTGGATCGGTTCGGCCAATCGGGACGAAAACAAATTTCCCGCTGCCGATCAATTTATCGAAAACCGGACACCCAATCCGCACATGTCCTTCGGCTTCGGCAATCATTTTTGTTTGGGGGCTCCTTTGGCCCGGTTGGAAGCTAAAATAGCGCTTCGCATCATCTCGAATCGGATGACGAATATCCGCTTTGCGGATCATTTCGAATTTAAACCGATCCGCAGCCCTTTTGTCTATGGCGTGGAGGAGCTCCCTATACTTTTCGATACCAATCTTTAAACAAATAAAATACACCCGCCAATGCTCGGCGGGAGGCTGTAACTCGCTTCCCTCCGCCTGCCATGTGCGGGTGTATTCATGATGTGCCGTATTAAATCGCCGCGTGATGCTTTCTTCCAGGAATTTCGCCCGTTCGCTCGAAATGCTCCACGATAATGTCGATTTCCTTCTTCAGCTCGGACAGCAGCTCGGCTTCCGGTACTTTGCGGATCATCTCTCCGTAGCGGAACAAAAGCCCCTCACCGCGGGCGCCAGCGATGCCGATATCGGCTTCCTTGGCTTCGCCCGGGCCGTTAACCGCGCAGCCGAGTACGGATACTTTGATCGGCACCTTCAGCTTGGAGATATACTCTTCCACCTCATTCGCGATAGAAAACAGATCGATATCCAATCGGCCGCAGGTCGGGCAAGATACCAACGTGGCGGCATTCGTGATCAATCCGAACGATTTCAGCAGCTCGCGGCATACTTTGACTTCTTCAACCGGATCTGCGCTGAGCGAAATCCGGATCGTCGAACCAAGCCCCATGCTTAGCAGCGCGCCCAAGCCTGCAGCGCTTTTCACCGTGCCGGAGAACAGTGTCCCGGCCTCCGTAATGCCAAGGTGCAGCGGGTAGCGGAAGGCTGCGGCAGCTTTTTTATAAGCGGCAATCGCCATCGGGACATCGGATGCCTTCAACGAGACGATGATGTCGCGAAAATCGAGCTCTTCAAGAATGCTGATATGATACAGGGCGCTTTCGACCATCGCTTCCGGCGTTGGATAGCCGTACTTTTCCAGCAAATGGTTCTCAAGCGAACCGGCATTGACGCCGATCCGGATCGGAATTCCCCGCTCCTTGCAGGCCTTGACGACGGCTTCCACCTTCTCGCGGCGGCCGATGTTCCCCGGATTGATTCTTACTTTGTCAATCCCGTTTTCAATGGCCTGCAGAGCGAGCCGGTAGTCAAAATGAATATCAGCCACAAGCGGAATCGAGATCTGCTTCTTGATTTCTTTAATCGCTTCCGCCGCTTCCTTATTGTTGACTGTAACGCGGACGATCTGGCATCCCGCTTCCTCCAGCCGATGAATCTCGGCCACCGTAGCCTTTACATCCGCCGTCTTGGTCGTACACATGCTCTGGATGATCACGTCGTTGCTGCCGCCGATGGTTAGATTGCCGACTTTAACCGGAACCGTTTCCGTTCTATGGAACATGTGTTTTCTTCTCTCCCATGATGCCAAACATCCTCCGCTCCGGGGGACGAATCTATCGGTCCCTGCGGATTGGAGGCGTTTAGTTTTTTTATATATCCGGCGCTTACGCGCTTTCTTCTTTTTTCTTCATGGACTGACCGTCCGCTGCAGTGATCTGAGGTATGATCTTCGCTTGTACGGCTTCCTTGGTCACTATGCATTTGGAGGTCTCCGTGCGGGATGGCGCCTCGTACATCACTTCCAGCATAATACCTTCGATAATGGCACGCAGTCCCCGCGCTCCGGTATTGCGCTTAATCGCTTCTTTCGCAATTTCCTCCAGCGCCTCCGGTTCGAATTCAAGGGACACGTTATCCATCTCCAGCATCTTTTGATACTGCTTGACAAGAGCATTTTTAGGCTCGGTCAAGATGCGGACAAGCGCTGCTTCGTCCAGCGGCTCCAGCGTCGAGATGACCGGCAGACGGCCCACGAATTCCGGAATCAAACCGAATTTCAGCAGGTCTTCCGGAAGCACAAGGGACAAATATTCGCCCGGCTTCAGGTCAGCTTTATGACCATCCGTGCCGAAGCCGATCACTTTTTTGCCGATCCGGCGCTTGATGATCTGCTCAAGCCCGTCGAATGCCCCGCCACAAATAAACAGGATGTTCGTCGTATCAATTTGGATGAATTCCTGATGAGGATGCTTGCGTCCGCCTTGAGGCGGTACGGATGCAACCGTACCTTCCAAAATTTTCAGAAGGGCTTGCTGTACGCCTTCGCCCGAAACGTCGCGGGTGATGGACGGATTTTCCGATTTGCGGGCTACTTTATCGATTTCATCGATATAAATAATGCCGCGCTCGGCTTTTTCCACATCGTAATCGGCCGCTTGAATGAGCTTCAGCAAAATGTTTTCGACGTCTTCCCCTACGTATCCGGCTTCCGTCAAAGACGTTGCGTCGGCGATCGCAAACGGGACGTTCAAAATTTTGGCCAACGTTTGAGCCAGCAGCGTTTTCCCGCTGCCCGTGGGACCAACAAGGACGATGTTCGACTTTTGCAGTTCGACATCTTCGAGCTTGCTTTGCTGCGAGTTAATCCGTTTGTAATGGTTGTATACGGCAACCGACAGCGATTTTTTGGCCTGTTCCTGCCCAATGACGTAGGAATCCAGAATTGCGCGGATTTCCTTCGGCTTCGGTACGTCTTTCAGGTCGAGCTCTTCCTCGTGACCCAATTCTTCCTCAACGATTTCCGTGCAAAGCTCGATGCACTCGTCGCATATATAAACGCCGGGCCCGGCAACCAGCTTGCGTACCTGCTCCTGGGATTTGCCGCAGAACGAGCATTTGAGCTGGCCTTTTTCATCGTTAAATTTAAACATGGGATCACTCCTTTTCTAAGTCAGATCACTGCGAGTGATAACCGCATCAATGAGACCGTACGCCTTGGCGTCTTCGGCGCTCATGAAATTGTCACGGTCCGTGTCGCGTTCGATTCTTTCGTAAGGCTGCCCCGTACGCTCCACATAGATTTGGTTTAACTTCTGCTTCGTTTTGATAATCCAGTCGGCATGAATTTTAATATCCGATGCCTGCCCGCGGACGCCGCCCAGCGGTTGATGAATCATCACTTCGCTGTTCGGAAGCGCTAAGCGTTTGCCTTTAGCTCCTGCCGTAAGCAGCAAAGAACCCATACTAGCCGCCATACCGACACAAATCGTCGAAACGTCCGGTTTGATGAATTGCATTGTATCATATATACCCATACCGGCTGTCACCGAACCGCCGGGGGAGTTGATGTACAATTGAATATCTTTCTCGGGATCTACAGCCGACAAGAAAAGCAACTGGGCAATAACCAGGTTGGCGACGTCGTCATCGATCGCGCTGCCCAAAAAAATAATACGATCCTTCAGCAAACGCGAGTAAATATCGTAAGAGCGTTCGCCGCGGCCTTCCTGTTCCACAACCATAGGTACCAGAGTCATCGTCCCAACCCCTTTACTTCATAAAATGCAAAACATTTTTGAGCCTTACTCAAAACATTGTAGCACGTTTAAAGACTAAAGTCATTTCCTACCCGATACGAACAAACGTTGCGGGCATTTAACGTACACCCGACCGGACAGGACTGCTTGCTGCCGACTATATATTTTCACAATGTACCGCATATGTAATGGTTCGTTTGTTTCGTATGTAACGCTTATTATGTTATGCTTATGTACTTCTTATGTGCATGTTTCGGGGAAACCGTCAAACGCGGTTTAAGGTAAAACAAAGGCACGCATGGATGTACACGTGCCTTTGCATGTCTTTTCGCGTTTTATATAATTTCCGAATTAAGCCGTTTTGCTGTTGTCAACCAAGAATTTCACGGTTTTGCGGTTGACGATATCTTGCAGCAGCGATCCCAAATTGCCGTTGGAAGCAAAGATGCTGCGGATTTCGTCAACGGAACGACCGTACATTTGAGCCAGGTTCTCCAGCTCGGCGTTGATTTCTTCTTCCGTCGCTTCAAGGCTTTCCGCTTTCGCGATTGCCTCAAGCACAAGGTTGTTGCGTACGCGCTTCTCGGCGTCGGCGCGCATTTGACCTTTGAGGTCGTCGGCGCTTTGACCGGTGAACTGGTAGTACATGTCGATGTTCATGCCTTGCGTGCGCAGGCGGTTTTCGAATTCTTTCACCATTTGCTCCGATTCGTCGTTGATCATGACTTCCGGAATTTCCACTTGCGCAGCTTCGGAAGCTTTTTCTACCAGATCGTTTTCTTTTTTGCGGTCAGCTTCGTTTTGCTTGCGCTCTTTCAGCTTGCTCTCCAAATCCGCTTTGTACTCGTCCAGCGTCTCGAACTCGCTCACGTCTTTAGCGAACTCGTCGTCGAGCGCAGGCAAGTTTTTACGCTTGATGTCATGCAGCTTGATTTTGAAAACGGCTTCTTTGCCTTTCAGCTCTTCCGCATGGTAGTCTTCCGGGAAGGTTACGGTGATGTCTTTCTCGCCGTCTTTCTCCACGCCGACGACTTGCTCTTCGAAGCCCGGGATAAAGCTGCCGGAACCAAGCTCAAGCGAATAACGCTCCGCTTTGCCGCCCTCGAAAGGAACGCCGTCCACAAAGCCTTCGAAGTCGATTACGACGATGTCGCCGTTCTCGGCAGCGCCTGCTTCTACCGGAACGAGTTCCGCATGGCGCTTTTGCAGTTTTTCCAGTTCTTCGTTCACTTCTTCGGCCGTTACGTCGACGGAAGGAGCTTCGAGAGCGATGCCTTTGTACTCGCCAAGCTCGACTTCAGGCTTCACGGTAACTTTCGCTTTGAACTTCAGAACTTGGCCTTTGCCGAATTGCTCGACGTCCACTTCCGGACGGTCCACCGGCTGAATGCCCGTCTCTTGAACGGCTGCAATGTAAGCGTCAGGCACGATGATATCGAGAGCGTCTTGATACAAGCTTTCCACGCCGAATTTCGATTCGAAAATAGCGCGAGGCACTTTGCCCTTGCGGAAGCCAGGAACGTTAACTTTGTTCACAACTTTTTTGAATGCCTTGTCCAGAGCGGCGGCTACTTGGTCCGCGTCCACTTCAATATCAAGAACGGCTACGTTCTTCTCTATTTTTTCCCAGCTTGCTTTCATTTTATGCTTTCCCCTCCAAAAATTATCCATCGCAATTTTGTCACGTTCTGGCGGAGTCGCGGTACAGTCCGGACAAGCCCGCCGATATAACCACTATATTATAACCGTAATAAATGCGGTTTTCAAGGCTTCAAACGCGGAAACGTCGGGAAATCGTCCCGCGGCGCCATTTTATAATCTCCGGGTGAATACGTTTGCGGCGAATTGCTGCATCATCCGGTAAGCCTGCTCCCACTGAAACGTCAGATTCGACGTAATCCCGTACAATTCGAACAGCTCCGCTTTGTCTCCGCCTTCAAACACTTGTTCGAGCAAGGTCAAATGCAGCGCCGCTGCCCATACGTCCACGCAGGCCGGGTCCTGCCGCAGCATTTGCCTGTAAGCGGAAGTTCCGTAAATAAACGCCAAAAATTCGTTCCACGTCTCCGATGCAAAATACGAGAGCGCCGGGTGCTGCGTCTCGCTGATTTCCTGCACGCGGTTGATAATCTCTTGAATCTGCGAAGGAAACTGGTCGAAGGCCTCCGGCGTATCCTCGATCTCGACGACCGCCGCTTCGCCGTTCTTGTGCAGCGTTACGCTTCCGGTCGCGCCCCGCTTCCTGAGCGTTTGCAGCGCCTTGAACTGGATCAGCGGATGTCGTCCGGCATCCTCCTTCAACCAGCCGATCAGCTCTTCGTCGATCGCTTCGTCTTCCAAAAACGCGAGCTGATCCAAGGCCAGCAGCTGCTTGTCCACGGCCCGCTGCTCCCGCAGGCCGGCCAGCAGCCGCTTCGCATAGTCGCCTTTCTGCTCGCCCTTGGCGTGCAAATGCTGCCGCAGCAGGTCCGCTTCGCTAAGCTCTTGGCTTTCATCCTCCTGCCCCAGCGCCAGGTCCGGAAACATAACCTGCAGCCAGTCGAGCAAGGATTGCCATTCTTCCCGCGCCCGGTTGTCTTCCGATTGACAGGCAAGCAAAAAGCGGAGGAGCTTCATCGCTTCTCCGTAGCGTTCCGCTTCAAGGAGCCGGGTCAGTTCGAATTGATAATATTCGACGGTTTTTGGAAAAAGAATCACATTGTCATGGGTCTGCCCGCTCATGAAACACCGCCTTTCTTGCTAAGCTTCTTATGAATGCCAGTGTACTCCAAAAAAGAAGCGAAAGCAAAATCTCCTGCCGCGATACGACTCCCTGTCCATCCCCATCATTCCCTTAATTAGGATGCCGGATTCGGACGCGCGTTATGCGAACATGAAAAAGCAGCCGCGGATGCGTATAAACACGGCATCCGGGCTGCGCTGTTCAGCGTTCCATTTCCCGAAATCTATTCCATTTTCATCGCGGCCTGGATGAGCTGCGCTTTAATGTGCGGATTTTGATCGATGAAACCATACATGCGGTCAACCTGCTCTTTATTTTGCAAATAGTCGCGTTCGTTCTGAATCATCTCGTGCGACCATTTCAGAAGCGCGGCTTCCGCCGCACCGAGCCGATTCAATGCAATATGAAGTCCCGTATCGCCGACAAGCTGCTCCATCACTTCCGGAGTTACGTTACCGAGTTTTTTCGTCGTAGCGAGCTTTTGCTCAAATTCTTTATTCACTTTCTCGAAGTTTTCTTTGGCTTCCTTGTATTCTTTCTGTTGTTCTGAGAACGTTCTTTTCATTAATGATGAACCACCTTTACCTGTTGATCAATTGTCGTCCTGCCTATCGTTCCTCCAGCTATAGCGTGAGACAAAACCGACGCTTTCTATACGTCGGCTTCCAAAACGCAGGCCATTAGTAAAAATACACCTATACGCTAAGTGTAACTTTTCTTCGTCCGTTTGTCCATTTTTTCATCAAGTTTTCCACGGTGCGGCTTGCCCGGACAGACATCATCCGCTCCCGCCAAGCATAACCTTTAACATCTTGCTGTCATCTTTGGCCCCCTCATGGGAGCGACAGATTCTGGAAGACCGGAGAGGATGAAAGCTATGTGTGGAATCACGGGATGGATTGATTGGAACAAAGATTTGACCCAGTATCCGTCCGTTCTCGAAACGATGACGGATACGCTCGCCTCACGCGGTCCGGATGCCTCCGGCAGCTGGATCACGCCTCGCTGCGCGCTTGGCCACCGCCGTCTGAGCGTTATGGACCCGGCGGGCGGAGCCCAGCCCATGACCCGGAAAGTCGGGGATAATACAATAACGATCGTCTACAACGGCGAGCTATACAATGCGCCCGAATTAAAAAAAGAGCTGGAGCAGCGAGGCCACAGGTTCGCCACCACCTGCGACACCGAGGTGCTGCTCGTTTCGTTCGTCGAATGGGGCCGAGCCTGCGTCGACCGGCTCAACGGCATCTTCGCCTTTGCCATTTGGGACCACGAAGAGCAGTCGCTGTTCCTCGTACGCGACCGGCTGGGCGTTAAGCCTCTATTCTATTCCTACGCGGAAGGCCGGCTGCTGTTCGGTTCGGAGCCGAAGGCCATTCTGGCGCATCCTGACTTTACGGTTCAGATCAGCGGCGAAGGACTGGCGGAAATTTTCGCCATCGGGCCGGCGCGCACGCCAGGCCACGGGGTCTATAAAAATATGCAGGAGCTGAAGCCGGGGCACTGCATGGTCATGGATGCGCGCGGCCTGAACATACGCGCCTACTGGAAGCTGGAAAGCAAGCCGCACGAGGACGATGTAGAGACAACGGCAGTCCAAGTGCGTGAGCTGCTTCAGGACACGGTGATCCGCCAGCTCGCTTCAGATGTGCCGATCTGCACGCTCTTGTCCGGCGGGCTCGACTCCAGCGCGCTAACGACGTTTGCCGCACAATACTATGCGCAGCAAGGGCTCGGGGCCCTGCACACCTATTCGGTCGACTATGTCGACAACAATAAGCATTTCCGAGCAAGCGCCTTTCAGCCGAATACGGATGCGCCTTGGATCAAGCGGATGACGGAACACCTCGGAACCGTGCATCATGCGATCGAATTCGATACGCCGGAACTGGTCGAGGCGCTCCGAACCGTCGTGCTGGCCAGGGACTTGCCCGGAATGGCCGATGTGGACGGTTCGCTTTATTTATTTTGCCGTGAAATTAAAAAAGGCGCCACGGTGGCGATATCCGGCGAAGCGGCCGACGAAATTTTCGGCGGGTACCCTTGGTTTCACCGGGAGGAAGCGCTGAATGCCGGAACCTTCCCTTGGTCGCTGGCAACCCCCGAACGCATCGCCCTGCTCTCTCCCGAATTCGTCGATTGGGTAAAGCCCGCCCAATACGTACAGGACCGCTATCGGCAAGCGCTCTCCGAAGTGCCCCGTCTGGCCGGAGAGAACGGACAGCAGAACCGGATGCGGGAAATGTCCTATTTGAACATTACCCGCTTTATGCCAACGCTGCTCGACCGCAAAGACCGGATGAGCATGGCGGTCGGTCTCGAAGTGCGCGTGCCGTTCTGCGATCACCGGCTGGTCGAATACGTATGGAATATTCCGTGGGAGGTCAAAACGGCCGGCGACCGCGAGAAAGGCATTTTGCGTAAAGCGCTCCGCGGCATTCTTCCCGAAGACGTGCTGACCCGCAAAAAAAGCCCGTATCCGAAAACGCACAATCCGAACTATTTGACCGCCGTCCGCTCCTGGGTATTGGACATTTTAAACGATCCTTCCTCGCCTCTGCTTCCGTTCATCGATACGGTCAAAATCCGCACCCTCGCCGAGGACGCCGAAGGCCGGTTCCAGCTGCCTTGGTTCGGCCAGCTGATGACCGGGCCGCAGTTGTTCGCTTATTTGGCCCAAGTCGACATGTGGCTGCGCCATTACAAAGTATCGATCCGATAATCGCAATACGGCTTCCTTAGGCCAGAAAATCCCACAATTTACGGATGGCCTGCCCCCGATGGCTGAGCGCATTTTTCTCTTCGAGCGTCAGCTCTGCCAGCGTCCGGCCGAGCTGCGGGACGTAAAACAACGGATCATACCCGAAGCCCCTGCTGCCTCGCGGCTCGCGGATGATGACACCCTCGCACGTCCCTTCGACTTCGGCAAGCGGCGTTCCTTCCGCATCCACGAGCGCGACGGCGCTGACGAAACGGGCGGGGCTGAGCGCTTCGGGATGAGCCGCACGATCCGCCTGGGGCAGCGGCTCCAGCTTGTCCAGCTCGCCGACGAGCTTGCGGTTATTCGCCGCATCGTCCTTCGGCTCGCCCGCGTAGCGCGCGGAGTATACCCCCGGCGCGCCGTTCAAACGATCCACGCATAATCCGGAGTCGTCTGCCACCGCAGGAACGCCGAGCCGCCGGGCCACCGCTCTGGCTTTGATCAGGGCATTCGCAGCAAAGGTATCTCCGTCCTCGACGATATCCGGAATCTCCGGGTAATCGAGCAGGCTTTTGACCGCGATGCCTTTCTCCCGGAACATCTTCTCGAATTCCTTAAGTTTACCGGCGTTTGTCGTCGCGATGACGACCTCAGCTCCGAGCCGCATGGGACGCCCCCTTAATGCGTTCGGCAATCGGCCCGAGCGCCAGCGCTTGTTCCCGAATCATCTCCTGAATGCCCGTTTCCGCCAGCGCCAGCAGCGCGTCAAGCTCTTGCCGGGAGAACGGGGCTTCTTCGCCGGTTCCTTGTACCTCAACGAATTTACCTTGGCCGGTCATGACCACGTTCATATCGACCTTCGCTTTGGAATCCTCTTCATAGTTAAGGTCCAGGCACGGCTTCTCCTGAATGATGCCCACGCTCACGGAACCGAGAAAATCGGTGATCGGGAACCGGCTCAAATTCCGCTCCCGTACGATTTTATCCATCGCGATCGTCATGGCGACGAACGCGCCGGTGATTGACGTCGTCCGGGTACCGCCGTCCGCCTGGATCACGTCGCAATCCAGTGTAATGGAACGTTCGCCCAGCGCTTCCAGATCGACGACGGAACGCAGCGCCCGTCCGATCAGCCGCTGAATTTCCATCGTGCGTCCGCCGAGCTTCCCTTTAGCCGCTTCGCGCTGATTGCGGACCGAAGTCGCCCGGGGCAGCATCGAGTATTCGGCAGTCACCCATCCTTTGCCCTGCCCTTTCATAAACGGCGGAACCCGTTCCTCCACCGTCGCCGTGCAAATAACCCGCGTATCTCCCACTTCGATCAGCACCGAACCTTCGGCGTGTTTATTGTAATTGGTCGTAATTTTCACAGGACGCGCCTGATCGACTCTTCTCCCGTCGCTTCTCATTTAAGTCTCATTTCCTCCTTTTGGCTTTCACGTTCCCATTGTACCAGAGCGCCCCAGGAAAACCAAACGGGCTGGCGGAAACGAAAAAGCGCTCCTTCCGGAATCCGGGCCGCAAAGGAAGGAGCGTTCGTTTTTGAGGCATCGCGCCAAGCTACAACTTCAGCTGATTCACGGTCTGAGGGCGGGATACGGGCTTCGCGTAGCTCTGATTATCGGTCGCGCTTACTTTGGCGTCGCCGTTCACCAGGATTTGCACCTTGGCGGCCGCGTTCGTATTTTCCGTGAGCGATAAGACAACAGCTTTCAACGCTTCGGCAGGCGCTTTTTTATCCGGGCCGAGCATTTTGTCCGAGAAATTAACGGTAATCAGGTCGTCCGTTTTGTCCACCTTCAGCATCTCGGCTCCCGGAGCCATGACGGCAGCCAAGCCTTTCTTCTGATCCGGTCCCGCAATGAGCTGCCGGATGACCGTTTCCGCAACGTTGTCCGTCCTTGGGACGAGCCGGGTGACAGGTACGTAATAGCTGTAATTTTCCTGATTCTGGTTTAAGAAATACAGCGTGACCGGCGTCGATTGTCCGTACTCTACGCTTTCCGGTTTCTCCACGTTGATCCCGACCGCCCGGGTCAGCGGTTCGTCCAGCGGCGTGCCGCCGACCGGCATTTCTTTCAAAGGCTTGCCCTCGACGCGGAGCTGCACCTTCTCTACCGAAGGAAAGCCCGTCAACGTCCAGGTGACGGCTTCCATAATTTTTCTTTCGTCCTGCAGGTTATAATCCGTAAACATTTTGGAAAAATCAACGATAGCCAGCTTTTGATCTTCCACGATGTTAATGCCTTTAATTTCGGTACCTTTGGGAAGGAGGCTTGTAAATCCGGCCGGCAGACGTCCTTGTACCGGACCGCCGTCCACCATGTATTCAAGCGCCTTGCGGGCGGCGCCTTGGGTCTTCTCGACTTGAACGGCAATCGGGGCGACGAACCCTTTTTCATCCTTGGCGTAAACCGTCACCTGCATCGGATTGGCAATCGTCCGGGACACTTTGCCGCTTGTGGCTATGGCGTCCGCACCGGCTGGCGGAGGATCGATTTGCTGAGACTGTTCCTTCTTTCCCGGAAGCGAGCAGCCGGAGGCAAGCAGTACGACCATTCCGACAGCGGCGGCCCATCGTATCCATTTGTATTGTTTCATTGCGTGTTCCTCCTTGATATTGGGGTGTTGTCCGTTTTTACTTTTATGTATACGGTCGGCAGACAAGTTTATGCCATCCATTTGTCCGATTCGGAAGAAAATTGGATTTATGGTACTTTAGACGGATATACCCTTGATTTATACAGTGCTAAAAGCCTATAATATAGAAGTGTTTTTCCAAAATGAGGTGATTTTCCATGGAAAACCGTCTTCCTGATTTCGCGCCTGACGACCTATACCGGGCCGTTGTGCTTCAATCTCCTGATTGGCTGTGGGTATTTGACGAAACCGGTTCGCCGGTCGGCTTGTCCCCGGAGCCTAACCACGGTTCGGCATTATTTCGCTGGGTGTACGAAACCGATCTCCTTCCGCTGCAGCAGGCATGCCGCCGGCTGCTTCAAGAGCGCGAACCGTTCGCGATGACATTTCGGGCCGTGCTGCCGGACGGAACTCTCGTATGGCTTGATGGACAAGGATATCCGTTAGCATGCAAGTCTTCGGGATGGCAGGCCGCCCTGACAGCCAAAGACATCACGGCGTTCAAGAAGCAGGAGGAACGGCTGACCCGTCTGGCTTACTACGATCCGTTGACTCAACTGCCGAACCGCAGGCTGTTTCAAGACCGTTTTACGCAATCGCTGCATACGGCGAAGCGCTACCACCATAAGCTGGCCGTCATTTACTTGGACCTCGATGATTTTAAACGCATTAACGATACATACGGCCATGCCACCGGCGACGAGCTTCTGACCATGGCCGCTTCCCGTCTCTCGCATTCCATTCGGGAACCGGATACCGTCTGCCGGATGGGCGGCGACGAATTCGTCGTGCTGCTGCAGCAGTTCGAACACCGGGAAGACATTGTGAAGGTCGTCGGCAGAATCGTGCAGACACTAACCCTGCCCTTCGAATTGAACGGCCAAACCATGAGCATAACGAGCAGCATCGGCGTTTCCTGCTATCCCGAGGACGGGCGGGATATCGAAACGCTGCTGCAGTGCGCCGATACGGCGATGTACACATCGAAGCAGCATGGCAAAAACCACTTCCGGTTTTTCTCGGATTCCTAAGGAGGCCTTTATGAGCTACAGCTTGAACAGCAAGCAGGTTGCCGAAGCTTCAGACTTATGGCTGACGAAGCGCGGTGTCACGATGGAAGATATGGCGGAGCTTACTTATTTTTTGCAAAAAGACTATTACTCCAACCTGACGATAGACGAATGTCGGGAGAGCGTGGAGCAAGTACTCGGCAAACGGGAAGTGCAGAACGCCATTTTGACGGGGATTCAGCTTGACGTGCTGGCCGAGGAGGGCAAGCTGTTTTCCCCGCTCCAGGAGATGATTGAAAACGACGAGGGGCTGTACGGCTGCGACGAAATCCTGGCTCTGTCCATCGTCAATGTGTACGGCAGCATCGGGCTAACCAATTTTGGATATATAGACAAAATCAAGCCGGGACTGGTCGGGCGGCTGAACGATAAGAGCAGCGGGCAAAAGCATACGTTCCTCGACGATATCGTCGGCGCCATCGCGGCGTCCGCCAGCAGCCGCATCGCGCACCG
Source organism: Paenibacillus elgii (assembly GCA_042219835.1). Classification (GTDB taxonomy): domain Bacteria; phylum Bacillota; class Bacilli; order Paenibacillales; family NBRC-103111; genus Paenibacillus_G; species Paenibacillus_G elgii_A. The sequence continues at coordinate 163,419 of JBHJMN010000006.1, forward strand.
CAAGCAGCAAGAGAAAGAACGTACGTAATGGAAAACGGCGCTTCTCCGAGGAGAGAGCGCCGTTTTTAACGGTAAATCTATTCTTTATACTTTGCCGCTTATTTCAATATCGCAAGCGATTCGGCTACGGTTTGCAGGTCCGCTTGGGACAGCTTGTCCGAACTAAGAACGACAAAGGTCTTGTCGAGCTTCAAGTGCAGGGTCTTTTGGCCGTCAACCGTGACCCATTGTCCTATCCCGTTGCTGAGCTTGACCTCCTGCTTCGATTCCACCTTACCGCTCGGCTTGATTTCTTCCGGCGATTCCATGATCGTCATATTGTAAAACTTCAGCGTCAGCAGCTTGGCGCTAGTTCCCGTCTGATCGAGCTTATCGATCGTGGCTCCCCGCTCCGGCAAATAATACGTCGGAACGCCGGCGTTTTTGGCCGCATTGGCGACGGCTGTCCGTTCCGATTCGTTGTACTTAAGCGAACCTATCTGAATAGGAGCTTCCTCCGGCGGCCTCGCCGCCTCTCCGCTTTGGCCGGTCTGACCCGGTGTCGTCTGTCCGGCTTGGCCCGGCGGGGTCGTTTGCCCGGGTGGGGTCGTCTGTTCCGTCGGAGCGGGCTCCGTGGTTTTCGGCGGCTGGGCCGCCTCTTTCTTGCAAGCTGTCATCGTTAAAGTGAGAATCAGTGCGGACAACAAAGCCGCCGTTCTCATCCATTTTGCGTGTTTTTTTGTTTTCATCGTCAAGCACCTCCGTCGAATGTAAGCCTAACCTGCAGATCGTTCGGGCGCGGGTGAGAGCGTCATGCCAGCGGTCCTGGCTCCACACCCAGGATATTGCTGCCGCATGGACTCCGGGCGAAGCCGCCACCTGCATCACGATGTTCAGCCGGGGCAGCTTCAAATCGCCGTTGCTCGTAATTTCAGCCCGGCAAGTCATATTACGCAGCAGCGGGGAATCGGTAGCAAACGACTTCTCCTTCGAAGACCATTCGAGCTTCGGCAGACCGTACCTCCCATCATGCACGCCGGCAGATTGCCTTGGGACGAGGTCAACTCGGCCACAATCTGCTGTTTCTTAAACAAAAGCGCCCGGGTTGAAACACCCGATTGGCTGGGAATGTTAACCACCGCGGCCGGACTTGCGGACAAGTAGGGCAGGACCACATCTTCCTCGTACGCATTCCCTGCGAAGCGGAGCGGGTCCGCGGTTCAGCCTCTAACCGTTAACGAAAACGTGTTACAGATCATCTACTATCCCCTAATAACTCCCCTTTTATTCCAGAATTCACTTCCCCATACCCGGTCCACATCAAAAAGCGGCAGGCTCCGTTTGAAAAACGGAACCATGCCGCACGGCGGCCGATCGGTCGAAACCGGCGGCTTGGAGTTGCTAGACCTGCTGGTAAATTACAAGCCCCTCGCGCACGCTTTCGCTCAGCTTGCCGGCTTCGCGCAGCCAGATCAGGTGCGCAATTGTTTCCAACAGCGCAAAGCGCAGCTGGTGCAAGCTGAGCCGCTCCCCGAAGGTCACCCGACATACGTGATACGCCGTTGCCGGCTCCGCAAGCTTCGACAGCATCGCATCCAGACGCTCCGCGTGATGGGCGATCAGTTCGTCGGCGCGCTGCTGCAGGTAGCCGAAAGGCTCCCGGTGACCGGGAAAAGCAAGCCGCACCTCGTATCGGCGAATCGCTTCCAAGCTGGACAAATAGCTGGCAAGCGGATTTTCATCGATCCCGTCGGGCAAGTAGCTGACGTTCGGGGATATTTGCGGAAGCACGTGATCCCCGCAGAACATGACGGCCGTCTCCGCGCGGTAAAAGCACAAATGCCCTGCGGCATGCCCCGGCGTCTCGATCGCTTCGTATTCCTCGCGGCCAAGCCTGACGCGCTCCCCGGCTTTCACGACGGTGACTTCCGGCTGCGGCGAAACGGACGGGACAAAGCCTTGCAGATGCTCCTCCAGCGGCTTCAACAGCTCCTCCGGCAGCCCTTCCCGCCGGAAAAGCCCGATGATCCGCTGCGTCATCGGCTGCCCGTCTCCCCAGAGCAAGCGCGTCTGTTCAAGGCCGATCTGCGACATCAGCACGGGCGCTCCGGTGCGCTCTTGAAACCATCCGGCCAGCCCGTAATGGTCCGGGTGATGGTGCGTCAGCACGATGCGGTCGATGTCGGAGTAGCCGAGCCCAAGCTCCGCAAGCGCCGACGTCCAGACAGCTTCGGCCGCCTCCGTCCGCAGCCCCGGGTCGATCAGCGTCCAGCCGCTCTTTCCCGGCAGCAAATAGCTGTTCACCCAGCGCAGCGGAAACGGCAGGGGTACCTTGATCTGCAGCACGTCGCCGTGCTTCGTCACGCTCCCCTGGCGGCTTGATGGCGATCCGTCCATACTATGCGTCCCTCCTGCCGACAAAAATCATTCGTTTCGATCGGTTGGGCTCATAAGCCGAAGCGTCGTAATCGCCGTAAACGGCGTCGATTTTCAGCCCTGCCTGCTCCAGCATGTCCAGGAAACGCTCCCGTCCGATCAGCTTCACCTGCTCCTCGTAAACCCGGTCGCGCGATCCGCTTCCGTCCTGCAGCACGATCGTTTTGCGCACGAATCCGTCCTCGATCCGGCGTTTCTCATCGATATGGATTCCTTCGATGGTTCGAACCGAGTGCGGCACCAAATGCGCCGCCACATAGGCCGGATTCAAATAATCGATAATGAATCGCCCGCCCGGCGCGAGCAGACGGTACATTTCCCGCAGCACCTGTTCGTTGTCCCGATCGCCGGGAAAATAACCGAACGACGTGAACAAGTTGACAATCGCATCGAATTGATCGGTTATCGGCACGTTGCGCATATCCCCATGAACCCAGCGCACTTCGCCTACGGTATCCAGCTTTCTCGCTTCTGACAGCAGTACCTCAGACAAGTCCACTCCGGTAACCTGAAAACCGAATCCGTTCAGCGCCATCGAGTGCCGCCCCATGCCACAGCACAGGTCAAGGACCTCCGCCCCCTCGGGCAGCTCCAGCCATTCCATCATCCGGCGCACTTCCTCATAAGCGCCTTGCATATCGCGATGCTTATAGACGAGCATATAATCCCGTCCGAAGCTTTTTTCGAACCATTCGGTCATTTCGCTTTCGTCCCTTCTATCCCAGCATTCCTAGACAAACTAAGCCCTATTTTACCAGAAGGTCCCGCCTGAACGCACGCTTTTGTTCGAATCTGCCATTAGCGCTGAGGCCGGGCTTCCATTTTCTCAAGGAAGGATAGCGGGCTGACGGGGACTGTAGTATAATTAACGGTTGAAAAAGAAAGAGACCCTTCTGGCAACGGAGGAAAAAGATGACAACCGCCATTGAACAGCGCATTGCCGGGCGCAAGCATAAAGAAATTTTCGAGCAGATCCGTAGGCAGGGGACGGTCTCCAAGATCGATCTGCTGGAGAAAAGCGGACTGACGGGCAGTACCTTAACCCGGACGCTGGAGGAATTAACGGCCCAAGGGGTTATTGCGGAGGCCGGCTTCGGCGAATCGACCGGAGGGCGCAGGCCGATTTTATATACGGTAAATCCCGATTATGCTTATGTGTTCGGATTGGATATATCGCGGATGTATTCCAAGCTCATTCTGTTCGACCTGCAGCTGAACAAGCTGGACAGCAAGCGCTGGGTCATGACGGAGGATGTCACCCCTGAGGTGCTGCTGGAAGAAATTGCAACAGAGGCCCGCGGCATGCTGGATCGCCGCACTCTTCCGGCCGACAAGGCGCTCGGGATGGGCATCGGGGCCGTTGGACCGCTGGACCGGGCTTCCGGCATGCTGCTGGAGCCGCTTCATTTCGCCGCCGCCGGCTGGAAAAATGTCAGCGTCACCGGCTTCCTGGAAAGCCGCCTCGGCTTTCCGGTTGTGCTTGATAACGGAGCGAATACGGCGCTCATCGGCGAATCGTGGTCGGACCGGGAGCGCGACTACCGCCATTTGCTATACGTTCACGTCGGCGTCGGCTTGCGGTCGGCCATGATGACGAACGGGCAGGTCGTGTACGGGGCGGTGGATATGGAAGGGTCAATCGGCCAAATGATCATCCAAACGGACGGCCCCCGCCTGTGGAATCATGGCAACTTCGGCGCGCTCGAATCGTACGCTTCCATTCATGCGCTGGAGCAGCAGGCGCAAGCCCGGCTCAAGCAAGGCCGCGACAGCCTGCTGCTCCGGCTGGAACCCGACCCGGAGAAGATCGGCTTCGCCCATCTCCAGCAGGCGCTGCAGGCAGGCGATCCACTGACGGTCGAGCTGTTTACGCAGGCAGCCACCTATTTCGGCATCGGGCTGTCCAACCTGCTTAACATTTTGCATCCGGAGAAGGTTATTCTGGGCGGCGCCTTGATTGGCGGCCATGCCGGCTTTTTCCATACCGCGACGCGCATCGCGATTCAAAGAACGTATTATTATCCCAAATATCAGGTTGTGTTCAGCCAAGGCGCGCTCGGCGAAGAAGCTCTCGCTACGGGAGCGGCGCTGCTGATCGTGAACAAACTGAGCGCGGTATAATTATTGGGCCGGTGACTGCTCGTCTCGTCACTTCGTCTCCGCCATCAACAGACATATAAGAAAGGCGCCCCCGCTCATGCAGGGACGCCTAATTTTAGGTTTCCACTTCAAACTGCCTTATGCCGACGCTTCGCCTTCTTCGGCCGGATCGCCGTGGAGCTCTTGGAACAATTGAACGAGCTTGCCATGTTTGCGCAGCGATTTTTCGTGAATCAGGTTCAGCTTGCCGTTGTCCAGCACTCCGAAGCGCTCGATCAGCTGCTCGTTCTCGTGCGTCCAATCGAAGCCTTCGAAGATGTTCAGACAGTTGGTCCAGTTTTTCGTATACTTGCCGTCCGTGAACAAATGACGGTGCGCATACAGCGCGACGCTCTCCTGCATGGCGCGGGACGCCGAAGTGTACTGCGGCAGCCCCGGTTGCTCCGGCATGAGAGGAACCAGCGTACTGTAGAACTGGTGCAAAATCTCGATATACGTGGACGGGTCCTGCTTGATCCGGCGCGCCAGCTCGTAGGACGGCTGCATTTTGCCCGTAAATAGCATCGTCGCGGTCGAGTACATCCAGCTGAACGACGTAAAGTTTTTGTTGTAAGCGGTCAGGTTGGCCCGACGCTCGACGCCCGCAGACTTCAAGAAGACGTTGTGGTCCACGACCTGCTGAATGACGACGTTGAGCGGATCGATCGAGTCGAACGAATGGCCGAGCTCTTTGCTGACGAGCTGAACCTTGGAGTTGATGTCCCCGAACAGCTGCTTCTCTTCTTCCTCGCTCAGCCCGATGTAGATTTGCACCGCCAGTTCGCTTTCCATCAGCTCCAGACGGCGGCGCTCCAGCTGCTCGACCTGGCCTTCCAGCTGCTCCAGCTCGCTGGCGATCTCCGCATTGTCCGGCGCTTTCCGGTGCTTGATTTTCATGGCTGCGACTTTCTTCTCCAGGCTACGCGCTTCTTTGAGCATTTGCTCGTTCACGTAGCCGAGAGCGAGAATGCGGTGCTGGCCGTCCAGAATGCTCAGCTTCGAGCCGGGACGCAGGTACAGGCCGTTCTGCACCTTAGCCAAGCTGCTGACGTCGCGCAAGCTTAAGGTGACCGGACCGAAAAAGACGCGGTCGAGCTCGCGCTCCTGCAAGTAGTTGGAAATTTTGCGGCGTTGTCCTCCGCTCAGCTTCCGCTGCACCATCGGATCAATGGTTGTGTAGTTAAGCAGATCCTGCACTTGTATCGCTACCGTTGCGAGTCCGAACCGATCGCAAAACGGATGTATGGTCATTTGCAAATTTAAACCATCCATTAACCGACATCCTCCTTAGAGCTATCTCCCGGAAAAGCCTGCTGCTCCATCGCATCGTCGCGGATCAGGAACATGTGGTGCTCCACGTAAAAATCTTTGACGAACTGATACGCTTTTACAATACGCGAGCGTCTTGGCAAACGATCTTTCTCGTCCCCGCTGTAAATGGCGCTCCAGTCGATATGCGGCAAAATTTTGAGCGCGTAATCGAGCGCGTATTTGTTGAACTTGCCGGTTTTCGTCACTTCCTCGTGGAAGAACATCGCCAGCGCGATCTGCAGGTTCTCCGTCCAGCAGAGCTCGCCCTTTTCCGGCTCCGGCAAGTACTTGAGCAGGCTTTCGAAATAAAGCGACGCCAGCTTCAAATGCTCTTCGATCTCTTTTTCCTCGAAATAGTACCCGTTGTTGCGCGCCGCCGACTTGAGCCGTCCTTCGAACAAGCCGATCAAAATTTCGATCAGCAGGTGGTAGGAGAACAAATACTCCGGCCCTTTGCCCCGCTCCGTAAACATGTCAACAGGCAAATTCTTCATCACAGGCGCATCTTCCACCAGCCTAGAGGCCAGCACGTGATAGAACCGGCGCTGCTCGCGAAGAACGGCCAAATTTCCGCCGATTTTGCGCGGGAGCTTGTTGATGTCGGAGAACAACTGACGTTCCTGACGCGCGTTGATGTCCAGGTAGATCATGGTGGACATCGGGAAAGCGTACAGCTTGCTCAGCTTCGCGCTGATTTCCTCCATCCGGTCGTACTCCCGGCGGTCTTTCGCCCGGGCCATCGCGCCTTGCAGCGTTTCCATCAGGCGGCGGAAGGCGGCAAGCCGGTGCTGGCCGTCCACGACGTACAGCTTCTCGATCGCTTGCAAACGGTAGACCTGCGCCTGTGCATCATACTCTCCCGCGCCACGGGCCGAGAGGATGATGCCCGGAAAATAAATGCCTTGTCCGTGATCCAGATAGAGCATGATATAGTCCATCATCTTGGACAAGTTTTGCGGAACGATGGAGCGTTGAACCTCCAAATCCACTTCGTAGATGGCGAACAGCTTGCTCATCGGAAGCGTGGTCGAAATCGTCGTCTGTCCGAACGTCCGGGACATCGCCCCGGGAATTTCGATATACGATGACGCTTTCTGCTCCGCCAGCAGCTCCGACAGAGACGAAATTTTATCCATAACCATTTCCTCCTTGACTTACCTCGCGTAAAGCTATATGCATATAGTTTACTATAATAGGTTCATATAATTCCATTATACACCGAAAAGACACGAAACATTCAGGATATTGGCAAAATATGCGTCTTTTTTTTCATTTTCCGGGCTTGCTTTTTTGATAAAGCGTAAAACAAGAAAGTATGACAATTTTAGGCAATAAAGTCAACGGCCTTCTGCAGCGGCCAGGGCCGATGATGGATGTCGCAGCGCATGACGTCCCGGTGCCTGTTCAAGGTATACAAGCAGTAGCGTTCAATCAGCCAATGCTCCAGCGATCCCGGCTTGGCCGTATACGGCGCCGACACGGGCCGGTAACGTGCGGCAAGCGAATTTCCGGGTCCTGCCAAAGACGGACCCCGCTCGTGCTTCCTTGGTCCAAAACCAACATTTAGCCCGGCTTCGTCATATCGATTCCTCCCCCGAGGATAGTCCGCTAATATAATAGGAAAAAGGCTGCAAAGGGAATCTATCATACGCCTGATTTCGCTGTCAAGGTTGATCCGAAGCCGATGCCGTGCTATGATAAAGCCAACAAGTTAATCAGGTCAGAGATCAAGAGAAGACCGTGAGCAAGCTCTCCAGAAGCGCATTTGCGACAAGCGACGCGCGATGTAGAGTTGTTTCACGTCTTCTCTTTTTTGCTTTTCCTCACATCGCGAAAGGGGATCGATACACATGACAAAACAGGCGCAATTTTCAGGGGAACACCGACAAGAACGGCTTCGGGAGATGGCCGGAGCCCCGCTGGATCTGCTGGTCATCGGCGGTGGCATCACCGGGGCGGGAATCGCGCTCGACGCGCAAACCCGGGGGCTGAAAACCGGACTGGTCGAGATGCAGGACTTCGGCGCGGGCACGTCAAGCCGTTCCACGAAGCTGATTCACGGCGGCCTGCGTTATTTGAAGCAGCTCGAATTCAAGCTGGTAGCCGAGGTGGGCAAAGAGCGGGCCATCGTCTACGAGAACGCGCCCCACGTAACGACGCCGGAGTGGATGCTGCTGCCGATGATTGAAGGCGGCACCTACGGCAAGCTGGCAACCTCCGTCGGGCTGATGATGTACGACTCGCTGGCGGGCGTCAAGCGGAGCGAGCGCCGGATCATGCTGTCGAAAGCCGAAACGCTGCGGTGCGAGCCGCTGCTCCGCGAAGACAAGCTGAAGGGCGGCGGGTACTACGTCGAGTACCGGACGGACGACGCCCGGCTGACGATCGAAACAATGAAAGCCGCTGCAGATCGCGGCGCTTTGGCGGTCAACTATGCGAAGGTGGAAGAGCTGCTCTATGAGGGCGGGAAGCTGAAGGGCGTGCGCGTCGTCGACGTGCTAAGCGGCGAAACGTACGACATCTTTGCCCGTAAAATCGTTAATGCAGCCGGACCTTGGGTCGACACGATCCGGGAAAAAGACGGCTCGAAGCAGGGCAAGCGGCTGCACCTGACCAAAGGCGTGCACCTTGTCATCGACGGCAGGCGGTTTCCGCTCAAGCAAGCGATCTACTTCGATACGCCGGACGGCCGCATGGTATTCGCGATTCCGCGCGACGGCAAAACGTATGTCGGCACCACGGACACGAATTACAGCGGCGATCTCGTTCATCCGCGGATGACAACGGCCGACCGCGATTATATTTTGAAGGCGGCGAACTTCATGTTCCCGAGCCTCAAGCTGACGGCGGCCGATGTCGAATCCAGTTGGTCCGGGCTGCGGCCGCTCATTCACGAAGACGGTAAATCGCCGTCGGAGCTGTCACGGAAGGATGAAATTTTCATCGCCCCTTCGGGTCTGGTTACCATAGCCGGCGGCAAGCTGACCGGCTACCGCAAGATGGCGGAGCGCGTCGTCAACCTGGTCGCAGGCCAGCTCCAAGAGCAGGGCGACGCTTCGTATCCGGGCTGTACGACGGACCGGATCAAGCTGTCCGGCGGGGACGTCGGCGGCTCCGCGCAATTCAAGGCGTTCGCGGAGGCAAAAGTACGCGACGGCGAAGCGCTTGGTCTGACGAAGCGGCAAGCCGAGTCGGTCGTACAGCGCTATGGCTCCAACGCGGACTGCGTCTTTCAGCGCTGCACGCTGCTACGCGAAGAAGCGGAGCAAATCGGCCTGCCGCTGGATGTGCTGGCTTCGCTCGCCTACGGCATCGAAGAGGAAATGGTCGCGACGCCGCAGGACTTTTTCGTCCGCCGGACCGGCGCGCTGTATTTTGATATCGCCTGGGTACAGCGCTGGAAGCAGCCGGCGACGGCTTACATGGCGAAGCGCCTCGGCTGGACGCCGGAGGTCGCGGAGGATCATCTGCGCCGGCTGGACGTGCTGCTGCACGATGCGGCGACGCCTGTCTCGACCGAGTCCGAGTAAGCCTCGACGAGCACGCGCCGGAGCCGAGCACAAGCTCGACATCTTCGTTCGTCCGGATCAATCCGCCGGCCAGAATCGGTATGTCGAGCTTGCTGCGCATCTCAGCGATAATATGCGGCATCACGCGACAAATGGCTGTCCAGCAGGACGATCCAAACAAAGGAGGATGCGAGCAAATGCTGCAAATCCTCAGCTTGCGTATGGCAGGAAGAATCCGCTGTCCGTAAAAATCCGACGGACGGGACCGCTATCCCGGCTTTTCGCTCTACGCTCAATCCTGCCTGCGCCTTTCGCCGATATCGCGCATCTGGCTATCCAGGAAACGAGCTGTCGCTTCGAGCGCTTCCTCAAGCTGCGGGGTCGTTCCGGCAAACGGATGAACCGCTCCGAACGTATGCGTCCCCCCTGCAATTGTCACGAACGCTTGGTTCGGAGCGGCCTCGCGCAGCCTGCGGAACCCCTCCTTCAGGCGGTCGGAGTCTGCGTCGCCCTGTACGGACAGCACCGGAGTCTTCAGTTCGGCAAGCCGCGCTGTAATATCGAAGCGCGCCGCATTTTGCTTCAAGTCATCGTAGAACGTCTGCCGAATCGGCATGCTCTGCCCCGTCCGCGCGTTCGCCACGTAGGCGACGCCATGGCGGGCGATTTCTTCCTTGAACGCGTCATCGAACAAGTCGGCCGAAGCGATGCCGTTCCACGTGACGACGGCCTGCACGTCCAGGTGCTCCGCGGCAAACACAATGCTGTTTCCGCCCCCGCGGCTGTGGCCGAGCAAGGCAACCCGGCCGGTGTCCGCCTGCTCCGCAAAGGGCAGCCGCTTCTCCTGCAGCAGCTCCCAGACGACCGCCAGATCCGCCTGCTCGCGGGAGTACGTGTTCACGGCGAATTTGTCCAGCTCGTCGAAATCCCGTTCGTTCACCCCGTTGCAGGAAAAATTAAACCGGACGACGTAATATCCGCGTAGGGCCAACTCGGCCGCGGCATAAGGCTGAAAGCCCCAATTCATGAAGCTTTTAAAGCCGTGCGCCATGATCACGACGGGCATCGGCCCTTCGCTGGCCCTCTCCTGTACCGTTACCTCGCCCCGAAGAGTCAGCTCGGCGTCAATCGGCTGCTCAAAACGCCGCTTTTGCAATCCGGATACTTGCTCGTTCATAAGAATTCCTCCTTGAACTTCATTGTAATGATATGGAATAACGGCTACTGTAAAGCCCTTCCATCTTCTTGTGCCGCGCCTGACTGTATTTCCTTTCCATTGTATCAAAAGCGCCGGCATTTGCCATGCTCTCTTTGTCCGACAGCACATGTCTGCCCCGAAACGAAGCGAGCAGTCTCGCCAGCCACATCGTATGAGGCTGCTGCTCGTTCTGGCGCCGATCGTTCATGTCCGCGTCCCTGACCGGTCCGGGGCGAAAAAACGCGCCTTTCTTAACGGTTCGTCCAACATTTACTTTTTTTCCGAGAGTTGTGTTATAATAAAGGCAAGTGACTGGTTCGGATCTTTTGAGTTTGATTTGTATGTTCGTCGTCAATTCCATCGAGGAGGTTTAACTTGGCTAGTTCAGAAAAAAAGTTGTCCATTTTTGCCTTGGGCGGCGTAGGCGAAATTGGGAAAAACATGTATGTGGTACAATACGCAGACGACATTGTTGTCATTGATTGTGGTTCGAAATTTCCGGATGTGGAGCTGCCCGGCATCGATATTATCGTACCGGATATTTCCTATCTGATTGAGAACCGGAATAAAGTCAGGGCGCTCGTCATTACGCACGGTCATGAGGATCATATTGGCGGGTTGCCTTATATCCTCAAGCAGCTTAATATACCCGTCTATACGAGCAAACTGACGATGGGACTTATTGAAGGAAAATTAAAAGAACACGGGCTGCTGGGTTCAACGGAACGGGTGTTAATTCATGCTGATTCCGTATTAAAGTTCGGAACAATTGTCGCTTCGTTCTTCAAAACGAATCACAGCATTCCGGACAGCCTGGGGGTCGTGCTTGATACCCCTGAAGGCGCCGTCGTTCACACCGGCGATTTTAAATTCGACCAAACGCCCGTGAACGGCCAATATGCGGACCTTCACCGCATGTCGGATATCGGCAAAAAAGGCGTTCTCGCCCTGCTCTCCGAGAGCACGAATGCGGAACGTCCAGGGTTCACCCCTTCGGAGAAAAGCGTCGGCGGCAATCTGGAGGACGTATTCCGGACCGCACGCCAGCGCGTGATCGTGTCCACCTTTGCCTCCAATGTGCACAGGCTTCAGCAGGTCATCGAAGCGGCTATCGCTTCGAACCGGAAGATGGTCGTCATCGGACGCAGCATGGTCAATATGATTACCATCGCCTCCGAACTCGGTTACCTGAACATTCCGGACGGCATGCTGATCGAGCCGAACGAAGTGAATAAATACGCGGCCGACCGTATCGTTATTCTGTGTACAGGCAGCCAGGGCGAACCGATGTCGGCGCTGACCCGCATGGCCCGCTCGAACCACAAGCAGGTGGAAATTCTCCCCGGGGACACGGTTATTATTTCGGCCACGCCCATTCCGGGAAACGAAAGAAATATCGGACGGACGGTCGACGAGTTGTTCCGTCTCGGTGCCCACGTTATCTACGGCTCCGGCACACTAACCGGCATGCACGTTTCCGGACATGCCAGCCAGGAAGAATTGAAGCTAATGATCAACCTGATGCGTCCGAAATTTTTCATCCCGATTCACGGGGAATACCGGATGCTCCGTCAGCACAGCACGCTGGCGCAAGCCGTCGGCGTCGATCCGGCCAACATCTTCATCGTCGACAACGGCGAAGTCGTTGAAATCCAGAACGGCGCGGCCCGCAAACGCGGAAAAGTTCCGGCAGGCAACACGCTTATCGACGGCTTAGGCGTCGGTGACGTCGGAAATATCGTCCTGCGGGACCGCAAGCATTTGTCTCAAGACGGCATCCTGATTGTTGTCGTTTCGATCAGCAAACAGGAAGGTAAGATCCTCTCCGGACCCGACATCATCTCCCGCGGCTTCGTATACGTCCGCGAATCGGAAGGCTTGCTCGACGAGGCAAGCCGCATAGTGTCCAATACGATCAACAAATTAACTCACGAGAATGAGAACCAATGGTCTACGATAAAATCAAATGTAAAAGATGCGCTTGGACGATTCTTATATGAGCGAACCAGAAGAAAGCCGATGATTCTTCCGATTATTATGGAAGTTTGATCGAACTAAACCAACCAGTCCACTTACAACGAGCAAATACCCTCTATCCTTCGCGGGATGAGGGTATTTTTTGTCGGGTATATTCGTCCGTGCCTATGAACGGACTTTGGCTTTTAACTTTTACACGAAGTTGTTGATGGGGTTTTGAAGCCCACTGAGATGAACCTGTAAAAAATACTTTCAAATTCATTGCCTCGTTGTTGCTTATTCTTTGTTCTTCAGAAAATCTGCGGGAACAATAAATCCGTTTATGGATACCAAATTGTTAAACGGATTATTTTGCTGCGACCTTTTCGTTGCAAATTCGTTATTAAAATAGCCCATTTTGAACATATCACGTATTATCTTCGATTTTTGTGAGGTCGTGCTTTGAGCTGTGCCAAAATATCCGCATATATCATGAACCGATACGTAAGGCTCAAAGCTTTTGTCGAACAAAAAGTTGACTGTTCCAATTGCATGAATAATTCCTGCCGCCCAAACCTCCAGCTTGCCCGACATAAATGGAACCGTCCGCTTGCGCCCCAGCTTTTCTACCATTTTGCACGATAGCTGCTCGTAATCTTCATCCAGATATTGTTCGCAAAAGCCCTTTACCAGTTTCAGCAATTGCTCCTTCTTTTCAAGCATCTTCGGATCCTTCATCTTCTCCTCCTAAGAGTATGACCTACCACTTTATAATCTCTAAAGTTCGAGCTTGTCCAATTCCATGATAAAACCATATGTTTTCAAGATATCCAATCCAAACAGCCCCTTATGAGACTTGGGGAGCATGCCTAAATCAATCTCGATTAATATAGTCTCCAACACCTTTGTATAAAAGGGGACCTTTCCGATAATCCCATATGCCTCGTAAATCGGAAAGCCTTGTTCGCTTCCTCTGCCGGTATCGCCTGTATCGGGTATGGGGAGCAGCACACTGATCGGGAAACAATTCTCAGACTTGCTGTCGTTTCATTGCCGAATCCCTCCCTGCAGTCATTCCTGTATCTATTTTACCACAATTTGAGTGGAATTCGTGCGAATGAGTACCGATATATGATATGTCGGGTATCAGGCAAAAAATAGACCGAAAGGAATGAATTGTTTTTGGAATCAATACATTGGATCCGAAATAAGTACACTAGTTTTGTATCATACATCGAGCGTAATCGAGAACGAATCCCTTTAAGCAACTTCATTTTAATGTATTTAAGAATTCCAACAGCATTAAGAATTCTCTTTACGCTTGCTTTTTGGGGATTCGCTCACGGATTATCGTTTATCATCGGCTTTATTATTTTACAGAGTAAAGCAAGAAATGAAGTGCTTTCTTTAATAACTGCATTTCAAAATCCCATTCAATTCGATGAAAGATTGTACTTTTATTATGCTTTTGTTTATCTTTTTATAACAATATTGACCTTGGTGCCTCTAGGATTTTTTTTATTCTTGGGAAGAAGGATTCTTAGAAAAATAAAAAGTACGGTACTATATTTCGGGGCAATGTTGATTGGATGTATTTTGGGTTTATTATTTTTCTGGAGCTTGCTTAAAGGAATCACCTTGCTACCTTATTACTTGTTCTATGCTTCGAAAAACTCATCACTCTGGGACGTCTTAATTAACTATTTTATCTATTCAAAGGATTTGGATTGGCAAACCCCATCATTCGATATGGAAGTTTTTCAAAAGGAAATTTTTATTTCACTACAATCAGGAAATATGGTAGCGTTGGTATTAATTTTCCTTTATTCCGTTCTAAGAGATGATGCTAAGTTTCGAAAAGAACGGCTCGATAATCTTTTAAAACTAGCTCGCACAGAATCAAATCTACATCTTCACTTGAAATTGGATTGGAATATTCTTAGAATCAATACTCTAATCCTACACCTGAAAATAAAAAAAATCGCCTCCAATCTTTGGCAAGTTCTATTCATATATTTTTTTATTTTTGCCGCTATAATTGTTTTTGTTTCGCATACAGCATACCAATTAGGAGGCTTCGGTAAGAGCCTTACCCAGTTCGATACAGACTTTGTGACAGTAGACTACAATCTTAATGGGCAAACAAAAATTGTTGAAGGGATTCGAGTATACCAAGACAAGAACTATGTTGTAATTCGTGATAACCAAAACAACATACACAACATTTTTACTGACCAAATTCATATTCAAGCGAAGCAACTTCAACTGAACTGAGAGGAGGATTACTGATGACATACTGCAATTCCGCGCTCTGCCCGCAGAAGCTTTTTCCCTTGGATCTCTTGCGGGCAAAGCCTTTTCCCAAGGGAGGGTGATGGTAATGAACCAGAATTTAACGTTTATGCTATAATGAAATAAGGACAACCAAGCGAGGTGAAGCCGATGAAATGGGAAGAAATTACCCAATTGCACCCGGCTTGGTTTGTATTGGTGGAAGCAATCAAAGCAAGCTCCAATAACCGTGTACGCCAGTTGGAGGATATGGCGGTGATTCAGGATTACGACAATCCGCAAGAAGCGTGGAACGGGTACAAGTTTTGCACAAGCTGCATCCGACACGTGAATTGTACGTATTCCACACCAGCCGAAGTGATGTAGAGGTGGTTGAAGAATTCTTCTCAGGGGTAAGGCAGTAGTCATGAGGATGCAGTTCCAGCACGGCTTGCCTATTATCTCCCTGACTCTAACCCACAACAATCAATCTATTGTTTTACAGAACGTTCTATTTGATACAGGATGCGCCGCAACGGTTTTTGATACCGATGCACTTGCTGAAATCGGCATTCACATTGACTTTAT
>JBHJMN010000060.1:0-28425 GCA_042219835.1 Paenibacillus elgii
TTTTTTTGAGCCAGTCGACTTCAACCGTGAGTTGGCCGACCAGCATGCGGAGACGGCTTCGAATCCGGCCTCGGCTCCTCCGGCGGCACCTGATCCCGTAGTAGTATCCAACGCCAATTCCAGTTCCCCGTCTCCATCCAATGGAGATGTAATTCAGCCACAGAACGAGGACCCGGGCAGCAGCGGCAATACCCTTGGAAGCGAACGGGAAAAGCCTGACTCCTCTCCTCCCGAAAGGCAGCAGCTCTCAGGTGTCAAGGGGGCAAGCCTGAAGGAGGCGGAACGAATAATAAAGCTGGAGTTCAATGGCGAAAATTTGTTGAGATATGGGGAAGCAATGTATGACAACGGATTGATTTACGATGCGATTCATTACATTCATCGGGCGATGGAACGAGGGAAGGAGAGCAGCCGGCTCCCTCAACTTTTGAACGATTTGGGAACCGGCAGTGCGAAGGTTGAGCCACGCAAGCTCGTTGATGGCAAGAATGCCGTTCTCTCATATGACGGCAAGTATATCGCTTACTACGAGAATGGAGGATTGATGATTTACGATCTTAAAGCAGGTAAATCGAAGCGGGTATCGAGCATAAGTGATTCGCTTTTTCCGGAATGGAGGTGGAGCCATGACAATCGGCAGCTGGCTTATATCAACGGCAGCAGTTTATTTGTTTATGACTTGCCGAAAAATGAAATCTGGGAAGAAAAGTTCGATTCTTTCTTGGACCACTTTATTCTTTGGTCGGCAAACAGCCAAAAAATACTAGTGGGAACCTATGATAAAAAGAAGGAGAGCTACGTGCCCCAGTTGTTTGATATAAGTACCCGAAGTCATATTCAGCTTGAGGGGAGCCTTGGCGGCTATCCGAAACCTTTTGAGGATACGCCCCAAATATTTCGGCAAATCCGGAAGGATGGCCAGGTGTTCGACGTTGCCGTTCAGGACAAGAAGGAAACATTGGTTGGAATGATTCCCACGGGTCTGAGCAGCCTCACTCTGACATCGGATTTGAGCCAAGGCGCCGGATTTAGCGAAATAAATTTTGAGAATAGCACGTACTTTGGCCGCAATCCGCAGTATTTTAATTTTCGATCAGTAAACACGCTCATGACATTTGATTATTCCTACAGTTTACGCGAAAGCTTAAGAATAACAGACAATGGCCGCTGGATCGCCCTCAACCAAAGTGCAACCATGCCTAAGGAGGAACCGAGCATAAGTAATGATGTTCCTTTTTCGACCTTGTGGCTGGCAGAAACCGAAGGCAAAAAGCGTATCCCGGTCGATTACGGATATATCAGCACAACCCCGCATTGTTTTTCAGACGATGTCTCCTTGCTTGTGTATACCAAAGAAACGAGAATAGACGGTTATCCCAGAAAATTTGAGATTTATCAAGTTTCCTTATCGGGGGTTGCCAAATAAATGAGGGGAACCGGACGGATGGGTAAACCGCTGAATTATTTGTTCATCATTTTGATTTCGATCACGCTCTGCTCTTGTCAAGCTGTGCAGCCATCAGTCGCGGGTGAGAAATCCGCGGAACAAACGGAAGCTTTACCAAAGAGCGATGCAAAGCCGAAAGCGGTTGAATCTGAACCATCGCAACAGACAACAAGCGCTGCCGGAGAGGCCGTGAAACCGCAGCAGGCGACGCAGCAAGCGGATGGGGCTGAGCAAGCGGCTTTACCGGCTAACAAAGCCCAAGAGCCGCCGAAGCCTTCTGGAGAAGGCGAGCAAAGTACTCAGGAAACGGGTATAAGTTTTACTTCCGAGCCGCCTTTGCTTTTACATAATGCGAATATTTCGTTTCAACAAATCGAGGATGATTATTTACGGGACGGTAACCAGGAAAATATTTTGAAATATGGAGAAGCCATATATCGTCAAGGTAATATAGACGATGCTGTCATTTATTTAGCTGTAAGCGACACCAAGGGAACACTGGGCAAAGATATGGCGGCGATCAAGGAGGAGGCCGCCCGCGGCTATTCCTCCTTGCAGCCCGTAAAATTGGGTGATGGACACATGCCGTCCCTGTCTCACGATGGAAAATATATAGCTTATTGGACGAACGATACGTATAAAGGCGAGCTCGTCATTTACGATACAAAACAGGGTTCCCGGGAGACAATTATCGGAAAAGGCGACTATTCGAAGGATGCTTCGCCCATCTGGAGCCGGGATAACAGGTTCGTTGCTTTTGGTTCGTTCAAGTCTTTGCATATTTACCATGTGGAAAGCCGCAATTTAACTACAGAGCCGTTAGACGGACGCATTCAGGAGCTCGTCTGGTCTAAAGACCACGACCGAATCGCTTACAGTACGGCGGAGGGGCGAAAAATCCGGGTTTATCAACTCAGTACCCGCGAGCACAAGGTTATTGCCGAAGGCAGCCATCTTAACCTTATAGGGTTCAGCGAGGATTCAAAAGCATTGCGTATTATGAAGAAAGATCGTGTATATGACGTCACGCTGAGCGATTTGAAAGAAAAGGACATTTATACGCATCCGTCTTCCGTAGAGAATCCGGTTTGGTCAGCAGATGGAGAAAAGGGTGTCGGGCAGCTGCATGGTGTACGCGTGAGAGCGAATCAATTTCATGAGGCAAGGAACAATCCTGTGTTTTTTCAAGGAACCAAATTCAAACCTCTGCTGAACTTTTCTTATTCCAAGGTTTCCACTCTTCGGCTGAATCGGAGCGGGTCGGTTATGGCTTTCATCCAGCAAGAGTCAACCACCCAAACCTCCGAACACGGAATGCTGTGGGTGGCAAGTACGGATGGCAGCAAACGCAATCCCGTTGATTATGGAACGATTATAACGACCCCGCAAGCATTTTCGGATGACGGTACGGTATTCGTTTATTCCAAAAGCAGATATAAGTCGGACCAAAAATGGGATCACGAGCTGTATATGCTTAAAATCAAATAATCCTCAATTCACCGCGAAAGCCGGATGAGGGAAAACCTCGTCCGGTTTGAGGCAAAGGGCTCAAGAATCAGACGAGTTTTTTGAGATCGATTTGCTTCTTGCATCGTGGGGCGTTGTACCAAACCAAGCATGCTGCAGAGCCTGAACTCCCATTTTGGTCACATCAACTTAGTGAACCCCCTTCTGGAGCGATACAACCCGCAAGTCTTCATGTCCAAGGAAGAAATAGATTACTACAGCTTCAGATGCCGCAATTTACATCCCATTCAAGGCGACGACTCCATCCAGCTTGGCGAAACAGAAATCATCGCTCTATCGACTCCCGGACATACCGAGGGAAGCTGCTGCTATCTTTCATCGGATCATTTATTTAGCGGGGATACCCTATTCATTGAAGGCTGTGGCTTCTGCGATCCGAATGGAGGCGATCCCGAGAAGCTGTATGACAGCATGCAAAAAATAAAGCGGGAGCTTAAAACTGACGTTAAAATTTACCCTGCTCATGCCTTCGAACAAGCGCCCGGGCTTTCGTTCAGTCACGTTTTGAAGCAAAATATATATTATCAAATTGCGGATAAGGAGCTTTTTGTTACCTTCCGGATGCGCCCGAATCAAACAGGGTTATTTGACTTTAAATAATTTTTATTTGAAAGGGCTTTCAAAGGGGCTCATGTTTTCATCAGGTTCCACGGGCGACCCTAAGGCTGTTATTCTTACGCAAGCCAATTTAATGATGAATATGCGTTCCGTGAACGAAAGATGGAAGTTTGATGCCAATAACGATTGCTTATTGAATTGGATGCCTCTTACCCATGTGGTGGGCCTCCTTCTTCACCATCTCATGGCAGCCTATGTACAGGTGAAGCAGATTCTTATGCCGCCTTCGTTATTCGCTTCCGATCCGCTCTCGGTCTTGAAAAAAGCGGATCAGTATAAGGCCAGCTTTATTTTCTTGCCGAATTTTGCAATGAATATCGTCCGGTAATTGAAGCGTTGTATAGGAATTCCAGTCACGTCTTGGAGTTCTTCGAGGAGTTGGGACTGCCCTTTGAGAAAACAGCATTGGGGTTCATGCCCGAGAGCCTAGCGATTATGCCGTTGAAGCGTATCAGAAAGAACTATCGACTCTTATATGATTGACTTGATCGCTTCCCCTTCCGATTCGGCTTCTCTCCATCGTAATCTTTTAGCCCATTAGAGCTATCGGGGATTCATAACACCGACACAGACATGCCCTGCATAGGTTATGGTATATTAGATTTGCAGTTTTAATCCTTAAGGTTGGGGAGGAGATCAAACACAATGGAAGTCGCAATCTTGCTTTATGACGGAATCACAGCATTAGATGCCATTGGTCCGTATGAAGTATTTTCTGCCACAATGAAATGTAACGTGAAGTTTGTCGGCAAGAAAAAAGGGCCCATCCAAATGGACTCCAAAATGGGTTATTTGCATGCGGATTACAGCTTTTCCGAAATAACTTCAGCCGATATTCTTGTCGTCCCCGGCTGCAGTCCGCCAAATTATAAAGCTCCAATGAACGACGAAGAGACGTTGGATTGGATTCGGCAAATACATGGGACCGTGAAATGGACTACGTCGGTTTGTAACGGCTCGCTGATTTTGAGCGCCGCAGGCTTGTTGAACGGAGCATCGGCAACTTGCCATTGGAGTTCCTTCGACCTGCTCCGTTCTCTTGGAGCCATTCCGACAGACGAGAGAGTCGTTCGCCATGGTCAAATCGTAACGGCAGCCGGTGTCTCTTCCGGTATCGATATGGCACTTCAATTAGTGGCATGGGAATTCGGGGATGATGTGGGTCAAACGGTCCAATTGATCTTGGAATACGATCCTCAGCCTCCGTTTGATACGGGTTCGTTAAAGAAAGCGCCGGCGTCACTGGTTGAGCGGGTAAGAGGGGGACTTCAAGAACACTCATAGCAATAAAGCTCGATAGCCTGACCGGAGAAAGGCAACGTTTCGAAGACGTTGCTTGTTCTTCGGTCTTTTTTTATTAACGCGATTGCGGAAGAACGAAGCAACGTTTTTCTTAAACGGGATTGACTGGAAATAAAGGGATATGGTACCTTATTGATAATGATTATCATTATCGAATATTTACCGCGCTGATACTGGAGGAGGGCTATCATGCTTCAAAAAGAAAGGCTGCCGAGGGAACGAACCGCGTCTGCGAGGAGCCGGAGTTCGAAGAAGAGCCTGATTGAAATCCGCGAGTTTATGAATGAGCACTATAACGAGCCCCTGTCCATCGGACAGTTGGCGCAGATGGCCAATATTACCCCCAAATATTTTGTGGACCTCTTCAAGAAAACTTACGGGCAGAGCGCGATGGATTATTTGACGGACCTCCGGATCAACCGGGCTAAGCGCTATTTGATGGAATCGGAGGAGCGGCTGCGGGAAATCGCCCAAAAGGTAGGTTACCGGGACGAGTTTTATTTCAGCCGCAAATTCAAGAAGGAGGTGGGCGTATCTCCCTCCGACTATGTCAAGAAAGCCAGGCGGCAAATAGCGGCATGCTCTTCCTCGGTCACCGGCCAGCTGCTGGCGCTGAATATTATGCCGATGGCAGCGCCGCTCGACGCCAAGTGGACTCCTTATTACTATAACGCCTATAAAGAGTGGATCAAGCGCCCCCTCAAGCTGACGGCCCCTTATACGAGCTGGTCGTTCGAGGAAAATTTGGGGACGCTGGTGCAGGCTCGCCCCGACGCGATTATCGGCACCGACCGGCTGGGCGAGGACGAGAAACGGAAGCTGGAGGACATCGCGCCTTCTTTCTTCGTTTCGACGGAGCGGGACGGATGGCGGGAGCAGCTGCGCCAGATCGCCCGGTTCCTGGAGCAAGAGGACAAGGCGGAGCAGTGGATCGCCGGACACGAACGGCGGGCGGAGCTGGCCCGGGAGCGCCTCGGCGAGGCGCTCGGTGACGACCGTATTCTGGTTCTGCGTATTTTCGGGCAAGGCCTCTATACTTATTGTAACCGCGGCATGGAGGACGTGCTGTGCGGGGATTTAAAGCTGAAATTGGTTTACCGGGAAGAGCCGTCCGATCACCGGCCGCTTACGATGGAACGGCTTGCGGAGCTGAATCCCGACCGTCTGCTGCTCCTTGTATATCCCGAGGCTGCTTCGCGGGCGTATTGGCTGGCGCTCCAGCATTCGGCGGCATGGCGTCAGCTCGAAGCCGTCCGAAACGGACAGGTGCGCCTGATCTCTTCGGACCCCTGGTTCGAGTATTCCGCCGTGTCCGTTGCGCGGATGCTGGATGAAGCGCAGCTCTTGTTTACAGGGAATTGTCCAAATTCGTTACAGGATAGCGTCCATGGTGCGTGCTTCGCACCATGATGTATAATCCTCCTGAATGAGAATTATTATCAACGAAGGAGAGATTTCATGCGTGACATGCTTCATCGATTAAGACTCACCGGCCGCATGCCGATGTCCGCTTTGCTGTGTCTCGTCGTGGCGGGCGGGCTGCTGGCCGGCTGCGGCACGGCGAACAATGGGGCAGCCTCTGCGCCGGAGGCTAATACCAACGAAAAAAGCGCTGCCGCAGACGGCAAAAGCCCGGCTCCTGCCGAAGAACAGGTCGTTAAGGACGAACTGGGTCACGAGGTCAAGGTGCCTGCTGCGCCGAAGCGGATTTTTGCCCCGTATCTGGAAGACTCCTTGTTGAAGCTGGGGATCAAGCCGGTCGCCCAATGGTCAAGCGGTCCCCAAGGGCAGGATTACTTGCAGGATCAGTTGAATGGCGTTCCCCTGCTCGACTTCTCGGGCGGCCCCCCTTCTCCGGAGGTGCTGATGTCTTATAATCCCGATTTGATCATTTTGCAAAATAACAGCTATTCGGGCAACGGCACTTACGAGAAGTATGCCAAGATTGCGCCGACGTACGCTTTTACGAATGCCTCCGGCGATGTGGAGAAATCGCTTGCGACTCTGGGGAGCCTGCTCGGCAAGTCGGCGGAAGCGGAGCAAGCGCTGAAAGCGTATCGCCAGAAAGTACAGGAAGCCAAGGAGAAGCTGGATCAAGCCGCAAAAGGGAAAAAGGTGGCGGTCATCCGCTTCGCAGCCAGAGGCGTGAGCCTGATGGGCGGGAACTACATGAGCGGGCAGGTTCTGTATCAGAAGCTCGGTCTGGGCAAGCCCAAGCTGGTGGAGAAGGAAAACAGCGCCGCCATTTCCCTGGAAATTCTTCCTCAGCTGGATGCTGACTATATTTTCTACATCAATCAATATGGTCAAGGCTCGGAGCGGATAAAAGAAATGATGGATAGCCCAATTTGGAAGGCGATCCCTGCCGTCAAGCAGGGACAGGTGTTCGAGGTGAGCGATAAATACTGGCTGGGGAACGGGCTGATCGCTTACGAGAAAATTATTGACGATACGGTCAAGCATTTGGTCAAATAAGCGAAATTCGCCGATGAACGGAAGCGTGGCGGTTCAGAGCGTAAGCATTGAAGGGGATGGAATAGAGTGACGTTCAAACCGAACGAACAAAGCGAAGTAACGCTGAAAGACCTCGCGCGCAGCAAAGTCGATATTCCGTGGGCGGAGCAGTGGATGATGAAATCGCGCGATCATCACCGGGGGTACCAGATTCTCGTGGCGAAGCCCCCGGAGGCCCCGCCTCCTGCCGGTTTTCCGGTCATTTATTTGTTGGATGCGAATTCGGTGTTCGGCACAATGGTGGAAGCCGTGCGGCTGCAAAGCCGGAGGCCGGACAAAACCGGGATCGTCCCGGCGGTGATCGTCGGGATCGGGTATCCGGTGGATGGGCCGTTTGCGCCGGAGCGGTTTTACGATCTGACGCCGGCGGCTACGGCACAATATTTGAACAGATCGGACAGTATGCCGCTTCCCGAGCAAGGCGGAGCCGCTCATTTTCTGAAATTCATCGAGGAGGAGTTAAAGCCGCAGATCGAAGGCGAGTTTCAAGTGGACCGCAGCAGACAGACGATTTTCGGACATTCGCTCGGCGGGCTATTTGTGCTGTACGCGCTGTTTGCAAAGCCGCATGCGTTTCAAAGCTATATCGCAGGCAGCCCTTCGCTTCACTGGAACGAGCCGTTCCTGCTTGAGGCGGAGCAGGAATTTACGAGAGACTTGCCGCCTGCGGCCAATCGGATCGAGCTGCTGCTCGGCGTAGGCGAGCTGGAGAAAACGCATATCTCGCGCAATTGCGACCGCGCGCTGGCGCTCTCGGAGCGGCTGGCTGCATTGTCCGGGCGCGGATTGCATGTGGAATATAAGGAGTTTGAAGGCGAGGGGCACGTATCGGTACTGCCCGTGTTGATCAGCCGGGCTTTGCGGCTGGCGCTTCGGCCGAAGCCGTGACGGCGGCGGAGCAATCGCGAAGAGGATACGGGGGAACAGAGAACGTTGAAGCGAAGGAGGAAAGGACGGAGATGAAGTGGTGGAGCTTGGAATCAAAGGAAAAGTCGCGCTTGTCACCGGAGCAGCCCAAGGCATAGGGGAAGCCGTCGCGCGCGCGCTGGCTGAGCTCGGGGCTTCCGTGGCCGCCGTAGACCGTAATGCCGACGGGCTGGGCAGCCTTGTAGCGGAGTTGAATACCCAGGGCTATCAGGCTGCGGCTTATCCGGCGGATGTCAGCGACAGCTTGGCGGTAGAGGACGCGGTGGAACGCATCGAGCGGGAGCTTGGGCCCATCGGCATTCTCGTCAATGTCGCCGGAGTGCTTCGGATGGGGGCGATCGAATCGTACAGCGACGAGGACTGGGAAGCGACATTTGCCGTCAACACGAAAGGCGTATTTTACGTATCCCGTGCCGTGGTTCGACGCATGGCCTTCCGGCGATCCGGGGCGATCGTGACCGTAGGGTCGAATGCCGCGGGGGTACCGCGCATGCAGATGGCGGCTTATGCCGCCTCTAAGGCGGCCTCGGCGATGTTTACCAAATGTCTGGCGCTGGAGCACGCCCGGCACAATATCCGCTGCAATATCGTCTCGCCAGGCTCGACCGATACGGCGATGCAGCGTCTGCTGTGGACGGATGAGTCCGGGGAGCAGGCGGCTATCGCGGGCTCGCCGGAGTCGTTCCGGCTGGGCATTCCGCTCGGGAAGCTGGCCAGACCCTCCGATATTGCGGATGCGGTCGTTTTTCTTGTGTCGGACCGGGCGGGTCATATGACCATGAGCGATTTATGCATCGATGGCGGGGCAACGCTGGGAACATAATTT
The DNA here is from genome assembly GCA_042219835.1 of Paenibacillus elgii. GTDB lineage: Bacteria > Bacillota > Bacilli > Paenibacillales > NBRC-103111 > Paenibacillus_G > Paenibacillus_G elgii_A. Next base: position 9,162 of record JBHJMN010000060.1, read on the forward strand.
CATTTTAAAGAGAGGGATGATGGACATGGTGAACTTGGAAACGGTTCCTGCCGCATGGGCTTCCGAGCTTATCGATACGTACGAAGCCGGCTCATCGTTTTTCCTGGCCTCGCCGCAGCGCACGCTGCTGGCGAAAGGGGAAGCGGCCAGGCTGTCCGTGCAGGGAGGCGCGGATCGGGTCAAAAGCTTGCCGCAGCGCGCAGCCGAGCTGTTGGCTCGCACGCAATTTTCCGGAGGGACGCCTTCCGTTGTCGTAGGAGCGATCCCCTTCGATCCCACGAAGCCTGCGGAGCTGATTGTACCGCAGACGGCCCGGTGGGCAGGCAGGCTGGAATTACGCAGCGAGGTTGAGGATAAGCGGCCCGACGCCTCGGACTATAAGCTGCGCCCCGTGCCGGAGCCGGAAGTCTACGAGCGGAGCGTAGGCCAGGCGTTGTCGCGTTTTCAGAAGGGGGACCTCCGCAAGGTCGTGCTTGGGAGAACGCTGCATCTGACACTGCCTGTGAAGGTCGATGTGCGCCGGCTTCTTCGCAGCTTGGCCCGGCATAATCCGCACGGCTATACGTTCGCGGTGAACCTGGCTCCGGGAGAAGCCCGGGCCGCATGGACGCCGGACGAGTCGAACGGCCAAGAGCCGCGAACACTGATCGGCGCCAGCCCGGAGCTGCTTGTGACGAGAACGGGAGGGCGGCTGAAGGCGAATCCGCTCGCGGGCTCCGCGCCCCGCAGCAGCGATCCGGTCGAGGATCGGCGGAGGGCGGAGGCGCTGCTCGCCTCAGCCAAGGACCGGCATGAGCATGCGGTCGTGATCGAAGCCGTCGCTGGCGCGCTGCGTCCTTATTGCAGCCGCCTGGACGTGCCCGGCGAGCCTTCGCTCGTACAGACGTCCACGATGTGGCATCTGTCCACGGTCGTGACCGGAGAGCTGTCCGATCCTTGGGTATCGTCGCTGGAGCTGGCTTTGGCGCTGCACCCGACACCGGCAATTTGCGGGACGCCGACCGATCTGGCGCAGGAGACGATTCGCGATAGCGAACCGTTCGACCGGGGCTTCTTCACGGGAGCGGTCGGCTGGTGCGATGCGAACGGCGACGGGGAATGGATCGTGACCATTCGCTGCGCCGAGGTGGAAGGCCGTGAGCTGCGGCTGTTCGCGGGCGCAGGGATCGTTGCCGGGTCGAGCCCGCAGGCCGAATTGGCGGAGACGTCCGCTAAATTCCGAACGCTGCTGCAGGCGATGGGGCTGAACCAGCCGCAGCTGGCAGCCGCAAGGGAGGAATGAATGATGCGATCGCAATACCCTTCATGGCCGAAAGAGCTGGCGGATTTTTACCGGGAGACCGGCTGCTGGCAGGGCGAGACGTTCGGCGAAATGCTGCGCGGGCGCGCCGCCGCTTTCGGGGACCGCATCGCCGTCGTCAGCGGAACAAGCCGGATCAGCTACGCCGAGCTGGATGTGAGAGTCGACCGACTGGCCGCCGGATTGTACAAGCTCGGCATTCGGCAGGATGACAAAGTGATATTGCAGCTTCCCAATATAGCGGAGTTTATCGAGGTGTGCTTTGCGCTGTTTCGGCTGGGTGCGCTGCCGGTATTCGCACTTCCGCTCCATCGCAGGAGTGAGATCGTGTATTTTTCCGAGTTTACAAATGCGAATGCTTATATTATTTCAGATGTCGAGGCAGGCTTCGATTATCGGGAGCTGGCGGAGCAAGTACAAGAGCAGGTACCGACGCTGCGTCATGTCATTGTAGCGGGCGATCCCGGGAAGTTTACGGCGCTGCGCGACCTGTACGCCGATCCGCTGCCCGATTTGCCAGGGCCAAGCTCCGGGGATGTGGCGTTTCTCCAGCTGTCCGGGGGCAGCACCGGGCTGCCGAAGCTCATTCCGCGCACGCACGACGATTATATTTACAGCTTGCGGATGAGCGCCGAAGTGTGCGCTCTCGATGAGCAGAGCATCTATCTTGCCGTGCTTCCCGCGGCCCACAATTATCCGCTTAGCTCCCCGGGCGTGCTGGGCACGCTCTACGCGGGCGGACGCGTCGTGCTGTCCCGCGGCTCCAGCCCGGACGAGGCGTTCCCTCTCATCGAGCGGGAACGCGTCACGATCACCGCCGTCGTGCCTCCGCTGGCTCTCATCTGGCTGGACGCCGCCGAGTCGCGCCGCAGCGACCTCTCGTCGCTTCGGCTGCTGCAGGTCGGCGGGGCCAAGTTCAGCGCGGAGGCGGCCCGTAAGGTGAAGCCGGTACTGGGCTGCACGTTGCAGCAGGTCTTCGGGATGGCGGAAGGGCTGGTCAACTATACCCGGCCGGACGATTCCGAGGACATTGTAGTGAATACGCAGGGCAGGCCGATGTCGCCTTATGACGAGATCCGTATCGTGGATGACGAGGATGAAGAGGTCGCTCCCGGTCAGGTCGGACATCTGCTGACGCGGGGCCCCTATACGATCCGGGGCTATTACAAAGCCGAAGAGCATAATGCCAGAGCGTTCACGGCGGACGGTTTCTACCGCACGGGGGATATGGCCAGAATGACGCCTGCGGGTTACCTTGTTGTCGAGGGCCGGGCCAAGGACCAGATCAACCGCGGCGGCGATAAGGTGGCGGCGGAGGAGGTCGAAAACCATCTCCTCGCGCATCCGGGCGTGCATGACGCCGCCGTCGTTTCGATGCCCGACGCTTACCTTGGCGAGCGCAGCTGCGCCTTCATCGTGCCGTATTCGCCTGCGCCTACCCCGGCCGAGCTCAAAGCGTTCCTGAGGGAGCGGGGGCTGGCCGGTTACAAAATCCCGGACCGGGTGGAATTTATGGAGTCGCTCCCCCGAACCGGGGTCGGTAAGATCAGCAAGAAGGCGCTGCGCGAGCTCATTGTCCAGAAGCAGCAGGCTTTAGCTGCGCCTCCGACACAATAAAATAACATGAGAAAAGAGGAGATACGATGGCTCTTCCTGCCATAATGCCTTATCCGATGCCGACGGCATCCGACCTGCCCGCCAACCGGGTGAATTGGACGCCTGACCCGAAACGTGCGGTTTTGCTGATTCATGACATGCAGCAGTATTTCGTGGATGCGTTCACGGCAGGAGCTTCTCCTGTGATTGAGCTGCTGGAGAACATCCGCGCGCTCCGAAACGCTTGCCACGAGCTGGGCATACCGGTCGTCTATTCCGCCCAGCCGGGCGGCCAGACGCTGGAGCAGCGCGGATTGCTGCAGGATTTCTGGGGTCCCGGGATCAACGACGGTCCCTATCAGAAGCAGATCGTGAAGGAGCTGCCGCCGGGCGAGCGCGATATCGTGCTGACGAAATGGCGGTACAGCGCCTTTCAAAAGACCGATTTCCGCGCCACACTGACCCAGCTTGGCCGCGACCAGTTGATCGTATGCGGCATTTACGCTCACATCGGCTGCCTCATGACTGCTTGCGAAGCGTTCATGCAGGAGGTGGAGCCTTTCTTCGTTGCCGATGCGGTGGCAGACTTTTCGCTGGAGAAGCACCGGCTGGCGATCACCTACGCGGCCGAACGCTGCGCGGTCGCCATCACGACGGAGCGTTTGGTCAAGGCGCTTCGCGGTGAAGCGGGAACTTCGGCCCAAGCGGAAGCTATATCGGAAGCGGCCCCGGCAGCGGAAAGCGGGACGTTGACTAAGGACGGCTTGCGCGAGCTGGTGGCGGACTTGCTGCAGGAAGCTCCGTCATCCTTTGCGGAGCACGACAACTTGATTACGCAGTGGGGTCTGGATTCGATCCGCATCATGAGTCTGGCCGAACGGTGGCGGCGCTCCGGGGCGGAAGTCACGTTCGTGGAGCTGGCGGAGCGTCCGACGCTGGCCGATTGGTGGGCGCTGCTGTCCGCACGCCTGAGCAGGACTTTGCCGAACGGAGATTATATTACGACATGAAGGAGGGAGCGCATATGTCTGAAGCTCGGCAGGCCCGCCGTCCGTTGACGGGAGCGCAAATGGGGATTTGGTTCGCCCAGCAGCTTGATCCGGTAAGCCCGATGTTCAATACGGGGGAATATATCGATATTCGCGGCCCTGTGGACCTGGAGCGTTTCGAAGCGGCGCTGCGGCAAACGGTGGAAGAGGCGGAAACGCTGCATCTGCGCTTCGGCGAAGACGGGGACGGGCCTTGGCAGTGTCTTGCCCCGTCGTCCGACTGGATGCTGCATCATGTGGACTTCAGCGGAACGGACCATCCGCTGGAAGCGGCGGAGGCTTGGATGAGACAGAACTTGGCCGAGCCGATGGATCTGACGCGCGGCCCGCTGTTTACGCAAGCGTTGTTCAAGCTGGCCCCGGACCGGTTTCTCTGGTATCAGCGCATCCATCACCTCGTCATCGACGGCTACAGCTTTTCGTTGCTCGCCCAGCGAGCCGCTCAGCTCTATACCGCTTTCTCTCAGGAACAGCCGCCCGGACCGGGAGCGTTCGGCGAACTGCAATCGATTCTCCGGGAGGACGAGGCTTATCGCGCTTCGGAGCAGCAGGAGCGGGACCGGGCCTTCTGGCTTGCCCGCTTCGCCGACGCGCCGGAAGCGGTGAGTCTGGGCAGCCGGACGGCCAGAGCCGGGGCGGGCTTCCTGCGCCGGACCGCGCAGCTGTCGACGGACGATGCGTCCGCGCTGCGGGAAGCGGCCGACCGGACGGGAACGACTTGGCCCGATGTCGTCATTGCCGCGGTGGCGGCTTACGTGAATCGGATGACCGGCGCCGACGACGTGATTCTTGGCCTGCCGATGATGTGCCGACTGGGCTCGGCTTCGCTGCGTATTCCGGGCATGGTCATGAACCTGCTGCCGCTGCGTTTGGCCGTGCGGCCCGAGATGCCGCTGTCCGAGCTGCTGCGCCAAGTTTCGCGGGAGGTTCGCGAGACCCGGCGCCATCAGTTGTACCGGCAGCAGGATATGCGGCGGGAGCTGAAGCTGCTCGGGGAAAACCGCCGCCTGTTCGGGCCGATGGTCAACGTGATGCCGTTCGACTATCGGCTGAGCTTTGCCGGCTGCCCCGGAATTCCGCATAATCTGTCCGCCGGGCCTGTGGACGATCTGTCGATCCACGTCTATGACCGGTCGGACGGCAGCGGGCTGCGGGTCGACTTCGACGGAAATCCTGCGGTGTACGGGGCGGAAGAGCTGGCGGCCCATCAGCGGCGGTTCCTTGGCTGGCTGGAGCGCCTTGCCTCGGCCGATCCCGGGCAGCCGATCTCACAGATCGATATGCTGCTGCCTGAGGAACGGGAACAGGTGCTCCTTGGATGGAACGAAACGGCCCGCGAATTGCCGGAAGCCTCCACGTCCGCGATGGTCGAGGCCCAAGCCGCCCGCACGCCGGATGCGGTTGCCGTCGTTTTCGAGGATACGGTCCTCACATACGCCGAATTGAACCGGCGCGCCAACCGGCTGGCTCATGCCTTGATCTCGCGAGGCGCTGGTCCGGAAAGGATCGTGGCGCTGCTGCTGCCGCGGTCGGCGGAAGCGGTCGTGGCGGTGCTGGCCGTCCATAAAACCGGCGCCGCGTATTTGCCGCTGGACCCCGACTATCCGCAGGATCGGTTGGCCTACATGCTTCAAGACGCCGCCCCGCTGTGCGTCCTGACGGACAGGGAAACGGCTTCCCGGCTGCCCTCTGGAGCCGCCGGGCCGCTCCTGGTGCTTGACGAGCCTGCTGCCGAAGCGCATCTGCTGCGCCAGCCGGAAACTTCTCTCGGCGACGAGGACCGCACGGGTCGTCTGTCGCCTCTTCATCCTGCCTATATTATTTACACGTCGGGTTCCACCGGTAAGCCGAAGGGCGTGATTGTGACCTTCGGCAGCTTGACCAACCTGCTCACGGCCATGCAGGACAAGTTCCGGCTGAGCGTCCGGGACCGGCTGCTGTCCGTGACGACGATTGCTTTTGACATCTCGGTGCTTGAGATGTTCCTGCCGCTTACGACGGGAGCCCGTGTTGTTATCGCTCCGAAGCCGGTGATCATGGACCCGCCTGCGCTGGCGAGGATGATTCATGAGTCGGAAGCTACGATCATGCAGGCGACGCCGACCCTGTGGCAGGCGCTCGCGTCAAGCAAGCCCGAGCCGTTCCCCGGCCTGCGGATCATCACGGGCGGCGAGTCGTTACCGCTGGGGCTGAAGCTCGCGATGCAGTCGCTCGGCTGCGAGGTTCATAACCAATATGGACCGACGGAAACGACGATCTATTCCACCGCTGAGCGCGTGGGCGAAGAGCGTACGGGGACGCCGCCGATCGGAGGGCCGATTGCGAACACGCAGGCCTATGTGCTCGATGCAGGACTGTCTCCGGTACCGCCGGGCATAGCGGGCGAGCTGTATCTAGCGGGGGCGGGACTGGCCCGGGGCTATTTGGGTCGGCCGGACCTGACGTCCGAGCGTTTCGTTGCCGATCCGTTCGGACCGCCCGGCAGCCGGATGTACCGTACAGGCGATCTTGCCCGGTGGCTTGAGGACGGCACCCTCGATTACATAGGTCGCGCCGATCATCAGATCAAGATTCGCGGATTTCGGGTGGAGCTCGGCGAAATCGAGTCGCTGCTCTCGAAGCATCCAGCCATCGATCAGGTTACGGTCGTCGCCCGGGAGGACCGGCCCGGGGATAAACGGCTTGTCGCTTATTTGACAGCCAATTCCCCGGAGGGCCCCGATCCGGCGGAGCTTCGGCAGTATGTGGCCGAAGAGCTGCCCGATTACATGGTGCCTTCCGTGTTCGTGCCGTTGGCCGTCATGCCGTTGACGCCCAATAAAAAAATCGACCGCAAGGCGCTGCCTGCCCCGGATTTTCACGCAGCCGCCAGCCGCAGTCCGAGAACGCCGCAGGAGGAAGTGCTGTGCGGCTTGTTCGCGGAGGTGCTCGGCCTGGCGAAGGCGGGCATCGACGACGACTTCTTCCGGCTCGGCGGCCATTCCCTGCTGGCCGGGCGGATCGTGGCCCGAATCCGGGAAGTGTTCGGCGTGGAATTCAGCATCGGGGGCCTCTTCGAGTCGCCTACCGTCGCCGCTCTCGCCAAGCGTCTCGATCAGGCGCAGGCCGCTAGACCGGCCGTGCGTCCGGCTGAGCGGCCGGAAGCGGTCCCGCTTTCTTTTGCTCAGAATCGGCTGTGGTTTCTGTATCGTCTGGAAGGCCCGAGTCCGACCTACAACATTCCGTTGGTTGCCCGGCTATCCGGCCCGTTAAACGCGGCTGCGCTGGAAGAAGCACTTAGCGATGTGGCAAGCCGGCATGAGACGCTGCGCACGATTTTCCCGGATACGCAGGGCTCTTCGCAGCAGCTCATTTTGGATGCGGCGGAGGCCAAGCCCCGGCTGCTGGTGACCGAAGTCTGCGAAGACGAGCTGTCCGAGCGGCTGGCGGAAGCGGTGCGCTACGGCTTCCAGCTCGCCGAGGAGCCTTCGCTTCGCGCCGAATTGTTCGTGCTCGGCGAAAACGAATACGCCCTGCTGCTGCTGCTTCACCATATCGCGGGCGACGGCTGGTCGCTGGTGCCGCTCACCCGCGAGCTGTCCGCCGCCTACGCTGCCCGTCTGCGGGGCGAATCGCCCGCTTGGGCTCCATTGCCGGTGCAATATGCCGACTATGCGATCTGGCAGGAGCGGCTGCTTGGCAGCGAGGGCGATGCCGACAGCCTGATCGCGAAGCAGCTCGCCTTCTGGACCCGGACGCTGCAGGGCTTGCCGGACGAGCTGACGCTGCCGACCGACCGTCCGAGGCCTCCGGCAGCAAGCTACCGGGGCGGGGTCATCCGTTTCCGGATCGGCAGTGAGCTGAACCTCCGGCTTGCGGAGCTTGCCCGCGAAAGCAAGGCCAGCTTGTTCATGGTGCTGCAGTCCGCCCTTGCGGCGCTGGTTACCCGGCTCGGCGGCGGGACGGATATCCCGATCGGCAGTCCGATTGCGGGGCGGAGCGACGATGCGCTGGACGGCCTGATCGGCTTGTTCATCAATACGCTGGTGCTCCGCACTGATACGTTCGGCGACCCGTCTTTCCGCGAGCTGCTGGCTCGTGTCCGCCAGACGAATCTGGCTGCTTACGAGCATCAGGATGTGCCTTTCGAGCGTCTGGTCGAGGTGCTGAATCCCGTACGTTCGCGGGCCCGGCACCCGCTGTTCCAGATGATGCTGGTGCTGCAAAATACGCCGGATGCCGCGTTGGAGCTGCCCGGAGTGTCGTCGCGTCTCCAATTGGACAGCGTCGGTGCGGCTAAGTTCGATCTGACCTTTGAGCTGAACGAGCGCCGCAGGCCGGATGGTACGCCGGACGGACTGGAGGGGCTTCTGGAGTACAGCTCCGATCTGTTCGAACACAGCACGGCGGAAAAGCTGGCCGCGAGGTTTGTGCAGGTGCTGGAGGGAGCGGCGGCCGAGCCGGATCAGCCGATTGGGCGGCTGGACGTCTTGATGCCCGACGAGCGCAGCAGCCTGCTGGCGCAATGGCGCGAGCCGCTGCATGGGACGCCCGAGGCTCATTTGCCCGCATTGTTTGAAGCGCAGGCGGCCCGTACTCCCGATTCGGCAGCGGTCGTCTACGAGGAGGTGAGCCTCGACTATGCCGAGCTAAACCGCCGTGCCAACCGGCTGGCGCATCTGCTGATCGCCGAAGGCGTCGGTCCCGAGCAGATGGTGGCGTTGGCGCTGCCGCGTTCGGTGGAGATGGTGGTCGGCGTGCTGGCCGTGTTGAAGGCCGGGGCTGCGTACTTGCCGCTGGACCCGGATTACCCTGCCGAGCGGCTAGCTTATATGCTGGAGGACGCCCGGCCAGTGTATGTCGTTACAAGCGAAGCCGGGGCTCAGGGCTTGCCGGATACCGGCAGCCTGCCGCATCTGGCGCTGGATGCGCCGGACACGGCGGAACGGCTAAGGGCGTATTCGCCGGATAACCCCGGCGACCGCGATCGAAGAGGACGACTGTCGCCGCTCAGCCCTGCGTATATGATTTATACCTCGGGCTCGACGGGCAAGCCGAAGGGCGTCGTGATCCCGCATCAGAATGTCATACGGTTGTTTGCTTCGACGCAGCGTTGGTTCGGCTTCGGTTCGGAGGATGTCTGGACGCTGTTCCATTCGTATGCTTTCGATTTTTCCGTATGGGAAATCTGGGGACCGCTTCTCCATGGCGGCCGCCTCGTAGTGGTGCCGCACACGGTCAGCCGGTCGCCCGCGGAGTTCCTGCAGTTGCTCGTACAGGAGCGGGTCACCGTGTTGAATCAGACGCCGTCGGCGTTTTATCAGCTGATGCAGGCAGACCGCGAGCATCCGTCGTTGGGCGGCGAATTAGCTCTGCGATACGTCGTCTTCGGCGGCGAGGCGCTGGAGCTCGGACGGCTGGAGGAATGGTATGCGCGCCATCCGGACGACGCCCCGAGACTGATCAACATGTACGGCATTACCGAGACAACCGTGCATGTCAGCTACAAGGAGCTGGACCGCAGCAGCGCCGCTTCGGGGAGCGGCAGCCTGATCGGCGAAGCGATTCCGGATTTGCGGGTCTACGTTCTGGATGAAGCGCTGCAGCCCGTACCGCCCGGGGTGGCGGGAGAAATGTATGTCGCCGGCGCCGGGCTGGCTCGCGGCTATTGGGGACGTCCGGGTCTGACGGCGGAGCGCTTCGTGGCCGATCCGTTCGGCGCGCCGGGCTCCCGGATGTACCGTACCGGCGATTTGGCCCGGCGCCTCGCCGACGGCTCGCTGGATTATTTGGGCCGGGCGGATCATCAGGTGAAGATCCGCGGGTTCCGCATCGAGCCGGGTGAGATCGAGGCGGTTCTCGCAAGGCATCCCGACGTCGCTCAGGTCGCCGTCGTGGTGCGCGAGGATCAGCCGGGCGACAAGCGGCTGGTCGCTTACGTCGTCCCCGCGCCGGACTCGCTCGCCGAGCCTGCCGAGCTGCGCCGGTATGCGGGCGCCAGCCTGCCGGATTACATGGTGCCGTCGGCCGTTATCGGCATGGACGCCCTGCCGCTTACGCCGAACGGCAAGCTGGACCGGAAGGCGCTGCCTGCCCCGGATTGGAGCGTCGACCCTGACGGAAGAGGCCCGCGGACGCCGCAAGAGGAAGTGCTGTGCGACTTGTTCGCCGAAGTGCTGGGGCTGCGGCGCGTGGGGATCGACGACGGCTTTTTCGAGCTCGGAGGGCATTCGCTGCTGGCGGTGCGGCTCATGAGCCGTATTCGTGAAGCGATGGGCCGCGATCTCGGCATCGGCGTCCTCTTCGAGACGCCGACGGTTGCCGGTCTTGCGGAGCGGCTGGAGATGGGGACGGATCAAGGCGCGCTCCAGGTGCTTCTGCCGCTGCGGGCCCACGGAACCGAGACGCCGCTCTTCTGCGTGCATCCAGCGGGCGGGCTTAGCTGGTGCTACGCTGGCTTGATGAAGCATCTCGGGATGGAATACCCGATCTACGGCCTTCAGGCCCGGGGCATTGCGCAGAGCGAGACGCTGCCGCAGACGATGGACGAAATGACGGCGGATTACATTGCGCACATCCGCGCAGTGCAGCCAACCGGCCCGTACCGGCTGCTTGGCTGGTCGCTCGGCGGCAACGTGGCGCAGGCCATGGCCGTCCAGCTGCAGCAGGAAGGGGAGGAAGTCGAGTTCCTCGCGATGCTGGACGCCTTCCCAAGCCATTATTTGTCGATTCGCGGCGAAGTGGACGAGGAAGAAGCGCTGACCGCGATGCTGGCGCTCGGCGGCTACGACCCGGACAGTCTTGGCGACGTTCCGCTTACCATGGCCGCCGCCATCGAGATTCTGCGCAGCGACGGCAGCGCGCTGGCAAGCTTGGATGAAGCGATTATCCGGAATCTGCGCACGACCTACGAGAATTCGGTTCGTCTGTTAGGGGCCTATGTGCCGAAACGGTTCGAGGGCGACCTGCTGTTCTTCCATTCCACCATTATTCCGGACTGGTTCGATCCGATTGAGCCGGAGATGTGGCTTCCGTATATTAGCGGGCAGATGGAGCGTCACGATATTGCGTGCCGGCATAAAGACCTGTGCCAGCCCGGACCGCTGACGGTGATCGGACAACAGCTTTCGGTGAAGCTGCAGGCGCTGAAAAACCGGACAGCCAAAACCTTCAGGGAGGAAATCAAACAATGACCAATCCATTCGAACGAACGGACAGCGACTACCTGGTGTTGATCAATGACGAGGGGCAGCATTCGCTGTGGCCTGCTTTCATTCCGGTTCCGCAGGGCTGGACGGCAGCGTTCGGGAAGGCTGCGCGGGAAGCGTGCCTCGATTACATCGCTGCACAGTGGTCGGATCTGCGGCCTCGCAGCCTTGATGCCGAGCCTGTCTACGCCGACACGAAGCAAGGATGAAGGAAGGGCCGAGTCCCAAAGTCGTTGTGTGCATCGTCTATGTCGCCGCCATGTTCATGGCGTCGATGGACGCGACCGTCCTGAACGTGGCGCTGGGCACCATCAGCCGGGAGCTGAACATACCGCCGGCGGCTTCCGGTGCGCTCAACGTCGGCTATCTGGCGAGCCTTGCTCTTGTCCTGCCGGTAGCCGGCTGGCTCGGAGACCGCTGGGGAAGCAAACGGATCTTGCTGCTGGCGCTCGGCTTGTTTACCGGGGCTTCCGCCTTGTGCGGGTTGGCCGGCAGTCTGGCGGAGCTTACCGCGTACCGGGTGCTGCAAGGCATTGGCGGCGGCTTGCTCACGCCCGTTGGCATGGCGATGCTGTTCCGGGCCTTCCCGCCGCAGGAGCGGGCCAAGGTATCGCGAGCGCTGGTGCTGCCCATTGCCGCAGCGCCTGCGCTAGGGCCGATCGTCAGCGGCTTGTTGACGGACCAGTTCTCCTGGCGCTGGATTTTCTACATCAATCTCCCGGTCGGTATTCCGGTTCTGCTGTTCGGACTGCTGTATCTCAAGGAGCATAAGGAACCGGAGGCCGGCCGGCTGGATCTGCCGGGCTTCCTGCTCTCCGCTCCCGGCATGGCGCTGACGATGTACGCCCTCAGCCAAGGGCCGGTTCTCGGCTGGCATTCGCCATGGATTGCGGGCACGGGACTCCTGGGCTTGCTTCTGCTGGCCGCTCTCGTCGTAGTCGAGCTGCGCGCGCCGAAGCCGATGCTGGATTTCCGGCTGCTGAGCGACAGGCTGTTCCGCACGGCGGGGCTCGTCGGCATGTGCTCGGCCGCCGGCCTGCTGGGCATGCTCTACGTCTTCCCGCTGATGTACCAATATGTGCTGGGCGCCTCGGCGCTGGAGACCGGGCTGACGACGTTTCCAGAAGCTCTGGGGCTGATGCTGTCGTCCCAGCTCGTGCCTTGGTCTTACTCTAAGCTCGGTCCCAAACGGCTGATCATAACGGGGCTGCTCTGCACGACGGCGATCTTCGTGCTGCTGAGCTTCGTTCACGAGGGCACCGATCCATGGCTGATCCGCGCTCTGTTGTTCGGCGTGGGCGTCTGCTTGGGCCATACGGTCGGCGCGGTGCAGATCGCCTCGTTTGCCAACATTCCCCCTTCGTCGATGGGGCGTGCCTCGACCTGGTTCTCGGTTCAGAACCGGCTTGGCTCCGCGATCGGCCTTGCGCTGCTGTCCGGCATTCTCGCCGCCGTAGGCACGGGAGCGGCGAACGCTGCCGGAGTGATGGAGCCGAATTTGACGGCTTACCGGTCCGCGCTGCTAGGGGCGGCAGGCTTCCTGCTGCTCGGTCTGTGGTTTGCGTTCGGCATCCGCGACTCCGACGCCGCCGCAACGCTCCGCAAGCGGGGCGCTCCGGTCAAGATTGCGGGAGAACGGAGCTCTCCTGCCGAAGGGTAATGTATCGAAAAAGATTGCCGAACCTCCAGCCAGAAAGGCCGGGGCGCGGCAATCTTTTTATTTTATCAGTTGTCGACTTTCATGCCTGACACGGCGTAGTTGCTCCGTCAACGCGGAATCAAGTATGATGAAGTTAACCGATGTTCAGGAGGAAGAACGGGATGCACCGACTTGAGGAAGACCAGCTTTCGGCTTGGCGGGCTTTTGTCAATGCCCACGCTGCCGTGACTAAACGAATCGAAGCCGACTTATCCGATCAACGAAGAGAGCCGCTTACGACGTATGATGTCTTGTCAGCTCTGTACCAGTCGCCGGACAAAAAGCTGCGGATGAGCGATTTGGCCAATAAAGTCGTGTTGACCCGAAGCGGGCTGACCCGGGTGATCGAACGGCTGGAACGGGAGGGGCTTGTCGAAAGGGAACGGATGGAGGAAGACCGGCGGGGAGCCTTTGCCGTACTGACCGGGGATGGGAAGCGGGAATTTCTCAGAACGTGGCCGGTCTACGCGGAAGGGATTTACAATTACTTCGTAAGCGTGCTGGACGAAGAGGAACGGAAGGTCGTCGAGAAGGCCCTGACGAAAGTTTCCGAGGCGTTGAAAAAAGGAGAAAACTAACGGAATAAGCGGACGCATTTACATAACCGAACGAAAACCGGCATGGAGCAAGCAGCGAGCTGCTCTTTTTTTTGTTTTTTACTTTGCGCGGCATTTTTTACAGAATCGAGGTATCCTAAATGATAGAAATGGAAGTGATCAAATGGATTTTAAAGCAAATGTTGAAATGGTAACGGTTGATGAAATGCAGGTCATTTATTTCGCTATACGGGAACCTATCAGGGCTTGGCAACGGCTATGCCGGGCATGATGGAAAAGCTTTATGGCTTTGCAATGAGCCAAAACCTTTTGGAACCCGGGAAAACAAAGATCCTAACCATCTACCATGACAACCCCGAAATAACGGATGAAAACCAGCTTCGCATCAGTCTGTGCATGAGTATTCCCAATCATGCTGTATTCGAGGAAAACGGTGATATTGGCAGCATGAGCATATCCGGAAAATACGCCGTAGGACATTTCGAGATTTATCAAAGTGAATACGGTGCAGCTTGGAAATACATGTATGGCGAATGGTTGCCCAACAGTGGTTATCAGCCGCGCAACGCTTTCCCGTTTGAGGTATATGTCAGCGACCCCAATGCAAGCCCGCAAGGAAAACACTTTGTTGACATCTATTTGCCGACAGAACCGCTTGGAAAATTATAAAAATGCACCCCTTAGAATTCATCGGAATACCCAAGGGTTTTATCCAACGTCCATTCGAAGGGGTGCAGTTAGGGATTCATTTCGGCTTATTTGCTTTGTTCGTGGTCGATTGCTCTGAGAATGTAATTTATTGATCCCATATGCATTGTCTCATGAACAAATGCAAAGTTAAAAACCTCCCCAACGGTTTCAAAAGTCATTGGCCCCAATTGAATTGGAGTCTCAAGTTTATCTTCAAGAGTACGAATAGGGAATTTTGAAAGTGCGTCTAGCTGCTGTGACAAATATCGGACTAGTTCCTCTTTAGAAGGAGGAGTTGTAGTCCAATCAGATGGCTTACTGTTCATACCAAATAAAGAAGAGTAAGACTCTGGAAGATTTGAATTGAAAGTAGCCCCAAGAGAGATAAATCCGTCTAAAGAAGCAACAATATGACCAACGTTCCATCTAATGGTGTTATTGAAAGGTACAGGTTGAACGTCGAACAGTTCTTCCGGAATTGAATTAACTTTATTTAGTGACATACCGCGAACCTTTAATGCTGTATTAATAATGGCCTGAGACATTTTTTTACCCCTTTCGGATATGTAGTAATGGTTACGATTTAATTCTAACTCAAATTCATAAACGAATCAAATGTTAGTCGCTATAATTAAAGCATAAACTGATCTAAAATACATAAAAGAGAAATTCAGTTCCTTTTGATGGTGGGTTGGACTTATATAACAATACAGGATTAGCAGATGTTTTTCCGTTTTTTGGACCCGGTTTAGTTCCTACTTAGACACCCATGCCACTACGCGGCACCATCAGATGATGAAATACAGTTATTTCAGGATAGAGGGAGAATTGTATCCGTCTAACTTCATCCAACCCAATGCTGCACGATCTGGAATTAAAGCCCTCCCGATAATGCGATTGACCGTTCCGGATTCTGTCACAAAAAAGAGGTTGATTCCGTTCCCACGGAGTGCTATATTGTATGTGTAACCGATACCACATTTTTAATCATATGAGAGTTTTATTACTTATAAAATGCAATGGAATCATCGGAATTTTTTTTTAATCTATATGTAACCGGTACCACATGACAGGGGTGAAGAAGTATGGCAACCATTCGGGATGTAGCCAAGCTGGCGGGCGTGTCCGTTGCGACGATTTCCCGGTACTTAAACAAAAGCGGCTATGTGAACGTGGAAACGGAGCAGAAAATAAAAAAGGCCATCGAAGCGCTGAACTACGAGCCGAATGCGGTGGCCCGGGGATTGGCCGGAAAGAAGACGAACACCATCGCCTTAATTCTTCCCGATATTTCCAACCCGTTCTTTCCGGAGCTGGCCCGGGCCGTTGAGGATGTCGCCTCGATGTACGGGTATACGGTGATTTTGTGCAACTCCGATGACGAAGGGGTCAAGGAGAAGTCCTATATTGAGGTGTTGAAGAAAAAATATATCGACGGCATTATTTTTGCTTCCAATACGCTGGATTCCGCCGATGTCGAGCAGATGACCAAGAAAGGCATCCCCGTCGTCTGCCTCGACCGGGTGCCGCCGAAGCAGTCGTGCAGCGTGGTCCGCTCCAAAAACCGGGAAGGCGCGAAGCTGGCTGTCGAGCATCTTCTGAGCATGGGCTGCCGGAAAATCGCCCACATCTACGGCCCGCAGGAATTCATTACGGCCAAGGAGCGGCTGGCCGGGTATGAGGAAGCGGTGATGCATTTGGACTGGTATTCGCCGACGTTCATGATTCAGGGAGACTTCCGGATCGAAGGCGGGATTCGGGCGACGGAGCAGCTGATGGAGCGTCATCCCGATGTGGACGCCATTTTTGCCGGGAACGACCTGATGGCGGTAGGCGCGCTCAAGGCGCTTCACCGGATGGGCGTGCAAGTGCCCGGACAAGTGGCGGTATGCGGCTTTGACGGCATCGGCATGACGGAGATTACGCAGCCGGAGCTGACGACCGTCGCCCAGCCGATCTATGAGATGGGCGCGCTCGTCTCGCGGATCTTGATCAAGAAAATCGAAGGCACGCTGGAAGCGGACCAGACGTACGAACTGGACGTCGCGCTCGTGCCCAGAGAGTCGACCTTAAGGAGGAACGGACATGAAAGCTCCTAAAATCGTTGTTATCGGAAGCTTGAATATGGATATTATCATCGAAGCGGACCGGTATCCGCAGCAGGGGGAGACGATGCTCGGTCGCGGCGTCCGTTTTCTTCCCGGAGGCAAGGGGGCGAATCAGGCCGTTGCGGCGGCCCGGCTGGGCGCGGTCGTGACGATGGTCGGCGCGGTCGGTACCGACGGCTTCGGACGAGAACTGCTGCACGCTCTGCAAGCCGAGAACGTGGGCACGGATACGGTGCGGGTCGCGGAGCAGGCGGCTACGGGAGTTGCCAGCATTTACGTTTGTCAAGGAGATAACAGTATTGTCGTCCTGCCGGGCGCGAATCATACGCTGCTTCCTGCGCATATCGACGCTTGCCGGGAAATCATCGCCACGGCGGACATCGTGCTGCTTCAGATGGAAATTCCCGTGGATACCGTCGCGCATGCGGCCCGTCTCGCGAAGGTTTGCGGACGGACGGTCGTATTAAACCCCGCCCCGGCGCAGAAGCTGCCGGAGGAATTGCTGCGCAACGTCGACTATATTACCCCAAACCGGACGGAACTGGCCTTGCTGACCGGGCGTTCCGCGGAAGGCGGCGAATTGGAGGCCGCGATGCGGGAGTTGGCCGGCATGGGTGCCCGGCACGTGATCACGACGCTCGGCGCGGAAGGCTCCGCCTTTATGGCACAGGAGGGCACGCTGACCCGCGTTCCCGGTTATGTCATGGAGGTCGTGGATACGACCGGAGCCGGAGATTCGTTCAACGCAGGGCTGGCTTACTCGCTTGCTTTGGGGCAAAGCTTGGAGGAAGCCGTATCGTTCGCGGCCAAGGTTTCGGCGCTTGCCGTGACGAAATTCGGCGCGCAGCCGGGGATGCCGACGCTTCGGGAAGTGCTCGACTTTAACGGGTGAGCGGAGGGGAAACGATCATGAAAAAAATCGGAATCATCAACAGCGAAATTTCCGAAGTCATCAGCAAATTGGGCCATACGGATATGATCGTGATCTGCGACAGCGGGCTGCCGATCCCCTCCCATGTGCGGCGGATCGATCTGGCCTTGAAGCAGGGCGTTCCTTCCCTGCTGGATACGCTGTCCATCGTGCTCGAGGAAATGGAAGTGGAGGCCTCGTTCATCGCGGACGAAATGGAGCGGGCCAGCCCGCAGTTCAAGCGGGAGCTGGAAGCCGTCATGAAGGGCATTCCGGTTCGTACGGTCAGTCACGAGCAATTGAAAAGGCTTACGCACGAAGCGAAAGCGGTTATTCGGACAGGCGAATTTACACCTTATGCGAACATCGTTCTGCAGGCCGGCGTGATCTTTTAAGAAAGGAGTGGCCGTCATGACGACATACCTGTTGGAAATGAACGACATCAGCAAGAGCTTCCCGGGCGTCAGAGTGCTGGATCAGGTGACGTTCAACCTGATTGCTGGGGAAATGCACGCTCTGATGGGGGAGAACGGCGCGGGGAAATCTACGCTCATGAAAATTCTCGGCGGCATTCACCGCAGAGACGGCGGAACCGTGATCCTGAGGGGGACGCCATGCGAGATCGCTTCCCCTTCCATGGCGCAAACCCTGGGCATTGCCATGATTCATCAGGAATTGAACTTAATCCCGCATCTGACGGTGATGGAAAATATTTTTCTCGGGCGGGAGTTTACCTACGGCCGGAGCGGGATGATCAACTGGGGCAAAATGAGGCAGGAATCGGTTCGCTTCTTGTCCCAGCTCGGCCTGTCCATCGACCCCGGTATCATCGCAGGCGAGCTGTCCGTCGGACAGCAGCAAATGATCGAGATTGCTAAAGCGCTTTCCATGAATGCGGAAATTCTCGTGCTCGACGAGCCGACGGCGGCGCTGACCGACCGTGAGATCGAAGCGCTCTTTACGGTGATCGAATCGCTCAAAACCAAGGGCGTCGGGATGATCTACATTTCCCACCGGATGGAGGAAATTTTCCGCATCTGCGACCGGGTCACCGTCATGAGAGACGGGCATACGGTAGGGACGGACCGCGTAGCGGATACGAATATCGACAAGCTGGTCAAAATGATGGTAGGGCGGGAAATCAAAGACCGCTTTCCCAAAATCAACGTTTCCGTCGGCGAACCCAAGCTGGAGGTCAAGGGCCTGTCGCTGCCGGGCAAGCTGCAAGATATTTCCTTCACTGTGCGCAGCGGGGAAATCGTCGGCATTGCCGGTCTGATGGGGGCCGGCCGGACCGAGCTGGCCAAAGCCTTATTCGGGGTGACGCCGGCCCGCCAAGGGGAAGTCCGCGTCGACGGCCGGCCCGTCGCCATCCGCAAGCCGGTCGATGCGATCCGCGTGGGCATCGCACTGGTCACGGAGGACCGCAAGGACGAAGGGCTGTTGTTGAACATGTCCGTGAAGGACAACATTTCGCTGCCTAATTTGAAGAACGTTTCCTCACTCGGGTTTGTCAGCCGCAGCAAAGAAACCGGCATCTCGGAACGGCTTATCTCGCAATTGCTGATCAAGACCCCGAACAGCGAGCAGAAGGTCGGCTCCCTGAGCGGAGGAAATCAGCAGAAGGTCGTTATCGGCAAATGGCTCGAAACGAATCCGCAGGTATTTATTTTGGACGAGCCAACCCGTGGGGTGGACATCGGCGCCAAGAAGGAAATCTACGATTTGATGAATCAATTGGTTTCCAGAGGCGTAGCCATCCTGATGATTTCGTCGGAGCTCCCGGAGGTTCTCGGCATGAGCGACCGCATCCTGGTGATGCACGAAGGCCGGATTGCCGGAGAGTTCGCCAGAGGGGAAGCCACGCAGGAAAAAATTATGCACTGCGCGACAGGAGGAGGAAAGCATCATGCAAACGGAAGCGAAAGCGGGCGGTAAGCGGGCAGGCAAAGCGTTCAGCCTGGGTCCGCTGCTCGGACTCGCCTTAATCGTCGTTATTTTGTCAGCGATCAACAGCGACTTTTTGACCGTTACCAACATTTTCAACGTGCTTCGGCAAATTTCCATCAACGCTTTGATTGCGTTCGGGATGACGTTCGTTATCCTGACCGGAGGAATCGACCTTTCCGTCGGAGCGGTTCTGGCGCTGTCCAGCGCGTTTACGGCAG
>JBHJMN010000061.1:0-25560 GCA_042219835.1 Paenibacillus elgii
TTCGGTGTTCGGGTGTGCTTTGAACAAAATATGCACATGGTCTAACTCATGATTCCATTCGACTAAGGATATATTATAGTTTTCACCTAATCGAACAAACATTTCTTTCGCATAGTCAGATAGGGTATCATCCATCACTTTTCTACGATATTTCACAACCAAAACAAGATGGTAATACAGAGAGAACACCGAATGATTATTGTTGTCTAATCTCATTGATATAACAGCCTTTCTTTTAATCTAAGACTGATTATATCTCATCGTAGAAAATGTGGCAATGAAAAAGACTTTAGGCTTCGCCTACCGAAATTCATCTCCCACTTTCATCAAGCTTCGCAAGATTTAGAAGTGGGAGACTTCTTTCGGAGGGAAGTTAAAATAATGCCAATGAATGAGGTTCCAGAGGAATTTGCCATTGCTGAGGGTGAAGGAGATCGAACTTATCAATATTGGAAAGAAGCCCATGAACAATTCTTTACTGAGGAGTTAAGTAATTTAGGACTTAAATTTCCAGAAGATATGATGTTGGTATGTGAGCGATTTAAGTTAGTCGATGTAAAAAATAAGTGAAAAGACGCTTGGAAAAATTCCAAGCGTCTTTTATTTTGACTCCAAATTCGTTGACAACTGAACTATGTAGGATGCGCTCCTTCTTTTTTTTGTTCATTCTTTTTCTTTTCGCAGCTCCTCGGATTTTTCCCAGCTCGTAAACCAATCCTCCCAAACGATGTGACAGAACGACCCGTTGACAGCGATCACCGTTCCCCTCGCCCCGTCCGGGATAAAGATGACGCAGTCCCCCACCGCGAACATGGGGCGGCTACCCCAACCGGAAGATGATCCCGTGACCGCCCTTGGGATATTCCCACTTGATGTTCTGATGCGGGCAGCCGATGCGGCAGCTTCCGCACTCGTGACAGCCCTCGTATCCGACATGCATCCGGATTTCTTCCCATTTGTACACTTCAGCCGGGCAAAAAATCGTACAGATCTTGTCGGGGCACTTCGTCGCGCAGATATCGTAGTCGAGCACGTGGAGATGGGAGTTCGTATCCGCCTTGAACCGGATCAAGTACTGCTTCTCTTCGATGGTCTGCCCTTTCCCCTTGGGCTGGTCGCTCATTTCATCACCCTCCATGCCTTGAACAAATCTTGGGCGATCTTGAACTTCTCGCCGGCGGTGCCGATGCCCTGCCAGATTTTGCGCTGTTTCTCCCTCTTGCTCGTCCCGTCGACAGTGAACAGCTCGCCCGCCGCCCGGTTCATGAGCGGGATATATTTTTCGAAGTAATGCGGGTATTTCTCAAAATGATGCGTCGCATCCTTGTACTTCTTCAAGTCTTGGCCGACGAAGCCGTCCAGCAGCCGGGTTCGGTACTTATCGAGCCGTGTGGCGGAATAATCGCCCGCTTCCTTCGCTTCCAGAATCGTCTCCGCCGCCAGCACGCCGGACGCCATCGCCATGTTCGAACCTTCGCGGTGAATGGCGTTGACGAGCTGGGCCGCGTCTCCGATCACGATCACGCCGTCTCCGACGACCTTTGGCATAGAACGGTAGCCGCCCTCCGGGATCAAGTGGGCCAAATACTCCTGCTGCTCACTACCTTGGATATACGGCCGCAGGATCGGGTGCGTCTTGACATACTCCAGCAGCTCGTACGGCTTCAGCTTGCGCTTGATCAGCCCGGACAGCATGGCCCCGACGCCGATGTTCAAGCTGTCTTTGTTCGTATACAGCCACGCCGTGCCTAGAATGCTGTGGGTGGAATCGCCGAAAATTTCGAACGTACAGCCTTGGTCGCCTTCCAAGCTGAACCGGTCTTCGATTACTTTCCGGTCCAGCTTCAGCACTTCCATGACGGCCAGCGCCACTTCGTCCGGGCGAAATTCCTTATGGAAGCCGAGCGACTTGGCCAGCAGGGAATTGACGCCGTCCGCGAGCACCACGACGTCGGCATACAGGTCCCCATCGGGGCGGTCGGTGCGGACGCCGACCACGCGCCCGTCCCGGGTGATGCATTCGAGCACGACCGTCTCGTTGATCAGCAGCGCGCCCTGCTGCACCGCCTTCTCCGCAAACCATTGATCGAACTTGGCCCGCAGCACGGTGAAGTTGTTGTACGGCTCCTGCCCCCACTCCAGCCCTTTGTAGCTGAATGTGACCGCCGATTCTTTATCCAGCATCATGTAGCGCTGCTCGACGATCGGTCGCTCGACGGGTGCGTCCTTGTAAAAGCCCGGAATGATGTCTTCCATCGTTTTGCGGTACAGGACGCCGCCCATGACGTTTTTCGAGCCGGGGTACTCCCCTCGCTCGATGAGCAGAACGTTTACGCCCGCCTTGGCTAACGTATAGGCGCAAGACGTCCCGGCCGGACCTGCGCCGACCACGATGACGTCGAATTTTTCAGCCATATTGAGGCACCTCGCTTTGCAGCGCTTTTTGGAACGCTTCGATCAGCAGCGGGACGATGACGAACGCATCGCCGACGATGCCGTAGTGGCAGGACCCGAAGATCGGCGCGGCGGGGTCCTTGTTGATGGCGATAATGAGCCCCGAGTTCTGCATCCCGACCAAATGCTGGATCGCCCCGGAAATGCCGATGGCAAAATAAATTTTCGGCGTCACGGTAACGCCTGTCTGTCCGACCTGGTGATGATGCTCGATCCAGCCGGCCTCCACCGCATCGCGGCTCGCCCCGACAGAAGCGCCCAGCGTCTCCGCCAGCCGGTGGATCAGCTCGAAGCCGGCCGGGCCGCCGAGCCCTTTGCCTCCAGCGACGATGACATCCGCTTCGTCGATCCGTACCCGCTTCGTCGTATCACGGACGATCTCCAGCACCTTCGTGCGCAGGTCCTTTTCACGGACGGAGACGGTTTCTTCGACGATTTCCCCCTTGCGCTGCCGGTCCGGGGCCAGCCGCTTCATGACCTTTGGGCGCACGGTGGCCATTTGCGGGCGGTCTTTTTTGCACAAAATCGTTGCCATAATGTTGCCCCCGAACGCCGGACGGCTCGCTTCCAGCAGCCCGGTGTCCGCATCGACGTCTAGCTGCGTCGTATCCGCCGTCAGACCCGTCGCGAGATCCGTCGCCACGGCGCTGGCGAGGTCCTTGCCCGTCGACGTGGCGCCGAACAGGAAAATTTCCGGCTTGTGCTTCTGGCAAGCTTCGATGACGGCCCGCATGTATGATTCTGTCCGGTAATGATGGAAGATTGGGGCGTCGTATAGGTACACGGCGTCCGCTCCGTAAGCGATGACCTCGGCAGCCAAAGGCCGGACGCCGTCGCCGATGAGGATGCCCGCCAGCGGCACGCCGCGCTTATCCGCGAGCTTCCGCCCGGCCCCCAGCAGCTCCAGCGATACCGGCGCAATCGCGCCGTTCTTCTGCTCGATGAACACCCACACGCCACGGTAATCCTGAAGGTTCATCCGCTTTCACCCCCGTTTTGGACGCGGAAGAGCTCTTTTTTCTCCAGCAAAATCGACAGCAGCTTGCCCGCCTGCTCCGCAGGGGTTCCCTTCAGCAGCTCTCCGCCCTTCGGCTTCTCCGGCGGCCACACCTTGGCGACGATCGTCGGGGAGCCTTTGAGGCCAAGCTTCGTGCGATCCACGCCCTCCAAGTCGTCCACGGACCAAACGACCGGCTGGTACCGCGCCGCCCGCAGCATGTTGGGCAGCGGTGAATACGGGATGTCATTGATGTCTTTTTCGACGGAGAACAGACACGGCAGCGTCGAACGGACGACCTCGTAGCCGTCCTCCAGCTTGCGGTGGATGATGGCGTAGCCTTCGTCCTTGTTCATCTCGACGATCTTGCGGACGTTCGTCAGCGGCGGAATATCCAGTCTGCGGGCGATGCCCGGGCCGACTTGGCCGGTGTCGCCGTCGATGGTCATTTTGCCGCAGAGGATCAGATCGATAGGCTTGATCTTGGCGATTTTGTCGATCGCCTTCGTCAGCGAATAGCTGGTCGCCAGCGTATCCGCCCCGGCGAATGCGCGGTCGGTGATCAGGTAGCCTTCGTCCGCGCCGATCTCGATGCATTTGCGGATCGCCTTGACCGCGGGCGGCGGTCCCATCGTCACGACGGACACCGTTCCTCCGTAACGCTGCTTGAGACGCACCGCTTCTTCCACGGCATGCGCATCGTACGGATTGAGGATGGCCGGCGCGCTGGAGCGGTCCATCGTGTTCGTTTTCGGGTTCATCTTGATGATTTTCGTATCCGGCACCTGCTTGATACAGGCGACCAAGTGAAGCATCGGCAGTTCCCCTCCTTGTCGGACGCTTCGGTTCTCGACAACGGCCCGCCGGACAAACGGTCTGCCCGGGAACCATGTCCATTTTCTCTTTATCAATCTATTGGCTGTCCGCGCCTTTTATTCGGCGATCCGAAAAAAAGAAGCCGACGATCTCCGAAGGTTCGCAAGACCCTCGGAAATCGCCGGTGATGTTATGGAACTCTGATGCGCCGAGGTTGAATCGGGGCTTCAGCATGCATGATGTCTCACGAAGCAGTAACGGGCCTAGGAAGGCAAAACCGTGACTGCATTCGTAGAAGCCTGTGTGGCGTTATCTTACAGAGGTGCGAAAAAACCATCAGTTCGCCAAGGAGACGCAACTGATGGTTCTTCTAGATTATATGGCTACAGGTTGTATTACAATGGTTTCAATATTTTTACCAACTCAACCTCAAAATGAGTGCTTGACTGCTAGCCCAACATCCGATGGCGTTACATGCGATGAGAATGCCTGCTTTATAGCGACTGCGATTTCGTGTGAAGTAATGGCGGACACAGAAAAGCTTTTTATACGATTGTGTCGACCTCTACCGGAAAACGTTAGTTGAACTTCATTCTTGCTATTACGAAAACCGGATTCCTTTGTAGAAAGTAAAGGATCTCCGGATCTTTCATGCAATGAATCGCTTAACGTACGATTTTTTCCGTTTCGTGAGGCTTGTTCTTATTAATTGTAATATATATACATTAGTTAAATCGTGTAAACACATATTCAAAAGTCGGTTTATAGATAGGAATACCACATTTTTACTTTAAAAGGATTTTATAATAGGCTAAATTAAGCTATAGTTTTCTCATAAACTACCGGGGAGGTGAGAAAAAGATGTTTTATAGTTTATTTAAAGACGGTACTGTAAGCTACACTTAAGTGGCGAATAAAATTGTTGATGCTTTAGTAGGTTTGATTCCTAGAGGTCAGGCTGCTACTATCGCTGCTTCAATTGCTTATAAATTGAATGCATATGCTTGATCGAGCCCTGCAAGTCGGTGTTTCCGCTTCGTACACACTTATGGATAGTTGGTTCACGCATGTACCGCTCATTCAGGAAGTGCTTGGTCGTGGACTGCATGTGATTGGCATGGTGAAAAACGACAACAAACGCTACATTTTGAATGACGAGCGACTGGATCTTAGGAGTTGTACTCTGTTGCGCCGCGTGTCGAAGGCAAGAACCGCAATGTTCTTCGCATGATTCAAACGGTATTGGCTCCTGGTATCCCGGTAACGGTTGTTTTTGTCCGTCATCGTTCCAAGAAGAACGAGTGGCTTGCCATCCTTTCGACCGATCTGACTTTGACTGCCCAAGACATCATTCGAATTTACAGGATGCGTTGGGACATCGAGGTCTTCTTCAAGTGCGCCAAGTCGCTCTTGCGCTTACAAAAAGAGTTTCAGGGACGTTCATATGATTTGTTAATCAGCCACACGACCATTGTGTTTTCACGCTACATCCTGTTAGCTTGGCAGCATAGACAGAGTACCGATCAGCGGACATTAGGTGGTCTGTTTTATTTACTGTGTGATGAAGTCGCTACAATCGATTGAGCCACTGCTTTACAGCAACTGGTTGATTTGATCAGCGAGATTGCCACGAAAGCAGGACGAAAGCTCACAAAACTCATTCAATGTCAACTGCACCAATGGATCGCCGGTTTGCCTAGCTATATCAATGCCTATCTAAGAATTTCAAGCTGCGAAAGTCGGGTTAATAACAAAAGAAAAGATGCACCAACTCATATAAAGGATTGAAGTATATGTATGAATATAGATTACTAAATCGAGCCTCCATAAAAAAAACGGAAATCTACAATAATCATGGAAATATACTCGGATATATACAGAGAACATACCCGAACATTCTTATGCGGATCCTTGATGTGGCATTGGATGGGAATCTTTTCACTGATTATCTTTTTACAGACACTAGAGGCAATTTAATAGTAAAGGCGCGCCAAGTTCGTAATTTCTTAGCAAGACGCCAGTACATCATTGATTACTATGAGGATCAAGAACATCATAAAATACACCTTATTGATAAAAAGTTCTTTGATCTGGGTGAGAAAACAGTTTTTGATTTTAATGGCCAAACCTATACCTTAAATAAACCCCTCCTTGACTGGGGTGAAATAACTCTAGATAACCACGTAATTGCTAGATGGAAAGGGGTTTTCTCACTCCCGTTTAAAGCTAACTTTGATTTGGTAGAAACATCATATGAAAAACATTCTTTACTACTGCTTGCAATTTTCCATACATTTTTACATTCTCCAAAGTAACTGCACATAATTCGTTTAAGTAAATTCGATTTTTAAAGTAAATGTAAAAAAATTGGGTGAATAGCGATTTATATAGCTTAGTTTCTTTAAACTGTTTGGCCATTCCGATCCTCCCGGAATTCAAGGAGGCAGGGTCGTTAGTTGCCCCATAGGCTTCCACGTCCTCAGCATTCATGGCGGATAACCTTGCCTCAAGCAGTTTGCGAACCTCGCTCTTATCCATATCGGTAAAAGACTCAAGTTCATAACCATCTTTGGAAATTAGACCGTCCCAGCAGTGGTCAAGTCGGGAGGAGTCATTTCCTTCCATCTTCCAATCGCCATCGGTTGTCCGGAACCAGTACATGTTCACTTCGACGACAAAACTAGGATCAGGCTCGTTCATCTCATTGGGGTTGGGGACCGAATATTGCTGAAGCACGCGGTTCTCATACACGACTCGAATATGTACTTCCTTCGCCCTTTTTGATACTTTTCGATACAAAGACATCGTTGTTTCGGGCAAGCGTTTTTGGGTGAGGGATATGTACTAAGCAAACGGATGGCTCGCCCCTGCGGAGGAACCGGACTTCAGACGACCGTCATTTAACTCGATCGTAAACGTGATCGAGCGTCTTTGTTTGTCAAAGTCCATCGTTAGACTACGATAGGGAAGCACACCTTGCTCTTCATACGAATCGGGCTTGAGCGTGTCGGTCAGCGCCGCCCCGAGCGTTTCATCCGTAATATCTTGAATGAATACCGTTTTCGATGCAGCATCCCACTTTACATGCTTGTCCGAAATTTCACCGACAAACCGCAAAGGCACATAGGCGCTGCCATCGATCAAACACGGCGGCAAGGACAAGGGAATCATTTGTTTATTGTCCCAAGACGCATAGGGCCAATCTATTCCCATATCGAGTGTGTTGTCTTGTATTTTTGCAGAAATGACCCGCTTTTCCGGAAACCATTCCACACTGTGCCCGAGGTTTTCGAACAAAGTGCGCATGGGGACGAACACCGAACCGTCGATGAGCACCGGGTCCGCGGGAAAGTAATTCGTTCGCCGTCCAGGACGACCTCGATCCGCTGTTCTTCTGCATGAGCTGTTCGCAGTGAGTCCTCAAGTATGATTGACATCATGAAAATGATAAATATAAACATAGATCGCCACATTTTTCTTGGCCCGCCTATTCTTTAACGTAATTTATCGAGAAGGTTGTAGTAATAATAAGTTTTAGATCTTTGTTTGCCATCCGAAAAAATAATTCTCTCTGCTTCGAGAATCGATAGATACCTCCTGCATGTCACCTCTGATAACTCCGCCGTCGAACAAATGGAATGGACAGTAAAGATCGGTTTTTGGAAAATAGCATCAATCAATTTTTTTACATTGCTGCTGTTAATTAAGGATTGAGCCACGTCAAGATCATGCTCATAAAGCTTGTTTACGTCATTAATTAAACGGATGTTTTTGTTGGCTTGAGTGGTCACCGCTTCCAGAAAAAATTTAATCCACTGATCCCAATCACCGTTATACCTTGTATCGTTCAAAAATCGGTAATATTTATGTTTATCCTTTTCCAACGCCTCACTTAAAAAGAAGTTAGGATAATCTATGACCTTTTTATTGAACAAATATAAAGGAATGAGAATCCTTCCGATCCTTCCGTTTCCGTCTAGAAATGGATGGATCGTTTCGAATTGGGCGTGGATAATAGCAACCCGGATTAATTCGTCAAAGTCGTCTTTAGGTTCATTGATATAAATTTCAAGATTGCTCATATAGTGATCAACTAAGTGCGGCGCGGGAGGAATATAGGTGGCCGTCTCTAACGTACATCCTTCGGGTCCTATAAAATTTTGAATTCTTCTAATCATTCGACATGAGTGTGTTATGCATCGATTTAAAGAGCCTTGTAGAAATCGGCAGGAACGCTAATTTATCCATTCCCTCTCGAAGCGTATGATAATAGTTCAATACTTCTTGAACATCTTTGTTATTCTTTCTGCTCTGAGCCGACTTCAAGAACTTCGTCAAGAGTGACCTGAGTCCCTTCGATTTTTGTCGATTGAACAGCTTCGTGTAACATATCCAGATTTAATAATAATTGTGAAGGGAGCTTCGAATTCTCAAGCAATACATGGTACTGAAGCTACTTTTTTGTTGGCTTCGATTAAATCTCGTATGTAAAGCAACGGATTGATTCGCTCTTGTTTCAATGGTAACTCTTCCAGAACAATGGGTGTCTTTGCCATGGCTACACCTCTTTTCTTAAAATCAATACTTATTTCAACACGGTGTTCATCCAAACCTCCCCCGCCAGCAACTATTTTTCCCATTCCCCTACTTTTTTTAAGGTTCCTGTAAGGTTCATATTAGGACGCTGTAAGGTGCGGCGAACTATAATCGTCTTTGTAGAGATACAAGGAGGATTACTTCATGAAAACCATTTTACAGGCAAGCAACGTTCAAAAAATATACGGCACGAAGGGAAATCAATACAAAGCGCTGGAAGATATCGATCTGGAAGTGAAGGAAAGCGAGTTTATCGGCATCATGGGGCCTTCGGGGGCGGGGAAATCCACCTTGCTCAATATTTTGTCCACCATCGATACGCCGTCGTCCGGAGAAATCGTCATCGCCGGTCAACATATCATGAAGATGAACGAGGAACAATTGTCGGACTTCCGCCGCAATCAGCTCGGCTTTATTTTTCAGGACTATAACCTTCTCGATACGCTGACGGTCAAGGAAAACATCCTGTTACCGCTCGCCTTATCGAAGGTTCCGGCCAAGGAAATCGAAGCGCGCGTCCATGAAATCGCCGATACGTTCGGCATTCGGGACATTCTCGATAAATATCCCTACCACATCTCCGGAGGCCAGAAACAGCGGACGGCCGCTTCGCGAGCCATTGTCGCCAATCCGAGCTTGATCCTGGCGGACGAGCCAACGGGCGCACTGGATTCGAAATCGGCTACCAGCCTGCTCGAAAGCTTGACTCAGCTCAACGAACGGCATCGATCGACGATCATGATGGTGACGCATGACGCGTTCGCCGCAAGCTTCTGCAAGCGAATTTTATTTATTAAAGACGGCACAATGTACGCCGAAATCCATAAGCTCCAGCAATCGCGGCAGGAATTTTTCCAGAAGATATTGGACGTCCTCGCTTCACTTGGAGGTGGGCGGTAAATGACGTTAGTTCAGCTTGCCGGAAAAAACATCCGGAAAAACTTCACCAACTACTTCCTGTACTTTGCTTCGATGATTTTTAGCATCGTCATCTATTTTACGTTCGTTTCGTTAAAGTACGATTCGACGATCCTGGCTACGTCGGACGCGTCATCCAAAATCAGCTCCGCCTTTAACGGAGCTTCGGCGGTCTTAATGATTTTCGTCGCTATTTTCATCTGGTACTCCAATGCCTTCTTCACCCGCAAGCGTAAAAAAGAAGTCGGCCTGTACTCGCTGCTCGGCGTGCGGAAGAAGCAAATCGGCCGGATGTTGTTCTACGAAAACTTGATGATGGGCCTTTTGGCTCTCCTGATCGGTATCCTGCTCGGGTCGTTATTGTCCCAAGGGTTTGTGACGCTTTTGATGAAGGTCATGGGCTATGACGCGATGGCGAATTTTCATATTTCGCCGCAAGCGGTGATCCATACGATCGTTGTATTCACCGTGATTACCGTCATTACGTCGCTTCACGGGTACCGATTGATTTACCGGTTCAAATTAATCGAGCTGTTCCAGGCGGACAAAGAGGGGGAGCAAGAACCGATAGCCTCCTTGGTGATGGCGTTGTTAGCCGTACTATGCATTGGCATCGGCTACTGGCTGGCGCTTCAAAACCTATTGGAGTCCGCCGCTTGGCGAAACATGGGCTTCATGGTGACGCCGCTCGTGATCGTTGTCACCGTGATCATAGGCACTTATTTACTGTACAGCACCTTTATCGTGTACTTGTTAAAGATGTCCCGGAAAAACAAAAAAAGATTTTGGAACGGCGTCCAAATCATTAGTACCTCCCAACTTCTGTATCGCATGAAAGGAAACGCCCGCACGTTAACGATCATTGCCGTCCTGAGCGCGACGACATTGACGGCCGTCGGAACGGCGTACAGCTTTTATTACAACAATCGAAGCAGCGTCGCGCTTGCCAATCCGAACAGCATGATGTTTATAGCGAACGACCAACGCACAACTAATGAAGTACAAGACCGGATTTCGCGCGATCAGAAGCATGAGATTGTTTATCATGAGCGCATTCCGGCTCTGCAAATGAAGGTGGACATTACGAATCTTAAGAGTAAAATTTCCAGCGATATCGTGAGCTATACCGTCATTTCCAATACAGCTTTTAACAAACTGGCGGAAGCCCAGCAACGAAAAGATTCGCTGGCGCTGCATGGACAAGAAGCGGCCGTATTGGATGCGGAATATTACGAAGGGCTGTCGCCCGAATATGTGGGCTCGACGGTTTCCTTGAAGGCGAAGGAGCTTACGGAGAACGTTACCTTCACAAGCTTAAAGCGGTATAACGTCCTCAATCTTCGGACGGCGACTACGACGGTTGTCGTTAGCGATGAGGTGTTTGCCGGATTGCAAAAGGAAGCCCCTCTCGTGAATATGGAAGCTTACAAGATTACGCACGAAGACGACGCGAAGCCATTAACGAGCGAGATTCAATCCATGCTGCCGCGGGAAGCGCGCTTTTCCAGCTTCTATACGGATTATGCCGCCGGTATGGAATCGAGCGGACTCATTATTTTTATGGGCGGGTTCCTGGGATTGGTTTTTCTCGCCGCCACGGGAAGCATCATTTACTTTAAACAGCTGACGGAAGCCAACTCGGACAAGGACCGTTACGTCATTTTGCACAAGATCGGCGTGAACAAAAAAGAAATTCGCAAATCGATCGCCAAACAAATCTTATTCGTCTTTGCCCTGCCGTTAATCGCAGGAATTGCGCATTGCGCCGTCGCTTTGACCGCTCTATCCAGGCTCATCCATACGAATCTGGCGATTCCCGTCTTGATCTGCATAGGCGCCTATGCTTGCATGTACATCGTCTATTACTTCTTAACCGTCAACACCTACTACAAAATTGTAACCAAATCAAACGCATAACATGGAACGGGAGAGGACTTATGAAAAAAATAATTATATCTTGCATCGTCATCGCAGCTCTTTTGCTCGGAGGCTTGTTCTTGCTGCAGAACGTCAATTTGAACCGGTTAGGGGCGGATATGTATTATACGCAGGTTCAAGGACAAGGAAAGAAGCTTGAAGACAAAATCGACAACGGAGAAATCATGGTCAGATATGAATACGAGCTATCGGCTTTCGATAAAAACGGGCAGCGAAAGACACTGAAGTTCTCCGCCCCGAAGCAGCTTCGGGAGAAAGCATATCTCAGCTTGTTTGTGAAAGAAGGAAAAGGCGTGACCTCTTACCAGGAAGTCGCGAAGGAAGAGCTGCCGGGGAAAGCAAGCCAGCAATTGCAGTAAATCGAAGGATCATAAGGAGCAGGCCAATATGAACCCATCCATCCCACAGCAAGAAAGGATCGCAGCCTTGGATATCATTCGGGGGCTTGCGTTATTCGGAATCTTATTTATCAATGTGAAAGGATATATCGTCCTCACCGAAGGGATGATCATACCGGAGTACACCGGAATCCATCAAGCGATTGATTCCCTGATTCTCATGTTCGTGGAAAAGAAGTTTTTCTCCATCTTCTCGTTCTTGTTCGGCGTCGGCTTTTACATCTTCGCCTCGCGCGCCGAGCGCCGGGGGGACAAGCCGCTCTGGCGGTTTGCCCGCCGCTTGCTGGCGCTCCTTCTCCTCGGCGTGATTCATGTCTTTGTCTTCTGGGGCACCATCCTGCCCATGTACGCGTTGATTGGTCTGTTCCTGCTTCCATTTTACCGGGCCAAGGTGACGAAGATCCGCAATTGGCTTGGCGGAATCGCCGGAGTATACTTACTTGCGCTCATCTCGAAGCTCACGATAAGGGATGCTGGTCCGTTATCCGGCGTGGCCGATTTTATCATCTCCGATACGACCTTAATCTTCATCATGTTTCTGGCTGGATTTCTGGCGGCGAAGGCGGACTGGATCAGACGGATCGGGGAATTGAAAAAACGGATTCGCTTGGTGCAGCTTGGGTCCTTGCCGATCTTTATCGGGTTGTCGGTCTGGATCTGGACGGCCGCTCAGTATGGAGCGAAGGACCTGAAGCTCGTCGTTTCCTTGAGCGCCATTCCGGGGGTCTTATTGTATGTGACATCGTTGTTTTTGGCACTTGAGCACCGGACAGCCCGGACGATGCTTCAGCCCTTCGCACGCGTGGGCCAAATGGCGCTGACGAATTATGTCGCCCAAAGCTTAATCGGATCGTTGTTCATCTCGATCATGGGCCTGGAGTCGGTATCTCCCGCGAATGCGGTCCTCATCGCCTGCCTGATTATGATCGTGCAGCTCGTCTACAGCAGCCTGTGGTTCCGCTACTTTAAGATGGGCCCGCTGGAGAAAGCATGGCGGTTCATGACGTACGGCAAAAAACAAACTGCCAAATAAATCCGGACAATACGGCAAAGAAGCTGAGAGCAGCATGGCTTTCTTGCGCATTTGTTTCATCCCGCTTGATAAATGAAAGAAAGTGCCGCATACTCTCACATAAATAGGGTTACATTAAACCTTTCCCATCCCAGGAGGCACGATGACATGTCGATCAACAAAAAGGTTTTGATTATAGACGATGAGGAAGCCATATTGAAGCTTGTGGCCACGGTTCTGCGCAAAGAAGGCATCGAGCATGTCATCACGTCCACGACGGCGGAAGACGGGTTCGTTCAATTCCAGCATAAGCAGCCGGATCTTGTGTTGCTGGACATTATGCTCCCGGATGGGGAAGGCTATGACGTGTGCAGGCAAATTCGAGCGATCTCGAAGGTTCCGATTTTATTTTTATCCGCCAAGACGGAGGAAATCGACAAAATTTTAGGCTTTGCCATCGGCGGCGACGATTATATTACCAAGCCGTTCAGCCCCAAAGAGCTGGCTTACCGCGTGAAAGCCCAATTGCGCCGAGCCGATTATATGCAGCCGGAGGCCGCGAAGGATACGATCTTAACAGCAGGCCCCTTTGCCTTAAACGAACAAAAAGCGGAATGTTTAAAGAACGGGATGAGCATTGAATTAAAGCCGAAAGAGCTTGGATTAATGAAATATTTTCTCCAGAACGCAAATAAAGTGATCAGCAAGGAAAGGCTTTACGACGCCGTCTGGGGGGAGGATTTTATCGGCATCGACAACACGGTGATGGTCCATATCCGGAGGCTGCGGGAAAAAATTGAAGACCAGCCTTCGCAACCCCGCTATCTAATTACCGTCAAAGGCTTGGGCTACAAGCTGGCCATCGAGGATGAATAGGTTATGAAATGGAAGTTAACAGTAAGATATCTGCTCTCGGTTGTCTTCGTGGTCCTCTTCATTATTTTCATAAACCTGTTCCTTTTGCTTACTTTGTTCATGGCTCGGTCTGTCTTAAACATCCCCTTCTTTCAAGAAGAGGATCACTCTCCCGAACAATTTACAAGACAGTTTCAGGATCAGATCACGATTTCCGGCGATGCGCCGACGATTACCGACTCAGGCAAGGAAGAGCTAAGCAGCAGGAACGCATGGATTCAAATTTTGGATGAAGCCGGAAAGGAGCTCTTTCGCTACAGAGCCCCGGAAGGGTTAAAGAAAAGCTACACGCCGTCGGAAATCGTTCAAATGTACAAGTACAAGGAAGTGAACGGCGAAACGACGGTTTTTGTCGGAGAAAAGAAAGCGGGCGGCCGCGCCTACAGCTACTTGATCGGAATGGAAAACCGCAATATCAATCGGTATTTTATTTTGTACGATAATCAATCGTTGTTTCGCATGGTTCAGGTCGGAGGCATCGTTCTCGTTATCGATATTTTGATTACGTTACTGATCGGGTATTTCTTGAGCAAACAGCTGACCAAGCCTCTGTATACACTAATCGACGGGATCAAAAGACTGGCAGGCAATGAATATTTTCATGCCCGGCCGGCGGGAGTCTTTAAACAAGTATTTTCGAATATCAATCAATTGTCCAATCAGTTGAAGGCGAATGAGTCGGAACGAAAAAAATTGGACCGGATGAAAGAGGAATGGGTCACCAATATCTCCCACGATATTAAAACGCCGCTGGCTTCGATTCAAGGCTTTGCCGAAATGATGAAGGACCCGGATTACCGCTTTACCGAAGACGAAATCAGGGAATACGCCGACATTATCGAGAAAAAGTCGCTTTATATCAAAGAGGTCATTGAGGATTTAAGCTTAACGACAAGATTGAAGAATAAGGAACTGACATTAAACAAAAAAACGACCAATCTGGTCATGTTATTGCGAAATATCGTGATCGACATCGTCAACGATCCGAAATACGCCAAGCGGCATATTGAATTTCATGCCAATCAAGAGAACATCCCGGCAGAGGCGGATGAAATTCTTGTTCGGAGAGCGATACACAATTTAATTTATAATGCGCTTATCCATAATGACGCCAACGTGAATATCGCCGTCCGGATTGAAAAGACCGATCGGATCCGCATTATCATCCAAGATAACGGCAAAGGCATCCGAAAAGAGGAGCTCGACAAAATCTTCGACCGCTATTACCGTGGAACCAACACCGGAGATGCGCATAAAGGCTCCGGACTCGGCATGGCGATAGCCAAAGATATTATCC
The DNA here is from genome assembly GCA_042219835.1 of Paenibacillus elgii. Lineage (GTDB taxonomy): Bacteria > Bacillota > Bacilli > Paenibacillales > NBRC-103111 > Paenibacillus_G > Paenibacillus_G elgii_A. Next base: position 15,342 of record JBHJMN010000061.1, read on the forward strand.
ATGAACACGATGGAGAGATTAAGATTCACAGCGAGGTCGGTCGCGGGACGACGATTGAGATTCAATTGTGATCCGGTTCCGGTAACGAGAGAAAGGGAGCGCGGCATCGCCGGCTCCCTTATGCTTACTTCACGCGAACTGTAATCGGGGAAGATTTCGTGGTACCGAACGAGTTAATCAGTTCGGCCGTATAAATATACGTTCCAGGCTTTTGATTCGTGAAGGTTTTGACCGCCTTTTGCGCTTGCGGGCTATTGTCCGTCAGCTCCTCCTCGAAGACGAGCGTATCGTTTTCGTACAATCTCAACTGGTCGCCGTTATTTCCCCACCACATGTTCATCGTGATCGCGTAGTCCTTTTCGTTGGACCAGTTGTTGTGGCTTATGCTGGGGGAGCCGGGAACGCCGGTCGCCTTCGCTGATCCATTCGTACCGCCGATCTTGACCCCAACCTTCATGGCGCTGCTGCTGGGGGTGTTCACGTCCACGGAGATTTTCGTATCGACTCCTTCATAAGTCGCGCTCGAAGGCTTCGTCTTCGGGCCGAACGATGTATTGACACCGCTTGCATAATAGTGGTCGAACCTCTCCTTTTTCTTGTTGGTATCGAGCTGGCTGTAGCCGAGCGTGCCTTCGTTGGCTTCTTCGAGATCGACCAGCTTCCGATTCACATCCCCATTGTTATACTGCGTCTCGTCCACGTGCCAGATTGCTACGCCAGGCTTGCCACCGTTAAGTGCCTTTTCCAGCCCCCGGTCATATCCCGTAAAGCCGCGGTTCTCCAGCAGGAAAAACTGTCCCGGCGTGCTTGTATTGATCTTGACGACGTTGTACGCATTCGGGTTGGACGGTTGAAACGAATTGAGCGTAAACGAGCCGTTAGCTTTCACTTCCGTCGGCTTCACCCACCCGAGCTGGTATTTGGACCAAGCGTCCATATGAACTGGCGTGGATCCCGAATGGTTGTTCCCATAGGAGGTCCATGACCCGCCGGCCATCAGGCTGTGTGGACCGATACCCATGGACTCACCGTTCCTAGGTTCGCTGTCATATAGATCGGGCAGACCGAACAAATGACCGATTTCGTGAACGAGCACGCCCATCGTCGCCATATGGTCGGCACTGTCAGGCCTACCATGGATTTCACCTTGCTGGATATATTCCAGATTCACCGTTTTGCCGTCTCCCTGCCATGTTCCCGCCGTCCAGCGGTGCGCCCACAGACTCGGCCTCGGCGTTTGGTCACCGCCGTAAGCGGTTTCATAACCAGCCGTGACGGTAACCAGAAACAGCTCGTCCCTTGTGACTTTGCCATCGTTGTTCGTGTCGAAGCTGGCAAAATTGACATACGGATCGGCAGCCGCTATGGCTTCCCTGACGATTTTTTTGTTGGCCTCTCCGGTGTCGCCCTTTGTATTCGGGTGAGGATAGCCGAGCTTGACACGAACGATGCCGTCGCCTGCTGTGCCGTAGGATTCCGCCGCAGGGCCGATCGTCATTTTACCTGCGCTGACCTCTTTGTAGTAATGCTTGACCGTGCCTTCCTTATCGCCGAAGAAGCGGTCGTTCCATTCGCTATCGGAATATTTCATGCCGATATCGGCGAACTCCACGAGCATCACAAGCAGCTTGCGGGAGCTGCCGGTGTTGATCGGCGCAAGAGACGGGCCGGGATCGGGATCGCCGAGAAACGGCGCGACATTGGATTTGATCTTCTCCACGATCTGCTGTTCCTTCGCCCACTCCATCAGCTGCTCTTGCTTGAGCACCTGCGCCGGTTGCGGGTCAATGTTCACTTTTGCCCCGCTCGGCTTCAATTCGCTGCCATCAATTTCAGCATAATTCCAAAAACCGTTCTTGTCCCGCACTAATACTTCGTCATCCATCCCCTTCGTCCAGTTCAGCCATTCGTCACCCTGCAGAGCCGCTTGAAACGTCTCCCCTGTCGGCTGCTTGTACACTTCCGTTCCGCCATAAGCCGGAACCCCCAAGCTCACCGATGCGGTGCCGAAGTAGGCCAAACCGGAAATGATTAAACTGCATGATAGCTTCTTCAATTTGCCATACCTCCCTTATTTTTACTTCACTTTTAGTATAAGGTATCCCTAGCGGCTTGGGATGAGTTGATAGAACTACTAGAGAACATTTTTTTATTCGCTGACTTGGCTAGTTTACCTTCGGTCAATAGTACATTTATCCTGAACTATCGACATCATGGCCGCTCTTTCGCGGTCCGGATGTCGAAACGGCCCGTCGATTGTGTCAGTACGCGGCAACAAAAAAAACTGTGGCAGCGACTGATCAAGTCGAACCAACAGCTAAAATAAAGAAAAAAATAATAAAATATTACTTTAAAGAAATATATTTACATTTTTAAAAAATTGATCTATACTATTAACAGATATGAAAAACATAAAGAAAGTCTATTTTGTTGCATCGTTGGTAGGTGTCGGGATTATTTTATTGGGTGTTACTTTTACTGTGATCATTAACAAAAATGCAAGTACAGCCCACAGCAAAATGGATTTATGTACAAAAGAGGGGGGGGTAGCTAACTTAGAAGCATCTTGGCATCTACTAGACTTTGAAGTTAAATGTGTTAAATAAAGGAGGAATGAAAATGCTAAAAAAATTGTTAGCGCTTGTACTATCGGCTTCATTTTTGACATTTGCAATGACTCCAAACACTTCATCAGCGTATGCAGTAAATGGTGATTTATCAGAGAATAGAATCGAACAAAGAGCAATTCCAATTATCATTTGGATAATTGGTGGAATAATAACAGCAGGTACTACAGCGTATCTAGTGAAAACGATAAATGCCAACAGCAAGGACTTGGCTGACAAGGCTGTAGAACAATGTAAAGAAAGTGGCGGGGTTTCAGAAGTTGAATCCTCTGGTTTTCCACCGATTCAGTATAAAGTTACTTGTAAAATTCCTCAATAAAGTTAATATATCCATTAAAAAGTCGGGTAATCTTGTACCGACTTTTTATATTTTATATGGAACCCACGCTCTCTACCTGTTCACAGAATGGGGTTAGAAGACGTTGATAGAAAGTACACGGCACCATTCTTCGGTTTCTCCACAGGAGCATGTCGTGCAGAATCGTCCCTTACAGCAATAGGGCGCCACTTCATATCGTGGCGCCCTTCACAAACCTTATCACGAAATCGAAAACTTGGCGGAAAAGTTCATTTTTTTCATGAAAGAGCTGTTCGTCCCCGCCTTAAACTGAACGTACAGCGGACCGTTTTTCTGCGCTGTAAAAATACGGCCGTAAGGGGTATACGTATTATAAGTGCCAAGCGCTTGACCGTCGGCATCGTACACGGTATAAGTGATGGGGAACCCCGAGTTATAGACGAAAACCGTAAGCTCTTCTCCTTGATTCAGGACAAAAGCTTCTTTTTCGGACTCCTCATAAGAAGTCAGCGAATAATATTTTACAACCTCTCTCGCTTCCAAATTCAAATGCTCGGCATCCAAGCTGCGAGACGCGGCTGCACCGGCAGAGTGGCCGGAAGCGCCCACAGTTACGGATTCCGTTGGACTGCTTGCCATAACCGAGGCGGAGACGGACAGCACCAGGGCCGTCGATAATGCGGCAGAGACGATTTTCTTTTTCATAGTTTCCCTCCGGTGGATAATATTTGTAAATACACCCCTATTATACCTTCATAATTACTATATTTCAATTATTTGGTATAAAATAGTTCGAAGAGGAAACACGCATCCTGTCTGCCAAAGACTCCGGTCCCTGATTTTACCCGACTTCATGAACTTCACCCTGCTCGCTTCGCTTGAACCGCCGCCCCTTGCGTCCGCTTGGCCGACCTCGCCCCGAGGATCGCGTCGAGGTTCACTAGCAAAATGCCGACGATGATCGTTATGCCGCCCGCGACGGCCCCCCAAGTGACCGCTTCCCCATACAGCAGAGCGCCTAACGCAAAGGCGATTAACGGCGAAATATAGAGCCACGTGGTTGGGAAGAACGGATTCGTCCGCGCCACGAGCCAGTAAAACAAGCTGTGTCCCATCATCGACCCGACCACGGTCAAATACAACAGCGCTCCGATCCCCCGCCCCGTGGCCAAAGCTTCCATCGGCACGCGCTCCGTGAACAGGGATAACACGAGCAGCAGGATTCCCCCGTGCATCATTTGTATGGCATTTAACGCCAATGGCGACGTCTCCGGGTACCGTACAAGCGCACGCTTCGCATAAAGCGCGCCCGACGCATAGAACAGTTCCCCGACCAGAATCGCGGCACAGCCAACCGCCCAGAGCACATTCGTCTCCACGGACAGGTTAGGCGCAACCAACAGCCCCACTCCCGCAAAGCCGAGCATGCACCCGATGACGGAGCTGCGGCTTGCCTTGCTCCGAAGCACGATGCTTTGAATCAGCAATAAGAAAATCGGCCCCGTTGCGGATAAAATCGCCGCCAACCCGGAGCTTACATATTGCTCGGCCCAATACAGCGTCGCGAATGTGCCGAACGTCAGCCCGATCCCCGTTGGCAGCAGGTCCTTGCGCCACAATAGTGAGAAGCGCACTTTTCCCGTCGCCAACGCCCAGACGAAAATAATCGCGCCCGCAAGCAGGAACCGTACTCCGGCCGAGAAGAACGGAGGCAGCCCCGCATCAATCCCTACCTTGATCATCAAAAACGTCGTCCCGAAAATCAAACACATCACAGTATAGCCCAACCACACCATGTCTCTCTCCTCCTTCTATTTCTCCATCATAGAAGAAGGGGCGCAGAACAGATCAAATATCACAGAACAGATCGCAAAAAAAAGTGCTACAATGGATGTAATGAAAGGAGCGTGCGACGCGTGAGCAAAATCTACCCATCCGCCGCCCGGCCCGCCCGGCTGTACGAGAGCGTCTGCGACGACATCCTGAAACGGATCGACCGGGGGGAATGGAGCGAGCGCGGCAAGCTTCCTTCGATCCGCGAGCTGGCCCAGGAGCTGGGCGTTCACCGGCTGACCGTGTTCAAAGCGTACCAGTTGCTGAAGCAGAGCGGCAAAGCGTACGTGAAAGATAAATCCGGCTATTATATCAACATCGGCAGCTTGCCGTCCGACCTGACGACGACGCCTGCCGTACACTCTCATATTCAGCAAAATCCGCTATCGGACATCCAGCGGGTTCCGGTGGTTTACCAATTTTCCCAGGCGCTGCTCGATCCGAATCTGCTGCCGAATCAGTACCTTTCGGCTTACGTCAAGCAAGCCTTCGATCTGTATCCCAAAGTGCTCGGAACCTACGCGCCCGTCCAAGGCGACGAGGAGCTGCGGGAAGCAATGGCCGAGTACTTGGCTGTCCAGCACCGCCTTGCTCTCACGCCCGGGGAGCTGCTGATCACTTCCGGGGCGCAGCAAGCGCTGGACCTGCTGGCCAAAACGCTGCTCAAGCCGCGGGATATCGTGCTCGTGGACCGTCCAACCTATGGCGCGGCGATGGATATATTCCGCAGCTACGGCGCGCAGCTGGCCGCCGTGGACATCCATCCGCACGGCTATGATTTGGAACAGGTCGCAAGACTGATGAAAGAGTGCAAGCCCCGCTTCTTTTATCTCAACCCAACGTTTCACAACCCGACGGGCTATACCGTGTCCGCCGAACAGCGGAAGCGTTTGGTCGAGCTTGCGGCGGAGCACCGCTGTCTTCTGGTGGAGGACGATCCGTTTCACGATATTTACTTTAAACAGCCACCGCCGCCGCCCCTGTTCGCCTATGATACGGAAGGTTATGTCGCCTACATTCGCAGCTTCAGCAAATATATCGCTCCCGGCCTGCGCATCGCCGCCGTGGCAGCCCGGCCGCCGGTCATCGGCAATCTGCTGACCGCCAAGTCGCTCGCCGATAACGGCACGCCGCTTTTGAATCAAAAGATTTTTCTGCTGCTCTTCTTCTCCGACCGGATGCAGCGGCACTTGGAGAAGCTTCGCATCGCGCTTCATGTGCGGATGAACATTATGGAGGAAGCGTTGTCCGGGATCGGTCTGTCGTGGACCAAGCCCGCAGGCGGCCTGAACCTGTGGGTCAAGCTGCCCGATGGGATCAAAGCGGAAACGCTGCTGGCGAAGGGCATCGAGCAGTCGCTAACGTTCGTGCCCGGCACCATCTGCGATCCGCTCGCAGAGCTCGACGACCGGATTCGCTTGAGCTACTCCTACGCTAACGAAAACCAGCTGCGCGAGGGAGCCCGGCTCCTGGCCGGGCTGCTGCGGTCATTGGCCTGATGCGCGGCGTACAGCCAAAAGCCCGCCGCTCCCCTTCGGGAACGGCGGGTAAAATGTCTGCCTATTTTCGTTGCTCATCCTACAATCTTTTACTCGGCCATACTTAGTCCAAGGTATTCCTCTATGTCCTTTCGAACCTTTGTCATGGACTGTTGCCAAAATTCCGGTTGTGCAGAATTGATATGAAAATGCTTTTTTACAAGCTGCTCTACCGGCAAAGTGCCGGTCTGGCTTAGAAAACTCTGAAATGCGGCGGAAAACTGGCCGTTCGTCGTCCTGGCTCGTTCAACCAGGCCGATGCTCAACAAGTAACCGAAGGTGTACGGGTAGTTGTAGAACGGAACATCCGCTTGATAAAACTGCGCATACTTCATCCAAACATAAGGCTGATATTCGGAAAGACTTCCTCCGTATACTTCCTCTTGGACCTGCAGCGAAATTTGCTCGATCTGGTCCGCAGGTAACGGACCCTCCCGTCTTCGATCATAAAATCTTTCTTCAAACTCGAACGCCGCCATGATCGCTATTAAATAATTAAGACTGCGTTCAATGCTCCATCCGAGTAACGTTTTTTTCAACGCAGGATCGTCCGTGTTGCGAATCACGAAATCGATATAGGCAGCTTCGAAAAAGATAGAAGCCGTTTCGGCCGTTGTCATTTCCAACGTTTCTTCCAAAAACCGAAGCGAAGGAAAGCTCTTCATTTGTTTGAAATGCCATGCATGGCCCAGCTCATGTGCGAGTATTCTTGCGCTGTCCATCGTATCGGCGTAATTGACGGATATTCTAGATTCGCCCTGCCCGATAAACGGCACACAGAACCCGCCCGGTGCCTTGGAATCGCGCGGCTCCGAATCAATCCAGCCTCGCTGAAGCGCATCATAAATAAACTCGGACATGTTCGGATAAATGGCTCCGAGAGCTGCGGTAATCTCTGCAACAGCTTTGGAATAGGGGACTTGGTCATTCACGTCCTGAGAGGATGTCATTAATTCGTGCCAAGAAAGCTTTTTTTATTGGCTTCTTGGGCCCGTTCGTTCAGAAATTCAGCCAAGTAAGACCGGTTAGAGCGGATGACGTCCTGCATCGTTTCCAGAGCTGCGCGGGATAAACCATTCATTTTAAAGATTCGCCCAGATAATCTTCCTCGCTAAGGAACTTGTAGAGATGCAGCCTGTGGCCGATCATTTGGTTAAACACCGATGAAAAATCATCCGTTTGGGACGATAAGGCGCTGTTTAAAGCGCTAAAAGCCTTTTCTCTCGTCGAAGAATCGGGATGCGACATGGAAAGTTGCACAGTTTTGGAAAAGGATAGCTCGTTCCCCCTCCAAATCATTCGCCGCGACCTTTAACTTATTCCTAAGCTGCATATAGGCTTCTTCAAGGTTTTTTAAAGCTTCCATCGCCGAATTGATCTCCGAGATGTCAGCGTGGCAATAGCCGGATAGTAAATCGGATATGAGATTAGGATGGGCCCGTTCGGCCAAAGCATCCATTTGTGCTTTTGACATGGTTTGCACACGGACCCGCCAGTTGGAAATGATGATCCTTACTTGAGATTTTAATGCCCCGATGGAGGCTTGCAATGAATGCAATACGTCAGGCTCCGTATCTTCGCAGGGTAAGCAATAGGAAAAGTACTCCGCCTTCTCGATTTGTTTCACTGCCTCGGAAAGCGCACGCAGTTCGGGTTCGTAAACCGGACCACGATTGCTGTCCTTCCCCATTTGATCCAGTGAAGCCTTCAATCGATCCAAAAGTTGAATGAATCCTGCGCTATCCATGCCATCCGGGCAAATCGAAGACAACTCCCAACGAGTCGGTTTAACGGTCATTTTCAAGATACCGGCCCTCCGCATCCTAAAAAAGTTTTCCTTTCACCATTGTACTAGAAAAAAAGATACGGGCGAGACATCACTCTAGCTCAGGCTTCATATACTTTAGCCCTCTCGTGCATCGTCTGGGAGCTCATTTTGCTTATTTCATCGATGAGAGCTACACGGTAGCTGCCGTTTCCTTGTTGACCGGCGGTTTCATAAGCAATCTCCCCGGCAATACCCATGCACAAAAGACCGGCAACGGCCGCCAAGCGGTAATCCTCCGTGACGCCGCAGAACGAGCCGATAAGGGAAGTGCTCATACATCCTGTACCGGTTATCGAGCCGAGCATCGGATGCCCGTTCTCCATACAAATTACGCTTCGGCCATCGGATACGATATCGGTCGCACCGGTGATTGCAACCGCACAATGATATTGTTCCGCCAACTCGCTCGCAATATCGATGCCGCTTTGCAGACTGTTTTCCAAGTCCGCTTCGGAAGCGTCCACCCCTTTCGTTGTTGCTTGGAGTCCGGCGATATAACGGATTTCAGACATATTGCCGCGGATGACGCTGAATTGTAATTGTTCCAGCAGCATCCTAACCGTCTGATTGCGGAACTTCGACGCGCCTGCGCCCACGGGGTCCAAAACGACGGGGATGCCTGTCTCGTTTGCTTTCTTCCCGGCGGCAAGCATGGATTCTACGGTTCGGCTATTCAATGTTCCGATATTCAACACAAGCGCGGAGGATATGGCGGTAATGTCAGCCGCTTCCTCGATATCGTCAGCCATGATAGGAGAAGCGCCGATGGCCAGCGTAACGTTGGCGCAATCGTTGACGGTCACATAATTGGTAAGATGGTGAACCAAAGGCTTGGTTTGCCGGACGCTGCTCACTAAGCTGCCGATACTTGAGGTTAAGTTATTGTCCATTGATCTCACTCAGATCCTTTCTTTAATCCGTTTTTGTAAATCCGAACCGGAGATCGTTAGTACTTTTTTCAAGTCTATCCTCTCCACTCTGTTACCTGTATAAAGATAAAAAGCCCTTGTCCTATTTCAGACAAGGGGAAAATAACACGATCTGTTGTTATTTGCTCCCTACGTCAGTCTTAACTAGCAGGTTCAAAGGGTCAGGTTTTAACTTCCCTCCGAAAGAAGTCTCCCTCTTCTAAATCTTGCGAAGCTTGATGAAAGTGGGAGATGAATTTCGGTAGGCGAAGCCTAAAGTCTTTTTTATTGCCATATTTTCTATGACGAGATATAATCAGTATTAGATAAAAGAAAGGTTCTTATATCAATGAAATTAGACAAAAATAATCATTCGGTGTTCTCGCTGTATTATCATCTTGTTTTGGTTGTGAATATCGTAGAAAAGTGATGGATGACCATATCTGACTATGTGAAAGAAATGTTTGTTGCTGATAAAAAAGAGTTTCCACAAGGGATGAAGTGAGGTGACTGGACATAGCAAACAAGGCCTATAAGTTCCGTTTGTACCCAACGCCTCAACAAGAACAACTGCTTGCAAAAACCTTCGGTTGCGTTCGTTTTGTTTACAACAAAATGTTGGCTGAACGAAAGGAAACCTACGAGCAATTCAAGGATGATCAAGCTGCATGGAAGAAACGAAAGTTACCTACACCTGCAAAATACAAGAGTAGCATCCTTGGCTAAAAGAAGTAGATAGCCTAGCGTTAGCAAACGCTCAGCTCCATCTGCAAAAGGCATACCAAAACTTCTTTTCCAGACGTGCTGAATTTCCGAAGTTCAAAAGTCGTAAAGCAAAGCAGTCCTATACAACGAACGTGGTCAACGGAAACATCATGCTCTTGGATGGCTGTATCAAATTACCGAAACTGAAACTTGTAAAAATGAAGCAGCATCGAGAAATTCTGTCACATCACATCATCAAGTCTTGCACGGTTTCTCGAACAAAAACAGGAAAATACTATATTTCGATCCTCACCGAATACGAATATCAACCGGTACCAAAAGAAGTACAAGCTGTTGTTGGCTTGGATTTTTCCATGAACGGCTTATTTGTTGAAAGTGAAGAGGGGAAGACAGCCAATTCCCCTCATTTCTATCGTCGAGCCTTGGAAAAATTAGCGAAGGAACAGCGTATTCTGTCACGC